>NZ_JARPUS010000001.1 GCF_029537485.1 Pseudomonas sp. GOM6
TCTCCCCAGCCCTCTCCCGTAAACGGGAGAGGGAGTTAAAGGCGGGCGCCGGGGATGGCCAGCAGTTCGCTGATGGCCTGGTCGAGCATGCTGATCAGCTTGTCCACATCGGCCTCGGTGGTGCTCGGGCAGCACAGGGTCATGTTGTGGAACGGGGTGATCAGGATGCCGCGGTTGATCAGGTACAGGTGGATGGCCATCTGCAGCTCATCGTGGAAGGCGGCCTCGGCTTCGGCACCGGTCTTCGGCGACACCGGGCAGAACTGGAACTCGCTGCGCGCGCCCAGCTCGGTCACCGACCACTTGAGGTCGTGCTTGCTGATCAGGCTGCGGAATCCATCGGCCAGGCGCTTGGCCAGTGGCAGCATGTGCGCGTAGGCCGCCGGGGTCATCACCTGTTCCAGGTTGGCGCGCATGCAGTGCATGGCCAGGGCGTTGGCCGACAGGGTGGTGCCCATGCCGCTGTGGCCGTGGCCATGGCTGTTCTCGCTGGCGCGTTTGCGCGCGGCGCTCATGGCTTCGGCCATCTCGGCGCTGCAGCCGAAGATGCCGCAGGGCACGCCGCCGGCGATCGGCTTGCCGACCACGAAGAAGTCCGGGTCGAGGTTCCACAGTTTGGTGCAGCCGCCGATGTCGGTAGAGATGGTGTGGGTCTCGTCGATGATCAGCAACGAACCATATTTACGTGTGAGTTCCCGGCACTTCTGCATAAAGCCCGGCTCGGGCAGGACCATGCCGATGTTGGTCATCGCCGGCTCGCACAGCAGGGCGCAGACATCACCCTCAGCCAGCGCCGCTTCCAGCGCTTCAACATCGTTGAACGGGATCGAGCGGCTGTACTGGGTCAGGTCGTAGGCCTGGCCGACCAGGCCGGAGCGCGGCACGGTTTCGCCGTCGCGGTAGCGCACCATTACGTCGTCGACGGTGCCGTGGTAGCAGCCGTCGAACACCAGCAGGGTCTTGCGCTGGGTGATCTCGCGCGCCCAGCGCAGTACGTAGCGGTTGGAGTCGGTGGCGGTGGCGGTGACCTGCCAGAATGGCAGGCCGAAGCGCGCGGCCAGCAGTTCGCCGCAGACCACGGCGTCCTCGCCCGGCAGCATGGTGGTCAGGCCGTTGTTGCCCTGTTCGGCGATGGCCTTGGCAATCGGGTCCGGCGAATGGCCGAACATGGTGCCGGTGTCGCCCAGGCAGAAGTCGATGTGCTCGTGGCCGTCGACGTCGTAGAAACGCGCGCCCTTGGCACGTTCGACGAACAGCGGCACCGGGGTCGACCAGTCGGCCATCCAGTGCATCGGCACGCCGCCGTACAGGGAGTGACGCGCGCGCTCGGCGAGCGCCACGGACTTCGGATTACGGGCCAGGAACAGTTCGCGCTCGCGGGCGAAGAAGGTTTCCACGGCGGATGGGCTGATACCGCTGGCTGTCATGTTGCACACCTCGTTCGAATTTCTGCACATGCTATTTTGTGATCACAAAAATGGCAATAGATGCATTAATGGGTGATTGGTATTAGATTTAAATCAATTTTGTGATCACAAGGATCAGCCGGATGCAGTTCAACGAACAGGTGGCACTGATCAGCGGCGCGGGCAGCGAGAGCGGCATCGGCATGGCCATTGCCCGGCGCCTGGGCCAGGCCGGTGCCCGCGTGCTGGTCACGGCCAGCAGTGCGCGCATCGAACAGCGGGTCGCCGAACTCTGCGCTGCAGGTATTGAAGCACGGGGTTACGCTGCCGACCTGACCGATGAGCACCAGGTCGCCGCGCTGGTGGCCTGGGCCGAGGCGCAGTGGGAACGGCTCGACATTCTGGTGAACAACGCCGGCATGGCCATGCAGGGCAGCCCGGAGCCGTTCGCCGAACTGGCGGACATGGATCTGGCCACCTGGAACCTGTCCATCGCGCGCAACCTGGGCACGGCCTTCCTGCTCACCCGTGGCGTGCTGCCGGGCATGCGTGCCCGTGGCTACGGGCGCATAGTCAATATCAGCTCCACCACCGGCACGCGCGGCAGCAATCCCGGCGAGGCGGCCTACAGTGCGGCCAAGGCGGGGATGCTCGGCCTGTCCATGGGCCTAGCGCTGGAAGTGGCCAGGCAGGGCATCACGGTCAACAGCGTGGCGCCGGGCTGGATCGCCACCGGTTCCTCCACCGAGGAAGAGAAGCAGGCCGCCGAGTACACGCCGCTAGGCCGTGCCGGGCGTCCGGAAGAAGTGGCTGCGGCAGTGGCCTTTCTCGCCTCGCGCGAGGCCAGCTATATCACCGGCGAGGTCCTCGTCGTGGATGGCGGTAATTGCCTGATAGAGAACAAGACGCCGTGAGCTATTAGAATCCCCCTGCGCCGTTCTGGAGCGGCCTTCTTAAGCCAAAGGAATCCTTCATGCGCAATTGCTCGCTGACCCTCGCTCAACTCCCTGCACCACCGGTTCATGGGTGACTGACGATGGCCGACAATCTGCAGGAACAGCTCTACCAACGTATTCGTGAAGGCCTGCTGGCCGGGCGTTTCCAGCCTGGCCAGCGGCTGAAGATCCGCGACCTCGCCGCCGAGTGGGGCACCAGCCCGATGCCGGTGCGCGCCGCACTGCAGCGCCTGGTGGCCGAGGGTGCGCTGGAAGGCGAGCCGCAACGCTCGGTGCGGGTGCCGGCGATGACCCGCGAGCGCTACCAGAACATCTTCCAGGTACGCCTGGGCCTGGAGGGCCTGGCTGTGGAGCTGGCCACGCCCAACCTGAAAGCCGCCGACCTGGCCGAGTTGCGCGACTGCGTGGCGCGCATGGACGAGGCCATCGAGCAGCGTGACGTGCAGACCTATCTGGACGCCAACAGCCAGTTCCACCTGCAGTTGTATGGCGCCTGCGGCAACCCGGTGCTGCTGCGCTCCATCGAGTCGCTGTGGCTGCAGATCGGCCCGTTCTTCAATCGTCTGTTCACCGGCGCCGACCTGTCGCTACGGCTCAACGACTTCCACGAGGAAGCCTTTGCCGCCATCGAGGCTGGTGATGCCAAGGCCGCGCGTCAGGCCATGGAGCAGGACCTGCTCTACTTCGCGCGTTTCCTGCTCAACCTGCTGGAGCTGGAAAGTGCGCCGGGGCGGCGGGCGCAGCCGGTGCTGAGTCCGCCGGCGTAGTGGGCTGCCGGTGCGAAGGTTTTTCCTGGCATACACTGAAACGACTTTTCGCACCCGGGGCATTCGATGCAGGACTACAGCCAGCAGCGCTTTCTGGTCGTCGACGACTTCAACGACTTCCTCAGCTCGGTCAAGGCCATGCTGCGCGAGATGGGTGCGCGTGACGTGGACACCGCCAACCGTGGCGAGGAAGCCATCGCCCTGTGCCGGCAGAAGCGCTACGACATCATCCTCCACGACTACAACCTGGGCACCGGCAAGAACGGCCAGCAGGTGCTGGAGGAGTTGCTCACCCTGCGCCTGATCAGCCATCAGTGCATCTTCGTCATGGTCACTGCCGAGAGCAGCCAGGCCATGGTGCTCAGCGCCCTGGAGCATGAACCGGATGCCTACCTGACCAAACCCTTCAACCGCGCCAGCCTGGCCCAGCGCCTGGACAAGCTGGTGGAGCGCAAGAACCTGCTCAGGCCGGTGTTGCAGGCGCTGGACAAGCGCATTCCCGGCGAGGTGCTGAATGCCTGCGAGCGCCTGGCGCAGCAGGACAAGCGCCTGCTGCCGCTGTGCCAGCGCTACAAGGCCGGTGCCCTGCGCGAGCTGGGCCGTGACGAAGAGCTGGAACGCCTGCTCAATGCCGTGCTGGCTGAGCGGGCGATTCCCTGGGCCTACCAGGCGCTCGGTGGCCTGCTGCTGCGCCGCGGCGAGCACGAGCACGCCCGGCAGCTGTACGAGAAGGCGCTGCAGGCCTTTCCCATGCAGCCGGGGCTGTACGACGGTCTGGCCGCCGTGCTGGCTGCCCAGGGCGAGGGCAAGCGCGCGCAGGGCGTGCTGGAGGATGCGGTACGCCTGTCGCCGCTGGCCATCCGCCGGCAGGCGCAGCTGGGCAAGCTGGCCATGGACAACCAGGACTTTCAGAGCGCCAGCAAGGCCTATCGCAGCGCGGTGGAGCAGGGGCGCAACTCGCGCTTCAAGACCCCGGAGAGCTACCTCGGCCTGAGCCAGGCGCTGCTGTCCGAGTCCGGCGACGAGCCGCTGGACAAGCGCGCCCAGGCCGAGATCAACCAGGCCCTGGCCGAGCTGGACAGCCACTACGCCGAGGATCGTGCGGTGCGGGTGCGCAGCCGCCTGATGCAGGCCAACACGGCGCAGAAGAACGGCGACAACGCACGTGCCGCCGAACTGGCCGGGCAGGCCGCGGCAGAGCTGGACAGCCTGGGCGAATTCTTTTCCGCCGAAGCCGCGCTGAGCGTGGCCGCGCAGCTGCAGGCGCTCGGCCAGCAGGCCGCCAGCCAGCAACTGCTGAAGAGCTGCGTGGAAATCTACGGCGACGATGCCAACGTGCTGCGCGGGGTGGCCCGGCTGACCGACGATCCGGCCATTCTCGGCGGCGCCAAGGAGGCGGTGGAGCTCAATCGCCAGGGCGTGCGTGCCTATCAGCTGGGGCGCGCCGCCGATGCCCTGGAACTGTTTCGCCGGGCCCTGGCCCTGCAGCCGAAGAACATCAGCATCGCCCTCAATGTCGCTCAGGCCCTGCTGCGCCTGGGCGAGCCGATGGCCGACGACGCCCGTGCCGAGTGCCGCGCCTGCCTCGATGCGGTGCATATGATTCCCGCCAGCGACCCGCGCTACGAGCGCTACCAGCAGCTGCGCCAGCGAGCGTTCGGCGCATGAGTGGGCTGGATATCGCCACCGTCATCGCCTCCACCGTGCACGACATGAAGAACTCCCTGGCCCTGCTCGGCCAGTCGCACGCGCGCTGGCTGGCGCAGCTGCCGGCCGAGCTGCAGGGTGGCGCCGAGCGCGGGGTGATCGAGTACGAGTTCGCCCGCCTCAACGGCATGCTGGTGCAGCTGCTCGGCCTGTACAAGCTGGGGGTCAATCAGCTGCCGCTGTTTCCTGCCCACCACGAGCTGGACGATTTCATCGGCGCCCAGCTGGCGCGCCACCAGGATGTGCTCGACAGCCGTGGCATTGCCGCCCGCGGCGAGGTGGAGAGCTTCGACCTGATGGGTTTCTTCGACCAGGAGCTGATCGGCTCGGTGCTGGCCAACGTCATCGCCAACTCCATCCGCTACGCCCGCAGCGCCCTGCTGATCAGCGCGCGTGAGGAAGGCGGCGAACTGCTGCTGTGCGTCAACGACGATGGTGCTGGCTACCCGCAGGCGATGATCGAGCAGCAGGGCGACTATGTCCTCGGCCTTAACCAGAGTAGCGGCAGTACCGGCCTGGGCCTGTACTTCGCCGCGCGCATCGCCGAGCTGCATCGCCGCGGCGAGCGCTGTGGGCGCATCGAACTGGGCAATGGCGGGCCGCTGGGCGGTGGCGAGTTCCGGATCTACCTGCCCTGATCGGCTGGCCTAGAAGTGGCCGCGTGTAACAAGCCCCGCCCTACGCACTGCTCTTTTTGTGGGAGCGGCTTTAGCCGCGAAACAGCCGGGGAGCGCCCCAGGCTGCGGCGTACCCATGCGCGCGACGTGCGCCTACTCGCCCAGCCAGACGTCGCGTACCCAGTGCCAGACCGAGTCCCAGCTCTCGTCGGTCAGCTCGCCCTCGTCGCCGTCCCACAACACCACCTGGCCTTCCACATCCACGGCGTAGTAGTCGCGACCGTCCTGGCACAGCGGCACCAGATCGCGGGGCAGGCCCAGGTCCCAGGCCACCGAGGCGACTTCCGGCAGGTAGGTGTGAGATTGCGGGTCCGTGGCGGTCACCGGCTCGAGACGGCCGTAGACCACGTCGCTGACCTTGAGCAGGAATTCGCGCAGTTCAAAGGGCAGGTGGATGAGGATCTGCTCCTGGATCTCCACCAGGGTTTCCTCGTCCGGCAGCTCCAGCGGCACCGGTACCGGCTCGTTGAGTTCGCGCAGTTGTTCGATGACTTCTTCCACGGGTGGCTCCTGGCAGGCTGATCACGGCTGAGAGGGTAGCCGAGGGAGGCGCTTTTTACCCTGTCGCGGCGCGCCGCTCAACCGAAGGTGTTGCAACGCTGTACCTTGGCCCGCGTCAGCACCTGGCCAGCGGTGTCGTACAGCCAGCCCTGGGCTTTGTACTGCAGGGGGCGGGCCTCGATGCGGTAACGCTGGCCGGCGGCAAAATCGGCGTAACTGAAGCGCAGGTGACAGGTCATGGTGACCGGCTCGCTGCTGAAATCGCTGCCGCCGCCGGCGACCTCGAACTGGAAGCGGACGTCGAGGTCATGGGCGCCGGGGCTGACCTGGAAGTAGCGGCCATCGTCCCAGCGCTGGTTGTCCAGGCGATGGGCCATCAGGGTGTAGCCGGCGCGAATCTGCAGGTCGACCCAGGCTTGTTGTGGGTCGGGCTGCGGCAGCGGACTGGCACAGGCGCCGAGGGCGAGCGTGGCGATCAGGAGTGGTAGGCGCATGAGGACGTTCCTCCGGGCAGAGTGGCCAGCATAGCGCCGATCAGACATCGCCGCAGCGCCCTTCACGGGCGGTGGCCAGGGTGTAGCCGTGCTGGTCGCGCAGCTTGGCCCAGGGGCGGAAGCCGTGGCTGCCGGTCTCCAGGCGGTAGCGCTGGCCGGCGGCGAAACCGGCGTACTGCAGGTTCAGCAGGCAGGTGCGTGGCAGAGGCTGGCCTGGCGTACCGACATTCTCCGCCGCCACTTCGAAGTGCAGGCGCACCTGCACTTCGTGGTGTTCGGGTGACAGCTGTACATAGTCGGCATCGCCCAGGTCGTGGCCGTCCACTTGGGCGATGCCCAGTCGCTGGCCCTGGGCCGGGGCGAGGTCGAGCCAGGCCATGCTCGGATCATGACGCAGCCAGAGCTGGGCGCAGCCGCTGAGGGGGAGCAACAGGCAGAGCATAAGAGAGAGACGCATGACGGGCTTCCTGAGCGTGGGCATCGACAAGTGCGGAGGTACTGCCTAGGCTCGCGAGCATGTCTATTGCCCTACTCGACCTCTGTCGCTGGCGGCTGGTTCCGTTACTGCTCGGCCTGCTGCTGAACGGTTGTGCCAGCCTCGACTATTACGCCCAGCTCGGCCAAGGTCAGTTGGCCCTGCTGTCTGCCCGCGAGCCGGTAGATAAGCTGCTGGCCGACCCGACGCGTGATGCCGAACTCAAGCGCCGCCTGGCCCTGGCCCAGCAGGCGCGGGACTTCGCCAGCCGCACGCTGCAGCTGCCGGATAATCGCAGCTACCGCCTGTATGCCGACCTCGAACGGCCCTATGTGGTGTGGAATGTGTTCGCCACGCCGGAGCTGTCGCTGGCGCCGTTGACCCACTGTTTCCCCATTGCCGGCTGCGTGGCCTATCGCGGCTTCTACCAGCAGGGGCGTGCCCGTGGTTCGGCTGCCTTGCTGCAGGAGCGGGGCCTGGATACCTACGTCGCCGGCATCGAGGCCTATTCCACCCTGGGCTGGTTCGCTGACCCTATCCTCAACACCATGCTGCGCTGGGGCGATGAGCGCTTGGCGGCGGTGATCTTCCATGAACTGGCCCATCAACAGCTGTATGTGGCCGACGACACCGCGTTCAACGAGTCCTTTGCCAGCTTCGTCGAGCGCCAGGGCCTGCGCCAGTGGCGTACCGCGCGTGGTCTGGCGCCACTGGCGGCGGACGAGGAACGCCAGCGTCGGCAGTTCACCGAACTGATCCTGGCCAGCCGCGAACGCCTGCAAGTCCTCTATGGCAGCGTCGTCAGTGATGAGCAAAAGCGTCAGGGCAAAGCCGCCGAGTTTTCCCGTCTGCGCCAGGACTACGTGGCACTGCGCGACAGCCAGTGGCAGGGCGACACGCGGTACGACGCCTGGATCAACGCGCCGCTGAACAACGCCCGGTTGCTGCCCTTTGGCCTCTATGACCAGTGGGTAGACGCCTTCGCCGGGCTGTTCGAGCAGGCCGACGGCGATTGGTCGCGTTTTTATCAGCGAGCCGCGGAGTTGGCTGAACTGCCGGCCGAAGAACGTGACAGGGCGCTTCGGGCGCTGGCCGCGAGTCGCTAGAACCGACTCCCGTCAGGGAGGTCAGATGGGATGTGTTGATCGGGAGGTGAGCGATGAAACGGTGGATAACCCTGTCGGCGGCCTGTCTGTTCAGCAGTGCGGCCCTGGCGGCGCCCAAGCCTTGCGAGGAGCTGAAAGAGGAAATCGAGGTGAAGATCCAGGCCGCCGGCGTTGCCAGCTACACCCTGGAAATCGTGCCGAACGCCGAGGTCGAAGACCCCGGCATGGTGGTCGGCAGTTGCGAGGGTGGCAGCAAGAAGATCATCTACCAGCGCAACGGCTAGCCGAAGGCCCGGGCCAACTCCGGCAGGCTGGCGAAGTAGTAGGCCGGGGCCTCGCCCAGCAGCTCCTCGCGGCTGCCGAAGCCATAGCCGACGCCGGCTGCGTGCAGGCCGTTGCGGTGGGCGCCGATCAGGTCGTGCTTGCGGTCGCCGATCATCAGGCAGTCCGCGGGGTTCAGGCCTTCTTCCCGCAGCAGGTGGGCGATCAGCTCGACCTTGTCGGTGCGTGTGCCGTCCAGTTCGCTGCCGTAGATCACCTTGAAATGCCGGTCGAAGCCAAAGTGGCGGGCAATCTCGCGGGCGAACACGGTCGGCTTGCTGGTGGCGATGTACAGGGTACGCCCCTGGTCGACCAGGCGGGCGAGCAGGGC
The DNA here is from genome assembly GCF_029537485.1 of Pseudomonas sp. GOM6. GTDB lineage: Bacteria > Pseudomonadota > Gammaproteobacteria > Pseudomonadales > Pseudomonadaceae > Aquipseudomonas. The sequence goes on from NZ_JARPUS010000001.1 coordinate 8,742, forward strand.
GTCGATGCCGTCGAACGCACGATTCTCGTACAGGCCGGTAACCTTGAAGCGCTCGCGATAGTGGTTCACCGCCTGCCAGCCTTGTTCCTCGCTGAGCTGGTAGGTGCTCATGAAGCACTGCAGCAGCGGCGGGCCGATGAAGTGCTCCAGCGCCGCCAGGTCGGGTTCGTGGATGTCCAACTGGGCCAGCGCATGCTGTACCGAGCGGGTGATGCCCTCGCGCGGGTCGGTCAGGGTGCCGTCGAGGTCGAACAGAATCCTGCGGTAGTGCATGTCGCTCACTTATCGCTGGCGTCGTAGCCTTCGGCCAGGTGCAGGTCTTTCAGCTTCACGTAGTTGGCTGCGCTGTAGCTGAAGAAGGCGCGCTCCTTGTCGGTCAGGGCGCGGGCCTGCTTCACCGGACTGCCGACGTACAGGTAGCCGCTCTGCAGCACCTTGCCCGGCGGCACCAGGGAGCCGGCGCCGATCACCACCTCGTCTTCCACCACGGCACCGTCCATGACGATGCTGCCCATGCCGACCAGGATGCGGTTGCCCAGGGTGCAGCCGTGCAGGGTGACGTTGTGGCCGATGGTGACTTCGTCGCCGATCAGCAGCGGGTAGCCGTCCGGGTTGAAGGGCCCGGCGTGGGTGATGTGCAGCACGCTGCCGTCCTGCACGCTGCTGCGCGCGCCGATGCGGATGCGGTGCATGTCGCCGCGCACCACGGCCATCGGCCACACCGAGGCGTCCTCGCCCAGCACCACGTCGCCGATCACCACGGCGCTGGCATCGACAAAGGCGCGCGGGCCCAGTTGCGGGGTGATCTGTTGATAGGTGCGAATGCTCACCGCGACTCTCCTCGATTGACTAGGCTCGCAATTGTAACCGCCACCGTTCGCCGCCCGGTGATGGCACAGCGCTATTTCGGCTGGCAGAATCCGCGGCAGTTCCCCCGCCGTTTGCGGGAACCATAATGACAACCGCCAGCCAGGCGGGAGGTTTGCTGATGTTCTGCCTGTTGAAGCCGCGTCTGGGGTGGCTGTTGTGCCTTTGCCTGCTGGCGGGGCTGGCCCGTGCCGAGCCATTGGCGTTGCAAGGGGCGATTCTGGATGGCGGTAACCTGTCACCGCACCTGCAGTTGCTGGAAGACCCGCAGGGCACGCTGACCCTGGAACAGGTGCAGTCGCTGGCGTTTCAGGACAACACGGCCGAGTCGGCCAATTTCGGTTTCAGCTCCTCGGCTTGGTGGGTGCGTCTGCGCCTGAGCAACCCGCACGATCGGCATCAGGAAGTGCTGCTGCGCCAGGACTACCCGCTGATCGACTGGCTGGAATTCTGGTCACAGGATGACCAGGGCAACTGGCAGGTGCGTCGTACCGGCGATCGCACCCCCTTCGTCAGCCGCGAAGTGCAGCACCGTGACTTCCTTTTCGTGCTCGACCTGCCGGCCAACAGCCAGCGCACCTACTACCTGCGCTATGCCTCCGGTGGCCCGGTCAATATCGCCCTCAGCCTGTATTCGCCGCAGGCGCTGGTCGAGCGCATCAGCCTGGAACAGCTGGCCTACGGCTGCTACTACGGTGGCTTCCTGGCGCTGGTGCTGTACAACCTGTTCATGTTCCTGGCGGTGCGCGACCGCGCCTTCCTGTTCTACCTGTTCTATGTCTGCTGCTATGGCCTGTACATGGCCGTGCACAACGGCCTGACCTACCAGTTCTTCTGGCCGGGCAGCCCGCAGCTGGCCAACGACAGCCTGCTGGTGCTGCTCGGCCTGTCGCTGTTCGGCAGCCTGAAGTTCACCCGCACCATCCTCGCTACCCGCAGCCGTGCGCCGCGCCTGGATCTGATCGCGCGAGGCCTGCAGGGCGTCTGTCTGCTGCTTTTGCTGGCCATCCCGCTGTTCACCTATGCCCAGCTGATCCAGCCGTTCTCCTACGTCACCCTGGTCGTCACCCTGCACCTGCTGTTGCTGGGCATTGCCTCGTTCGTCTCCGGCAGCCGCCCGTCGCGTTATTACCTGATGGCCTGGAGTGCGCTGCTGACGGGCGTGACGGTGTACATGCTGAAGACCTTCGGCCTGCTGCCGCACAACTGGCTGACCCAGAACGCCTTCCAGATCGGTTCGCTGATCGAAATGCTGCTGCTGTCCCTGGCCCTCGGCGCCCGGGTGCGCGACCTGCACCGCGACAGCTACCGCGATGCCCTCACCGGCCTGGCCAACCGCCGCCAGTTCGATGAGCGCATGCGCGAGCACTTCCAGCAGTACCGCGAATACGACCAGCCGCTGAGCCTGCTGTTGCTGGACATCGACCACTTCAAGCGTTTCAACGATGACTTCGGCCACCAGGCTGGTGACCGCGTGCTGCAGGAGGTGGCGCGGCTGCTGCAGATCGAGGTGCGCCGGCCCTATACCGCCTGCCGTTACGGGGGGGAGGAGTTCGCCGTGATCATGCCGGGCACCCAGGCCGAGGCCGCCGAGGTGCTGGCCGAGCGCCTGCGCCGCGAACTGCGCCAGGCCAGCCGCAGTGATGCGCCGCTGACCCTGAGCATCGGCATCGCCAGCCTGGGCGAAGGGCCGTTCGACTCGCCCGAGCAACTGTTTGCCGCTGCCGACAGTGCGCTGTATGCGGCCAAGAGCGGTGGACGTGACCGGGTGATGCACTGGGCGCCGGATTTATCATCGCCATAGAGCGCTTTGCTGCGGCAGGGTGCGACGCTTGTATTACTATGGCCGGCATTCCGTGACGCCAAGGTGCCGCCCGTGACCGCGAACAATCCCCTGCTGCAAGACTTCGACCTGCCGCCGTACTCCCAGATCAAGCCCGAGCACGTCGAGCCCGCCGTCGACCAGATCCTCGCCGACAGCCGTGCGGCCATTGCTGCCCTGCTGGACGCCCAGCGCACCAGCCCGAGCTGGAGCGGCCTGGTGCTGGCGCTGGACGAGCTGAACGCCCGCCTGGGCCGCGCCTGGAGCCCGGTCAGCCACCTCAATGCCGTGTGCAACAACGCCGAACTGCGCGCCGCCTACGAGGCCTGCCTGCCCAAGCTGTCCGAGTTCTGGACCGAAATGGGCCAGAACAAGCCGCTGTTCCAGGCTTACGAGGCACTGGCCGCCAGCCCCGAGGCGGCTGGTTTCGACGTGGCGCAGAAGACCATCCTCGAACACGCCCTGCGCGACTTCCGCCTCTCCGGCATCGACCTGCCGGCCGAGCAGCAGAAGCGCTACGGCGAGATCCAGATGAAGCTCTCCGAGCTGACCAGCAAGTTCTCCAACCAGCTGCTCGACGCCACCCAGGCCTGGACCAAGCACGTCAGCGACGAAGCGGCCCTGGCCGGCCTGACCGACTCGGCCAAGGCACAGATGGCCCAGGCCGCCGAGGCCAAGGGTTTGGACGGCTGGCTGATCACCCTGGAATTCCCCAGCTACTTCGCGGTGATGACCTACGCCGACGACCGCGCCCTGCGCGAAGAGGTGTACGCCGCCTACTGCACCCGCGCCTCCGACCAGGGGCCGAACGCCGGGCAGAACGACAACACGCCGGTGATGGCCGAGATCCTCGACCTGCGTCAGGAGCTGGCCAGGCTGCTCGGCTTCGCCAACTACAGCGAGCTGTCGCTGGCCAGCAAGATGGCCGAATCCACCGAGCAGGTGCTGCATTTCCTGCGTGACCTGGCCGTGCGCAGCAAGCCCTTTGCTGAACAGGACCTGGCCGAGCTCAAGGCCTTCGCCGCCGAGCAGGGCCTGGACGACCTGCAGAGCTGGGACGTCGGCTACTACAGCGAGAAGCTCCGTGAGCAGCGCTACAGCATCTCCCAGGAGCAGGTGCGTGCCTGGTTCCCGATCGACAAGGTCCTCAGCGGTCTGTTCGCCATCGTCGAGAAGCTCTACGGCATCCAGATCCAGGAGCTGTCCGGTTTCGACAGCTGGCATCCGGACGTGCGCCTGTTCGAGATCCGCGAGAACGGCCAGCACGTTGGCCGCTTCTTCTTCGACCTCTACGCCCGTGCCAACAAGCGCGGCGGCGCCTGGATGGACGGTGCTCGCGACAAGCGTCGCGATGCGGCTGGCCAGCTGATCAGCCCGGTGGCCAACCTGGTGTGCAACTTCACGCCAGCCGTCGGCGGCAAGCCGGCGCTGTTGACCCACGACGAAGTCACCACCCTGTTCCACGAATTCGGCCACGGCCTGCACCACCTGCTGACCCGCGTCGAGCATGCCGGCGCTTCGGGTATCAACGGTGTGGCCTGGGACGCGGTGGAGCTGCCCAGCCAGTTCATGGAGAACTGGTGCTGGGAGCCGGACGGCCTGGCGCTGATCTCCGGCCACTACGAAACCGGCGAGGCGCTGCCCCAGGCCATGCTCGACAAGATGTTGGCGGCGAAGAACTTCCAGTCCGGCCTGATGATGGTGCGCCAGCTGGAATTCAGCCTGTTCGACTTCGAGCTGCACGCCAGCCACGGCGATGGCCGCAGCGTGCTGGACGTGCTCGAAGGCGTGCGTGACGAGGTGTCGGTGCTGCGCCCGCCGGCCTACAACCGTTTCGCCAACGGCTTCGCGCACATCTTCGCCGGCGGTTATGCGGCCGGTTACTACAGCTACAAGTGGGCTGAAGTGCTGAGCGCCGACGCCTTCTCCAAGTTCGAGGAGGAGGGCGTGTTCAACGCCGAGACCGGCCGCGCCTTCCGTGAGGCGGTGCTGGCTCGTGGCGGCTCGCAGGAGCCGATGGTGCTGTTCGTCGACTTCCGTGGCCGCGAGCCGAGTATCGACGCGCTGCTGCGCCACCTCGGCCTGAGCGCGGAGGCGGCATGAGCGAGGTGACGCCCAAGCGCTTCATCGCTGGCGCCGTGTGCCCGGCGTGCAGCGGCCAGGACACCATCAAGATGTGGAACGTCGATGGCGTGCCCAACCGCGAGTGCGTGGCCTGTGGCTATGCCGACACCCTCAACGCCCAGGGCCAGTCGGTGCCTCGGGAGCTGGGTACGCGGGTCAATCAGGCCGCAGCCAAGCCGGCGGCGCCGAGCAAGGGGCAGACGGTGCAGTTCTTTCCCAACCCCAAGCTGAAAAAGCCCGGCGAGTGACAACCTAGCCCGGATGCAATCCGCGTGGTGATGTGTCGAGCATTCCCCGGATTGCATCCGGGCTACGGTCTGAGCGGGCGGAAGAACTCCCCGGGCGTGGCGCCGAACTGCATGCGGAACGCGGCGATAAAGGCCGACAGCGAGTCGTAGCCGCAGGCCAGCGCCACGTCGGTGACCCGCTCGCCCTGTTCCAGCGGCGTCAGCGCATCGAGCAGGCGCTGACGCTGGCGCCAGGCGCGAAAGGTCAGCCCGGTTTCACGCAGGAACAGGCGGCTCAGGGTCCGCTCGGAAACCCCCAGCTGCTGGCTCCAGTCAGCCAGGCTCAGGTGCTGTTGCGTGGTCTCGCCCAGTCCCGCGCAGATCAGGCGCAGGCGCGCGTCACGCGGCAATGGCAGGGACAGCGGCATCACCTCGGCCGCCTGCAGTTGATCGAGCAGCACGGCGCTGAGTCTTCCCGCGGCTCCCTGTTCGTCGTACTCGGCCGGAAAGCGGCTGAAGCCATTGATCAGCTCGCGCAGCAGCGGGCTGACCGCCAGCACCTGGCACTGTTCCGCGCCCCAGGGCACGACCCGACAGTCGATATACAGGCTGCGCATCTCGGTGCGCGGCGAGCTGAACACGCGGTGTTCGACACCCGCCGGCACCCACACCGCCCGCTGCGGCGGGGCGACGTAGCGGGCGCCGACGGTCTGCACCTCCAGCACGCCGGCGATGGCGTAGGACAGCTGTACCCAGGGATGGCTGTGGACGAAGGTCAGCGCACGGTTGGGCAGCGACTCGACGCGGCCATACAGCGGCCTGGGCAGCTGCGTCAGTTCGGGAACTGTGCGTTGCACGGTGTCGATTTGTCCGTTAGTCGACATTGGCTGGCTTGTTGGCGTTAGTCGGAAATCGGCGTTCACGATAAGTTGCCCACTCCCGCCACCGCAAGCCGAGTCCCATCATGCTGCGTCGTTTCCTCCCCGATGGTTTTACCCAGGCGCTGATCGCCATGGTCCTGCTGGCCAGCCTGCTGCCGGTCAGCGGCCAGATGGCCGTGGCGTTTGGCTGGCTGACCAACCTGGCCATCGGTCTGCTGTTCTTCCTGCATGGTGCCAAGCTGTCGCGCGAGCAGATCATCGCCGGGGCCAGCCACTGGCGTCTGCACTTGCTGGTGTTCAGTTGCACCTTCGTCGTCTTTCCGTTGCTCGGGATGGCGCTCAAGCCGCTGCTGGCGCCGCTGACCGGCGACGCGCTGTACCTGGGCATGCTCTACCTCTGCGCACTGCCCGCCACGGTGCAGTCGGCCATTGCCTTCACCTCGCTGGCGCGCGGCAATGTCGCCGCGGCGATCTGCAGCGCCGCCGCTTCCAGCCTGTTCGGCATCTTCCTCACGCCCTTGCTGGTGGCTCTGCTGCTGGATGTACAGGGCGACGGCGGCTCGACCCTGGACGCCATCGGCAAGATCACCGTGCAATTGCTGCTGCCATTCATCGCCGGGCAGATCGCCCGGCGCTGGATCGGCGATTGGGTGGGGCGCAACAAGCACTGGCTGCGCTATGTCGACCAGAGCTCGATCCTGCTGGTGGTCTACGGCGCCTTCAGCGCGGCGGTGGTCGAAGGGCTCTGGCAGCAGGTGCCGTTGCCGGCGCTGGCCGGGCTGGTGCTGGCCTGCTGCGTGCTGCTGGCCCTGGCGCTGGCCCTCTCTTACGGGGCCGCGCGGTTGTGCGGTTTCAACCAGGAGGACCGCATCACCATTCTGTTCTGCGGCTCGAAGAAGAGCCTGGCCACCGGTGTGCCGATGGCCCAGGTGCTGTTCGCCGGCAGCAGCATCGGCCTGCTGATCCTGCCGCTGATGCTGTTTCACCAGATCCAGCTGATGGTCTGCGCGGTGCTGGCGCAGCGCTTTGCCAACCGGCCGGAATCGGTCAGCGAACTGATGGGCCGCGTCGATCCCTAGCCTTGGGGCGACGAATACCGCTGGCGTTTTCGGGTCAAGCCAAATACTGTTTATATATACAGTATTTGGAGCGCCTGCCATGTCGTTCAACTCGCCGCCCCGTGGTCGCGGCACCGCCAGCAATCCGCACAACCGCTTTGCCCCGACCCGCAGTCAGGTCGAAGATGACGGCTGGTTCCAGGAAGAGACGCCGCCCTGTCGCGCCACCGAGGTGCGGGTCGAGCGGGCAAAGACGGTGATCAGCCGCAACAACTCGCCGGATGTCGGCTTCGACCTGTCGGTGAATCCCTATCGCGGCTGCGAGCATGGTTGTATCTACTGCTTTGCCCGGCCCAGCCATGCCTACTGGGACCTGTCGCCGGGCATCGACTTCGAGACCCGGCTGATCGCCAAGACCAACCTGGCCGAGCGTCTGGAAGAGGAACTGAGCAAGCCGGGCTATGTGCCCCAGCCCATCGCCCTGGGCATCAACACCGATGCCTACCAGCCTATCGAGCGCGAGCAGCGCCTGACCCGCCAGGCCCTGGAGATCCTCCTGCGCTTTCGTCACCCCGTGCACCTCATCACCAAGAGTTCGCTGGTGTTGCGCGACCTCGACCTGCTACAGCAGCTGGCTGCGCACAATCTGGTGAAAGTGGCGCTGAGTATCACCACTCTGGATGACGAGCTGAAACGCATCATGGAGCCGCGCGCCGCCTCGCCAGGCGCTCGCCTGCGCACCCTGCGCGAGCTGGACAAGGCCGGCGTGCCGGTGGCGGTGATGGTCGCGCCGGTGATTCCGATGATCAACGACATGGAGCTGGAGCGAATTCTCCAAGCGGCCAGCGAGGCCGGCGCGCGCTCGGCCGGTTATGTGCTGCTGCGCCTGCCGCTGGAAATCGCCGAGCTGTTCGAGGAATGGCTGGCTGCGCATTTTCCCGAGCGCGCCGAGCATGTGATGAGCCTGATTCGCCAGTCGCGGGGCGGCAAGAGCTACGACAGCCGCTTCGGCAGCCGCATGCGCGGGGAGGGCGCCTTTGCCGACCTCCTGGCGCAGCGTTTTGCCCTGGCGCGCAAGCGGTTTGGCCTGGATCGGCGTCGTTTCCAGCTGGATTGCAGCCAGTTCACTGCACCGGGCCAGCAACTGTCCTTACTCTAATTTGTGACTCTTCGAGGCTGGCGGCTGTCCGCATGGCAGGTCGATAATCTCCGTCTTCGCAGCCGCGCGACAGTATCAGCACGAGGTAGAAGCAATGCCCTACAAGCACAACGCCATTCCCCTGCAGGCGCGCACCGCGCCGGAGAGCGCCGATGAGGCGTTGAGCGCCATCGTCGGCGGCTTCAAACGTTTCCGTCACGAAGTCTTCCCGCAGCAGGAAGAGCTGTTCAAGGCGCTGGCCACCGCGCAGAACCCGCGTGCCATGTTCATCACCTGCGCCGATTCGCGCATCGTGCCCGAGCTGATCACCCAGAGCGCGCCGGGCGACCTGTTCGTCAGCCGCAACGTCGGCAACGTGGTGCCGGCCTACGGGCAGATGATGGGTGGCGTCTCCACCGCCATCGAATACGCGGTGCTGGCCCTGGGCGTGCAGCACATCATCGTCTGCGGCCACTCCGATTGCGGCGCGATGAAAGCGGTGCTGGCTCCCGAGAGCCTGGAAAGCATGCCCACGGTAAAAGCCTGGCTGCGCCACAGCGAAGTGGCGCTCAAGGTGGTCGAGGCGAATTGTGGCTGTGAGGGCCACGACCGCCTGGGCATCCTCACCGAGGAAAACGTGGTGGCCCAGCTCAACCACCTGTGCACCCACCCGTCGGTGGCGGCGCGCGTGGCCAGCGGCCAGCTGTTCATCCATGGCTGGGTCTACGACATCGAGACTAGCGCCATTCGCGCCTACGACGCCGAGCGCGGTACCTTCCTGCCGCTGGACGGGGACGTGGTGCCGATGGCCACGCCCAAGGCGCGCTACACCACGCGCTGACGCCCCGCGCCCGGCCGCTGAAATGCAAAACGCCCCGACCGTCAGGTTCGGGGCGTTTTGCATTGTGCTGCGCCGCTTTTGTGCAGAGCCTGGCGCCGCGCCTGCAGGGGGCACCGTGGCGCCAGGCCGCCGGGGGCGTGCGGTCTGATCATTGCAAGGTAAGGGCTGCACGTGCCTGCAACGAATTTGCAGGACAAGCATGCCTCAATAGAGCGGCCTGCCACATGTCGCAGCGCGAACAGTCTTTTCTCCAGCAAGGAATGCTCATGACCTGTTCATTGCCCAGTCTCGAACGCGCCCTGATGGCCGGTGTGCTGGTTCTGCTGCTCTGGATACCGCTGCCCCAGGGCAGCAATCGCGACTGGTCCATCGCCCTGCTGGTGTTGTTCTGTGCCGTGCTCGGCCTGGGCTGGGCGATCAATCGCTACCGCCGCAACCGCGCCGTCGGGCCGACCCTCAAGGCGGGCCTGCCGATGCTGGGGCTGCTGCTGCTGAGCCAGGTGTGGGTGCTGATCCAGTGCCTGAGCGGGCGGACGGCCGATCTGGCGGCGAGCTTCGAGGCGCTGATGCTCGGCCTAGCCTATGGCTTGCTGTTCCTGCTGGTGGTTGACCTGTTCCGCACCCGTAGGCGCCTGACCCTGCTGCTCGGCTGCCTGGTGGTCAGTGGCACGCTGCAGGCTTTCTACGGTGCGGCCATGACCCTGTCCGGGGTGGAGTGGGGCTTTCTGCAGAGCAAGACGGCCTATATCGGCCATGCGACCGGTACCTTCATCAACCGCAATCACCTGGCCGGCTACCTGGAGCTGACCATGGCCGCCGGGATCGGCCTGCTCCTGGCGCTGCGTGACGAGCGCCCGTTCAGCTGGGTCAACCTGCTGGAAATGCTGCTGGGCCCCAAGGCACGCCTGCGCCTGGCGCTGGTGGTGATGGTCATCGCCCTGGTGATGAGCCATTCGCGGATGGGCAATACGGCGTTCTTTACCAGCCTGCTGCTGGTCGGCGGCCTGTTCCTGCTGCTCAATCGTCAGCATCGCCTGCGCAACGGCCTGATTCTGGCCAGCCTGATCCTTATCGACCTGCTGATCATCAGCCAGTACTTCGGCCTGGAGAAGCTGGCGGATCGTCTGAGCAGCACGCAGCTGCAGGCCGACCTGAGCAGCCAGGGCGTGGTGCTGGAAGCCAACGACCTGCGTGCGCAGGTTTATGAGGACGCCATCCAGTTGCTGCACGAGCGCTGGTGGGACGGTCACGGGGCGGGGAGCTTCGAGGTGGTGTTTCCGCGGGTGGCCAGCGCGCAGATCGACGCGGCGTTCGACCACGCGCACAACGATTACCTGCAGTTCCTGATCGAGTACGGCGTGCTGGGCAGCCTGCCGCTGGCGGCCTTCGTCCTGCTGGCCCTGTTCCATGCGGTGCGGGCCATGTGGATGCGCGAGTCGACCTACCGCAGCGGCGTCGGTGCGGGCGTGTTGCTGGCGCTGATCGCTTTGCTGCTGCATGCGTTCGTCGACTTCAACCTGCAGATCCCGGCCAACGCCGCCACCTTCGTGGTGTGCTGCGCGCTGGCGGTGCTGGCCAGCGAACACTTTCGCGAGCGTCGGGCGCAGCCCCGCTGAGGTTCAGCGCAGCATCTGCAGCGCGGCTGGGCGCTGCAGGCGCCGGATCAGGCTGGCGGTCAGCAGCCCCAGACAAACGCCGGCGACATTGGCCAGCATGTCATCAAGCGCGGGTGTGCGCCGCGGCAGCAGGCCCTGGGCCAGTTCGATACCCAGTGACAGCAGGAGGCAGTAGAGCCCGACCCAGCACAGGTGGCTGCGCACGAAAGCCAGGCGTGCGCTGCAGGCCAGCGCGGCGAAGGCAGCGAGGTGATGCAGCCAGTCCTGATGCTCGAACAGCTGTGGTACGGGATCGCTGCGCAGCCCCAGTATCAGGGTGACGCCGAGCACGCAAAGGAAGCAGAGCAAAGCGAGATAGCGGCTCATCCAGAATTCCTGGCGGGGTGACGACAGATCAGAGTATGGCCCTCACATGGCCGTTTGCTGTGAGGTGTGCGCTGTGCTGGCTTGCCCGGCATCGGCCAGCAATGCCAGGCTCAGCTCGGCGTGCTGCCGGGCGAAGGACTCGGCGCTCAGGCCCGGACAGCCGATTTTGCTCTGCGCCGAGCGCGCCATGGCCAGCGCTCCTTCCGTGTCGCGGGCCAGCGTTTCAATGGCCTGGCGCAATGCCAGCGGATCGTGAGGGGGCACGTAGCGGACATCGTCGTCAGCGAAGTAGGCGCGCAGGCCGCCGGTGTCACTGACAATCACCGGGCAGCCCTTGATCACGGCTTCCTCCACCACGGTGATGCCGGAGGCGTGCAGGTTGTCCACCAGCGGTACGATCACCAGATCGGCTTGGGCGAACAGCGCTTCCAGCTCATCGTTATGCCGGGCTTTGACTACCCGGCAGTTCTCCATGTTGGCCACCAGGCTTTGATTGATCGTGGCGGAGACGATGGTGAGCTCTAGCTGTGCTTGGCCGTGCACGGCGGCCACCAGCGTGGGCCAGTCGCGGTGACGGTCATTACCGAGGGAGAGCAGCTGCAGTCTGCTGCCAGCGGCCGGTGCCTTGGGCGCGCGCAGGCCTCCGGTGGCGATGCCGAAGCGCACCAGTTCGCAGCGCTTGCCCGGAAAGATCTCCTGCGCCCTGGCCTGATTGAGCGGCGACAGGAAGGTCAGGATGTCGGCCCGCTGCAGCAGCGTCCGGTAGCACCAGCGGCGCAGCTTGCCGAAGCTGTCCCAGCGGTCGCATAGCCACACCGATTGCAGGATCAGGCGTGGCGCTTGCCGGCGCGGGTACAGGCGGCAGAGCAGGGTGGCGGCAAGGCTCTGGCTTTCCGTATGGGTCCAGACCACTTCGGCGGCGAAGAAAGCGCGGCGATTGCGCCAGGCGTGCACCAGGTCGAATCCCAGTAGCGCGCCTATTCCCAGGCGTACCACCTTGGCGAACAGCCCTTCGTCGGCATCTTCCGAATAGGTGACGGCGACACCGTATTTCTCCGCATGGTGATAGCCGTAAGCGTATTCCTCGTTCAGGCCAATGATCTTGCCGGCCTTGTACAGCCGGTTCCACCGGGCGGCGCCGAAGCCATGCGCCAGCAGGACAAAAACCGCGGGGCGGCGGGTCATCGTTTCACCTCGATCGGGAACTGGACGCGGGGTTGCTGGAGCAGCAGCTTGCGCAGGGCATCCTGGGCGGGCCGCTCGAAGTAGCGATAGGTCGGCAGGCACAGGGCGAGCAGCAGGGCGAAGAACAGCAGCAGTGCCCACGGCTCGTAGAAGAGGTCGGAGGCGATGCCCAGCTGCCGCACGGCGATGAACAGCGCCAGCTGCAGCGGGAAGTGCAGCAGGTAGATGGCGTAGGTCAGGTCGCCGATGCTGGCCAGGCGTCGACCGAGATGGCCACGCAGGGTTTCGCCGAGCACCAGCGCCAGAATGGTCAGCGGAAACAGCAGGCCCACCACCAGCAGCCGACTCAGCTTGAGCAGGATGGCCGGCAGCTGCTGGGCCAGCGACGGCGGTAGGTAGCTGCCCAGCTGGGCTTGCAGCCAGGGCAGCAGCCAGGGCCGGTGCACTTCGCTGAGGGTCGCGAGCCAGAGCAGCGCAGCGGCGCCGATGACGAACGGCGCGATGGGCCGCACCCACTGGCGCCGGTGCAGTTCGCGATAGAGCTGGAACAGCAGGCCGCCCAGGAAGAACGAGAACAGCCCTCTGCCGAGAATGGGGTGCACGGTCATCAGCGCCAAGCCGGCCAGCACCAGGGCGATGTTCAATCCCAGGCGCAGGCCGAACACCCGACAGGTGATGAAGAACAGCAGGTACATCAATACCTCGAGCGACACCGACCAGATCGGGCCGTTGAACGAGGGGCCCTGCTCCAGGCCCCAACCCGACACCAGCAGCAGGTTGAGCAGGGCGTGATAGGCGTCGTTGTAGGGCGTCACGAAGTAGTCGCCACTGCTCGCCAGCAGCCAGTGCTGCATGACCAGCACCAGCAGGAAGCTCACCAGGTGCAGCGGGTACAGCCGGGAAAAGCGCAGCACGAAGAACTGCCAGGCGCCGACGCGGCGGTCCGCCACGGCGTCGGCATAGAGCCAGAAGAACACGAAGCCGGACAGCGAAAAGAACAGGTCCACCGCCAGCCAGCCGGCCTGGTAGGCGAAGAAGAACAGCGCGTAGAACGGCTGGGCCTGCAGGTCGTAGGGCACGAAGGTGCTGCCGTCGAAGAAGAAGTGCTGCCAGTGCCAGAACACCACCACGAGGGCGGCCAGCCCGCGCAGCAGGTCGAGGGAGTAGAAGCGGTGCGGCATCATCGCTGCTTACCCGGTTGATAGTGCGCGTGCAGTTCGCCCGCAGCCCTCTGTGGCGCGGGCGCCGAGGTGGTCTCGAACATGTCGCGAAACAGCGGAACCAGCAGCTCGCCGCCGCGGGCATTGAGGTGGTCGTCATCGGTGTAGAGCGGCAGCCCGTCGCGATCCCCGGCGCAGCTGTCACCCGGGCACAGGTACGGCAGCGGGTCGAGAATCCGCACCCCGCAACGCTCGGCGGCCAGGTTCTGGGTCTGCCAGGCGAAGTGGTTGCGCTGGTGGTACTCGGCCTGGCTGATGCTCACCTGCACTGTCTCCCCGCGCAGCAGCGCGCGGCCCATGGTGCGCGGTACGTCCAGGCGCAGCTCGGGCGTGGGGCGCAGCAGGTAGACCGGGCGCTGGCGGGCGAAGCGGCAGGCGGTTTCGATGATGCCGTCACGCATGGCCTGCAGATAGGCCGGGCTGCGGGTGGCGAACGGTGTGGTGAAGTACAGGTAGGGCACGGCTACCTCACGGGTGCGGTCCGGCTCGTTGGGCCCGAACAGGTAGTAGGACGTACGGTTGATGATCAGCAGCGGTGCCGTGCCCAGTGCGGGATCGTCGGTCGCCGCCTTGCCCTCGACGAATTCGCCGCAGCGGTAGCCCAGCTGGTCGACCGCATGAATCCCGGCAATGGTCGGGCAGTTGCTCATGGTCCAGTCCAGTACATGCAGGCTGGAGGTCGGTAGCGCCTGTTCCACCGCGCGCACCAGGGCGCCGGCATGGCTGTCGCCGATAACGATCACGCCGAGCCGCTCGCCGCCGTAGGTGCATTCCGGCACCTGGCTGAATTCATTGCGCAGGCATTCGTCGCGACGCGGGTTGGCATCCCGGGTCGCCGCGAAGACCGCGTCCACCTCTGCCGGGACACGTCCGGGCACGCCCTGGCGCAGCTGAATCAGCAGGCCCGGCAGGACCACCAGCAGCGTCGCCGCCACCAGGGCGGACGTGGCCGGCAGCGGCGGCAGGCGCTGCAGCATCACCCGCGACGGCTGCTCGACCAGGCGATAGGACGCCCACCCCAGGGCCAGGCTGAGCGCCAGGCCGACCAGTATCGCCGCCGCTTGCCCGGACAGCTCCAGGTAGCGCAACACCACCGCCAGCGGCCAGTGCCACAGGTAGACCGAGTAGGAACAGCGGCCGAGCCACTGCGCCAGGCGGTTGCCGGTCCAGCGTGAGTGCGGGCGCGCGGCGATCAGCACCAGCAGGGTGCCGCTGACCGGCACCAGCGCCGCCCAGCCCGGCCACAGGGTGTCGGCGGAAAAGCCCAGGGTGGCGGCCAGGATCAGCCCCAGGCCAAGTGCTTCCAGGCCCGTCCGCCATGCTGCGGCCAGCCTCAGCGGCGTCGCCAGCAGGTAGACCAGTCCGCCGGCCAGCAACTCCCACACGCGGGTGGGCAGCAGGTAGAACGCCGCACTGGTCTTGACCGGCGTCGCCAGCCCGCTGAGCAGCAGCGACAGCAGGCAGCCGAGGGCGAGGACCGTCACCAGAGCCTGCCGGCGCGGCAGCACGCGCCAGGTAATCCAGAGCAGCACGGGCAGTATCAGGTAGCACTGCCATTCCACCGACAGCGACCAGGTGTGCAGCAGCCAGTTGTCGTGGGCGTCACGGGTGAAATAGCCCGCCTCCCGCCAGAACAGGATGTTGGAGAAGAACCCCAGCGCGGCGACGGCCTGCTGGCCCAGTGCGGCGTACTCCGTGGCCGGCAGCCAGGGCCAGCCGAGCAGCAGCAGGGTGGCGCAGAGCACCGCCAGTGCCGGCAGGATGCGCCGGGCTCGCGCCAGGTAGAAAGCCAGCAGAGAGAAGGGGCGCTCGTGCTGGCGCAGACCGCGCACGATGATCCCGGTCATCAGGAACCCCGAGATCACGAAGAACACGTCGACACCGACGAAGCCCCCGGAGAACCCGGGGACGTCGAAATGGAACAGCACGACCACCGCCACTGCCCAGGCCCGCAGGCCGTTGATATCCGCGCGAAAGCGCATGGGGGAGGCGTTCATGGGGTGGCGTCGAGGTGGACAAAGGGACGAAGGCGGATACTCACGGCCTATTTGCCGTGGAAGGCCTCGAAGCAGAAATTGGTGGCCTCGACGAAGCCTTCGGCGGTGCCGCAGTCGAAGCGCCGGCCCTTGAACCGATAGGCCAGGACGCAGCCGTTCTGCGCCTGCTTGAGCAGGGCGTCGGTGATCTGGATCTCGCCATTCTTGCCCGGCTCGGTGTCGGCGATCAGGCCGAAGATGTCCGGCGTGAGGATGTAGCGGCCGATGATCGCCAGGTTGCTGGGTGCTTCGTCCGGCTTGGGCTTCTCCACCATGCTGTGCACCCGATACAGGTCGTCGCGGATCATCTCGCCGGCGATGACGCCGTACTTGTGGGTCTGATCGGCCGGGACCTCCTGAATGGCCACGATCGAGCAGCGGAACTGGTTGAACAGCTTGACCATCTGCGTCAGCACGCCGTCCCCGCCGGTGTTCAGGCACAGGTCGTCGGCCAGCACCACGGCAAAGGGCTCGTCGCCGATCAGTGGCGCACCGCAGAGAATGGCGTGGCCCAGTCCCTTCATGGCCACCTGGCGGGTGTAGGAGAAGGTGCAGTGCTCGATCAGCTGGCGGGTGCTTTCGAGAAAGTGCTCCTTGTCGGTCCCGCGGATCTGGTGCTCCAGCTCATAGCTGATGTCGAAGTGGTCCTCGAGCGCGCGCTTGCCGCGCCCGGTGACGATGGCCATCTGTTGCATGCCGGCGTCGCGGGCTTCCTCGACGCCGTACTGGATCAGCGGTTTGTTGACGATGGGCAGCATTTCCTTGGGCATCGCCTTGGTGGCGGGCAGGAAGCGGGTGCCATAGCCGGCGGCGGGAAACAGGCATTTGCGGATCATGGTGAGCACCTCGGGTTGCAAAGGGGAGACAGGTGAGTCAGGAGCCGATCAGGAGGCGGCTGTGCTGCTTGGCGACGCGTTTGACGCAATAGGTGATGCCGATGCAGATGGCGATGGTGGCCAGGGTCAGCAGCAGGCGCTGCAACAGATAGAGCGGGAAGGTGTCCGGCTGCAGGTATTCACCGAACATCCGGTAGCGTCCGGCGAAGTAGCCGTGAAGGAAATACAGGGTGAAGCTGTACACCCCGACCAGCGACAGGGTGTCCGCCAGCCAAGGGTTCCGATAGAACCACTCCTGCTGGCGCAGTAGCACGAGGTAGAGGAGGGCGAACACGCAGAACTTTTGCAGGCCAAAGTAGCTCTTGTCGTAGGCGGCCATCAGCGACAGGGCGAGCAGCAGCAAGGCGAAGATCCAGGCGTACAGCCTGGTACGCTGCTGGATGGCGGTGCGGTACTGGCAGAACAGCATGCCCAGCAGATAGATGGGGATGAAGTGGACGGCCGCCATGACGGGATTGGCATTGTTCTCGGGGCGGTCGGTGGCGACGAACAGGTAGATGCCCAGCAGGGCGATCAGTGGGAATCCGCGCCTGCGGGAAAGCCAGTACAGCAGGGGTGCGCAGAGGTAGATCAGCGCCAGCGCCGGGATGAACCAGAGCGGTCCGAGGTGGGCGCCAGTGGCTAGCAGAAAGACAAACTGGGCTAGCATGGGCCAGGTGTAGAACGTCTGTATGTCGATCCACACGTGCTCGGTCTTCAGTTTCAGCAGGAATAGTGCGACCGCCGGCAGCGAGATGAGGACATAGGGAATGATGACGTTGTTGAGCTTTTTCGCTAGGTAGCTGCCATAGCGGTACTTACCGCTGTTGAGCTGAAAGAAGAAGCCCGAGATCGCAACGAAGATGCAGGTCGAGCTCTTGACCAGGAGGTCGAGCAGAAGCCTCTGCGAGTCGTTCAGCTGATAGTCGAAATCGTCGGCCATGTGAATGAAGACGATCATGGCGGCAGCGATGCCCCTGATCCAGTTGACGTTGTCTAGCATGCGCGGGCTTCGTCATGGAGGTGAGACGGGGCGCCGCCCCGGCGGGGCGACGGCGTGGGCGTCAGGAGGCGTAGCCCTCGGGGTTGCTGGTTTGCCAGCGCCAGGTGTCGGCCATCATCTGGGTCAGGTCGCGCTTGGCCTGCCACTGCAGCTCCTGCGCGGCCTTGGACGGGTCGGCCCAGCACTCGGCGATGTCGCCCGAGCGCCGCTCGACCACCTGATAGGGCACGGCCTTGCCGCTGGCCTGTTCGAAGGCCCGGATGATCTGCAGCACGCTGTAGCCGGTACCGGTGCCCAGATTCCAGATATGGATGCCCGGCTTCTCGCCCAGCGCCTCCAGCGCCTTGATGTGGCCATCGGCCAGGTCGACCACATGGATGTAGTCGCGCACGCCGGTGCCGTCCGGGGTTGGGTAGTCGGCGCCGAACACCGACAGGGTCTGCAGTTTGCCGATGGCCACCTGGCTGAGGTAGGGCAGCAGGTTGTTGGGGATGCCGTTCGGCGCTTCGCCGAGCAGGCCACTGGCATGGGCGCCGATGGGGTTGAAGTAGCGCAGCAGGGCGATGCTCCAGCGCGGGTCGGCGGTCGCGAGATCGCGCAGCAGGTTCTCCACCATCAGCTTGGAGCGACCATAGGGGTTGGTGGGCTGGCCGGTGGGAAAGTCCTCGCGGATCGGCATCTGCTCAGGCTCGCCGTAGACCGTGGCCGATGAACTGAACACCAGGCGGAACACGCCGGCATGGGCCATGGCCTGGAACAGGGTCAGGCTGCCGGCGACGTTGTTCTGGTAGTACTCCAGCGGCATGCGCACGCTTTCACCGACCGCCTTGAGACCGGCGAAGTGCAGCACCGCGCCGATCCGGTGCTCGACGAACAGGGCATCGAGCCGCTCACGATCGCGGATGTCGCCCTCGATGAAGGTGATGCGCTTGCCGCTGATCTGCTCGACCCGGCGCAGCGACTCGGCGCAGCTGTTGCTCAGGTTGTCGTAGGCCAGTACCTCGTAGCCTGCCTCGAGCAGGGCGAGGGCGGTGTGCGAGCCGATATAGCCGGCCGCACCCGTCACGAGAATCTGCATGCTCATGATCGAAGTCCGTGGTGGTGGAGGGAGCGGACGGCGCCTTAGCGCCATTCTTCGGGGCAGCTGGTTTTCCAGTCGGCCAGGGCGGAAGACAGGCTGTACTGATAGGGGTAGCCCTGCGCCACGAGAAAGCCGGGGAGGATGTTGTTGGAGCGCACCAGCTTGCGGATGCGCACCGGGCTGAAGGGGTGCTTGATGCCCAGGGGCTTGGCCACCAGGTCGATGCTGTAGGCCACCGTCAGCAGCAGCGGGTAGGGAATCGCCGGCACCGAGCGCTGTACCCCGGCCACCGCACACACGGCCTCGACGTACTCTTCGATGGAGGGTCCGGGATTCATGGTCATGTTGAACAGCGACAGGTGGCGGCCCTGTTCCTTCTGCTGCTGCAGGACCCAGGACATGGCGGCACACAGCTCCTTCACGTAGGTGCCGGCCTTGCGGGTGTCGCGGTTGCCCATGTAGAAGAAGTAGCGCCGCAGCACGGCCCGCACCAGGCGCGATACGTTGCCGCCCTCGCCGGCGCCAAACACCACGCCAGGGCGCACGATCACCAGATGGCGGCGTTCCCGGTCGGCGGCCAGCCAGGCCTGGTGGATCTTCTCGGCGGCCAGCTTGGAGCCACCGTAGGCGGTGGCGGGTACCGGCAGGGTGGTTTCGTCCTTTTCCTGCTCGCTCGGGCCGTAGGGCGAGATGGAGCTGGTGAAGATCAGGTCCTCGCAGCCAACGCGCTCGGCCCAGGCGCAGACGTGTTCGGCACCCAGCAGGTTGGTTTCGTAGTACTCGAAATCCTCATGCCCCGGTTCGCGGTGCACCGCGGCGAAGTTGGCGATCAGCGCGACCGTCTCGCTCGGTTGCCAGTCGATGGGCTGGCGCACGTCGCCGCGCACCTCGACGATGCGCGGCTCCTCCTGCACCAGCCGGCGGCGGTAGGGAAATGGCTTGTCCGCCACCTGTTCGCGGTCGTACAGATAGATCCTGTCGAAGCGGCCCTCGCCCAGCAGCTGGCGGGCGAAGAACACGCCGATGAAGCCCGAACCTCCAAAGATCACGGCACAGCTCATGATTCCATTCCTCCAGTGAACCCAGGATCCGCTCAGGCCTTGATGGTCTCGGCCGGAGCGGGGTTCGCGGCGACCCGGCCATAGCGGTCTTCGAAGCGCACGATGTCGTCCTCGCCCAGGTAGCTGCCGGACTGCACTTCGATCAGCTCCAGGGGAATCACCCCGGGGTTCTCCAGGGCGTGCACCTGGCCTACCGGGATGTAGGTCGACTGGTTCTCGGTGAGCAGAATGGTGCTCTCGCCGTTGGTGACCTTGGCCGTACCACTGACCACGATCCAGTGTTCGGCGCGATGGTGGTGCATCTGCACGGACAGCTTGGCCCCCGGCTTCACGGTGATGTGCTTGACCTGGTAGCGGGTGCCGTTGTCGATCGAGTCATACAGGCCCCAGGGGCGATACACCTCGCGGTGGTTGATCGGCTCGTTGCGGCCGTCCTGGCGCAGGCGATCGACGATCTTCTTCACCTCCTGCACCTTGTCGCGGTGCGCCACCAGCAGGGCGTCCTTGGTTTCGACGATCACCAGGTCGTCGACGCCCAGGGTGGTGACCAGGCGGCTGTCGGCATGCACGTAGGTGTTGTGGCTGTCGTGGGCCAGCACATCACCCTTGAGCAGGTTGCCGTCGGCGTCCTTGGCGCCGACTTCCCACAACGCCGACCAGGAACCGACATCGCTCCAGCCGGCGTCCAGCGGCACCATGGCGGCCTCGGCGGTGCGCTCCATCACGGCGTAGTCGATGGAGTCATCCGGGCAGGTGGCAAAGGCGACGCTGTCGATACGGATGAAGTCGAGATCGCGCTGGCTGCCGATCAGCGCCTTGCGGCAGGCGTGCAGGATTTCCGGCTGGAAGCGCTCCAGCTCCTGCAGGTAGCGGCTGGCGCGGAACAGGAACATGCCGCTGTTCCAGTAGTACTCGCCACTTTCCAGGTAGCCGTTGGCGGTGGCGGCATCCGGCTTCTCGACGAAGCGACTGACGCTGAAGCCGCTGCCCAGCGCGGCGCCCCGCTTGATGTAGCCGTAACCGGTTTCCGCATGGCTGGGGACGATGCCGAAGGTGACCAGCTTGCCGTCCACGGCCAGCGGCACCGCCTGCTCGATGCTGGCGCGGAAGGCGCCGGTGTCCTGGATCAGATGATCGGCGGCCAGTACCAGCAGCAGCGGATCGTCCACTGCCTCGACCGCCTGCAGGGCGGCCAGGGCCAGGGCCGGCGCGGTGTTGCGCCCCACCGGTTCGAGCAGAATGGTGAAGTTGTCCAGGCCCAGCTGGCGCAGCTGTTCGGCGGCGAGGAAGCGATGCTGCTCGTTGCAGATCAGCATCGGCTGGGCGGTCTCCAGCCCGTCGAGACGCTGGAGCGTGGCCTGCAACATGGAGAGCTGGCCGTCGGCCAGAGCCAGGAACTGCTTGGGGTTGAGTTGGCGCGACAGCGGCCACAGGCGCGAGCCGGACCCTCCCGCCATGACGATGGGAAGCAACATGGTTGAACCTCCAGGTTTCGGTTAGTCGGCAGTACGCGCGCTGGCGAGAAGGTGGTGCGGGCGGTGGGTCGGGGCGGTAGTACTGCTCAGAGCCTCGTCGATGAAGGTCTTGATCCGCTGTTTGAAAAGGGGTTTGGCGAAGGTGGCGGCGTGTTCGTGCAGCAGTTGCGGGCTGAAATGGAAAACGCCGGCTTCCAGCTGGCGCACGGCCTGGATCAGCGCCTCGCGGCTCTGCTCGTTGAAGAGAATGCCGGTGCGGCCGTGGATCACCGTTTCCAGGGCGCCGCCCTTGGCATAGGCGATCACCGGTGCGCCGGCGGCCATGGCCTCGACCGGGACGATGCCGAAGTCCTCCATGCCGGGAAAGATCAGGCCCTTGCAGCGCTGCAGCAGGTCCTGGATCACCGCAAAGGGCTGGCGCCCCATCAGGGTCACGTTGGCCTTGGCGGTTTTCTGCAGGCGCTCGAACAGCTCGCCCTCGCCGACCACGATCAGTGGCAGCCCCAGTTCGTTGAAGGCCTCCACCGCCAGATCGGCACGCTTGTAGGCCACCAGCTGGCCGAGGCACAGGTAGAAGTCGCCACGGTCTTCCTGTGGGCTGAACTCGCCGGTGTTCACCGGCGGGAAGATCACCTCGGCCTCGCGGCGGTAGAACTTGTGGATGCGCGAGGCGACGAAGCTGGAGTTGGCGATGAAGTGATCGACCCGGTCCGCCGACTGGCGGTCCCACACCCGCAGCCAGTGGGCGACCAGCGGGAACAGGGTGCGCACCAGGCGCCCCGCGGTGGCCAGGTACTCGTGGTACATGTCCCAGACGTAGCGCATGGGCGAGTGGCAGTAGCAGATGTGGGTGGCATCCGGGCGGGTGATCACGCCCTTGGCCGGGCCGGATTCGCTGCTGAGGATCAGGTCGTAGGCGCTGAGGTCGAGCTGCTCCAGGGCCAGCGGCATGAACGGCAGGTACTTCTGGTAATGCTTGCGGGCACCGGGCAGGCGCGCGATGAAGGTCGTGCGAATGCTGCCGCGAAAGTTGTCCGGCAGGGCCTGGCGCACCACCTCCTCGTTGCACACGTGCAGGTACAGATCGGCATCGGGAAACAGCTCGGCGAGCGCCGCGCACACGGCTTCGCCGCCGCGGTTGCTGAGCCACCAGTAGTGAATGATCGCGACTTTCATTGGAGCTCCCGTATGACCTGAAGCAGGCGAGTGGCGGACTTTTCCCAGCTGTAGCGCGTGATGTTGGCGTGGCCTTTCTCGCGCAGGGCCTGGGCGAGGTCCGGGTTGGAGATGAGGCGGTCAATCTGTCGGGCGATGTCGTCGGTATCGGCCGGCGAGCAGTACAGCGCCGAATCGCCGCACACTTCCGGCAGGCTGGCGGCATCGGCCACCAGCACCGGGCAGCCGCAGGCCTGGGCCTCCAGCGGCGGCAGGCCGAAGCCTTCGTAGAACGATGGATAGGCGAAGGCGCTGGCATTGCTGTAGAGGGTGATCAGCTCCTCGTCGGTGACCCGGCCGAGCAGCTTGATGCGGCGGTCGGCCTCGATCTTGTGCAGCAGCTCGGGGTCGGCGAAGTTGCGGTTCAGCGAGCCGACGATGTAGAGCTTGTGACTGGTGCGCTCCATGCGACTGAAGGCGTCGACCAGGCCGTGGAAGTTCTTCTGCCGGTTGATCGACGACACTGCCAGCACGTAGGGCTCGGCGGCCGCGCTCTGCCGCGGGCGAAAGGCCGCCGAGACCGCGTTGGGCACCACCACCACCTTGCCCGGCGCGGTGCCGTAGAGGTCGCAGATCTCCTTCTTGGAGAACTCGCTGACGGTGAGCACCTTCAGCGAGTGGCGCACGGTCAGGGGCGTGGCCAGCTGATAGGCGAGGCGGAACTTCCAGGAGAAGTTCTCGGGAAAGCGCTCGAAGGCGATGTCGTGCAGCGTGGTGATCTTGTTGCGGTACAGCAGCGGCGCGGTGTTGGCCAGGTTGACCAGCAGTGGCGAGCCCTGCCGGCGCAGAAACCGCGGCAGGTCGATCTGCTCCCAGGCATGGCCGGTGCGTGTGCCGATGCACTCCACGCCAAGCGCCGCGGCCATCTCGTGCTGGACGATGTTGTGCGGGGCGACGAAGCGGATCGCCGGCACCAGCTCGCGCAGCGCCAGGCTGATCTCCAGCGAATAGCGCTGCACGCCGGTGAGGGCTTGGGTCAGGAAACGGGCGTTGACGTAGACCACAGGCAAACATCCTGTCAGCTGAGGTGGGCGAAGTTGAGCGAGGCGAGGCGATGAATCTCGGCGCTGTTGTCCAGCAGCTGCTGCCGGCAGAGGTCGAGGTTGTCGAGGAAGCGATCCAGCTTGAAGCTGAACGCCTCAGGCACGTCCATGATCTCGGCGGCGTTGGAGAGGTGGGCCACGTCGAGCTGGAAGTGCTTCATCAGGCCGCCCATCTTGCCCTTGTACTCGATGCCGAAGACCGGCGTGCCGGCGCCGCAGGAGGCGATCATCAGGTGCATGCGGCCGCTGACAATGCCGTCCAGGTAGCTGGCCACGGCCTTCAGCTCGGCCGCGCTCAGGCGGTCCGGCGAGCGAAACACGCGCTCCGGCAGCTCCTCGCGCAGCTCCAGTTCGACCTGGTCGAGGCAGTGGTAGTCGGCGGAGTCGCCGCGAAAGTCATGGTCGAGCAGCACGACGCTGACGTCGTGGCGGTGAATCATGCCTTTGGCGACCTGAATGAAGTTCGCCACCACCCGGTGAATGTTGTGGCGTTCCTTGAGGTCGAGCAGCAGCGGGTGCAGGTTGAGGCCGATGACCTTGCGCCCGGCGGCATGCTGGCCGTTGCACCAGAGTCGCGCCGCGCGCGCCGCTTCGCTGTCATGCTGCGGCTGCAGGAGGAAGGCGACGTCGGCCACCAGGCTGGCCCTGGCGCCGGTGAGCATTTTGAAGCGGCTGAAGGACACCGGGTCGCGCAGGTTGAACACCACGTTGTCGCTGAATTCGTCGAGCAGGAACCTGAGCTTGGGATAGGGCCGCTCACTGACGCTGAAACCGGTGACGATGGTCTCCACCCCGCGCCGCGCGAGCATGCCGGTGAGCATCAGCAACTTGCCGGAAAAGGCCTGGCTGTAGCTGCCGTCCAGCACGTCCGCGCCGATGGTGACGCAGGCACGCAGGTTGCGCCCCTGCAGCAGCGCGAGGGACTGGCGCAGGCTCAGCGGCTCGTCCAGCACGCGCACCGGTTCGGTATCCAGGCGGCGGGCGTTGGCATCGGCTTCGTCGCCGGCGGTGGCAACCAGGAAGCGCACGTTCGGCCATTGGTTGCGGAAATGCGCCAGCGTCACGCTGATCATCGCCTCGTCGCCCTTGGAGGCAATCAGCAGCGCCGGGTCCGGCGGAATGATCAGCACCACCGGATCGCCCTCGGGGCGTGGCCAGGCGGGAGCGGTCTTGTCGAGGTGCCACTCCTTCAACAGGGCCTGGTACTTCACGTCCAGGTATTTGTCGCGAATGCCGAAGTTGCGCCAAACGTACTTGAGTGCGGGCTTGAGCATGGGAATGTCCGGAAGGCGAGTGTGGAGGGTCGACAGATCAGGCGTTCAGGCCGTGACCAACAGGTGGGACATGAGAATCGCCGAGCTGCGCCAGCTCTGGATCTCGCCCCGCACGGCAGGCATTGGCCCGTGCGGTGGCAACAGGTGCTTGAGCAAGGCGTTTTCGATTTCCGCCGCGCTGGTCGCCAGGGCACGGGCCTGACCGCCCGCCGCCTCCCTGAGTTCGGGAATGTCGGAAACGATGACCGGGGTGCCCACGGCGCGGGCTTCCAGCACCGGCATGCCGAACCCTTCGTAGAGCGATGGCATGACCAGCACGTCGGCGAGGGAGAACACGCCGGGCATCATGTCGTCCGGCACATAGCCCGGCAGGACGATGCCGAGCGCGGCATTGGCTTCGATGGTTTTGGCCAGGCTCTGGTTCTGCCAGCCGCGCGCCCCCACCAGCACCAGCTTGTGCTGCTCCAGGGCGCCACGTCGGCGCAGGTTGATGAAGGCCTCCACCAGCGCGCCGATGTTCTTGCGCGGCTCCAGTGTCGACACGGCGAGGATGTACGGCGGCACGATGCCCAGCGGCCGAAGGGCATCTTCGGCGCACTGGCGCAGGGTGCTATCCAGCGGGCTGAAGTCACTGCGTACGCCGGGGTAGATCACCTGGTCGGCGGCCCTGCCCACCCAGTGCGACAAGCGATCCGAGGTGCCCTTGGAGTTGGTCATGACGATATCGGCGCTGCGCACGTCGCGGTCGAACCAGGCGAAGTGCGAGTAGCGGGTGGCGCGCTCCATGGTGCCAGGTACCAGGTGATGATTCAGGTCGTGCACGGTGGCGGCGATGCGCAGGGCACTGCCGCGCCCGGGGTGGATGGTGCGGCCCGCCCAGAACACGTCCAGGCGGTCCTGGCGTGCCAGCCTGGCGCCACGGGTCTTCAGCCAGATGAACGATGGCAGCTTGCGCAGCAGGGCAACATGTTCCCGGCGCACCGTCCAACGCTCCGACGGCAGCGCGATCTGCTCCGGTGCCAGGCGCGTATAGACGAAGAAGTGCGCTCTGGGCAGCAACTCGTCGAGCTCTCGGCAGAGATTGAACACGTACTGGCCAACGCCGGAAAGCGGTTTACGCAAGGCATCGCCATCGATACCAATGTTGCTGGTGCAGTCCATTGGTGACGCTGTGCCTCTCGCCATACCTGTCTCCTTGGGATGAGCGGTGCGGGCATCCCCGGAGGTCGGGGACACAGGCGACCGTTGGGTGTGGGGTGGGTCAGATGTCATGGGCGCGCAGCGGGTGGAGGTTGCCGCTGAGCAGGTCGCGGCTGGCAATCAGGTTGCCGCGCAGGCGCCCGGGGAAGTCCTTGATCTGCACCCGCAGCAGGGTCTTGACCAGATTGGCCAGCACGTTGCGGGTCATCAGGCGCAGCGCCGATTGCCAGCTCATGGTGCCCTTGCGCAGCAGGAAGATCGGGTTGGCGATCTGCGAATAGCCGAAGCGCACGCCGCTGGTGCGGCCGGTACTCACGCCCAGATGGACGCCCTTGCAGGTGGGCAGCAGGATCAGGTGGCCGAACTGGCGGGCGCGGCTGGAATAGTCGAAGTCCTCCTGCCAGCCGTACATCGGCAGGTTCTCGTCGAAGCGCAGGGCGCGGGCGACCGTGCCGCGATACGCCATGTTGCAGCCGTACAGACCGGTCTGCGGCTTGATGCTGGTGGCGCTGGACCAGTGCGGCTCGGGCGGCTTGCTGCCCGCCAGGTAGGCGAGGGCATCGGCTTCCGAGACGCCGAACTCGCTGCCCACGCCGTCGGCCAGCACGTTGCCGGTGATGCCCACCAGCTGCCGATCCGCCTGCATGGCCACGGCCGCGCTGGCCAGCCAGTCGTCGGCCGGGCGGAAATCGTCGTCGTAGAAGGTGACGAACCAGTCCTCGGCGGCCAGGCCCGCGGTGTGCTCGCGCAGCGCCTCGAGGCCGGCATTGCGCTGAAGGGTCAGGCCGGCGCGGGCGAGCAGGATGCTGGTGTCGCCCGTAGCGACGCTGGGATGCTCGCTCAGCCCTTCGACGTCGCGTTCTTCGCTGCCGACTACCACGACGTGGACGGGGCTTGCCGTCTGCCGCTGCAGGTAGTCGAGCAATACGTAGGTCTCTTTGGCACGCCCTTTGGTTGCGATGACGATGAATGCCTTCATGGAGAGTCCGTCAGTGTCTGAGGTTGAACAGGCGGGCGAGGATGCCCAGTTTCCAGCAGCAGCCGAGCAGGCCGAGGAACACGATTGAGTCACCCACCACCCGTGCCACCACCATGCCCATCCCGGCGTACTGGCTGCCGAGCGGGAAGGCCAGCAGCAGGCTGATGCCCGCGCCGAGCAGCACGACCTTGGCCAGCAGGCCGTCCTTGCGCAGCGGAATGAGGATGTAGCTGCTCAGCAGCAGGTTGGCCGCGCCCAGCGGGAACAGCAGTGCCAGGTAATGCAGCATGCGTACGCTGTTCTCGAAGCCGGGGCCGAAGATCAGCGGAATCACCCAGTGCCCCAGCAGCAGGCTGCCGGCGAGGCCGGCAAAACCGATACCGAGCAGCAGCAGGCTGGCCTTGCGGATGAGGCGATAGGCGGCGTCGACATCGTCGGCCAGCAATGCGGTGATACGCGGCAGGAAGATCTGCCCGGCCGGCCCCATCACGCTCAGGCCGACCGCCACCAGGCGCTCGGCGGCGCCGAAGGTACCCACCTCGGCCGGCGTGGAAAGAATGCTCAGCAGGTAGGTGGACGAGGACACCAGCAATGCCGAGGTGCCGGTGAACAGAAAGACGGCGCCGGAAGAGCGGATCAGCTCGAAACCCTTGCTCACCGACAGCCGGGCGCCGCGCACTTCCTGGCGCACCCAGCCATGGGCTACTGCCAGGCACACCACCCCGGAGCACAGCAGCGCGAGTATTGCCAGGTCGGCGTCGTCTTCGTCCTGTACCAGGCTAAACACCAGCGTCAGGCTGATGACGAAGCCCAGCACCTCGGGCTTGACGCCCATGCGCGGACGACCGGTGCCGACGAAGTACCAGCCCAGGTTGTAGGCGCAGACCACCCCCAGTGCCACGCTGGCGATGCCGGCCACCGGGTGTGCCGCCAGCGTCGGCGACAGCAGGATGGCCGCGCCGCCGCCCAGCACCGCCAGCAGCGAGAGCAGCCCGCGTGCGCTGAGGTGCTGACCGTAGAGCTGCGCGTAGCGTTCCGGCCCGGCGGTGGCCAGTTCGCGAATGCCGACCTGGGAAAAGCCCCACTCGACGAAGCGCCAGCAGATGGTCATCAGCGACATGGCGGCCAGCACCACGCCGTAGCCTTCGACGCCCAGCACGCGGCCGTAGAAGGGAATCAGCAGCAGCAGATAGACATAGCGCAGCACGTAGGCGGCATAGACGAAGATGAAGTCCATGCGCGAGCCGGTGCTGGGGCGCAGTTTGGGCTGGCTGGTCATGGTGCGACACCCAGGGCGTGCGTGCGCGGGCGAGTGATGTGCGCCAGATGCTCGGCGATGCGCAGGCGATGAAGCCGTGCGCAGTGAATCGTCACCGCGAGCGCCATGCCGAAGAGAAAGGCATTGGTGCTGCCGAAATCCGCTGAGGTGCCGGCCAGCAGGGCGACGATGAAGGCCGGCAGGAAGCAGCAGCGCACGCCCACCATGAGCGAGCGACTGAGGCGCTCGGCATCACGCGGCAGTGGCCGTAGCAAGACCTGGGCGACAAAGGTGAAGAACAGCACGCCGCCCAGTACACCGGTATTGCTGAACACGGCCGCGACGAAACTGGACGTGCGCGACGAGCCGACGCCAACGCCCAGTCCGTAGGTATCGGCCAGTGCTTTCCAGCCGACTGCAGTCCACATGGTGCGCTCCTCGTACGAGGACGTCTGGGTCTTGTTGAACACCATTTCATTGAGCTTTTGGACGGCGGGGTCGAGCAGCCCCGGCTGCAATGCCACCACCATGCCGAGCACGAACAGCGCCGCCAGCGCCCCCCAGAATTCGAAACCCAGCCCGCGATTGCCCAGGGCCTGGGCATGGCTTTTGCGCCAGGCCCACTCGGCCAGCGCCACCAGACCGAACACGCCGAGCCCGACCAGGGCCGAAGACGAGGTCGACAGCCAGACGGACATCAGCAGCAGTGCCACCAGCGCCGGTGCCGCCTTCTCGCGCAGAAAGCGGTCGGCCATCGTGTGGCGCAGGAAGTACATCAGCCCGAGGAAGGTGATGCACAGGCTGCCGTAGGTCGAGGCCTCCGGCATCAGGCCCACCACGCGCTTGCCGCCGAACATCTCCACCTCGGTCATCAGGACGTAGCTCGCCGTGCGGAAAGGCTCGAGCAGCGGGCTGATGGGGACATACAGGCTGGCGTAGTCGAGCAGCCCGGTGAGCACCACCAGTGCCGCGCCCAGGCACATGGCCCGGAGTGCGGTCTGCAGGGCATCGGCCCGGAGCAGCAGGCGGGTAAAGGCGAACACGGCGAGAATCGAGAGGCTCAGGTAGATCATCTGGGAGAAATTCTGCGCGCCGGGCTCCAGCGGAATGCCATCGGTGGGCAGCAGCCGGCGCATGGGAATCACGTTGACTTCGCCGTAGAACAGAAACGGCATGAACAGCGTGGTGAACAGCGCCACGATCCAGAACAGGAACAGCAGCAGCGCGCGTCGCGGGCTCAATGCCGACTGCAGGAAGAAACGCATGCCCACCAGGCTGCCCAGGGTGCGCAGGATGATCAGCACCACCACCATGGGGGTCGGCGTCAGCGTCAGCCCGGAGGTGAGCTGCGGCGGCACCACGGCAAATGCACCAAACGGCATCGAGCCGAAGAACAGGTACAGCAACACCGTGGGTTTGCCGAGCAGACCGTAGAGTGCAAGGGCCCAGAAGGCGACGATGGGCAAGGCATCCATGAGGTGGCGTCCGTGCGCTCAGTAGATGTTTTTCGACAGCAGGCTGAACGGCGTCTTGATCAGGATCTTGATGTCCAGCCACAGCGACCACTGGTTGATGTAGTTGAGGTCCTGGTTGACCCGCTGCTGCATCTTGTCGACGGTCTCGGTCTCGCCGCGGTGGCCGGTGATCTGCGCCAGGCCGGTGATGCCGGGCTTGATCCGGTGGCGGGCCATGTAGGCGCGAATCTTGTCGGTGTAATACATGTTGTGGGTTACCGCGTGCGGGCGGGGGCCGACCAGGGCCATCTCGCCGAACAGCACGTTGAACAGCTGCGGCAGCTCGTCGATCGAGGTGCGGCGGATGAAGCGACCGACCGGGGTAACACGATCATCGTGGCGGGTGGCCTGCTTGACCTCGCTGTCGTCGTGCAGGCGCATCGAGCGGAATTTCCAGACCTTGATGACTTCACCGTTCCAGCCGTGCCGCTCCTGCTTGAACAGGATCGGGCCAGGCGAGGAGCGGCGTACCGCGATCGCGGTGGCGATCATCACCGGGCTGAGCAGGATGATGGCGAGCAGCGCCAGGCTGCGTTCCATGGCTTCCTTGGCGAACAGTGCGGCCGGGTGCGAGCTGAGCGGGCTCTCGTTGAGATAGATCGCCGGCATGTGCTCGATCTCGGCCACCGACTGGTTGAGCAGCAGCATACTGCCGAAGTCGGGAATCCAGACCACGTCCACGCCCATGTCGAGCAGGTCGATATAGATGCCTTCGATATGGCTGATCTCGTCGAGCGGCAGGGCGATGTAGACCCGGCGGATCTGCTGGCGGGCAATGATCGCGCGCAGGTTGACCAGGCTGCCCAGTACCGGCAGTTCGCTTTCGCCGCGGTCCTGTCCCGGCTCGGTGGCGATCAGCCCGACCAGCGGCACGCGATTGGGGTGGGTCAGCTTCTTCGCCAGCTCCTGGGCCAGCCCGCCGGTGCCGACGATCACCGAGCGGCGGTCCTTGCGCAGCCTGCGTGAATGCAGGCGGGTGAGCATGTGCAGCGGCAGGTAGGTACAGGCCTGCACCAGGAAGCCGAGCACGGCCCAGGTGAACATCAGTTCGCGGGAGTAGTTGTCGGTGGTCTTGGTCGCATAGCTCATGATCAGCAGGCCGCCGAGCAGCAGCACCCATGCGGCCAGCAGCCGGGCGAGGCCGGACAGCATGCCGTTGCGCTTGTGGTAGACATGCAGCAGGCCGTAGCAGGGCACTGAACCCAGGATGGTCAGTACGCTGAGCAGGCGATACTCGCTGGGCAGCTCGGCAAAGCGCCACATCACCAGAGCGCCGAGCACCAGGTTGGTCATGAGCATGGCGGCGAGCCACTGCCCCCAGAAGGTCAGTCCGCGTCGATTGGCCATGAGGATGCTGTGTTGCGACGTCATATGCGTATACCTCGGTATTTGCACAGCGCGGCCGCCGCAGGCGGGGCGCCGTGACAGAGCACGTCCTGCAGGCCCAGGGTCTGGGCCAGATCGAGTAGATCTCGAGCTGCATCGGTGCGCCCGTTGAGAACCCGGTGCGCCGATTCGAGGGTGGTGACGCGTTGTGTAGCGCTCAGCTGCGGCCAGTTGCGCAGGCCGATGCTGGCAAGCTCTCCCTGCACGGCCGGGCGGTAGGGGCCCAACCGATTGGCTTGCTCCTGTGCCTGGACGAAGGACGCCGACGTGTCGCCCAGGGCGTAGTAGGTGTGGGCCACACGGGCCCAGGTGTTGGGCCAGGTCGGCCTGACTGCCAGCGCGCGCTGGTAGGCCTCCAGGGCGGCGCGGCGTGACTCGGCGGCCAGCAGGGCGCCGACGGGTTGTTGCATGTGACGCCAGGCCTGTACCTGGCCGAGGCGGTCCAGGTAGCGACCGCTGGCCACCGGATAGCGCTCCACGGCCCGTTGGGCGGCGCTGAAGGCCGCCTGCCAGGCCTGCGCCGCGGGCTCGCGAGCCTGCCGCTGCCAGTGCTGCAGGTACTGCTCGCTGCGGCTTGCGGCAAGCGTCGCGTCGAGCATGCGCAGCGCCAGTGCCAGCATCGCCAGTGCCAGCGCGGCCACCGCCACCAGCACCAGACGCTGCAGGGGCGAGGCGGGAATGGGCGGCCTGACGTGGCGGACGTAGCTCGGCGTGGTACTCAGGCGGCGCTCTGGCTGAAATGCGTCTCGGTGATTCGCCATGGGTTGTCCTCGACCAGGCGCCGGGCCGCCGGCTCGCCCACCAGCTGGATGGCGGCGGTCAGTCCGGGCAGCAGGTTGGGCGGGCGTACCGTGAGGTTGTGGGCATCGCTGGCCAGTACGGTGATCTGGCCTTCCAGCAGCAGGCGTTCGGCCAGCGCCTGGGCCCTCTCACCGAAGCGGCCGGTCAGCGAGCCGGCGGTGACCTGCAGCGGACAGCCCAGTTGCAGCAGCGGTCGCAGCTGCTCCGGCCGGCTCATCAGGCCCTTGTTGCGCTCGGGGTGGGCGATCATCGGCTGCAGGCCATGCTCCATGAGCCAGCGCGCCAGCTGGATGGTGCCGGCCGGCACATGGCTGTGCGGCAGTTCCAGCAGGAGCAGTTGGCGACCCTGCCAGTACCCCAGGCAAGGCAGCTTGCCGGCCAGGGCGAGGGGCATCAGTTCGCTGTCGAAACGGACCTCGGCTGCGGCGCTGACCTGCAGGGCGATGCCGGCGTCGGCCAGGGCGTCGGTAAAGCGCGCCAGCGTCGCGGCTATGCCGGCGGCGCAGTTGTCGTAGCGACCCAGGTGCAGGTGCGGCGTGCACATCAGGTGGGTGGTGCCGCAGGCCGCGGCGAAGCGTGCCATCTCCAGCGCGCTGGCAAGATCCGGCGCGCCATCGTCGAGCCCGGGCAGCAGGTGCGTGTGCAGGTCGATCATCAGTTGCTCGGCGCGCTGGCGGCGTAGGCGCTGTAGTGCTTGGCGTAGTCGTAGTTGTATTTGCCGGCGGATTTCAGATTGACCTGGTTGAGCACCATGCCGGTCACCGGGGCGTTGTTCTGCAGCAGCTGACCGACGCCTTTTTGCACCAGCGGTATCGGCGTGCTGTGCGCGCGAATGACATAGATCAGCGCGCTGGAGTGGGTGGCCAGCAGCAGGGTGTCGCTGACCGCCTGGGTCGGTGGTGAATCGATGATGATGCGCTGGTAACGCCCCTTGAGGGTTTCCAGCAGCTGCGCCAGGCGTGGCGAGGACAGCAGCTCCAGCGGGTTGGGCGGCACCATGCCGGCGGGCAGGACGTCGATGTTGCCGATGCGCTTGAGGCATTCGTCCAGGGTTGCCGTGCCGGCGATCAGGTTGGCCAGGCCGGGGGTGCCGACCGGCAGGTCGAAGTTGCGCGCCAGGGTTGGGCGACGCAGGTCGGCGTCGACCAGCAGCACGCTTTCCAGGTGCGCCATGGAACTGGCCAGGTTGGTGGCCACGGTGCTCTTGCCCTCGTCGGGCAGGCTGGAGGTCACCAGCACGATGGGCCGTGGCGTGTCCATGGCCGACAGCACCAGGCTGGTGCGCAGGGTGCGGATCGACTCGCAGAAGTATTTGTCGGCGTCCTGCTCGAACAGGTGCATCACCTTGTGGCGATGCTTTCTTGGCACCAGCGGCACGATGCCAAGTACCGGTGCGTTGAGTTTGGTCTCGACGTCCTCCGGGGACTTGAAGGTGTTGTTCAGGGCTTCGAGCAGCAGGGTCAGGCCGACGCCGACGATGCTGGCGAGAACGATGGCGATCGCTACGATCAGGCTCTTGCGCGGCTTGGCCGGGCGCAGTGGCGGCATGGCGTGGTCGATGATGCGCGCATTGGCCGAGTCGATGTCCGAGGTGGCCGCGGTTTCCTTCAGGCGGGTGAGGAAGGTTTCATAGAGGGTGCGGTTGCTGTCGACGTCGCGCTGCAGCTCGCGCAGCTTGAATTCCTTGCGGGAGATTTCCTGGATCTGCACCTTGTTGCGGTCATAGGACTGGCGCAGGGAATTCTCGTTGGCCACCGCCAGCTGGTAGTTGCGTTCAATACCGGCCACCACCTGCTTGACCTGCTCGCGCAGGCTTGAGGTGGCCGCGGCCAGCTCCGAACGCGCGGCGAGCATGGTCGGGTGCTTCTCGCCGTAGCGCCGCGACAGCTCCTCGACCTTGGCCTGTGCCCGTGCCTGATCGGCCTTGAACTGCTGGATCAGCGGGTTGCCCAGCACGGCGGGCTCACTGGCCGCTCGGTCCAGGTCACCGCGCGCCAGGGATTGCACCTGACGGTACTGGCTTTCCGCCTCGGCCCGCTGGCGCCGGGCATCGATCATGCGATTGCTGGTCAGGGCCAGTTCGTTGGCGCTGATGGTGGACACGCCGTCGACATCCACCAGGCCTTCCTGCTCGCGATAGGCCTGCAGTGCGTTCTCCGCGTTCTGCAGTTTTTCCCGCAGCTCTTCCAGGCGGTTGTTCATCCAGCCGGCCGTGGCCAGCGCTGTATTCATGCTGGCCTCCAGCTGGCTTTCGATGAAGCTTTCGGCCAGGGCGTTGGCGACCTGAGCCGCCAGTTGCGCGTCCGGCAGTTCGACGCCCACCGAGATCAGCTGGCTTTTGCCGACGGCGTTGACGTTGATCCGTTGCCTCAGCGCGTAAGTGGCGGCAGTGAAGGCCATTTC
The DNA here is from genome assembly GCF_029537485.1 of Pseudomonas sp. GOM6. Classification (GTDB taxonomy): domain Bacteria; phylum Pseudomonadota; class Gammaproteobacteria; order Pseudomonadales; family Pseudomonadaceae; genus Aquipseudomonas. Next base: position 42,691 of record NZ_JARPUS010000001.1, read on the forward strand.
GTCGCTGATAGTCGGTTCCGGCTCCAGCTCTTGCGGCGTGGCGCCGGGGAGCAGCTGGGACAGCTGCGCGCTCTTGAGCCAGGCGCGCGGGTCGAATGCCGGTTGCGGCTGCTGCCGCGGATCGAACAGCGGGTGCTGGTCCAGGTCCAGCTTGTCGACCACGCGTTCGGCCAGGGCCCGTGATTGCAGCAGGCCGAGCTGCGTCAGCAGGTATTCGCTGCCGCCGCTGGCAGCGGAGTCGTACATCTGCTGGAACGACAGCACCTTGGGGTTGCGCTCTTCGATCAGCAGGGTGGCGCCGGCTTGGTACTGCGGCGTCATGTTGAGCACCAGCAGCACGGCGAGCATGGTGACGGTGACGACAAAGGCGCCAATGTTCCACTTCGCCCGCCAGACGGTACGCCACAACCTGAGCAGGTCGATGCTGTCGTCGTCCTCGGGCGTGGCGCGGTTCGCCAGTGTGCGATCGATGATGAGGCTGCGGCTATGGTCCATGAGTCAGAAGAAACCCTGGTCGATGGTGATGGTGTCGCCCGGCAGGATGGCGGTATCGAGATTGGCTTTCTCGATCTGGCGCGATTCGCCGCTGCTGCGTGTGATGGTCACGCGGTTGGTCGAGGCGCGCTCGGTCATACCGCCGGCCAGGGCAATGGCGCGGTCCAGCGTGAGGCCGGGCTGGTAGGGGTAGCCGCCAGGCTTCTGCACTTCACCGCTGATGTAGAACTCGCGGTAAGTGATGACGCTGAGCGTGACCTTGGGGTCGACCAGATAGCCGTCGCGCAGCTGTTCGGTGATCAGGCGTTCGACTTCGCCCGCGGTTTTGCCGCGTGCCTGCACTTGTCCGATGAAGGGGTAGGAGAAGGTGCCGGTGTCGTTGAGGCGGATTTCGGCAAAGCTGAGGTCGGGCTCGCCGAACACGTTGATGCGGATCACATCGCCGGAGGCCAGGTGGTAGCGGCTCGCGTTATCGGCCAGCAGCGGCTGGGCCAGCAGCAGGCCGAGCAGAAGAAACAGGCGTGGAAGTGACATGTCGTTCTCGCGGGCTATCGGCACTAGAAGCTGCCGGTGAGACTGAGCAGGTAGATGTTGCGCTCGTAGCTTTCCAGCTCGACCGAGGAATCGTTCTTGCGGTAGCGGTAGCCGAGGCTGATGTCGAGCCAGCGGCGCACGGCATAGGTCAGGCTGAGGCTGGCGCTGCTGATGTCGTCGTCGCGCTCCTGGCCCTCGTAGACCTGGCGGCTGAGACCGAAGCTGAGGTTACTGCTCAGGCGGCTGGTCCATTCGTGCCGCCAGAGCAGCTCGGTGCTGGTGGTTTTCACCGCATCGGAGCCGTCGTCGCCTTCGTCGAAGGCCCGGCGGGCATTGAGGGTGAACACGGAGTAGGTGCGCGGCGCCCAGTCCAGACCGACTTCCCACATGGGGCTGTCGAGGTCGTCGACCCGCGGATCATCGAAGTCCTTCTGCTCGTAGCCGATGCGGACCTTGCCGGTGGTGCGGGCCGTGGCTTCCCAGGTGGCACCGGCCAGCAATGCCTGGTTGGTGCTGTTGCGCCGGCTGTCGGCCAGGGTGTAGTCGAAATCGCTGTGGCGCAGCTCCAGCAGGGCCCGGGTGCTGCCGCCTAGGGCGTGCGTCCAGGTGCCGGTCAGGGCCAGGGTGTCGCGGTCCTTGTCGGCATTGATCTCGCCGCTGTTGTCGTAGCGCAGGCGCTCCTGGCTGACGGCCAGGCTGAGCTGGTTGATCGCGGTCCGGGCACCGTAGTCGTAGCGCCCGGAAAAACGGCTGCTGTGGTACTTGTCGTTTTCGCGGTTGACCGCGGTGGAGGCGGTGTCTTCCTGACGCTTGTAACCGGCTTCCAGGTGCAGGCGCTGGCGCGCGTCGAAGGCGAGGATGCTTTCCAGCTTGGCATCGTGATCGGTGTTACTGGCATCCGCGGCGCTATGGTAGTGCTCGCTGACGGCCTGGTAGCTCAACCGGTAGGCGCTGTTGCGGTCTTCGGCGGTGAGGCTGAAGGCCGGTTTCAGGGTGGTGATCCAGGACGACTCGACATCCTCGCTGAGCGCGCGGAAGTTGTCGTCGTAGCTCTCCTGCACCTCCAGGGTGGGGACGAAGTCCAGGCCGTGGACATCGAAGTTCTTCGGGGTAATGGCCCAGGCGGGCGTGGTACTGCCGATGGCGCAGGCCGTGAGTAGACCGCAGAGACGCATGGCGAATCCTTAGCTGGCGTCTGACAGAAAGATCAGTTGGGGCTGGCGGCCAGGCGCGCGTCGCCGCTGCTGCCACCGGTGCCAGATTCGGCGCCCGAGGGCGCCCCTGCCAGTGCGGCAAAGGTGGGCGCCTCGTCACCGGTGGCGGTGGGCGCCAGTTCGGAGAGGGTTTCGGCAATCAGGGCGGATTGCTCGGGGGCGGCCAGCAGCGCGGCAATGAAGATGGCATTGCGCTGAGCGGGGGCTGCCAGGCCCAGCGTCCGGGTGATCGCCGCGGCCTGCTCGGGCTGGCGGGTGATGAGCACCTCGGCGACCAGGGCGGCCTTGGCCGGCGTGGCAGCCACCAGCTCGGCGATGACCTGCAACAGCTGCTCGGGTGTGGCCCCGTCGATCGCCTGTGCGTGCTCGGGCGTCATGGTCACGCCTGCGGCGATGAGCGCCTGGGTGGTCTGCGGGTCTGCAGCCAGGGGTGGCGTGACTGCCGCGAGAGAGAGGGAGAGGATCAGTGTGCGCATGGAATACAGCTCCTTCAGGCGTCTGGCCCGTTGGCTTTCAGGCACGCTACCGCCCCAAGGTTGATCGTCAGTCCCCTGAGAACGAAGCTGGCAAGTGAAAGCGGTTAATGTGCTACTGCGTCGCCCCTGCTATGGGGGCTCACTGCTAGCCTTCGGGAACTACGACTGCTGACATCCACAGGCTTTGGGTGAAGCGATCAGGCGCTTCTTATGTGGTCTATCGGTAACTGCACCGGCTGTTTGCGATTCAGCAACTGCAACAGAATCAGTACGCGCTGCTGTCCGTTCATGGACAGGAAGATGCCTTCCAGCATCTGCAGCGGGCCTTGGGTGATGAGCACCCGGTCGCCCGCTGCGTGAGGTTTGCGAACGAGCGGCTGCCGGCAACGCTCCTCGATACCGGCGATCATTTCGTCCGTCACCCTGGCCGGGATGTTGTTGAAGCTCACCACCCGGCTGACGCCTCGTGTCGAGCGCAACGGCGCCCAGTTATCCTGCTCGGCCAGGCGAATGAAGAGATAGCCTGGGAACAGCGGCTCGGTGGCTTCCGGCCGGCGCGTCGCCCCTGTCGACTCGCGACGAATCTGCGGGTTAAAGACTTGATAACCCTGATTCTGCAAATTGAGGGCAGCCCGACCATCCTGGCGTGGCTTGCATTGCAGCAGATACCAGAAGGTACTGCGTGAGCTTCCCGTCTCCATCCTGTTGCTCCTTTGCACCCTCGCGGTTGCAGGCTTGCTGTTGGTCGCAATCCGGTTGTCCGTCTCATCCACTGAGCGGGCATAGGGGGTTCAGCACAGAGCGTACCAACTCGCAGATAGTTGCTTTGATCTGAGCTGCTGTACGCGAGGCTGCCAGAGAAATGTGAAGGCTTGGCGACAGTTACCGATCAAAATCAGCAACATAGCTTGGTAGTGCGGGGAAGTAGCGGGGACTCAGGTGGAGGGTGCTTCGTTTGGCTTGCCGCACCAGTCAGGTGCGGCGTGCCTCGGGGTTGGGCAAGCGGCGCGGCGGCTCAGGCCGGCAGCCCCAGCTCCACACCCAGCTGCCGCGACAGGCAGGGCCAGTTCTGCCAGGCAGCCAGGGTTTTCGGGCTGCTCAGGCGGGCGCGGTATTCCTGGACGGAGTCCTGTCGGAACACCTTCTCGTTCAGCATGCCGTCCAGGGCATGGTGGACGGCTTCGTCCAACTGGTTGGCGAAGGGCTCGCCGATCAGTTGGTGGGCGATTACGTTGGCCACGGTGGTGTCCAGCGGAATCAGCGGCTGGCCGAGGTGTGCGATGTAGCGGTCGTTGACCTCCTCCACCAGGCGATGGGCCAGGTAGGCCTCGTCGAGCAGGGCATCCAGGCCATGGTGACCTTCCATGAGAGGCGGTGGGCTGAGGAAAAACTGCTCGGCCAGTTTCAGCACCGGTTTCACCTGCGCCTCGATCCCCGCATCACGGGCGACGCTATTGGCGGCATCGAGCACATCAGGAACCTGCTCGACGTAAGCCCTGACGAAGCGTTGCAGTACGCCATGGGCGTCGCTGGCAGGCAACTGGATGCTGGGGTGCAGGCCGCTCAGCTGCTGTTCCAGCTGACGTGCAAGCTGCCCCGTGGCGGCTTCCTGCTCCAGGGCAAGACGGATCTGCTGGCGCAGCGCGGGTGTGTTCATGACGGCTCCTAAACAAGGACATGAGGCAAGCGAGACTTCACCTTAGTCGGTCATGGTCTACGACTAAGATCGGATTGTCATATTTAGTTAATGTTTATGAGCAAGGGCTATATGAAAGAGCGCCTGATACGGTCCAGCCCGCGTCAATCAAGGGCTGCAGGCGGTAGCGGAAATCGGGCGTTATTTTTCTGACTGCGTTGTGCACTCTCTTCCCCTGTCTATACTCGAACTCGCAAGGCGTTACCTGATGGAACCGGACGGGCTACGGCACGGAGAGGTTTCGACAGTGGTGGCCAGCAGTATCGGCAAGGTCGATCCCTAAGCCGCAGGCTTGACCGGCGGGATAACAAGAACAATGAGGGGAACCCGTGATGATGCGACATCCACGCGTTTGGATGGGCTTCATGCTGTGGCTGGTATTCGGCTCGGCGCACGCCGCCTGGACGGTGAACATGGCGCCCGGAGTCACCGAGGTCAGCCGTACCGTCTTCGATCTGCACATGATCATCTTCTGGATCTGTGTGGTGATCGGCGTGGTGGTATTCGGCGTGATGTTCTGGTCGATGCTGATCCACCGCCGCTCCACCGGCCAGGAACCGGCCCATTTCCATGAGAGCACCACGGTCGAGATTCTCTGGACCGTCGTCCCCTTCGCCATCCTGGTGGTCATGGCCATCCCGGCCACCAAGACGCTGATCGATATTTACGACACCTCCGAGTCCGAGCTGGATATCCAGATCACCGGCTACCAGTGGAAGTGGCACTACAAGTATCTGGGTCAGGACGTCGAATACTTCAGCAACCTGGCCACGCCCAGCGAGCAGATCCACAACAAGGCTGAGAAGGACGAGCACTACCTGCTGGAGGTGGATGAGCCGCTGGTGGTGCCGGTCGGCACCAAGGTGCGCTTCCTGATTACCGCGGCTGACGTGATTCACTCCTGGTGGGTACCGGCGCTGGCGGTGAAGAAGGACGCCATTCCCGGCTTCGTCAACGAATCCTGGACGCGCATCGACGAGCCGGGCATCTACCGTGGCCAGTGCACCGAGCTGTGCGGCAAGGACCACGGTTTCATGCCGGTGGTGGTGGAGGCCAAGAGCAAGGAAGACTTCGCCGAATGGCTGGCCTTACGCAAGGAAGAGGCCGCCAAACTCAAGGAGCTGACCAGCAAGGAGTGGACGCTGGAAGAGTTGGTCGAGCGTGGCGAGAAAGTCTACAAAACCAGCTGCGCCGCCTGCCACCAGGCCGAGGGCCAGGGCATGCCGCCGATGTTCCCGGCGCTCAAGGGCTCACCGATTGCCATCGGGCCGAAAGAGGGGCACCTGGATATCGTCTTCCACGGCAAGCCGGGCACCTCCATGGCGGCCTTCGGCAAGCAACTGTCGGAAGTGGATATCGCCGCCGTCATCACCTACGAGCGCAATGCCTGGGGTAACGCCATGAACGACATGGTGACGCCGAAAGAAGTGCTTGAGCTCAAGCAGGCCGAGGAGAAGTGACATGAGCGCAGTGATCGACTCGCACAAAGAGCATGGTCATGCCGGGCATGACCATCACCACGGTCCGGCCAAGGGCCTGATGCGCTGGGTGCTGACCACCAACCACAAGGACATCGGCTCGATGTACCTGTGGTTCAGCTTTGCCATGTTCCTGCTCGGCGGCTCGATGGCCATGGTCATCCGCGCCGAGCTGTTCCAGCCGGGCCTGCAGATCGTGCAGCCGGAATTTTTCAACCAGATGACCACCATGCACGGCCTGATCATGGTGTTCGGTGCAGTGATGCCGGCCTTCGTCGGTCTGGCCAACTGGATGATTCCGCTGATGGTCGGCGCACCGGACATGGCCCTGCCGCGGATGAACAACTTCAGCTTCTGGCTGCTGCCGGCGGCCTTCGGCCTGCTCGTCAGCACGCTGTTCATGGAGGGCGGTGGACCGAACTTTGGTTGGACCTTCTACGCGCCGCTGTCGACCACCTACGCGCCGGAGTCGGTGACCTTCTTCATCTTTGCCGTACACCTGATGGGCATCAGCTCGATCATGGGGGCGATCAACGTGATCGCCACCATTCTCAACCTGCGCGCCCCTGGCATGACCCTGATGAAGATGCCGCTGTTTGTCTGGACCTGGCTGATCACCGCTTTCCTCTTGATCGCGGTGATGCCGGTGCTGGCCGGTTGCGTGACCATGATGCTGATGGACATCCACTTCGGCACCAGCTTCTTCAACGCGGCTGGTGGCGGTGATCCGGTGCTGTTCCAGCACGTGTTCTGGTTCTTCGGCCACCCCGAGGTGTACATCATGATCCTGCCGGCCTTCGGTGCCGTCAGCTCGATCATTCCGGCCTTCGCGCGCAAGCCGCTGTTCGGTTACACCTCGATGGTCTATGCCACCGCCTCGATCGCCTTCCTGTCGTTCATCGTCTGGGCGCACCACATGTTCACCGTCGGCATTCCGCTCACCGGCGAACTGTTCTTCATGTACGCCACCATGCTGATCGCCGTGCCCACCGGGGTGAAGGTGTTCAACTGGGTGAGCACCATGTGGCAGGGCTCGATGACATTCGAGGCGCCGATGCTGTTTGCCGTGGCCTTCGTCATCCTGTTCACCATCGGTGGCTTCTCTGGCCTGATGCTGGCCATCGCCCCGGCGGACTTCCAGTACCACGACACCTACTTCGTGGTGGCGCACTTCCACTACGTGCTGGTACCCGGTGCGATCTTCGGCATCTTCGCCTCGGCCTACTACTGGTTGCCCAAGTGGACCGGCCACATGTACGACGAAACTTTGGCCAAGCTGCATTTCTGGATGAGTTTCGTCGGCATGAACCTGGCGTTCTTCCCCATGCACTTCGTGGGGCTGGCCGGCATGCCGCGGCGGATTCCCGACTACAACCTGCAGTTCGCCGACTTCAACATGATCTCCTCGATCGGCGCCTTCACCTTCGGGGCCACCCAGTTCCTCTTCCTGTTCATCGTCATCAAGTGCATTCGCGGCGGCAAGCCCGCGGGCGACAAGCCGTGGGACGGTGCCGACGGTCTGGAGTGGACGGTGCCGTCACCGGCGCCTTATCACACCTTCAGTACGCCACCGGAAGTGAAGTAGGAGCCCGCTCATGAGCGACAACCTGAGCACCGGACGTCTGGTTACCCGCCTGCTGCTGGTGGTGGCCTGCATGTTCGCCTTCGGTTTCGCCCTGGTGCCGATCTACGACGTGATGTGCCAGGCCTTCGGCATCAACGGCAAGACCGCCGGGGCCTACCAGGGCGAGCAGGCGGTGGACGAGGCGCGCCAGGTGCGCGTGCAGTTCCTCGCCACCAACGCGGCCGACATGGTCTGGGAGTTCGGCCCACAAGCCGATGAGTTGACGGTGCAGGCCGGGGCCAGCAACGAGATGCTGTTCATCGCCTACAACCCGACCGACAAGCCGATGACCGCCCAGGCCATCCCCAGCGTGGCACCGTCCAAGGCAGCGGCGTTCTTCCACAAGACCGAGTGCTTCTGCTTCACCCAGCAGGTGCTGCAACCCGGCGAGCGCATCGAGATGCCCGTACGCTTCATCGTCGATCGAGATCTACCCAAGGAAGTGAAGCACCTGACCCTGGCCTACACCCTGTTCGATATCACTGCGCGCAAGCCACCCGTGGCGCAGGTGACCCAGGCTCCATAAGGAGAACAACAAATGTCGAGTCACGAGAACTACTACGTCCCGGCCCAGAGCAAATGGCCGATCATCGCTACCCTCGGCATGCTGGTGTCGGTGTACGGGGTCGCCACCTGGTTCAACGACATGAAGGCCGAGCGTGCCGACTCCAACGGCCCGCTGATCTTCTTCGTCGGCGGCCTGATCCTCGCCTACATGCTGTTCGGCTGGTTCGGCAATGTGATCAAGGAAAGCCGCGCCGGCCTGTACAGCCCGCAGATGGACCGTTCGTTCCGCTGGGGCATGAGCTGGTTCATCTTCTCTGAGGTGATGTTCTTCGCCGCCTTCTTCGGCGCGCTGTTCTACATCCGCATGTGGGCCGGTCCCTGGCTCGGTGGCGAAGGCGACAAAGGCGTGACCAACATGCTGTGGGAGGGCTTCGAGTACAGCTGGCCGCTGCTCAATAACCCGGACTCAAAGCTGTTCCCGCCACCGACGGCGGTGATCGATCCGTGGCACCTGCCGCTGATCAACACCATCCTGCTGGTGACCTCCAGCTTCACCGTGACCTTCGCCCACCATGCGCTGAAGAAGGACAAGCGCGGGCCGCTCAAGCTGTGGCTGGCCCTGACCATCCTCCTCGGCGTGGCGTTCCTGGTGCTGCAGGTCGAGGAATACATCGAGGCCTACACCGAGCTCGGGCTGACCCTGGGGTCGGGGATCTACGGCGCCACCTTCTTCATGCTCACCGGCTTTCATGGTGCGCACGTGACCATGGGCGCGCTGATCCTGACGGTGATGCTGGTGCGTATCCACAAGGGCCACTTCGATTCCGAGAAGCACTTCGGCTTCGAGGCGGCCAGCTGGTACTGGCACTTCGTCGATGTGGTCTGGCTTGGGCTGTTTATCTTCGTCTACGTACTCTGAGGTGGTTTACCAGGTCACGTGACTGACCAGCTGGCCGCTGTAGAAGCCCCAGGCGATCAACGCCACGGTGATGGCGGTCAGCGTGACCCGTACGCTCAGCGAATTGACCACTCGCGAGCCGTGGCCCTCGTCCTTGACCAGGAAGAACAGGCCACTGAACAGGCTGACCATTGTGGCCAGCAGCAGGAGGATGATCGCGGCCTTGAGCATGCGTGACTCCGGGGGATGGGGGAATTGATGTGTCGTTGCAGTATAGCCAGCCCATTGCCGGTACTCGGAAACAGCCTATGAACGGCTTTCGTCCCGGCTGGCTGCCCAGCCTGGTGGTTGTCCTGTTGCTGCCGCTACTGGTCAGCCTGGGCTTCTGGCAGTTGTCGCGGGCCGAGGAGAAACGCGTGCTGCTGGCCGAGTTCGAGGCTCGGCGCCAGGCCGAGCCCATCACCGTGACCGAGCTGGAGCGACGCAACGATCTGGCTCACCTGCGTATTCGCTTGCACGGCCAGTTCGACGATCGCCACAGCTTGCTGCTGGACAACCGCATGCGCGACGGCCAGGTCGGCGTCGAGTTGCTGCAACCCTTCTACGACCAGGGCAGCGGTCTGTGGCTGCTGGTCAATCGCGGCTGGCTACCCTGGCCGGATCGGCGTACGCCCCCTCAGTTCACCACGCCTGAGCAACCGCTGGCCCTGCAGGCGCGGGTCTATGTGCCGCTGGGCAGTGCCTTCCAGCTGCAGGCCGATCCGCACAGCGGCGACTGGCCGCGGCTGATTACCGCCGTGGAGCCGGAGCGGCTGTGGCGCGAGTTGGGCCGTGGTGGTCTGGCTTACGAGGTGCGTCTTGAGCCGGGCCCGGCAGCGTATGAAGCACAGTGGCCGCTGGTGGCCATGGGCCCGGAAAAACACAGCGGCTATGCCGTGCAGTGGTTCGCCCTGGCGGCGGCCCTGTTCTGTCTTTACCTCTATCTCGGCTGGCACAACGCCCGCTCGCGAGTCGTTCCTGCAGGAGAGCAGCCATGAACACCACCCTGACTCCAGAACTGCCCAACCAGGCCGTTGTAAAGCGGCGTCGCGGTCGCCTGCAGCTGATCATGTTGCTGCTGCTGGCCATCGGCCCGATGGTGCTTGCCACCTTCATGTACCAGTGGCGTTTCTGGGTGCCGGATGGACGCAACTACCACGGCACGCTTGTCGGCGATGGCACCCAGCTGGTGGATATCGGCGTGCAAGGCGCTGACGAGGGGCGTTGGCAGTTGCTGGTCACCGCACCCGGCGACTGCGCCGAGGAATGCCGCCAGTTGGTGTATGCCGCCCGGCAGATTCATATCGGCCTCAATCGCGATGCCTCGCGTGCCGTTCATGGTCTGGCGGTGGCTCGGCCTCTGAGCGACGCCTATGACCAGCAATTGCAGCGCGAATATCCGCAGCTCGGGCGTTACAGACTGGATGACATGGCCTATCGGCAACAGGTGCCTTCGAGCGAGGGGGCCCAGCTGTGGATCGTCGACCCGCACGGCAACCTGGTACTGCGTTACGACGCCAAGGTCAAAGGCAAGGACATCCTCACCGATCTGCGCCTGCTGCTAAAGCTCTCGCAAATCGGTTGAGAGCCTGTCCATGGCCAGCTGCGCTTCGGCCAGGCTGTTTGGGAAGCAGGCTCTAGCGCGCAAGACCATGAACAGGCTCTGCTTTCGGTATAAGAAGAACAAGAGAGGCCCCGGATGAGTGAACGCAAGTCTCTGCCCGGCTACCGCCTGGCCCTTTTTGCCACGGCCCTGGCGGTTGTCGTGGTGCTGTTAGGCGCCTATACCCGGCTAACCCACGCGGGCCTCGGTTGCCCTGACTGGCCGGGCTGCTACGGTTTCATCGGCGTGCCAATGAGCGAGCACAAGCAGGCTATCGCCGAGGCGCGTTTCCCCGAAGCACCGGTGGAAGTGGAGAAAGGCTGGAACGAGATGGTCCACCGCTACTTCGCCGGCAGCCTCGGCCTGGTCATCCTCGGCCTGGCCGTGCACGCCCTGCGCCGCCGTGGGCAAGATGGCCAGCCGCTGAAATTACCGCTGCTGTTGCTCGGCGTGGTGATCGCCCAGGCCGCCTTCGGCATGTGGACGGTGACCCTGCAGCTCTGGCCGCAGGTGGTCACTGCCCACCTGCTCGGAGGCTTCGCCACCCTGTCGCTGTTATTCCTCCTGTGCCTGCGTCTGTCCGCTGCGCTGCCGGCTCTGCCGGCGGTGTCGCGGCATCTGCGGGCACTCGCCGGTCTAGCCCTGCTTCTGGTCGCGTGTCAGATCGCCCTGGGCGGCTGGGTCAGCTCCAACTACGCGGCAGTGGCGTGCGTCGACCTGCCGACCTGCCACGGCGAGTGGTGGCCGGCGATGGACTTCGCCAACGGCTTCCATCTGACCCAGCACATCGGCCCCAACTACCTCGGCGGCCAGCTGGACAGCGATGCGCGTACCGCCATTCACATGACTCACCGGCTCGGCGCCGTGGGGCTCAGCCTGGTTCTGCTGCTACTGGCCTGGCGCCTGCGTGTCGCCGGCCTCGGTCGCCTGGCCGGCTTGCTGCTGCTGGCGCTGGCCGTGCAGGTCAGCCTGGGCGTGAGCAACGTGCTGCTGCATCTGCCGCTGGCGGTGGCGGTGGCGCATAACGCCGGTGGCGCCGCGTTGTTGCTGGTGCTGGTACTGATCAACTATCGCCTGCGCAGTACAGGTCAGGTCCGGGTGCCGCAATCGCAGGCACCCGTGCGTGCTCTGGCAGCGGCGGGTAAATAAAAAGAGGAGAGACATCATGGCTACTCTGTCGCGTGTCCATTCCGAGAGCGCCAGCTGGCGCGACTACCTCGAGCTGACCAAGCCGCGAGTCGTGCTACTGATGCTGATCACCTCGCTGGTCGGCATGTTCCTCGCCACTCGCGCCGGCGTGCCCTGGACCGTGCTGCTATTCGGCAACCTTGGCATCGGCCTGTGTGCCGGTGCGGCGGCGGCGGTCAACCATGTAGTTGACCGGCGCATTGACTCGATCATGGCACGTACCCACAAGCGCCCCGTCACTGCCGGACGGGTCTCGGTGCCCGCTGCGCTGAGTTTTGCCCTGGCGCTGGCCGTGGCCGGCATGGCCTTGCTGCTGGCCTTCACCAACGAGCTGGCGGCCTGGCTGACCCTCGCCTCGCTGCTTGGCTACGCCGTGCTCTACACCGGCTTCCTCAAGCGTGCCACGCCACAGAACATCGTCATCGGCGGCCTGGCGGGCGCTGCGCCACCGCTGCTCGGCTGGGTGGCGGTGACCGGCCATGTCAGCGCCGAGCCGCTGCTGCTGGTGCTGATCATCTTCGCCTGGACGCCGCCGCACTTCTGGGCCCTGGCCATCCACCGCAAGGCCGAATATGCCAAGGCCGACATCCCCATGCTGCCGGTCACTCATGGCGAGCACTACACCAAGGTACACATCCTGCTGTACACCGCGGTGATGCTGGCGGTGACCCTGTTGCCCTATGCCATCCACATGAGTGGGCCGCTCTATCTGGCGGCCGCACTGGTGCTGGGCGGGCGCTTCATGTTCTGGGCCTGGGTGCTGTACCGTGACAGCCGGCCGCACGCGGCGATCAACACCTTCAAGTACAGTATCTGGTACCTGTTTCTGCTGTTCATCGCCCTGCTGGCCGATCATTACCTGCTGCTCAACCTGTAGCGCTAGCCCTGTCCAAGAGAGATTGCATGAGCCGTACCCAGAAGACCGTTATCGTTCTCGCCGCCTTCGTCGCCCTGGTGCTGGGCCTGACCGTCAACAAGGTGCTTAACAGCAAGGGCGACGGCACCGACAAGGTGGCCATGCTCGATGCCGGCATCGTCCTGCTGCCGCAGAGTCGCACCCTGCCGGCGCTGTCGCTGATCAACCAGGACGGCCAGACGGTGGCGGTGGATAACCTCAAGGACAAGTGGAGCCTGCTGTTCTTCGGCTACACCTTCTGCCCGGATATCTGTCCGGCTACCCTGGCCCAGCTGCGCCAGCTACAGGGCATGCTGCCGGCCGAGACCAAGGATCGGCTGCGCGTGGTGTTGGTGACGGTCGACCCGCACCGCGACACCCCCGAGCAGCTGAACAAGTACCTCGGCTTCTTCGACGCCGGCTTCCAGGGCCTGACTGGCGCCCAGGACGACATCCAGAAACTGGCCAATGGCGTCAGCATTCCCTTCATCCCGGCCGATACCAGCCAGGAGAACTACACCGTCGACCACAGCGGCAATCTGGTGATCATCGGCCCGGACGGCACCCAGCGGGGTTTCATCCGCGCGCCGTTGAACAACGACAAGCTGGCCGCCCAGCTACCGAGCCTGTTCAAGCTCGACTGAGCGGCTATTTGGCGAACAGCTGACCGATATCCCTGAACGCCTTGAACTCCAGGGCGTTGCCGCAGGGGTCGAGCAGGAACAGGGTGGCCTGCTCGCCGACCTGGCCCCGGAAGCGCACATAGGGTTCGATCACGAAGGCCGTCTCGCGCTGGCGCAGGCGTTCGGCCAGCGTCTCCCACTCATCCCAGCCCAGCACCACGCCGAAATGCGGCACCGGCACGTCGTGGCCGTCCACCGGATTACTGTGTGCGGCCTCCTGGTGGGCCATTATCGGTGCTTCATGGATCACCAGTTGGTGGCCGAAGAAGTCGAAATCCACCCAGTGCTCGCTGCTGCGGCCTTCGGCGCAGCCGAACACCTCGCCGTAGAAATGACGGGCAGCGGGCAGATCGTAGACGGGTATGGCGAGGTGAAAGGGAGCCGGCATCAGGGAGTCCTCACGGGTTTTTCAGCATGTTGGCCGCAATAATTTCTATGCAAAAGCGAATATCCTTGCTGTCGAGCTCAAAGGATTTCGATCAATGCTGCGCGAACTGAAAACCTTCGTTGCCGTGGCTCGGCATGGCACCTTCGCCGCCGCCGGCCAGCGGGTCGGCCTCACCCAGTCGGCGGTCAGCGCGCAGATGCGTGTGCTGGAACAGGCCCTTGGGCAGCGCCTGTTCGACCGCAGCGGGCGCAGCGCCGTGCTCAATGCCGCCGGCCGTCACGCCCTGCCGCTGGCCGAGCAGATGCTGGCGCTATATGCCGAGATGGCCAGTCCGGCGGGCGAGCTGCGCGGTGAGCTGCGCGTTGGTGCCATTGCCAGCGTACAGACCGGATTGCTGCCACAGGTGCTGCCGCGCTTTCGCCAGCAGGCGCCGGCGGTGGAGCTGAAGCTGGTGCCCGGCGTGTCGCTGGATCTGCTCAGTCGGGTCGATGCCGGCGAGTTGGATCTGGCCCTGCTGATCAAGCCGCCCTTCGAGTTGCCCAAGGAGCTGCAGCAGCTGCCGCTGGCGCGCGAGCCCTTCGTGTTAATCGTGCCCGAGTCGATGGCCGGCGACGCGCCGTTGCAGCTGCTAGCCAGCCAGCCTTTCGTCCGTTACGACCGTAGCTCGTTCGGCGGTCGCCAGGTCGAGCGTTTCCTCCGCACGCAGCGTGTGCAGGTCGATGAAGCACTGGAGCTGGACGAGCTGGAAGCGATCGTGCGCATGGTCGAGGCTGGATTGGGGGTTTCGCTGATCCCGCTGGCTGGGCTGTGGCGCGAGCATGGTGCGCGGGTGCGGGTCATCGAACTGGGCGAGCTGACCTTCCACCGCGAGCTGATCGCCCTGGTGCGTCGTGCCCAGCGCCAGCCGGCGCTGGATTGCCTGCTGGAGTGCCTGGGAGCCGTAAACCTTTAGCGCTATTGGCGACAGCTCCTTGATGTTGGCGATGGAGTTTTTTGGGAGCGGCTTTAGCCGAGAATGAGGGTGCTGGGTCTGCTTATCGTGGCTAAAGCCGCTCCCACGGATACAAAAAAGCCCGCTCTGGGCGGGCTTTTTTGACTCAACTGAGTTGCGATCAGAACGCCGGTACCACGGCACCTTTGTACTTCTCGACGATGAACTGCTTGACCGCGTCGCTGTGCAGGGCCTTGGCCAGCCTCTGCAGGTCGGCGTTGTCCTTCTTCGCGCTGGTGGTGACCAGGATGTTCACGTACGGCGAGTCATCACCTTCGATCACCAGGGCGTCCTTGGTCGGGTTCAGACCGGCTTCCAGGGCGTAGTTGGTGTTGATCAGGGCCAGGTCGACCTGGTTCAGCACGCGCGGCAGGGTCGCGGCTTCCAGCTCACGCACCTTGATGTTCTTCGGGTTCTCGACGATGTCCTTGACGGTGGCGGTGATGCTGGTGGCGTCCTTGAGCTTGATCAGGCCGGTCTTCTGCAGCAGCAGCAGGGCGCGGCCGCCGTTGGTGGCGTCGTTGGGGATCACCACCTGGGCGCCATCGGCCAGCTCTGTCAGGCTCTTGATCTTGCTGGAGTAGGCACCGAAGGGCTCGACGTGGACGCCGGCGATGCTCACCAGGTCGGTACCGCGCGAGGCGTTGAATTCGTTCAGGTAGGGCTGGTGCTGGAAGAAGTTGGCGTCCAGGCGGTCTTCGGCGACCTGCACGTTGGGCTGCACGTAGTCGGTGAAGACCTTGATCTTCAGCTCGACGCCTTCCTTGGCCAGGGCCGGTTTGACGAATTCGAGCAGCTCCGCGTGCGGCACGGCGGTGGCGGCGACGCTGATCTCGCCGGCCTGGGCGGCAGCGGCGGTGAGGGCGGCCGAGGCGGCCAGGGCAGTCAGCAGTTTCTTCATGTTCAGCTCCTTGTGGGATAGGGCGCAGGGTCCGACGGGTAGCCGGTCGCCCGCTGTTCTAGGGTTACTTACGGGAAAAATGCACGACCAGACGATCGCCGACCATCTGCAGCACCTGTACCAGGATCAGCAGCAGGATCACGGTGACAGCCATCACGTCCGGCTGGTAGCGCTGGTAGCCGTAGCGCACGGCCAGGTCGCCGAGGCCGCCGCCGCCGATCAGGCCGCTCATGGCGGTGTAAGACACCAGGGTGATGGCGGTCACGGTGGCGGCGGCGATCAGGCCCGGCAGGGCCTCCGGCAGCAGCGCACGGAAGATGATCTGCAGAGTGCTGGCGCCCATTGCCTGGGTCGCCTCGATGATGCCGCGGTCGACCTCGCGCAGGGCGGTCTCCACCAGGCGGGCGAAGAACGGTGTGGCGCCCACCACCAGCGGCGGAATCGCACCGGCTACGCCCAGCGAGGTGCCGGTGATCAGCACCGTCAGCGGGATCATCAGGATCAGCAGGATCACGAACGGCACCGAGCGCAGTACGTTGACCAGCAGCGACAGCACTGCGTACAGCGCCTTCTGCTCGAACATCTGCCGCGGCCCGGTGAGGAACAGCAGCACACCGAGCGGCAGGCCGAGCAGCACGGTGAACAGGGTGGCGCCACCGAGCATGTTGAGGGTGTCGAGGCTGGCGTAGCCGATTTCCTGCCAGTCGACGTTGGGGAGCAGTTGTTCGAGCATCAGCGCAGTACCTCCAGGTGCACATCGGCGGCCTGGAAGCGCGCCAGCGCGGCGTCGATATCGCCACCGGTCAGGGCCAGGGTCAGCTGGCCGTAGGGGGTGTCCTTGATGCGGTCGATGCGTCCGGCGAGGATGCTGTAGTCGACCCCGGTTTCACGCGCGACGGTACCCAGCAACGGTGCGTAGGTCGCCTCGCCCTGGAAGGTCAGGCGCAGAATGCGGCCCTCGACATGGGCGAAATCGTCGCGCTGCTCGTTCTCGTCGATGTGCTCGTCTTCCTGGACGAAACGCTTGCTGGTCGGGTGCTGCGGATGGAGGAACACCTGGGCCACCGCCCCTTGCTCGACGATCACCCCGCCGTCCATCACCGCCACTTGGTCGCAGACCCGGCGGATCACGTCCATCTCGTGGGTGATCAGCACGATGGTCAGGCCCAGCTCGCGGTTGATCTCGGCCAGCAGTTGCAGCACCTGGCCGGTGGTCTGCGGGTCGAGGGCGCTGGTGGCCTCGTCACAGAGCAGGATTTTCGGGTGGGTCGACAGCGCGCGGGCGATGCCGACACGCTGCTTCTGCCCGCCGGACAGCTGCGCCGGGTACTTGTTGGCGTGCTCGCTCAGGCCGACGCGGGCCAGCAGTTCGGCGACGCGCTGGGCGATTTGCGCACGGCTCAGCTCGCCGGCCAGCTCCAGCGGCATGGCCACGTTGGCGGCGACGGTCTTTGACGACAGCAGGTTGAAGTGCTGGAAGATCATGCCGACCTGGCGGCGGAAGCGGCGCAGGCCGTCGGCGTCGAGGGCGGTGACCTCTTCGCCGTCGACCACGATACGCCCGCCGCTGGGTTCTTCCAGGCGGTTGATCAGGCGCAGCAGGGTGCTCTTGCCGGCGCCGGAGTGGCCGATCAGGCCAAACACCTGGCCGCGCTCGATACGCAGGCTGGTGGCGCGCAGGGCCGGCACTTCGCGGCCGGCGACCCGGTAGGATTTGTTGACGTGGTGGAACTCGATCACTGCGCGAACCTTGTGGGTACGTGGGAGTTACTGTCGCAACCCGGTCGGAGGCGACGACTCCATCTAGCCTAGGCGGTTGGCCGAAAGCCGCGCATTTTAACGGTTTTGTTTATGCGCTCTTAGTCTTTATTGGCCTGAATTTAATCCATAAAGCTATAAGCAAGCAGGGCGGGTGCAACCTTCGTTCTATCGAGGTTGCCCCGCCCCTGTATCACCGGGCTCAACCGTTGCTTTGTGGGCTCAGTACCAGGCGTGGTTCCTGGTCGGGCTTGAGTACAGGGGAGAACTGCGGAGAGAAACCGGGATCAAGCTTTTTGATTCGCGCCGACAGCAGGGCGGCGACAAAGGGGTAATCCTTGGCCTCGCGCACTTCCAGGCGTACCGCACAGTCGAACGCCACCACATCGGCTGCGACCTGATCGAGCAGATCGCGCAGGCTGTCGCGGTCATTGGCGTCGAGCATCGGCATGGGCACGCTGCTGCTGGTTGCCGCCGGGTCGATCAGACGGGCGCGTGGCGCGGCTGCGACTGCTGGTTCGGCTACCGGAGCCGGTACGACGACGGGCTGTACCTGCTGCTGGGCACGGGCCTGGCGCTCGGCGGCGGCTTTGGCTTCCGCCAGTTGCTGCTGGCGGGCACGCTCGGCTTCCTGGCGAGCCAGTGCCGCCTTGGCCTTCGCCTCGGCCTCGGCAGCAGCCAGGCGGCTCTCGGCGGTTGCGGCGTCGAGGCTGGACTGGTACTGCGCTTTCAACGCGGGAGACGCCGCGACCAGGTGCTGCTCGCCCTGAGTGAGGGTGGCGGCTGCCGCAGCGGTGTTACCGCTCGCTAACTGTTGCTGCCCCCGTTGCAGATAGATGTTGGCCAGCTCACGACGGTATTGGCCGATGCGCACATCGCTCGGGTCGATGTTCTGGCTGATGCTGTTCAGCTTGCTTTCGGCAGCCGGCAAGTCGCCACGCAGGATATGTGCGGAAACGTCATTGAAGTTCTTGACCTGCTCATCGACCGTCCAATATTCGGCCTGGGCTGCGTTTGCCAGCAGTCCGAGGGCGAGTCCGGCGAGATAGCGGCTTTTATTGTTGTTCATTTTGTGACTCGTCGGTTCTGTTGTGTTTTGGTTTGGGCAAAAAACGCCCAATCCTAACGAGCCCGACGAGGCAGGGCAAAGCCTATGAGGAAAATCGACGCGGCGGATACCACGATAGAAGGCCCGGCGGGGGTGTCCTGGTACCAGGACAGGGTCAACCCCCCGCACACGGCGAGCATGCCGAGCAGGCTGGCGCCGATGGCCATCTGCTCTGGAGTGCGCGCGTGGCGCTGGGCGGCGGCGGCCGGGATGATCAACAGCGAGGTGATCAGCAGCACGCCGACGATCTTCATGGCCACTGCGATCACCACGGCGATCAGCAGCATCAGTGCAAGGCGCAGGCCGGCCACGGGCAGGCCTTCGACCCGCGCCAGTTCCTCATGCACGGTGATCGCCAGCAGGCGCCGCCACAGCGGCAGCAGCAGGGCCAGCACCAGGGCGCTGCCGCCGAGAATCCAGGCCAGATCAGCACTGCTGACCGCCAGCAGGTCGCCGAACAGATAGGCCATCAGGTCGATGCGTACCTCGTCCATGAAGCTCAGTACCACCAGGCCGAGCGACAGGGTGGTGGGCGCGAGGATGCCGAGCAGGGTGTCCGAGGCCAGCGGCTGGCGCTGTTGCAGGGTCACCAGCAGCACGGCCAGCAGCAGGCAGCCGGCGGTCACCGCCAGGGTCGGACTGAGGTCGAGGAGAAAGCCCAGGGCCACGCCGAGCAGTGCGGCGTGGGACAGGGTGTCGCCAAAATAGGCCATGCGCCGCCACACCACGAAGGAGCCGAGAGGGCCGGCGACCAGCGCCAGGGCCAGGCCGGCGAGCAGGGCGTTAAGCAGAAAATCGGGCATCAATGTTTGCAACCAGGGCCATGAACGTGGGCCGGACCATGGATTGTGAGGCCGGCGCGTTGTTCGACCACTTCGCCATGCAGGTCGTGGCTGTGGTCGTGATGGTGGTGGTAGATGGCCAGGCTCTTGGCGTCCTGGCCGAACAGCTCGACGAAGGCCGGGTCGTTGCTGACCTGCTCGGGGTGGCCGGAGCAGCACACGTGGCGGTTGAGGCAGACCACCTGGTCAGTGGCGCTCATCACCAGATGCAGGTCGTGGGACACCATCAGCACGCCACAGCCGTGGCGGTCGCGCAGCTGGGTGATCAGGCGGTACAGCTCGGCCTGGCCGGCGACATCGACGCCCTGCACCGGCTCGTCGAGCACCAGCAGTTCGGGCTCGCGCAGCAGGGCGCGGGCCAGCAGCACGCGCTGCAGTTCGCCACCGGAAATGCTCTGCAGCGGGCTGTCGATCACCTGTTCCGCTCCGACTTCACTCAACGCGGCCTGCGCTGCGGCGCGGTCGACGCCCGGCACCAGGCGCAGGAAGCGCAGCACCGAGAGCGGCAGCGTCGCATCGACATGCAGCTTCTGCGGCATGTAGCCAATACGCAGGCGCGGCTTGCGCCGCACCGTGCCGCTGTCCGGCTTGAGCAGGCCGAGCACGGTGCGTACCAGGGTGGTCTTGCCGGCGCCGTTGGGCCCGATCAAGGTCACGATCTCGCCGGCGTGCAGGGCCAGTTGCACCTGCTGTAACACCGGCTGGCCGGAGAATGCCACGCCGACATCCTGCAGTTGGATCAAGGTATCGCTCATGTCGACTTCCGGCAGCCGGCACAGAGGCCAATGACCTCGACGGTCTGGCTTTCAACGGCGAAGCCGACGTCCTTGGCGCTGCTGATGATGGCTTGGCTGATGGCTGGCTGTTCCAGTTCGATGGCAGCGTGACAGCTCTTGCAGATGAGGAACTGGCCCTGATGTGCATGTTCCGGATGGACGCAGCCAATAAAGGCGTTGAGTGATGCGATGCGATGCACCAGGCCGTTTTCCAGGAGGAAATCCAGCGCGCGGTAGACGGTGGGCGGCGCGGCCCGGCGGCCGTCTTCTTCGCTCAGCACGCCCAGGATGTCGTAGGCGCCGAGTGGCTTATGGCTGGCCCAGACCAGCTCCAACACACGCTTGCGCAGCGCGGTCAGGCGCGTGCCCTGTCTGGCGCAGATCTGTTCGGCCTCGGTCAGCGCATCGGCGACACAGCGCGAATGATCGTGAGGCAGACAGGCGAGGGGCGTGTTATTGGTCAGCGGCTTGAACATGACGAGGACGTCCGGATGCAGAGACGTTATTCTATTACCCTTTTGCCCAGTGAGTCTTGCCGTCGTGTTCCGTTTCGCCGCCGTTGTCGTTTTTTCCCTGCTCAGTCTGGCCGCTCAGGCCGAGGTACGGGTTCTCACCAGCATCAAGCCGCTTCAGCTGATCGCCGCCGCGGTGCAGGATGGCCTCGGTCAGCCTGCGGTACTGCTGCCGCCCGGCGCCTCGCCGCACCATTTCGCCTTGCGTCCGTCCGACGTGCGTCAGGTCCAGAGCGCCGACTTGCTGTACTGGATCGGCCCGGACATGGAGGGCTTCCTGCCACGGGTGCTCGACGGCCGCGACAAACCGACTGTCGCCGTGCAGGCGCTGCCGGGCCTGACTCTGCGTCACTTCGGAGAGGGCGCTGAGCATGCCCACGAACATGACCACGATGCGCATGACCATGACCATCGCCCCGGCAGCCTGGACGCGCACCTCTGGCTGCTGCCGGCCAACGCCCGAGTGATCGCCACCCGCATGGCGGATGACCTGGTTACCGCCGACCCAGCCAATGCAGCGCGCTATCAGACCAACCTGGCGGCATTCGAGCAGCGTCTCGCGCGCCTCGACACCGAACTGAAGGCGCGTCTGGTGCCTTTGGCAAGCAAGCCGTTCTTCGTCTTCCATCAGGCCTTCGATTATTTCGAGAGTGCCTACGGCCTGCAGCATGCCGGCGTGTTCAGTGCCGCCAGCGAGGTGCAGCCCGGTGCGCGGCAGGTGGCGGCGATGCGCGAGCAGTTGCAGGCTGCCGGCCCTGCCTGCGTATTCAGTGAGCCGCCGCTGCGCCCGCGTCTGGCTGAAACCCTCTCAGCCGGGTTGCCGGTAAGGCTGGCCGAGCTGGACGCCCTGGGCGCCAAGGCGTTGAGCTACGAGCAACTGCTGCGCGATCTCGCCGGTGGCCTGGCCGGCTGTCTGGAAAGTCTCTAGGCGGGTATCGCCAGGCCTTTCTGCTCGTCGGTAGCCGTTACAGCGCGAACGGCAGTGGCAGGCTGACCTGCTGACGCTGGGCCAGGCGTCGCTGGAACTCGGCCGGATCCTTGACCAGTACGTCGCGGCCCTGGAAGCGCCGGGCAGCGATCAGTCTGGAGAGCCAGAAGCGCAGGCAGGCAATGCGCAGCATGGCCGGCCACAGTTCGGCTTCGGCACGGCTAAAGGGGCGTAGCGCGGCATAGGCGCCGAGCAGCGCCTGGGCGCGCGGCACATCGAGGCGCTGGTCGGCCAGCGAGCACCAGTCATTGAGGGTGATTGCCAGGTCGTAGAGCATCGGCCCGGAGCAGGCGTTGTAGAAGTCGATGACTCCGGTCAGGTGGTTGCCGTCGAACAGTGCGTTGTCGAGGAACAGGTCGGCGTGCAGGTTGGCCCGGGGCAGGGAGAGGATGCGCGCTTTCAGCTCGTCGACTTCCTGCAGGCTGTCGCGCAGCAGTGGCAGCTGTTCATCGTGCAGTTCTAGGGCCAGCACCGGGCCTTCTTCCAGCATCCAGTCGAGACCACGGTCGCTGCGCCGCTCCAGCGGCTCGTCGCGGGTAGCCAGGTGCAGGCGTGCCAGCCAGGCGCCGATTTCCGCGCAGTGGTGGGTGTTGGGCTGGCTGACGTGCTTGCCGGCCAGACGCGGTTGCAACAGCGCCGGCTTCTCGGCCAGTTCGCGCAGCACTTCGCCGTCACGGGTGGCGACGCCATAGGGCACCGGCAGGCCGGCCTGGTGCAGGCGTTCGAGCAGGGCGACGAAGAACGGCAAGTCGCCACGCGGGCCGCGCTCGACCAGGGTGAGGACGAACTCGCCGCCTTCCAGGCTGATGAAGAAGTTGCTGTTCTCGCTGCCGGCGGCGATGCCCTGGAAGTCCTTCAGACGGCCGAGCCCGTAGGGCTCCAGGAAGACTTCCAGTTCATGGCGTTCGAGCGGGGTGAATACGGACATCGTGGTTTACCAGCTGAAGATTTCCCAGGCCGGGATGAGCATGTCCGGCTGGTCGGAGCGGATGAAGTTGCCTTCGCTGCCATCGGCGCGCACCAGGAAGTACGGCTTGCCGTTTTTCGGCGTGACCTTGATGGCGTAGAGGAAGCCGTTCTGGCGGTATTCGGTGATGGTCTTGTCGCCATCCTGGCGGATGGTGACGTCCGGATCGCCGGTGACCTCGTCTTCGGCCAGGGCGAGCATCGGGCTGGCGGCCAGCAGGGCGGCCAGGGTCAGGCGGGTGAGCATGCGCATGGTAACCTTGTCCCTTTCTTCAGGTTGATGCAGCCATTCTAGCGCTCGCACCCGGCAAAAGGTTGATCCCAAGCATGTCCAATGCCCCTCTCGTTCTGGTCGACGGTTCCTCCTACCTGTACCGCGCCTTTCATGCCCTGCCGCCGCTGGCCAACTCCAAAGGCCTGCAGACCGGCGCGGTGAAAGGCGTGCTGAACATGCTCAAGAGCCTGCGCAAGCAGTATCCGGATAGCCCCTTTGCCGTGGTATTCGACGCCAAGGGCGGCACCTTCCGTGATGCCATGTTCGCCGAATACAAGGCCAATCGCCCGCCGATGCCCGAGGAGCTGCGCGGCCAGGTCGAGCCGCTGCACGCCGCCGTGCGCGCCCTCGGCTACCCGCTGCTGTGCGTGGAAGGCGTGGAGGCCGACGACGTGATCGGCACCCTGGCCCGGCAGGCTGCCGCGTTGGGCCGCGACGTGGTGATTTCCACCGGCGACAAGGACATGGCCCAGTTGGTCTGCACGCACGTCACCCTGGTCAACACCATGACCGGCAGCGTTTATGACATCGAGGGCGTGCGCGAGAAGTTCGGTGTCGGCCCGGAGTTGATCATCGACTACCTGGCGCTGATGGGTGACAAGGTCGACAACATCCCCGGCGTGCCGGGCGTCGGCGAGAAGACTGCACTGGGCCTGCTGGTGGGTGTCGGCGGTGGTCTCGACGTGCTCTACGCCAACCTGGACAAGGTCCCCGAACTGCCGATTCGCGGCGCCAAGACCCTGCCGGCCAAGCTGGCCGAGCACAAGGACATGGCCTTCCTTTCCTATCAGCTGGCAACCATCAAGACCGATGTCGAGCTGGACGTCGGCGTCGACGACCTGCACCCCGGCGAGGCTGACCGTGCGGCGCTGGTCGAGTTGTACAGCGAGCTGGAATTCAAGGGCTGGCTGGACGAGCTGCAACGCGAGAAACCCAGGGCGCGCCCGGCCACGGTGCCGGCGCCCACGGGTGGGCTGTTCGATCAGCCAGAGGCCGCCGCGGAAGTCGCGGCCGACGCGCCGCTGGCCGAAACGCACTACGAAACCGTGTTGGATCAGGCGCAGTTTGATGCCTGGCTGGGCAAGTTGCAGGCTGCCGAACTGATCGCCTTCGACACCGAAACCACCAGCCTCGATCCGCAGCGGGCCGAGGTAGTGGGTGTGTCCTTCGCCGTGACCGCTGGCGAGGCGGCCTATGTGCCGCTGGCGCACAGCTATATGGGCGTGCCGGCGCAGCTGGATCGCGACGCAGTGCTCAAGGCGCTCAAGCCGATCCTCGAAGACCCGGCCAAGGCCAAGGTTGGTCAGCACGGCAAGTACGACATGAATGTGCTGGCGCATGCCTCGACGCCCATCGCGGTGCAGGGCCTGGCCTTCGACACCATGCTTGAATCCTATGTGCTGGACTCCACGGCGACCCGCCATGACATGGACAGCCTGGCGATGAAGTACCTTGACCACAGCACCATCCGCTTCGAGGACATCGCCGGCAAGGGCGCCAAGCAGCTGACCTTCGATCAGATTGCCCTCGAACAGGCCGGCCCTTATGCGGCGGAAGACGCCGATGTGACCCTGCGTTTGCACCAGGCTTTGTGGGCCAAGCTCGAAGCCACGCCTTCGCTGGTCAAGGTGCTCAAGGAGATTGAAATGCCGCTGGTGCCGGTGCTGGCGCGTATCGAGCGCAACGGCGCGCTGGTTGACGCCAAGCTGCTCGGCCAGCACAGCATCGAGCTGGGGGAGCGCCTGGTGGCGCTGGAGCGGCAGGCTTTCGAGCTGGCTGGCCAGGAGTTCAATCTCGGCTCGCCCAAACAACTCGGCGCCATCCTCTACGACAAACTCGGCCTGCCGGTGCTGAGCAAGACTGCCACCGGTCAGCCCTCTACCGCCGAAGCGGTGCTGGCCGAACTGGCCGAGCAGGATCACGCCCTGCCCAAGCTGCTGATGGAGTACCGCAGCCTGAGCAAGCTGAAGAGCACCTACACCGACCGGTTGCCGGAGCAGATCAACCCACGTACCGGACGTATACACACAAGCTACCACCAGGCGGTAGCGGCCACCGGGCGTTTGTCTTCAACCGATCCGAACCTGCAGAACATTCCGATCCGCACTGCCGAGGGAAGGCGCATCCGTCAGGCCTTCGTCGCGCCCAAGGGCTACAAGCTGCTGGCGGCCGACTACTCGCAGATCGAGCTGCGCATCATGGCGCACCTGGCCAAGGACGAAGGCCTGCTGGACGCCTTCCGCCATGACCGTGACGTGCACAAGGCGACCGCTGCCGAGGTGTTCGGTGTGGCGCTGGAGGAGGTCACCGGTGACCAGCGCCGCAGCGCCAAGGCCATCAACTTCGGCCTGATCTACGGCATGAGCGCCTTTGGCCTGGCCAAGCAGATTGGTTGCGAGCGCAAGCAGGCGCAGGCCTATATCGACACCTACTTTGCCCGCTATCCCGGCGTGCTGGCCTACATGGAGCGCACCCGCGAGCAGGCCAGCCAGCAGGGCTACGTCGAGACTTTGTTTGGGCGTCGCCTGTACCTGCCGGACATTCATGCGAAGAACCCGTCCCTGCGCAAGGGGGCCGAGCGCACCGCAATCAACGCGCCGATGCAGGGCACCGCAGCGGACATCATGAAACGCGCGATGATTGCCGTGGATCAGTGGCTACCGCAGTCCGGGCTGGACGTGAAAGTCATCCTGCAGGTGCACGACGAACTGGTGCTGGAGGTGCGCGAGGATCAGGTCGAGGCCCTCAAGGCCGGCCTTCTGCCGTTGATGAGTGGCGCCGCCGAGCTGGATGTGCCGCTGCTGGTCGAGGCCGGGGTAGGTGATAACTGGGACGAGGCGCACTGATGCCCAGTAAATACGCGTCTTATGCTGGGCGCGTCAGGGGGTTCTGTTTTTTATCGCAATGCGATTTAAAAAAAACTGAACTCTCCGCCAGGGGTGCCGGTCAGAGTTGATGAATGGCACGACGCCCTTCATTGCTCCTAGCTGTGTTTTAGTGTTGGCAGAACTCTGAACCCCGCCCTAGCGGTTCAGAATTGAACCCCGGTCTTCTCCCTCCCCATACGAAGTCCGGGGTTTTTTTTGTCTGGCGAAAGCCCTCTGGACTGTCGCCAGCACCGTCGAAAATGCCTCCTGGCAATTTTCTGCTTGCGGCTCAGCCTTCTTCGCTTTCCTCTGCCTCGCCCTCGACCAGGCCCAGCCATTGCGCCAGTACCAACTGCGCTTCCTCCACGCCCATACGCTTTGGCGCGGAGAACAGCTGGATGCTGGCCGTTTCGTCGCCCCATTCCTTGCGGATTTCCTGGCGCACCTTGAGCAGGGCGTTCTTCGCCGCGCCAAAGGCCAGTTTGTCGGCCTTGGTCAGCAGGATATGCAGCGGCATGCCACTGGCCTTGGCCCAGTCCAGCATCATGCAGTCGAACTCGGTCAGCGGATGGCGGATGTCCATCATCAGCACCAGGCCACAGAGGCTTTCGCGGCTGCCCAGGTAGGCCTCCAGGTGCTTTTGCCAGTGCTGTTTGAGCGGAATCGGCACCTTGGCGTAGCCGTAGCCGGGCAGGTCGACCAGGCGCCGCTCATCGTCCAGGCGGAAGAAGTTGAGCAGCTGGGTGCGCCCCGGGGTCTTCGAGGTGCGCGCCAGGCTGGCGTGGGTCAGGGTGTTCAGCGCGCTGGACTTACCGGCGTTGGAGCGGCCGGCGAAGGCCACTTCCAGGCCTAGATCGTCGGGGCACTGCTCGACCTTGGCGGCGCTGATCATGAAGCTGGCCTGCTGGCACAGCCCGAGGATGGGGTTCTTTATTGACATGGGGAATCCGCTTTGGGACAGGGGCTGGAAGCCTTGCGCGCCAAGTGCGGCAAGGGGCCGCGGCATGCTGTCGCTTCCGTTTCAGCGTCGCCAGTATATAATGCCGCAGATTTTGTGTGCGCTTTGTCCTTCTCCTGGGAACGAGTCACAACCACTGCGCGACCAGACGCAGGCCGTTCCCTCCCTGATGAGGTTGGCTATGAAAAGAATGCTGGTCACCAGCGCAATGCTGCTGTGCTTGTCGAATGCCGTTCAGGCGGCGCAGGATCCGGAAGCGGTATATGCCAAGGCCTGTGCGGCCTGCCACAATGGTCAATTGCCGATGGCGCCCAAGCGTGGCGACAAGGCAGCCTGGGAGCCCAGGCTGGCCAAAGGTATGGATGCACTGGTGCAGAGCGTCACCAACGGTTTGAATGCCATGCCACCCCGTGGTTTGTGCATGGACTGCAGTGCCGAGGACTACCAGGCTGTCATCAAGGTGATGAGCGAGTAGTCCCGTAAAAACTCTTAATACACTTAGCCGTTATTGGATTAGCTGATGAACAAAGTACTCGTGAGCCTGCTGTTGACCCTGGGTGTCTCCGCTGCAGCGCATGCCGCCGGCCCGCTCGTCGGTGATGCCGAGGCCGGCCAGGCCAAGACTGCGGTCTGTGGCGCCTGCCACGGTGCGGATGGCAACAGTGCCGCGCCAAACTTCCCGAAGCTGGCTGGTCAGGGCGAGCGTTACTTGCTCAAGCAGCTGCATGACATCAAGGGCGGCAAGCGTACCGTGTTGGAAATGACCGGCATTCTGGACCCGCTCAGCGATCAGGACATGGCCGACATCGCTGCTTACTACGCCAGCCAGAAGATGAGCGTCGGTGCTGCCGATCCGAAGCTGGTGGCTGCCGGTGAGGCCCTGTTCCGCGGCGGTAAAATTGAGGAGGGCATGCCGGCCTGTACCGGTTGCCACTCCCCTGAAGGTGCTGGTAACGCGCCTGCCGGCTTCCCGCACCTGGGTGGTCAGCATGCGCAGTACGTGGCTAAGCAGCTGACTGATTTCCGCGAGGGCAACCGCACCAACGACGGCGACAGCATGATCATGCGCGCCATCGCTGCGAAGCTGAGCAACAAGGATATCCAGGCTGTTTCCAGCTACATTCAGGGTCTGCACTGAGTCTTACTGCGCTGAACTAAAAGGGTGGCCATGGCCACCCTTTTTCTTTGGCGCTGCCGCTACAATGCCGGAACCTGCCAGCGCGGCGTCGGTCGAATCGGCGTCCGCCCTGAGCGGTTCCCAATGCCAAGGAGTTTTGCATGCGTAACCTGATTCTCGGCGCTGCCTTTGCCTCTCTCAGTTTGTTCGGTGCCTTCGCCCAGGCCGAGAGTATCGAGGCCGGCCGCCAATACGAAGAACTCAGCAACCCGGTGCCGGTATCGCAGCCAGGTAAGATCGAAGTGGTAGAGCTGTTCTGGTATGGCTGCCCGCATTGCTATCAGTTTGAGCCGACGCTCAATCCGTGGGTCGACAAGCTGCCGGAGGACGTGAACTTCGTGCGTGTTCCCGCCATGTTTGGCGGAGTTTGGGATATCCATGGTCAGCTGTTCATCACGCTCGAATCCATGGGGGTCGAACAGCAGGTGCATGATGCGGTGTTCAAGGCCATCCATCAGGAAAAGCGCAAGCTGGCGACTCCCGAGGAAATGGCGGAGTTCCTCGCCGGCCAGGGCGTGGACAAGGACAAGTTCCTCAGCACCTACAACTCTTTTGCGGTGAAAGGTCAGGTGGCCAAGGCCAAGAAGCTGGCTGTGGCCTACCAGATCAAGGGAGTGCCGGTGCTCATCGTCAACGGTAAATACCGTTTCGATATCGGTAGCTCGGGTGGCCCTGAGCAGGCGCTGGATGTGGCTGATTTCCTGATCGACAAAGAACGCAGCGCCAACTGAGTTCATCGCCATGTTGCGCCGCTGGAGCACCAGGCGTGTCGCCGGCCTGCGTCAAACGCAGGTCAACGGCCACTGCCAGGACTCCGGTGTGCGCCAGGATGCTGGGCTGCTGCGCTTACTCAGCTTCAATATCCAGGTTGGTATCAGCACCGCGCGCTATCACCATTACCTGACCCGTAGCTGGCAGCACCTGCTGCCGCACAGGGGGCGCAACGGTAACCTGCAGCGCATCGGCGCGTTGCTCGGCGACTACGATCTGGTGGCCTTGCAGGAGGTCGATGGTGGCAGCCTGCGCTCCGGCTACGTCAACCAGGTCGAGCATCTTGCCGAGCTCGGCGATTTCCCCTACTGGTACCAGCAGCTCAACCGTAATCTCGGTCGCTTCGCCCAGCACAGCAACGGTGTACTCAGCCGCTTGCGCCCAAGCCATCTGGAAGACCATCCGCTCCCCGGCCCTGCCGGTCGTGGTGCGGTGCTGCTGCGGTTTGGCGAGGGCGCCGACGCTCTGGTGGTGATCAACATGCACCTGGCCCTGGGCGCGCGGGTGCGTACCCGGCAGCTGGCCTATGTGCGCGAGCTGATCGAGGGGCACCGCCATGTGGTGCTGATGGGGGATATGAATACCCACGCCGTCGACCTGTTGCAGCATTCGCCACTGCGTGACCTCGGCCTGCTCGCCCCGCAGGTTGAGGCGACTTTTCCCAGCTGGCGCCCGCAGCGCTGTCTGGATCATATTCTGCTGAGCCCCGAACTGGCCCTGGAGCGCTTCGAGGTGCTCAGTCAGCCGATTTCCGATCATCTGCCGGTCGCGGTGGACATTCGCCTGCCGAGTGCTCTGACTCTGCCTATGCTGTAGTGGCTTTGCCACTGGATCGCCACCATGACCGATGAAGCCCAGCGCTGGAAAGCCAAATACCTCAAAAGCCTGGAACAGCAGGAGCAACAGGAGAAGCTGTGGAGCCAGCGTCTCGACCTGTTGCGCCGTGGCCTGGTGCGCAGCTCATTGGCGGCCGAAGGCAGCGACAAGGCAGTGGATCAGTGCATGCAGGAGCTGCGCGAGCTGATTCGCGGAGACAAGATGGATGCCGGTTTGGCTGCCTTGATCCCACGCCTGGAGCGTGCCGTGCTGGACTCGGAGACACGTCGCCAGCAACGCGTGGAGCAGAGCGTTGCCGGGTTTACCAGCCTGACCCAGCAACTGCTGGCCATGGAGCCACCACGCGAAGTGCGTCGGGCACTCAAGCAGTTCGCCAAGCGTATCGACGAGCGCGCCAGCCAGTCCCGTGAAGTGCCGGCGTTGCTGGCCGAACTCGGCAGTCTGCAGGAGAAGACCCTGGCGGTGCTCGCTGGTGAGGTGGTGGCGCAACCAGGCCTGTTGCAGCGACTGTTCGGCAGCCGCGAGCGGGCAGAGGAACACCAGGAAAGCGAGCCCGTTCAGCATCAGGCCCCGGCTGCGGCTGTTGCGCATCAGGCTGAGGACGCGTCTGCTCCAGAGACTCCGACTCCGACTCCGACTCCGACTCCGACTCCGACTCCGGCTGCCTCGACCACGCAGGAGCCGGCCAGTGAGTCTCTGATTCGCGCGACCACGGCGGCGGCGCAGGCGTCCTTCGTGCAGGTCGCCGCCGTGGCGCCTGCGCCGCTGGCCAAAGCGCCGACACTGGACAGCCTGCCACTGGATGCGCGCATGCTGACCGGCGAGGGCGATCCTGACTTTGCCCTGCCGGACCGGCCCGAACCCGGCTACAGCGCAGTGGCGCCGCATGTGGCCGAGAGCCTGACGCGACTGCTCGACGAGCTTGATCTGCCGGCACATCACCTGCCCCAGGGTGATGCCCTGCGTGAGCGGCTCAAGGGTGGCCTCAACTGGTATGAGCTGGTACCCGTACTGGATGATCTGGCGGTCTTGGTGCTGGCGGTAACCGACAGCGGCCAGCGTGAGTTCGCCGGTTATCTCAAGTTGCTCAATGAGCGCCTGGCGGCATTTATCCACACCCTGAGCGAAGCCCACGAGGGTTACAGCGAGTCGGTGGAAAGTGCCCGCAGCTTCAACCAGGAGCTGCGTGAACAGGTCAGTGACCTGCAGGCCAGCGTACAGGATGCGGTAGACCTGCCCAGTCTCAAGCAGGCGCTGGAGCGTCGTCTGGAAGGTCTGCTCAGCACGGTCACTGAGCACCAGCGCGCCCGAGAGGGGCGTGAGGAAGAAGTGGCCAAACGGTTGCAGGCCCTGGCGCAGCGTGTGACCGAGATGGAGCAGGAGGCCCAAGGCTTTCGTGAACATCTGGAAGAACAAAGGCAGAAAGCCCTTACCGACCCGCTGACCGGTCTGCCCAACCGCGCGGGCTGGAGTGAGCGGCTGGAGCTGGAGCTGGCGCGCTGGCGTCGCTATGGCGGTGATCTGTTGTTGGCGGTGCTGGATATCGACCATTTCAAGCGGATCAATGATGACTATGGTCACCTCGCCGGAGACAAAGTGCTGAAGATCATCGCCGGCGAGCTGAACAAACGCCTGCGCAAGACTGACTTCCTCGCGCGCTATGGTGGCGAGGAATTCGTCCTGCTGGTGCCGAGCACACCGCTGGAAGGCGGAGAGCAGCTGCTGGAGACGCTGCGCACAGCCATCGAGGCCTGCCCCTTCCATTTTCGCGGCGAGCCCATGTCCATCACCCTGTCTGCGGGACTAACGGCCTTTGCCTCCGGCGAGTCCAGCGAGGCGGCTTTCGCCCGGGCTGACCAGGCGCTTTATCGCGCCAAGCGCGAAGGACGCAACCGCATCGTGTTGGGCTAAGCGGCCTCAGGCGGCGCTGGGTAGATAGGGTTTCCAGTGCTCCGGTACCTGCTCCAGGCGGGGGTAGCCCATGGCATCGAGTTGCAGGTGCGACAGCAGGAAAGGCGTGTGCCGCAGGTGCGCGGGTACCCCCTGCAGCTCAGGTAGCCAGAGGCTGACGTAAGCACCCGTCGGGTCGTATTGGCGGGCCTGGCGCAGGGCATTGAACAGCTCGCGGCCGCGCGGGGCGCTGGCCACGCCGGCGAGGTAGGCCCAGTTCCCCCAGTTGCTCGCCGGGTCATAGTCCAGCAGGTGCTCTTCGAACCAGGCGGCGCCATGCCGCCAGTCCTGCTGCAGGTCGCCGACCAGGTAGCTGGCGACCACCTGGCGGCCGCGGTTGGAGATGAAGCCGGTGCTGGCCAGCTCACGCATGTTGGCATCCACCAGCGGCATGCCGGTGCGGCCCTGGCACCAGCGCTCGAAACGCGCATCAAGCTGGTCTGGCGTGCGTGCCGTGGCCTTGAGAGCGTCGCGGCGGAACAGCGCGGTGCCGTGGCGTAGCAGTGTCCAGCGGAAGAAGTCACGCCACAGCAGCTGCCGCCACAGGCTGCGGGTCGATTCATTGCTGCCGTACTGGGCCTCGTGGCGGCGCAGTTCGGCCATCACCCGGCGTGGCGACAGGCTGCCATTGGCCAGCCAGGGTGAGAATTTGGACGAATATTCGCTGCCGATCAGGTCGTTACGGGTGTCCTGGTAATGGCGCACATTCTGGGTCTGCCACAGGTAGTCGCGCAGGCGCGCCTGCCCGGCCGGTTCGCCGCCGGAGAAAGGGAAGGCACTGCTGGCCATGCTTAGCGGCTCGCCCAGGCCGAGTTGGGAGAGGCTGGGCAGGGCGGCGAAATAGGCGTTGGCATTGTCCGGCAGGGCCGCCAGGCGTGCGGGGGCCGGGCGCGGCTGGAAGATCGGCAGGCGCTGCTCGACCAGTGCGTAGAACTGGCTGAACACGCTGGGCAGCTTGTCGGGCGTGCAGGGCAGCTCGCTGGCCTGGAGCAGGTGGTTGGCCGGCAGTGCGCGCAATTTGTCAGCCCCCAGCGTGGTGCGCAGGCTGGCGAGCTGGGCGCGCTCCTCGGGGGCGATTTCATCCAGGGTCAGCACTTCGTCCAGGTCGAGCTGTTCGACCAGGCGTGGAATCAGCTGTTCGGCGCGGCCCTGCAGTACCAGCAGGCCGGAGCCGCGTTGGCGCAATTCGCCGTCGAGGGCTGCCAGGCTTTCCATCAAAAAGCGCGCGCGGTGCACGCCCAGGCGACTGCTGCCCAGCGGGCCCGGCTGCAGTTGTGCCGGGTCGAAGACATAGAGCGGCACGATACGATCAGCATCCAGGGCGGCCTGTACGGCAGGGTGGTCGTCGAGGCGCAGATCCTGTTTGAACCAGAGCAGCACGCGGCGCATGGCGTCATCCTCGTTGAGCATGTCATCACGATACGCTGCTGTGACCACCGCGCATGGCCGTTTGTCCCCGGCGGCCGGCCCCGTGTCTGGTAGGGCTGCTCTTGTGTGATCTGTGTCACATATTGCCTCGGTGTTGCGGCGGACAGACGACAGCGCCGGCGCCGGATAAACTGTGCGCACCTTCCAAGGAGCCCCGCATGGACATCTTCAGCATCGCCGTTCTGGTTTTTCTGGTCACCGACCCGTTCGGCAACATCGCCATCTACCTCGCCGCCCTGAAAAACGTCGCCCCCGAGCGGCGCATGCGCGTGGCGCTGCGTGAGCTGTTGCTGGCGCTGGCGCTGCTGATGATCTTTCTGACCTTCGGCGAGAAGATTCTCAGTGGCCTGGGTCTGTCGCGCGAAGCCACGGCGATTGCCGGTGGCATCATCCTGTTCGTAATTGCCATGCGCCTGATCTTCCCCAAGCCCGAGGGCGTGCTGGGCGACCTGCCGGATGGCGAGCCGCTGCTGGTACCACTGGCCACCCCGGCGGTGGCCGGGCCTTCGGCCCTGGCGGTGCTGATGACCTTGCGCAGCACCTTCGAAGGACCGATCTGGGAGCTTTACCTGGCTGTCGGTCTGGCCTGGCTGGCCACCGCCAGTATCCTGTTGCAGGCTTCCTGGCTACAGAAATTCCTCGGCCCGCGCGGCCTCACCGCCGTGGAGCGGCTGACCGGCATGCTGCTGATCATGCTCAGCGTCGACATGCTGCTGGATAACCTGCAGAGCATCCTGCATATCACCCCTTGAGCCTGTGTACAGACCAATGAGACTTGCCACCCTCACCCTTTGTGCCCTGTTCCTTGCCGGCTGTACCGGCAGCGGTCTGCGCATCGACGACCGCTACCAGGCCCAGGGCCAGAGCAGCCGCGTGCAGTACATCGTGGTGCACTACACCTCTGCCGACCTGCAGCGTTCGCTGCAACTGCTGACCCAGGGCGAGGTCAGTGCCCACTACCTGATCGGCGACTCGCCGGCCACCGTCTACCGCCTGGTGGATGAAAACCGTCGAGCCTGGCACGCCGGCGTCAGCGAGTGGCAAGGGCGTACCTGGCTCAACGCCAGTACCCTCGGCATCGAACTGGTCAATCAGGGCTATTTCGACGGCCCCAGCGGGCGCTACTGGCAGCCCTACAGCGAAGCGCAGATCGAGGCGCTGATCGTGTTGCTCAAGGACCTGGTCAAGCGCCACGATCTGCCGTTCGACAGCATCATCGGCCACAGCGATATCGCCCCGCAGCGTAAGGTCGACCCCGGCCCGCTGTTCCCCTGGAAGCGCCTGGCCGATGCCGGGCTGATCCGCTGGCCGGAGGCCGCCGCGGTGGCTCGTGAACAGCAGCGCCTGGCCACGGCCCTGCCCGATGCCGCCTGGTTCCAGGCGCAACTGGCGCAGCTCGGTTACCCGACGCCGCAGACCGGCGAATGGGACAAGGCCACACGCCGGGTGCTGGCTGCCTTCCAGATGAAATATCGGCCGGCCCGCTACGACGGCGATGCGGATGCCGAGAGCGCGGCCATCCTCGTGGTGCTCAATAACGCTTCCTGAGGGCGCGCTGAGCGATACCTGAGGCGCGCACTGCTGCCTCTGCCGCGCAGGTGGCGCGGCAGTTTTGCCCGAGGGTGAGCGGCAATCTCAGGCGGGCGGGGTGGTGCCGATCAGGCGCGAGTCGAACAGGGCCGCGGTGCGATGCACGGTGGCGGCCTGGTACTCGGGGTCGTTGAGCATGCTCAGGAAGGCTTCCGGCGAGGGGTAGCGCACCAGCAGCATGTCGTCCCAGGCTTCGCCGGCCGGGGCGATCAGCGCCACCTGCACGGGCGCCATGAACTCCACCCGGCCACCGACGGCCTGCACCTTGGCGATGGCCGTGCGACTGTAGCGCTTGTAAGCCTCGCGACCGGTACAGGCAGCGTGTTCGCTGCCGGCCGGATAGCTGGCGGTGGCGTTGTAGCGCAGCAGGTTGAGCATCATGATCGGCTGACCGGCGGGCATCCGGGCGGCGAACTCGGCGAGTTGTGCGGGGCTGGGATTGAGGCTGGGCATGGCGGTCTCCATGAGGTCAAGCGGCCAGACTGTTGAGCCAGGCCGCGTTGGTCAATCCTCATCCACCAGCCTGATGGTTGACCATCAGGGCTTGAAGGCGCTGGCGTCCTTTGCCCATACATCCAGAGCGGGCTGCAGGTCGGCCAGGCTCAGCTGGCTGTCGCGGTTTTCCAGGTCGAGGCCGTGGCCTTTGCGCACCACGCGTATCATCGGCTGGCTGGTGCGCCCATCCAGCGCCTCCAGTTCGACGTAGATATCGGTGTTGCGGTCGCGTGTACCGACGGCAGTGCTGGTGGCTGCGATGACCAGGGCGATGGGAATGACTTCATAGGGCTTGAGGCCTTCGGTCTCCGCCGTTACCGCAGTAATGGCGCTGCGCAGTACCAGGGTGTCCGTGTTGGGCGTTTCGACCACGGTCATGCGTTGGGCCAGTTCGCGCTTCATGGCGCTGTGCAGATAGGTAGCGACCTGGTTCAGGGCTTCCTGGCTGACCTGCTCGCTCGGGGTAGGCGTCGGGTAGAACACCGGCTTTTCGATGTACACCGAGGTGTAGTGGTCGCCCTGGTAGTCGGGCGATACCCAGCGCAGAACCGGGACGCCGCTGGCGGAGGTGGTGGGCTGTAATTGCGTGTATTCACCCAGGAAGCCGGAATATTGCTCAGGCTGGGTAATGTCGCTGGCACAACCCGTAAGGGCCAGCCCGGCGGACATGGTTAAACCAAACAGAAATGAGCGACGCATACTGAAATTTCCTTTGGTAATAGGAAATCTCAGCCTAGTTGGCTTGCCGCAATCTGCCACATGTATTTTTTCTGACAGTCGACGCGCCGAAAATCAGGTGCTAGAGCCTCGCCGCAGCCTTGTTCCGGGCGTCTGTGCGGTTGTGGCCTAGGCGTTGGCGAGCAGGCCCAGGCAGTCCGCCAGCTGGTTCAGGTCATAGGGTTTTACGATGCTTTCGGTGCGGGCGTTTGGGTGGCGCTGGCGCGCTTCATCGACGATGGCCTGTTCGCCATAGCCGCTGGCGAACAGCACCGGCAGGGTGGGTCGCAGTTCGCGGGTGGCCTGCACCAGCTCCCGGCCACTGAGGCCGGGCAAACCGACGTCGGTCATCAGCAGGTCGACGGGCTCGCCTTGCTGCAACAGCTGCAAGGCACTCGGCGCATCGCTCATGGCCTGCACGCGATAACCGAACTCTTCCAGTATCTCGACCGTGAGCATGCGGACAATGTCGTCGTCTTCGACCAGCAGGACGCATTTGCGGATAGGGGGCTCGTCGGTGGACATCGTGCTCTCAACGTTGTGGTTATGGCAGTAAAGCGCGGCTAAGTTTGGCAAACTTTGATTGCATCATGCGGTCAGTTTGCCACGCGCGCCCGCCACATTAGCAGTGAGCCAGTCACGAATGGACGTACAAGAATCGAGCAAGGCTGTAATGGACGAGGACGGTTTCCGTCGGATTCTCAACCGCAATGTCAGCATTCCCCTGGGGTTGGGGCTGATCAGTGCGCTGTTTTTTGCCGTGGTGATTGGCTATCTGCTGAATGTGATCAAGTGGGTCGAGCACTCCGATCAGGCGCTCAACCGTGCCAGCGAGATCTACAAATTGAGCCTGGACATGGAAACCGGCATGCGCGGCTTCCTGCTCAGCGGCAACGAAGACTTTCTGGAGCCCTACGACCTGGCGCGTGGCAAGTTCCGCGCGCTGATCGAGGAGCTTGGAACTCAGGTTGCCGATAACCCGGCCCAGGTGCAGCGCACGCAGCGCATACTGGCACTGCAGGAACAGTGGGACGAGTACGCTCAGCAGGTCATTGCGGCGCGCCGAGAGGGTGAAAACTACCTGGAGGCCGTGGGGCGCGGGCAGGGCAAGAACCTGACTGACGGTATCCGCAGCGAGCTGGATGCCTTTATCTCCAGCGAGCGTGACCTGCGCCAGGAGCGCAACCGCGACGCCAACAACATCGCCACCTGGGGTACGGGCGCCTATCTGCTGATCAGCATCCTGTTCAGCGGCCTGCTGGCGCTGTTTGGTCGCCGCGAGCTGCTCAACCTGTCGGCGGTCTACTCGCAGGCCATGGCCAAGCAGGCCCTCTATGCCGACGAGCAACGCCAGCGTGCCTGGTTGCAGGGTGGTCAGACCCAGCTGGCGGAGCGCCTGCTTGGACAAAGCCGCGTGCAGGAACTGGCTGACCGCTCACTGGCGTTTATCGCCGACTACCTCGGCTGCGTGGTGGCCGCGCTGTATCTGCGCCAGTCCCAGAGTGGTGATCTGCAGCGCATTGCCGGGTATGGCTTCAGCGCTGCCGATGAGGCGCGGGGGCGTGAGTTCTACAGCCGTGAGGGCCTGGTGGGTCAGGCGGCACAGAGTCGTCGCCTGGTGCAGCTGGAGCAACTGCCGGCGGACTACCTCAAGGTTGCCTCCGGACTGGGCGAAGGGCTGCCGGTCAGTGTGATGCTGGTGCCGCTGCAGGCGGATGATCGTGTCAATGGCGTGCTGGAGCTGGCCTTCATGCGTCCGCTGGAGGCCCGCGATCGCGAGTTCCTCGAAGCCATTGCCGGCAGCCTCGGCATTTCTCTGGAAACCGCCGTCTACCGCCAGCGTCTGCAGGAGGTGCTGGGCGAGACCCAGCAGCTCAACGAGGAGCTGCAGACCCAGCAGGAAGAGCTGCGTGCCGCCAACGAGGAGCTGGAGCAGCAGGCGCGGGTGCTCAAGGAGTCGCAGGCACACCTGGAAACCCAGCAGGCCGAACTGGAGCAGACCAACGAGAAGCTGGCCGAGCAGGCGCAGACGCTGGCTGATCAGCGTGACGAGCTGGACCAGCGCAATACGTCCCTCGGGCGCATCCAGATCCAGCTGGAGGAACGTGCGCAAGAGCTACAGCGCGCCAGCAGCTACAAGTCGGAATTCCTTGCCAACATGAGCCACGAGTTGCGCACGCCGCTCAACAGCTCGCTGATCCTGGCCAAGCTGCTGGCCGAAAACCCGCAGGGCAACCTGGATGCCGAGCAGGTGAAGTTCGCCGAATCGATCTATTCGGCCGGCAACGACCTGCTCAATCTGATCAACGACATTCTCGACATTGCCAAGGTCGAAGCCGGCAAGCTGGAGGTGCGCCCCGAGCGCACGCCGCTGAGCAGCCTGCTCGAAGGCCTGCGTGACGTATTCGTGCCGCTGGCCGGCGAGCGTGGTCTGGAGTTTGTCGTCGAGCAGCCTGCCGGGCTGCCGGAGCAGCTGTTCACGGACCGCCAGCGCCTGGAACAGATACTGCGCAACCTGCTGTCCAACGCCTTCAAGTTTACCGAGCGCGGCAGCGTCAGCCTCAGCGTCGCGCGCCACGATGAGCAGACCCTGGCCTTCACGGTTCGCGATACCGGCATTGGTATCGCCGAGGATCAGCAGGCCGTGATCTTCGAGGCGTTCCGTCAGGCGGACGGCACCAGCAATCGCCGCTACGGCGGTACGGGCCTTGGCCTGTCCATTTCCCGTGACCTGGCCGGGCTGCTCGGCGGTAGCCTCTCGGTGAGCAGCCAGCAGGGCCAGGGCAGCGTCTTCACATTGCTGTTGCCTGAACAGTTCACCGAGGCGCCGGCGCCGACAGCCCGGCCGCTGCCTGTTGCCGCTCCGGCGCCCTTGCCGGCAGCCGCGCCGGCTGTACCCTCGCCACGTCCGCTGGCGGCCTTTGCCGATGACCGCGAGCAGCTCGGTGAGCGGGGTGGCCGTTGCGTGCTGGTCGTCGAGGACGAGTCGCGCTTCGCCCGCATCCTGTTCGACCTGGCTCACGAGCTGGGCTACGCCTGCCTGGTCGCCGCCAGCGCCGACGAGGGGCTGGAGCTGGCCCGGCAGTTCCGTCCCGACGCCATCCTGCTCGATATGCGCCTGCCGGACGGTTCCGGGCTGGGTGTGTTGCAGCGCCTGAAGGATGAGGCCGTGACCCGGCATATCCCGGTGCATGTGGTGTCCGTGGACGATCACAGCGAAGCGGCCCTGCACCTGGGCGCGGTGGGCTATGCCCTCAAGCCGACCAGTCGCGAGCAGCTCAAGGAGGTGTTCGGCAGGCTCGAAGCCAAGCTCAACCAGCAGGTCAAGCGCGTGCTGCTGGTCGAGGATGACCCGCTGCAGCGCGACAGCATCGCCCGCCTGATCGGCGATGACGATGTCGAGATCACCGCCGTCGAGCTGGCCAGCGATGCGCTGGAGAAGCTGCGCGACACCGTGTTCGACTGCATGATCATCGACCTCAAGCTGCCCGACATGCAGGGCAACGAGCTGTTGCGGCGCATGGCCAGGGAGGACATCTGCTCCTTCCCTCCGGTGATCGTCTACACCGGGCGCAACCTGAGCCGCGACGAGGAAGCCGAGCTGCTCAAGTACTCGCGCTCGATCATCATCAAGGGCGCACGCTCGCCAGAGCGTCTGCTCGACGAGGTCACCCTGTTCCTGCACAAGGTCGAGGCGGAGCTGTCCGGCGAGCGTCAGCGCATGCTCAAGACCGCGCGTAACCGCGACAAGCTGTTCGAGGGGCGCCGCCTGCTGCTGGTGGACGATGACGTGCGCAACATCTTCGCCCTGTCCAGCGCGCTGGAGCAGAAGGGCGCTGTGGTCGAGGTCGCGCGCAACGGTATCGAGGCGCTGGCCAAGCTGCGCGAGGTGGACGACATCGACCTGGTGTTGATGGATGTGATGATGCCGGAGATGGACGGCTACGAGGCGACACGGAAGATCCGCCAGGAGGCGCGCTGGCAGAACCTGCCGATCATTGCAGTGACCGCCAAGGCGATGAAGGACGATCAGGAACGCTGCTTGCGGGCGGGCGCCAACGACTACCTGGCCAAGCCCATCGAGCTGGATCGGCTGTTCTCGCTGATCCGCGTGTGGATGCCCAAGCTGGAGCGCCTGTGAATGCCTGACCAGATCGAGCTGCGCCTGCTGATCGAGGCCATCTACCTGCGCTACAACTACGACTTCCGCAATTACTCCGGCGCTTCGCTCAAGCGCCGGGTGCGCCAGGCCCAGCAGCAGCTCGATTGCGCGACCATCTCCGCGCTGCAGGAGCGCATCCTGCACGACCCGCAGGCTTTCATGCAGCTGCTGCAGTTCCTCACCATTCCGGTCAGCGAAATGTTTCGTGACCCCGGCTACTTCCTCGCCCTGCGCGAGCAGGTGGTGCCGCTGCTGCACACCTACCCGTCGCTGAAGATCTGGGTAGCCGGTTGCAGCACCGGCGAGGAGGTCTACTCGCTGGCCATCCTGCTGCATGAGGAAGGCTTGCTGGAACGCAGCATGATCTACGCCACCGACATCAACCCGCACTCGCTGGAGAAGGCCGAGCAGGGCATCTTCGCGCTCAGCAACCTGCGTACCTACACCGAGAACTACCAGAAGTCCGGCGGCCAGCGGGCCTTCTCCGACTACTACTCGGCGGCCTACGACCGCGTGCTGTTCGACAAGATGCTGCGTCGCAACGTGGTTTTTGCCGACCATAGCCTGGCCACCGACAGCGTGTTCGCCGAGACCCAGCTGGTGTCCTGTCGCAATGTGCTGATCTATTTCAATCGCGAGCTCCAGGATCGCGCGCTCGGCCTGTTCCACGACTCCCTCTGCCACCGCGGCTTTCTCGGCCTGGGCAGCAAGGAGAGTCTGGATTTCTCCGCCTATGCCCAGCAGTTCGAGCCGCTGGTGCGCCAGGAACGGATTTTTCGCAAACGATGAACGGGCCACGGCGAATCATCGTGCGCGGGCAGGCCCGCCCGGCCCCCGAAGCGCTGCTGATCGGGGCATCGGCGGGCGGGGTGGAGGCCCTGCTTCGTTTACTGGTGGACCTGCCCGGCGACTATGGCTTGCCCATCGTGTGCCTGCTGCATGTGCCGGACAGCCGTGACAGTCTGTTGGCCGAGCTGCTGGCCCGGCGCCTGGCCCTGCCGGCCAAGGAGGCCGAGGACAAGGAGCGGCTGCGAGCGGGTGTGGTCTATGTCGCGCCTGCCGGTTATCACCTGTCGATCGAGCGTGACCACAGCTTTTCCCTGAGCCGCGAAGAGCCGCGGCATTTTTCCCGGCCCTCCATCGATATTCTCTTTGAGTCTGCCGCCGACGCCTATGGCGCAGGTCTGGCGGCTGCCCTGCTCACGGGGGCCAACGAAGACGGCGCCGCGGGTCTGCTGGCCGTGCAGCGCGCCGGTGGCCTGACCCTGGTGCAGAGCCCCGCCGAGGCGCAGGTGCCGACCATGCCCGAGGCGGCCCTGGCGCTGCTGCAACCGGATTTTCTCCTGCCCCTGGCTGCCATGCACAGTCTGCTGGCCGAACTGGATGCCCCATCATGTTAAGGAAGATTGAAGCCAAGCTGCTGATCGTCGACGACCGGCCGGAGAACCTGCTGGCCCTGGAGAAGCTGATTCAGGATCAGGAGCGTACCGTGTACCAGGCCCGTAGTGGCGACGAGGCGCTGTCGCTGTTGCTCGAACACGAGTTCGCCCTGGCCATTCTGGATGTGCAGATGCCGGGCATGAACGGCTTCGAGCTGGCCGAGCTGATGCGCGGCACGGACAAGACCAAGCAGATCCCGATCATCTTCGTCAGCGCTGCCGGGCGCGAGCTCAACTACGCCTTCAAGGGCTACGAGAGCGGTGCGGTGGACTTCCTGCACAAGCCGCTGTCGCCCCACGAAGTGCGCAGCAAGGTGTCGGTATTCGTCGAGCTGTATCGCCAGCGCAAGGCGCTCAACCGCCAGCTCGATGCGCTGGAGGCGGCGCGCCGTGAACAGGAAGCGCTGCTCGACGAGCTGCGTGAAACCCAGGCCGAACTGCAGCGCGCGGTACAGATGCGTGACGTGTTCATGTCCGTGGTCTCCCACGAGCTGCGCACGCCGCTCAATGGCCTGACCCTGGAAGTGCAGTTGCGCAAGTTGCGTCTGCAGCAGAACAACCTCGATGCCTTCAGCCCGGACAAGCTGCGCGAGATGACCGAGCGCGACGAACGGCAGATCCTCAACATGACCCGACTGATCGACGACATGCTGGATGTGTCACGCATCCGCACCGGCAAGTTGTCGATCCGTCCCCAGCCCAGCGACCTGGGCGTGCTGGCCGGGCGCGTGGTGGAGAACCTGAGCCCTCAGTTCGCCCATGCCGACAGCCGGGTGGCGCTCAGTGTCGAGGGGCCGGCGCCGGTGCGGATGGACGAGTTTCGCATCGAGCAGGTGCTGGCTAACCTGCTGACCAATGCCCTGCGCTATGGCGCGGGCAAGCCGGTGGAGGTCAGCGTTTACTGCCAGGCGCAGGAGGCGCGTGTCGACGTGCGCGATCAGGGGATGGGCATTTCTGCGGCGGATCAGCGGCGCGTGTTCGAGCAGTTCGAGCGGGTCGCTGACAACGGCGTACCCCAGGGGTTGGGGTTGGGCCTGTTCATCAGCGAGCAGATCGTCCAGGCCCACGGCGGGCGCATCGAGCTGAGCAGCCAGTTGGGCGAGGGCTCGTGTTTCAGCGTGATTCTGCCGTGCGGCAGGTGATCGTGCATTTTGCAATCATGCGAAATGCACGATCTTGCAGAATGCACGAAAGGTGCTCCGCGAGTATTTATTAAGTTATTGATTTATAAGAAATAAATATTGATTTTGGGTTGGCATGGTCGCTGCAAAAGTCAGGTTGTAAGCCCGACTGACTGCTGATGGAGAAGCGCCATGTACACCGCCCCCCTGAGCCTGTTTTGTGCTGCTGCATTGCTGGTCAGCGGCGCTTACGCCAATGATTCCATCGAGGCGAATGGCCGAGCTGCCGACTTCCGTGTGCCGGCTCACCTGCTCGTCGAGAAGCGCGATGCGGACGCCCTACAGCCGTTTGCCAGTCTGCATCGTCAGGCCTTTGATGCCACGCGCCAGGACGGCCACTGGCTGCGCATCTCCGAGCCAGACACCGAAACGGCTGTGCGTCAGCCCCAATCCCTCGACCACACACCGCGTTGGGTGTTCTGAGCAAGGAGCCTGTCATGTCCCGAAGTGCCGTTTGCATGCTGATCACGACCCTGCTTAGCCTGGCCGTGCTGTGGCTGTATCCCCAACTGGATGTCACCGTGGCGATGCTGCTCAAGTGTCTGGCCTCTGTGGCTGCCGTGGCCTCCGTGCTGGCGCTGCTGATAGGGCGCCGCTACAAGTTCGACCCGGTCCTGCGCTGAGCAGCGATCACATCAAGGCCGCCTACGGGCGGCTTTTTTGCGTTGGCTGCCCGAGGCCATGGGCATGCAAGGGGGTGACGTGGTGTAGGTTGGGGTCGCCTAGGTTGAGCGTGGCGGAACCCGCCGGGTGACCAGGCGGCTCCGTTGTTGGGCTTCGGCGCAGCGCACCTCAGCCCAACCTACGCTGTCTGCGCGTTGCAGGTTAACGGAAGCCTCATACCGGCAGGCTGAGGTAGAAGTTCGCGCCCTGGCCCGGTCGTGAGTGCACACCGAGCAGGCCGCTGTGCAATTGCACGATCTCCCGCGACAGGGCCAGGCCCAGGCCGACACCGCCCTTGCGCGGGCCGACCTGGACAAAGGGCTCGAAGATGCGGGTCTGCTGGCTGAAGGGGATGCCCTGGCCCTGGTCCTGTACGCTGATGATCACGCGCTCACCCTGGCGTTTTGCCTGCAGCTGCACCTCATCACCCGGTTCGCTGTGGCGCAGGGCGTTGCTGATCAGGTTATCCAGCACCCTGGCGATCTGCCCCGCATCGAGGCTCAGGCGCGGCAGTGGCTGCTCGCTGGCGGCGCTGAGTGTCACCTGGCGCTCTGCGGCTTCCAGGGCAAAACGCTCACGGGCCTGTTCAAGCAGCTCGGCCAGGTCGCAAGGCTCGCGCCGCAGGATCTGCAGGCCATTCTGGTAGCGCGAGAAGTTGAGCAGGTCGTCGATCAGCTGCACCAGGCGGCGGATTTCCTCGTCGACCGTGCGCATCAGATCCTGCTCGCGGCCCTCTTCGGGCAGGACGAGCCGCTCACGCAGCAGACTGAACGCCATGTGGATGCCGGTAACCGGCG
This sequence comes from Pseudomonas sp. GOM6, assembly GCF_029537485.1. Lineage (GTDB taxonomy): Bacteria > Pseudomonadota > Gammaproteobacteria > Pseudomonadales > Pseudomonadaceae > Aquipseudomonas. The sequence goes on from NZ_JARPUS010000001.1 coordinate 86,557, forward strand.
TGCGCAGCTCATGCGAGGCGCGCAGTACGAACTCCCCGCGCACGCGCTCGAAGGCGCGCTGGGCGGTGACATCACGCAGCACCATGACGGCCCCGAGGATGCCGCGCTCTTCATCCTGCACCGGGGTCAGGCTGTAGCTGAGCAGGCGCTGTTCGCCGTCGCTGTCGATCACTAGGTCTTCGCCCTGCCGTGGGGTCTCACCCGCCAGTGCCTGGCTCAGCTGCTCGGCCAGCGGGGCATGTCCCAGCAGTTGCGGCAACGCTTGTCCCGTGGGCACTTCGTTCCAGCCGAATTGCCGCTGTGCCACGGGATTGCCATGTTCCAGGCGGCCATCACAGCCGATGATCAGCAAGCCGTGATCGATGCTGTCGAGTACCGCCTGCAGGCGCCGCTGGCTGGCGATCAGCTCTGCGACCCGGCTGGCGCGGAACTGCCTCAGCGCCTCGGCCATCTGGGCAAAGCGCTGGGTCAGCGAAGCCAGTTCGGCTTCGCGGGTCTGCGGCAGGGCGATTTGGAAGTCACCCTGACCAATCTGGTCGGCGGCGGCGGCCAGCGCTTCGAGCGGTCGGCCGAAGCGCTGGGCTACGCCATGCGCCGTCAGAAAACCGGTTACCAGCAGCGCCAGGCTGATCAGGCCAAGCAGGCCGGCCACCAGCCAGGCCCGCTCGCGGGCCTGCTGCTGTTCCTGCTCCACGCTCTGCACATAGCGGGTCTGCACGGCATTGATACGATCACGCAAGGCCTGCAGGGCCAGGGCGAAGGTGTCGTCATTGAGCAGGTCGCGGCGTATTTGCAGCGGGCTGTCGAGGAAATGGTCGAAGTGGCTGTAGGCACGCTCGATCTCGGTCACCGCCTGCAGATCGCTGTCATCGATGGCGCCCGCCGCCGCCCGTTGCAGCCACTGACGGAAGCGCTGGTCGGAGGCCTCCAGCGCCTGGCGATCCAGGCGGTCACGCAGCAGCAGGATGACCTGGCTGCCCATCTCCTGGCGCATGCCGAGGCTGGCATCGATGATCTCCAGGTTGCGGGTCATGGCCTGGTTCTGCTCGCGGGTCAGCAGCAGGGTGCTGGCCATGCCCAGCAGCAGGCCGAGCAGGGCCAGGGTCATGAGTGCGCTGCTGCTGATGAACAGCCGGCTGCGCAGTTTCATAGGCCGTACTGCTTGCGTTTGCGGTACAGGGTGGAGACGTCGATGCCCAGGGTGCTGGCGGCCTGTTCCAGGGTCGGGCTGGTGGCCAGCATGGCGGCGATATGGGCCTTCTCCAGCTCCTCCAGGCTCAAGGCGGCCCCGACCCTGGCGGCGTTGTCCGTGGTGCTGGGCGTGAGGCCGAGGTGCGTCGGTTCGATTTCTGTGCCGGGGCAGATGATACTGGCCCGCTCGATCACGTTGCGCAGTTCGCGCACGTTGCCGGGCCAGTGATAGTCCTGCAGGGTGGCCAGGGCTTCACTGCTGAAGGCGCGCGCCGGGCGCCCGTACTCGCTGACAAAGTGCGCGAGAAAACGCTCGGCCAGGGTCATGACATCCTCCCGGCGTTCACGCAGGGGGGGCAGTTTGAGGGTAATGACGTTGAGGCGGTACAGCAGGTCTTCGCGAAAACGCCCCTCGCGCACCATGTCATCGAGATCGAGGTTGGTGGCGGCGAGAATGCGTACATCGGCCTGGCGCGTCACCGGGTCGCCAACCCGTTCGTATTCCTTGTCCTGAATGAAGCGCAGCAGCTTGGGTTGCAGCGGCAGCGGGAAGTCGCCGATTTCGTCGAGGAACAGGGTGCCACCGTCGGCCTGGCTGACTCGGCCCAGGGTGCTTTCGCTGGCGCCGGTGAAGGCGCCGCGGCTGTGGCCGAACAGTTCGCTTTCCATCAGCTCGGTCGTCAGTGACGGGCAGTTGATGGTGGCGAAGGGTTTGCGTGCGCGTCGGCTCCAGCCGTGAATGGCCCGGGCCAGTTCGCCCTTGCCGGTACCGGATTCGCCGAGGATGAGGATGTTGGCATCGGTGGCTGCCACTTGGCGGGCCGTCTCCAATACGGCCATGAAGGCCGGACTGTGCGAATCGAGGCCGTCCTGGGTGCGTTTCATCTGGCCTTCCAGGGCTTCCAGGCGCGCGGCCAGCTGGCGCACTTCCAGTTGTTTGGCGGCCGCCAGGCGCAGCTGCTCAGGGCTGCACGGCTTGACCAGATAGTCGGCGGCGCCGGCCTGAATGGCGTCTACCGCGCTGTCCACCGCCGAGTGGGCGGTGACGATCACCACGCGCATCCAGGGGGCCTGCACGCGCAGGCGTTGCAGCACTTCCAGGCCATCGTCTTCGCCCAGGCGCAGGTCGAGGAAGCACAGGTCGAACACCTGGCGCTGCAGCAGTGTTTCGGCCTGGGCCGCACTGCTGGCGGTGGCCACCTGATAGCCGCTGTCTTCTAGGCAATAGCGGAAGGTGCGCAGGATGGCGGCTTCATCGTCCACCAGCAGGATGCGTCCACTGTTGTTCGGGCTATTGGGCATCGTTGGCTCTCCGTTATTGCTGTGCAGCTTAGTCAGCGCAATGTCGTGCAAGTTGCACGGTGATTTTCAGGCGACCTTGCACAATGCAAGCGGTGGGCGTCTATGTGTATCTGCTAAATATATGATTTATAAGAATAAAAAATATTCTCCAGGGCTGGCACAGGGCTTGCGATATCTCCTCCAGCGGTCGCCACGGCGGCTGCAACGGACACGTATTTGGAGGAACCGCCATGTATCAGATGAAGAAACTCGCCCTGGCCACCCTGACCGCCGGTGTGCTCGGCCTCTCACCTCTGGCCGCCCAGGCCGCCGAGGGTGATCTCGGTCGCCAGCTCAGTGAGGCGCGCCAGGAAGGCTCGATCTGGACGGCGATCGCACTCAACCGCCATCTCAGCCCGTTCAGCATCGATGTGGATGTGGAGAACGGCGTGGCCGTGCTGACCGGCAAGGTGGAGAGCGACATCGATCGCGACCTGGCTGGCCAGCTGGCTCTCGGCACCGAGGGCGTGAAGAAGGTGGACAACCGTCTGCTGGTGGACCCCGACACCCAGCCGCGCCAGCAGGAAAGCAGCCTGGCCCAGCAATTCGATGACGCCACCCTGACCGCCATGGTCAAGTCCAAGCTGCTGTGGAACAGCAATACCGAGGGCCTGGACATCGATGTCGACACCCAGAACGGCGTGGTCACCCTCAAGGGTAACGCTCGCTCGGCCGAGGCCAAGGAGCTGGCTGGCCATCTGGCGCAAAACACCGAGGGTGTGGAGCGGGTCAACAACCACCTTAGCGTGAGTGAGGCCGACAGCACCGCCGCCCAGGCCCAGCAGGCGGCCGAAGACACCACGCGCGCCATCAGCGATGCCTGGATCACCAGCAAGGTGAAGTCCAGCTACCTGTATGACCGCCAGCTCGATGGCCTGGATATCTCGGTCGAGACCAAGGCCGGCATGGTCGAACTCGGTGGCAGCGTGCTCAGCGCGGCCGAGAAGGAACTGGCCATCGAGACTGCCCGCAATATCCGCGGTGTGCGCGGCGTTGATGCCGACGCCCTGCGCATCGACGGCTGACTCCCCGGCGCCGGCACTTCGCCGGCGCCCCAACCGGCGTGTGACGCCGCAACAAGGAGAAAACCATGACCCAGCAAACAGCTCAGCTCAACGAACTGATCGAGATCACCCGAGACGGCCAGCGTTTCTATGAGCACGCCAGCCGCGAGGTCAAGGACCAGCACCTGAAGAGCCTGTTCGGCGAGATGTCGCGGGCCAAGGTCGAGGTGATTCAGGCGCTGTCCGCCCGTGTCGCCGCCAACCACGAGCAGCCCGCCACTGGCGGCACCCTGCTTGGCAAGCTGCGCCAGGTCTATGCCGATACCAAGGCCACCCTGGTCAGCGACGAGGCGGCCACTTACGTGGCGCAGTTGGAGGAGGCCGAGGACCGCATCCTGCACGCCTTCGAGGACGCCCTGCAAAGCGCCGATGCGCAGCTCAAGCCGCTGCTGGTGAGCGAGATGCCCAAGGTGCGCGCCTGCCACGACCGCATGCGCGGTGTGAAGCGCACGATCTGAGCCCACGGCGGGTCGCCGCATGGGCGGCCCGCACGCCAGGAGAAACCGTCATGAACGCCCTGCATCTGTTGACGCCCGCGGCCTTGTTGCTGGTGCTCGGTCTGGTTACCGGCCTGAGCTGGCCGACCTCGTCCAGCCTGCGTCAGCAAGAGGCGATCCAGCCGCAGCCATTTCCGCCGCTGGCTGTACGGGCCGATCCGCTGCAGGCCCGGCGCACCGTGCACTGGGTGTTTTGAGGAGGTCCCTGTCATGTATGCCCTGCTTGTTCTGGGTGTGATCGCCTTGCTGGCCCTGGCCAGTCTGATCAGTGCCCTGCTGGTTGGTCAGGCCCTGCTGCAGAGCCGCCTGATCGAAACCGAGGACATGTCGGCGCAACCCGCGTCCGTCAGCCTCAACCGTCATCCGCAGCCGTTGACTGCGTAGGAGAGTCGCCATGCTTAGCTGGTCCATTACCTTCCTGATCGTTGCCATCATTGCCGCCGTTTTCGGCTTTGGTGGTATCGCTGGCACTGCCGCCGGCATCGCCAAGATCCTGTTCCTGGTGTTCCTGGTGATGTTCGTCCTGTCGTTCATCCTGGGCCGCCGCCCTCGCAGCTGAGGAGGAGCCCATGACATCCCGCCACACTCTGTTGGCCGCCGCCCTGCTGACCCTGGCCTGCACCGCGCAGGCCACCAGCAGCGGCGCTGAGATGCGCGTGGAGCAGATCCTGCGCAGTGACCCGCAATACCAGGACACCTGGCAGGCGGTGCTCGAAGATGAGGAGCGCCTGCCCGACTGGGTCATCAACCTGGACGGTCAGGGCCAGCCCATGCAGACCCTGGAAAGCGATGGTGAGCAGTACCTGGTCGGTCGTCTGTGCGATGGCTACGACTGCTTTCACCAACGTCTGTTCGTTGCATTTAGCTGGGACAAGCAGCAGGCCTACGCCCTCTGGGTGCAGCTGCCGCAAGCCCTGCCGGTCGATGCAGCGCCTGCTCAGCACGACCGTCAGCGCTGGCTCGGTGAGCCGGATGAGGACATGCGTCAGCTGTTGCTGGAGCAGCTGGCCGCTGAGCCGGACTGGTACTGAACCGGGCGCTTCTGCCCTGGTTGCGTTCTGACACAGACGGACGGTCACGCCATAGGCGCGTGAGCCGTGGCTTTCCGGTATAATGCGCCGCCTTCGGGGCCCCAGAGGCCTGATCCAATCATGACAAGCCACGCCCAATGCGTGGCTTGTTGGTTTTTGTCGCGCCGCCAGGCGCCCGAACAAGAGGCACAACGATGAGCGCACTGGTTGGCGTGATCATGGGTTCCAAGTCCGACTGGAGCACCCTGAGCCATACCGCGGAGATGCTGGAGAAGCTCGGCATCCCCTACGAGGTGAAGGTGGTTTCCGCCCACCGCACGCCGGATCTGCTGTTCCAGTACGCCGAACAGGCCGAGGAACGCGGCATCCAGGTCATCATCGCCGGTGCCGGTGGCGCCGCCCACCTGCCGGGCATGTGCGCGGCCAAGACGCATCTGCCGGTACTCGGCGTGCCGGTGCAGTCCGCCGTGCTCTCCGGCGTCGACTCGCTGCTGTCGATTGTGCAGATGCCGGCCGGCATTCCGGTCGCCACCCTGGCCATCGGCAAGGCCGGTGCGGTCAACGCCGCGCTGCTGGCCGCCAGCATTCTTGGTCACCAGCATCCGCAGTTCCATGCCAAGCTCAAGCAGTTCCGCGACGAGCAGACGCAGACCGTGCTGGACAATCCGGACCCCCGCGAAGCCTGAACAAGAGACTTCCCGCAATGAAGATCGGTGTAATCGGTGGCGGCCAGCTGGGCCGCATGATGGCCCTGGCGGGCACTCCGCTGGGTATGGACTTCGCCTTCCTTGACCCGGCGCCGGATGCCTGTGCCCAGGCGCTCGGCGAGCACATCCGCGCCGATTACGGCGACCAGGACCACCTGCGCCAGCTGGCCGACGAAGTCGACCTGGTGACCTTCGAGTTCGAGAGCGTGCCGGCTGAAACCGTGGCCTTCCTCTCGCAGTTCGTACCGGTCTATCCGAGCGCCGAAGCGCTGCGCATTGCCCGTGACCGCTGGTTCGAGAAGTCGATGTTCAAGGATCTCGGCATCCCGACTCCGGACTTTGCCGATATCCAGTCGCAGGCCGATCTCGATGCCGCTGTCGCCGCCATCGGTCTGCCGGCCGTGATGAAGACCCGCACCCTGGGTTACGACGGCAAGGGCCAGAAGGTCCTGCGCAAGGCGGAAGACGTGGTCGGCGCCTTCGCCGAGCTGGGCAGCGTGCCGTGCATTCTCGAAGGCTTCGTGCCCTTCACCGGCGAGGTGTCGCTGGTGGCCGTGCGCGGCCGTGACGGCGAGACGCGTTTCTACCCGCTGGTGCACAACCGTCACGACAGCGGCGTGCTGGCCCTGTCCATCACCAGCACCGACCACCCGTTGCAAGCACTGGCCGAAGACTACGTTGGCCGCGTGCTGAGCAAGCTCGACTATGTCGGCGTGCTGGCCTTCGAGTTCTTCGAAGTCGACGGCGGCCTCAAGGCCAACGAGATCGCCCCGCGCGTGCACAACTCCGGGCACTGGACCATCGAAGGCGCCGAGTGCAGCCAGTTCGAGAACCACCTGCGCGCCGTCGCCGGCCTGCCGCTGGGCTCGACCGCGAAGGTGGGTGAGAGCGCCATGCTCAACTTCCTCGGCAGCGTGCCCGAGGTGAGCCAGGTAACCGCCATCGCCGATTGTCACTTGCACCACTACGGCAAGGCCTTCAAGGCCGGACGCAAGGTCGGTCACGCCACGATTCGCAGCAAGGACATGGCGACTCTGAAGGCGCGTATCGCCGAGGTCGAGGCACTGATCAAGGGCTGAACCGCTGGGCTATGCTCTGGTCACAACAAGGCGTGCTGAGGCACGCCTTGTTCGTTTCTGACCCTGCGAAAGGAGCTTCCCAATGGGCATCATCGGCACCATCTTCATCGGTTTGATCGTTGGATTGATCGCGCGCTTCCTTAAGCCGGGCGACGACAGCATGGGCTGGGTGATGACCATCCTGCTGGGTATTGGTGGTTCCATCGCCGCGACCTACGGTGGTCAGGCGCTGGGCATCTACCAGGTCGGCCAGGCTGCCGGTTTCATCGGGGCGGTGATCGGCGCGGTGATCCTCCTGGTGATCTACGGTGCCCTCAAGAAAGGCTGAGGTGGGAACCGCGCCGCGGCGGCGTTAGTCTTAGCGGCTTTCCCGTCACGAGAGCCCGCCATGCGTCGCCTGTTGCTGTGCCTGATGTTGTTGCCCCTGTTGAGCCACGCCGAACTGGCTGAAACCGACTGGCTGGAGCTGATGCCACTGGAGGATCAGCAGGCACTGGAGGCCATGCCGGAGATCAGCCATGACTCCCCCGAGCTGGCCGGTACCTTCGACAGCAAGGGTGGGCTCAAGCAGCAGGATCAGGATCTGCCGGCGGTGATGTATTCGGCCAAGACCGTGGCAGCGCTGGACGGCAAGGCCATCCGCCTGGGCGGCTACCCGGTACCGCTGGAAAGTGATGCCCAGGGGCGCAGCACGCTGTTCTTCCTGGTGCCTTACCCAGGTGCCTGCATCCACGTCCCGCCACCGCCGCCGAACCAGATCGTGCTGGTGCGCTATCCCCAGGGCATTGCCTTGGAGGACATCTACGCACCGCTGTGGGTGAGCGGCACCCTGCATATCGAAGCCGTGGACAACGATCTGGCCCAGGCTGCCTATGCCCTCGACGCTGCTACGGCCCGGCTGGTCGATGAGGCTGACCTGTAGAAACGACAAGGCCCGTGTGGAACGGGCCTTGTGCGCTCAGGGCAGTGGCATCACTTGCCGTAGACCTGCTCCGGCAGCCAGGTGATCAGCTCCGGCCAGATGTAGGCGATCACCAGCAGCAGCACCTGGATGGCAATGAACGGCACTACCCCCTTGTAGATGGTGCTGGTGGCGATGCTCGCCGGGGTCACGCCGCGCAGGTAGAACAGGGCGAAGCCGAAGGGCGGGGTGAGGAAGGAGGTCTGCAGGTTCAGCGCGATCATTACGCCCAGCCAGATCGGATCGAGGCCCATGGCCAGCAGCACCGGACCGACGATCGGTACCACCACGAAGGTGATCTCGATGAAGTCGAGGATGAAGCCGAGCAGGAAGATCACCAGCATCACCAGGAAGAACGCACCCAGTACGCCGCCCGGCAGCTGGGAGAACACGTCCTCGATCAGCACTTCGCCGCCGAAGCCGCGGAACACCAGGGAGAACAGCGAGGCGCCGATCAGGATCAGGAACACCATGGCGCTGATTTCGGTGGTGCCGTAGGCCACGTCCTTGAGCTGGCTGAAGTTCAGCTTGCGCTTGCTCAGGGCCAGCAGCATGGCGCCGACCGCGCCCAGGGCTGCAGCCTCGGTGGGGGTGGCGTAGCCGGCGAGGATCGAGCCGAGTACGGCGCCGATCAGCAGCAGCGGCGGAATCAGCGCGGCGAACAGCTTGCCCCATTCGATCGGGCCCAGCTCTTCCTGCGGCAGGGCCGGCAACTTCTTCGGCTGGGTGATGGCGATGAAGATCAGGTAGAGGATGTACAGGCCGACCAGCAGCAGACCAGGAATCAGCGCGCCGACGAACAGGTCGCCGACCGACACGGTCTTCGGCGAGAAGATGCCCATCTTCAGCTGCGCCTGCGAATAGGCGCTGGACATCACGTCGCCGAGCAGGACCAGTACGATCGACGGCGGGATGATCTGCCCCAGGGTGCCGGTGGCGGCCAGGGTGCCGGTGGCGATGGCCGGGTCGTAGCCACGGCGCAGCATGGTCGGCAGGGCCAGCAGGCCCATGGTCACCACGGTGGCGCCGACGATGCCGGTGCTGGCGGCGAGCAGGGCGCCGACCACGCACACGGAGATCGCCAGGCCGCCGCGCAGGGTGCCGAACAGGCGCGACATGGACTCCAGCAGGTCTTCCGCCACCCTGGATTTCTCCAGCATCACGCCCATGAACACGAACAGCGGCACGGCCAGCATGGTCTGGTTGTTCATGATGCCGAACAGGCGGTTGGGCAGGGCGTGCAGGTAACCGCCGTCGAAGGTGCCGGTGGCAATGCCGATACCGGCGAATAGCAGCGAGACACCGCCCAGGGTGAAGGCCACCGGGAAGCCGCCCATCAGGGCCAGGCAGATACTGACGAACAGCAGAATCGCCATCAACTCAGCCATGCTTCACCTCCGGCGCGGGAATCTTGCCGGTCAGGACATGGGCGTACTTGATCAGTTCTGCCACGCTTTGCAGCACCAGACTGAAGACCAGTACCAGGATGATGGTCTTCTGCAGGTACACCAGCGGCAGGCCGCCGCTTTCGCCGGATTTCTCCAGGGTCGACCAGGACGCGCTGACATAGTCCCAGCTGTTCCAGCCGAGGAACAGGCAGAACGGCAGGAGGAACAGGATGTTGCCGAGGATCTCCACCAGGGCCTGCTTACGGCCGGAAAACTTCTGGTAGAAGATGTCCACGCGCACATGGCCGCCGCGCTGTAGGGTCCAGGCCGCGGCGCCCATGAACACCATGGCGTGCGCGTACATCACGGCTTCCTGCAGGGCGGTGGCGCCAATGCCGAAGCCGTAGCGCAGAACCACGACTACGGCAGTGCCGATGACGAGGAACAGGGTCAGCCAGGCGCAGGCCCGGCCCAGCCAGGCATTCGCCGCGCTGAGCGCGTTGGCGAAGCCGAGAAGCGGGGGAGTGGAGGCGGACATCGTGGGTCCTTCTTGTAATGTGTTGGCAAGGCAGCGACCGCTTGTGGCGGCGCGAGAGGCTGCGCTCTTCGGCGCAGGCTCGCGATTCTCGCAGGCTGTGGATAGCCCAGCAATCCACCTACAACTTTAGTCGAAGCGGCTAGGCTTGAACGTCGGCAGGCCCTAATGTGATGGGGCTCAGTCTGGCCCGGGTGATCCTCTGGTCTGACCAATTGAACCTTGCGCTGTCCATGGGCGGGGTTCCTACAACAATAAGGAGTCTTGCATGAAACGTCGTGACATCATCGCCGCCGCCGGTGTCGGCCTGGCTGCCACCGCGCTGGCCGGCTGCAGCAAGCAGCCCGAGGCGAACTGCGAACCGCAGAAGGGTGGCAGTGGCGGTGGAGAGACCTTCACCTGGAAAATGGTCACTTCCTGGCCGAAGAACTTCCCTGGCGTGGGCGTGGGCGCCGAGCGTTTCGCCAAGCTGGTCAACGAGATGAGCGGCGGCCGTCTGACCGTCAAGGTCTATGCCGCCGGCGAGCTGGTGCCGGCTCTGGAAGTCTTCGACGCGGTGTCCCGCGGCACCGCCGAGATGGGGCACGGCGCGCCCTACTACTGGAAGGGCAAGGTGCCGGCCGCCCAGTTCTTCTGCGCCCTGCCGTTCGGCCCCAATGCTGCCGAGATGAATGCCTGGCTGTTCAAGGGCGGCGGCATGCAGCTGTGGGAGGAGGTGTACAAGCCGTTCGGCGTGCTGCCGATCCTGTGCGGCTCCACCGGTGTGCAGACCGCCGGCTGGTTCAACAAGGAAATCAACTCCCCGGCCGACTTCGAAGGCCTGAAGATGCGTACCCCGGGCCTGGGCGGCGAAGTGCTGACCAAGATGGGCGGCACCGTGGTCAACCTGCCGGCCGGCGAGATCTTCACCGCCCTGCAGACCGGCGCCATCGACGCCACCGAGTGGATCGGCCCGTACAACGACCTGGCCCTGGGTCTGCATAAAGCTGCCAAGTACTACTACACCCCGGGCTGGCAGGAGCCGAACGTAACCTTTGAGCTGGACGTCAACCTGAAGGCCTGGGAAACCCTGCCGGCCGACCTGCAGGCCATTGTTCGCGCCGCCGCCCGTGACGTGAACGGCGACATGCTCGACGACTACAACGCGCGCAACATGGAAGCGCTGGAAACCCTCAAGCAAGAGGGCGTGGAAGTGCGCCGCCTGCCGGACGAGGTGCTGGCCAAGCTCAAGGGTGTTGCCGCCGAAGTGGTCACCGCGGCCGCTGCCGCCGATCCGGCCGCAAGCAAGGTGTACGAAGCGCAGACCGCTTACTTCAAGCGCCTGCAGGAGTACGCCAAGGTGTCCGAAGAGGATATCTACAAGATTCGCGGCTAATTGGCAGTGCGGTTGAACGAAGGCCGGTGAAATGATTCACCGGCCTTTTTGTTTCAGTCTTCCCACGCGCGCCCGGCCAGCTCCAGCAGGGTGCTGGCCTGCTCCGGGCCGTCGCTGCCGGCGGGGTAGGGGCGCGGGTCCTGGTAGTTGTTCTGCCAGCCCTTGATGATCGGATCGACCCAGGCCCAGGCTGCCTCGACTTCGTCGCGGCGCATGAACAGCGTCGAGTCGCCCTCGATCACGTCCAGCAGCAGGCGCTCGTAGGCATCCCAGCGGCGCTTCTGCGGGAATACCTGGGCCAGGTTGAGATCCAGCTCCATCGGCGTCAGGCGCATGCCCTTGCCCGGGCTCTTGCCCATCAGCTGCAGGGTGATGCGCTCTTCCGGCTGCAGGCTGATGACCAGGCGGTTGGCCTGGCTGCTGTCGAACAGGCGATGCGGCACCGGCTTGAACTGGATGACGATCTCCGAGCGCTTCTTGGCCATGCGCTTGCCGGTGCGCAGGTAGAAAGGCACGCCGGCCCAGCGCCAGTTGTCGATCTCCGCCTGAATGGCGACGAAGGTCTCGGTATCGCTGTCGTTGTCGACATGTTTCTCGAAGTAGTAGGCCGGTACTTCCTGCCCGCCGATCTTGCCGGCGACGTACTGGCCGCGCACGGTCTTGTCGTGCACGTCGAGGCCGGCGATGGGCTTGAGCGCTTCGAGGATCTTCACCTTCTCGTTGCGCACCGATTCGGCATCGAAGCGTACCGGCGCCTCCATGCTGACCAGGCAGAGCAACTGCAGCAGGTGGTTCTGCACCATGTCGCGCATGGCGCCGGCCTGGTCGTAGTAGGCGCCGCGATTTTCCACGCCGAGGGTCTCGTTGACGCTGATCTGCACGTGGTCGATGTGCCCGGCGCGCCAGATGGGCTCGAACAGGGCATTGGCGAAGCGCAGGGCCATCAGGTTCTGCACCGTCTCCTTGCCCAGGTAGTGGTCGATGCGAAACACCTGGGCCTCGCTGAACACTGCGCCGATGGTGGCGTTGATCTCCTGGGCCGACTCCAGCGAATGGCCGATCGGTTTTTCCAGCACGATGCGCGTGTCGCTGCCGGCCAGCCCGGCGATGGCCAGGTGTTCGGCGATGGCTTCGAACAGATTGGGTGCGGTGGCCAGGTAGTAGATGCGTCCGCGGTTGCAGCCGCGGGCCGCGAGAAACTTGCCGAGGCGACCGAATTCGGCGCTCTGCGACAGATCCAGGGACAGGTAGTCGAGGCGTGCGGCGAAGCTGGACCAGGTGTCGTTGTCGAAGTCGCTGCGGGCGACCTGGGCGCGTACCCGGCGCTCGGCCAGGGCCTGGTAGGCGCTACGCTCCAGCGGGTTGCGGGCCACGGCGATGATGCGCATCTCGGTGCCCAGGCGACCGTCGCGGTGCAGGTGATAGAGGGCTGGTAGCAGCTTGTGCAGGGCCAGATCACCGGTACCGCCGAAGACCAGCATGTCGCAGGGGCTATTCAACGAGAAGACTCCGGCCGTGTTTGCCTGTGCGGGGTGGCTGTTCATGTAGTATAACTACACGGTCACTACAATCGATCATAACAGGCCGGGAGAAGGCACTGCGAGTCAGGCTGTCGCCGGCTGCTGATGTTTCTCACCCGCCACCTATTCAGAGTCCTGCCTGTGAATCTTCTGCAGCATATTGCCCAGTCGCGAAACCTGCTTCGCAAGTCCGAACTGAAAGTGGCCGAACACGTCCTGCAGGATCCTTCGGCGGTGATGCACAGCTCCATGGCCGACCTGGCTCAGGAGGTCGGCATCAGCGAGCCGACCATCGTGCGCTTCTGCCGTGCCATCGGCTGCAGCGGCTTCCAGGACCTCAAGCTGAAGCTGGCGCAGAGCCTGGCGGCCGGTGCCAGCTTCGGTCAGTTCTCGATCAGCGAGAACGACTCGGTGAGCGACTTCAGCCTGAAGATCTTCGACACCACCCTGCACACCCTGATGGAAGTGCGCGAGCGCCTCGACCCGCAGGCGCTGGAGAAGGCCATCAACGCCATCGCCAATGCGCGGCGCATCGAATTCTATGGTTTCGGTGCCTCCGGCGCGGTGGCCGCCGACGCGCAGCACAAGTTCTTCCGCCTGCTGCTGACCGCCGCGGCTTATTCCGACCCGCACATGCAGGCGATGAGCGCGGTCACGCTCAAGCCGACCGACGTGGCCATCTGCATCTCCCAGTCCGGGCGCTCCAAGGATCTGCTGATCACCGCCAACCTGGTGCGCGAGTCCGGCGCCACGCTGATCACCCTGTGCCCGGGACAGACCCCGCTGGCTGACCTGGCCGACGTCAACCTGGCCATTGATGTGCAGGAAGACACCGAGATCTATACCCCGCTGACCTCGCGCATCGCCCATCTGGTGGTGATCGACGTGCTGGCCATGGGCGTGGCCATGGCCCGTGGTCCGGACCTGGTCAACCACCTCAAGAGCGTCAAGCGCAGCCTGCGCAGTCTGCGCCTGTCGCCCAAGTCGGTGCGCAGCGCGGAAGACTGAGCGGTGTCACCGGGCGTTCATGGAAAATTCACCGCGCCGCCGCGCTAGCGTCACGCCGCACCGGCACGCTGGGCTCTCGTCACCGGACCAGGAGCCTCGCGATGAATCTGCATCACGCCGAACCCGTTCTCGACAGCAAGACCCGCCGCAAGCTGGAAGACCAGCGCCGCATGGCCTTCCGCCGGGCCATCGAAGACTACGCCGAGCAGCGTCGCCTGCAGCATGACCTCGACGACTTCCCTGACCTGATTCCCGCCAGTTACCGGTTTGCCAAGCGCGCCAGCGAACCGCGTGCGGCCTAAGCGCCGGTTGCTTCGCTGAAGCGCTGTTCCAGCGCGGTAATCTGCACCCGTTCGTTGCGAATGAAGTCGCGGAACGCCTGCGCCACCGGCGACAGGCGTTTGCCGCGTGCGTGTACCACGCACCAGCTGCGCTGCAGTGGCAACTCTTCTACCGGCAGTTCGCGCAACAGGCCCTGGCCCAGTTCCAGGCGCACGGCATGGCGCGGAAGCAGAGCAATGCCGAGGCCGGCGATGACCGCTTCAACCTGGGCCTCGCAGGAGCCAACCTCCAGGGTCTGGGGGAAATGCGCGCGCTTCTGGTAGCAGTATTCCTCGGTCGCGCGGCGGGTACCGGAGCCGGCTTCGCGCAGGAGCAAGGGGAAGCCGCTGAGGTCGGTCAGGCGCAGTTTCTCCACCGAGCACAGCGCATGATTCGGCGGTGCTACGGCGATGATCGAATTGGTCAGGAAGGGGAAGAAGTCCAGAGCCTGATCGCCCGGCGGTTGCGACATGATCAGCAGGTCGTCACGGCTCACCGACAGGCGGCGTACCGCCTGGGCATGGTTGACCACCACCAGCTGCAGGCTGACCTCCGGATGCTGTTCGCGGAAGGCGGCGAACAAGTGGGGCACCAGGTACTTGGCGCTGGACTCCACGGCCAGGCTGAGCTGGCCTTGCAGCGAGCCCTGTAGGTCGGAGAGCTGCATGTCCAGAGCCTCCAGGCGCCCGAACACGTCTTCGCTGGCGCGCAGCAGGGCTTCGGCGGCGGGGGTCAGGTGCAGCTTCTTGGCCACGTAATCGAACAGAGGCTGGCCGACCAGCTCTTCCAGCTGACGGATCTGCAGGCTGACGGCCGGTTGGGTCAGCGCCATTTCTTCCGCGGCGCGGCTGTAGGAGCGGCTTTCGCATACGGCACGAAAAATTTGCAGCTGGCGAAAGGTCATTCGCATCAATGACTTACGCATTTATTACAGCTCTCTTGCGGTTCCTTTTCAAATGACTATAAGTCTTTACTAATGGATAACCCAACAAATATTCATTTTGGTTAATCCACTATCGGCGCTAGCTTTGAGGCAAGACCGCTGCGGCCCGGGCGGTCATCCATAGACCGCATCCAAGCGGCCCTTTGTTCACGTGATCGAGGAGCCTGGCTCGTGATCAAGAAAATACTCATCGCCAACCGCGGCGAAATTGCCGTGCGCATCGTGCGTGCCTGTGCCGAGATGGGCATCCGCTCGGTGGCCATCTACTCCGAGGCGGATCGCCACGCCCTGCACGTCAAGCGTGCCGACGAGGCGCACAGCATCGGTGACGACCCGCTGGCCGGCTACCTGAACCCGCGCAAGCTGGTGAACCTGGCGGTGGAAACCGGCTGCGATGCCCTGCATCCGGGCTACGGCTTTCTCTCCGAAAACGCCGAACTGGCCGAGATCTGCGCCGAGCGCGGGATCAAGTTCATCGGCCCCTCGGCCGAAGTGATCCGCCGCATGGGCGACAAGACCGAGGCGCGGCGCAGCATGATGGCTGCTGGCGTGCCCTGCACCCCGGGTACCGAAGGCAACGTGGCGGACATCCACGAGGCGCTGCGCGAGGGTGACCGCATCGGTTATCCGGTGATGCTCAAGGCCACCTCCGGTGGTGGCGGGCGCGGCATCCGCCGCTGCAACAGCCGCGAGGAGCTGGAGCAGAACTTTCCGCGGGTGATCTCCGAGGCGACCAAGGCCTTCGGCAGCGCGGAGGTCTTCCTGGAAAAATGCATCGTCAATCCCAAGCACATCGAGGCGCAGATCCTCGCCGACAGCTTCGGCAATACCGTGCACCTGTTCGAGCGTGACTGCTCGATCCAGCGCCGCAACCAGAAGCTGATCGAAATCGCCCCCAGCCCGCAGCTGACCCCCGAACAGCGCGCCTATATCGGCGACCTGGCCGTACGCGCGGCCAAGGCGGTGGGCTACGAGAACGCCGGCACTGTGGAGTTCCTGCTCGCCGAGGGCGAGGTGTACTTCATGGAGATGAACACCCGGGTGCAGGTGGAGCACACCATCACCGAGGAAATCACCGGCATCGACATCGTCCGCGAGCAGATCCGCATCGCCTCCGGCCTGGAGCTGTCGGTCAAGCAGGAAGACATCATCCACCGCGGCTATGCCCTGCAGTTCCGCATCAACGCCGAGGACCCGAAGAACAACTTCCTGCCGTCCTTCGGCAAGATCACCCGCTACTACGCTCCCGGCGGCCCCGGCGTGCGTACCGATACGGCGATCTATACCGGCTACACCATTCCGCCCTACTACGACTCGATGTGCCTGAAGCTGATCGTCTGGGCGCTGACCTGGGAAGAGGCGATGGATCGCGGCCTGCGCGCCCTCGATGACATGCGCGTGCAGGGCGTGCGCACCACCGCGCCCTACTACCAGGAAATCCTGCGCAACCCCGAGTTCCGCAGCGCCGAGTTCAACACCAGCTTCGTCGAGAGCCACCCGGAGCTGACCCAGTACTCGATCAAACGCAACCCGTCGCACCTGGCCATCGCCATCGCCACCGCCATTGCCGCCCACGCCGGCCTGTAGGGGAAGGATTTACACCATGAGCAAGAAAATCAGCGTTACCGACACCATCCTGCGCGATGCCCATCAGTCGATCATCGCCACGCGCATGCGCACCGAAGACATGCTGCCGATCTGCGACAAGCTGGACAAAGTCGGCTACTGGTCGCTGGAAGTCTGGGGCGGCGCCACCTTCGACGCCTGCGTGCGCTTCCTCAAGGAAGACCCGTGGGAGCGTCTGCGCAAGCTCAAGGCCGCGCTGCCGAACACCCGTCTGCAGATGCTCCTGCGCGGGCAGAACCTGCTCGGCTACCGTCACTACAGCGACGACGTGGTGCGCGCCTTCGTCGCCAAGGCGGCGGTCAACGGCATCGACGTATTCCGTATCTTCGACGCGATGAACGACGTGCGTAACCTGCGCGTGGCCATCGAGGCGGTGAAGGCCGCCGGCAAGCACGCCCAGGGCACCATCGCCTACACCACCAGCCCGGTGCACACCATCGACGCCTTCGTCGAGCAGGCCAAGCAGATGGCCGCCATGGGCGTCGACTCCATCGCCATCAAGGACATGGCCGGGCTGCTCACCCCCTACGCCACCGGCGATCTGGTCAAGGCGCTGAAGGATGCCCTGCCGCTGGAAGTGGTGGTGCACTCGCACGACACCGCCGGCGTGGCCAGCATGTGCCAGCTCAAGGCCGTGGAAAACGGTGCAGACCGCATCGACACGGCGATCTCCAGCTTCGCCTGGGGCACCAGCCACCCAGGCACCGAGTCGATGGTCGCCGCGCTGCGCGGCACGCCCTACGACACCGGCCTGGACCTGGAGCTGATCCAGGAAATCGGCATGTACTTCCACGCCGTGCGCAAGAAGTACCACCAGTTCGAGAGCGAATTCACCGGCGTCGACACCCGCGTGCAGGTCAACCAGGTGCCGGGCGGGATGATTTCCAACCTGGCCAACCAACTCAAGGAGCAGGGCGCGCTCAACCGCATGAACGAAGTGCTGGCGGAAATCCCGCGGGTGCGCGAAGACCTCGGCTTCCCGCCGCTGGTGACGCCGACCTCGCAGATCGTCGGCACCCAGGCGTTCTTCAACGTGCTGGCCGGTGAGCGCTACAAGACCATCACCAACGAGGTGAAGCTCTACCTGCAGGGGCGTTACGGCAAGGCGCCGGGCAAGGTCAACGAGGAGCTGCGCAAGCAGGCCATCGGCAGCGAGGACGTGATTGACGTGCGCCCGGCCGACCTGCTCAAGCCTGAGCTGGACCGCCTGCGCAGCGAGATCGGCGCGCTGGCCAAGTCCGAGGAGGACGTGCTGACCTTCGCCATGTTCCCCGACATCGGGCGCAAGTTCCTCGAAGAGCGCGAGGCCGGCACCCTGACCCCCGAAGTGCTGCTGCCGATTCCGCAGGCTGGCGGAGCGGCTCCGGCCGGTGGCGAGGGCGTACCGACCGAGTTCGTGGTCGACGTGCACGGCGAGAGCTACCGCGTGGACATCACCGGCGTGGGCGTGAAGGGCGATGGCAAGCGCCACTTCTACCTGTCCATCGACGGCATGCCGGAAGAGGTGGTGTTCGAGCCACTCAACGATTTCGTCGCCGGCAGCGGTGGCAAGCGCAAGAGCGCCAGCGCACCGGGCGACGTGTCGACCACCATGCCGGGCAATATCGTCGACGTGCTGGTCAAAGAGGGTGACAAGGTCAAGGCCGGCCAGGCCGTGCTGATCACCGAGGCGATGAAGATGGAAACCGAGGTGCAGGCGCCGATTGCCGGTACGGTCAAGGCCGTGCATGTGGCCAAGGGTGACCGGGTCAACCCCGGCGAAGTCTTAGTCGAAATCGAAGGTTAAGTCCCTGGGGCGCACAAGCGCCCCTTTTTTTTGCCCGCAAGAAAGGAGGTGTGTGTTGGATCCGGTGGTGTTGTTCTTCGTCTTCGGCCTGGTGGCTGGCCTGCTGAAGAGCGAGTTGAAGTTGCCGGCGGCGCTTTACGAAACCCTGTCGATCATCCTGCTCCTGGCCATCGGCCTGCATGGCGGGGTGGAACTGGCCGAGCAGGCCAGTACCCAGCTGCTGGGCCAGGCCGGCCTGGTATTACTGCTGGGCATGGGCTTGCCGCTGCTGGCTTTCGTCCTGCTGCGCGGGCTGCGCTTCGATCGGGTCAATGCGGCGGCGGTGGCGGCGCACTATGGCTCGGTCAGTGCCGGTACCTTCGCTGTGGTGGTGGCCTTTCTGGCCTCGCGCGAGGTCGCGTTCGAGAGCTACATGCCGTTGTTCGTGGCGATTCTGGAAATTCCGGCGATCCTGGTCGGCATCGTCCTGGCCAAGGGCATCAGCCGCGATACTCAGTGGCGCGAGCTGGGGCGAGAGATCTTCCTGGGCAAGAGCATCATGCTGCTGCTCGGCGGCCTGGTGATCGGCGCCATCGCCGGCAAGGAGGCGATCAAGCCGCTGGAACCGCTGTACACCAGCATGTTCAAGCCAGTGCTGGCGTTCTTCCTGCTGGAAATGGGCCTGATCGCGTCCGGCCAGCTCGGTGCGCTGAAACAGTTTGGCCTGCGCCTGGCCGCGTTCGCCCTGTTGATGCCGCTGCTCGGTGCGTTGATCGGCGCGCTGCTGGCGCGTTTCATGGGCCTGAGCCTGGGCGGTACGGCGATGCTCGCTACCCTGGCGGCCTCGGCGTCCTATATCGCCGTGCCGGCGGCCTTGCGCCTGGCCTTGCCCGAGGCCAACCCTTCGCTGTCGCTGACCGCCTCACTGGGCATCACCTTTCCCTTCAATATCCTCATCGGTATACCGCTGTATCTGGCGCTGGCCGAGCAACTGATCGCCTGGGGGCTCTGAGATGAATACGCATACCCGCACCCTGCTCACCGTCATTGGCGAAGCGGCGTTGGAGAAGAAACTGGAGGCCGACCTGGAAACCCTTGGTGCCCCCGGCTGGACCATCTCCGATGCTCGCGGTCGCGGCGCTCGTGGTGTGCGCAGCGCTGGCTGGGACACTGAAGGCAATATCCGCCTGGAGGTGATCTGTACCCGCGAGCTGGCCGAGCGTATCGCCGAGCACCTGCAGCAGCGCTACTACGCCCACTATGCCATGGTCTGCTACCTGGCCGAAGTGCAGGTGCTGCGCGCGGAGAAGTTCTAGAGAGGATGAATCCGGGCAGGTGATTTCGCCTGCCGCCAGGCCGCAGGCAAAAAAAGGGATGGCCGAAGCCATCCCAGAGTGGTGAGGCCGGTGAGAGCCTCGTCTATGAACTGTTTCCGGTAGATCGCCGGGTCAGGCGCTGAGCGGCACCAGGCGCGGGGCGATCATGTTTTCCGGGCGCAGGATGTCGGCCAGCGTGGCCTCGTCCAGCAGTTGCTCTTCGCGTACCAGCTCCAGCACGCCGCGGCCGCTGTCCAGCGCGGTCTTGGCGATGCGGGTGGCGTTCTCGTAGCCGATGTAGGGGTTGAGCGCGGTGATCAGGCCGATGGAGTTCTCCATCAGGGCGCGGCAGTGGGCTTCGTTGGCGGTGATGCCGTCGATGCACAGCTCGCGCAGCATGTCCATGGCGCGGGTCAGAAGGCGGATCGAGTCGAAGATCTTGTAGGCGATCAGCGGCTCCATCACGTTCAGCTGCAGCTGGCCACCTTCGGCGGCGAGGGTCAGGGCCAGGTCGTTGCCGATCACTTCAAAGGCCACCTGGTTGACCGCTTCCGGGATCACCGGGTTGACCTTGCCCGGCATGATCGAGCTGCCCGGCTGGCGCGGCGGCAGGTTGATCTCGTTGATACCGGTGCGCGGGCCGCTGGAGAGCAGGCGCAGGTCGTTGCACAGTTTGGACAGCTTGACCGCGGTGCGCTTGAGCATGCCGGAGAACAGCACGAAGGCGCCCATGTCGCTGGTGGCTTCGATCAGGTCGGCGGCCGGTTTCAGCGGGTGGCCGCTGATGATGGCCAGGCGCTGCACGGCCAGCTGCTGGTATTTCGGGTCGGCGTTGATGCCGGTGCCGATCGCGGTGCCGCCCAGGTTGACCTCGTGCAGCAGGGTCGGAGCGAGCAGCTTGAGGTGCTGCAGGTCCTCGCCGAGGGTGGTGGCGAAGGCGCGGAACTCCTGGCCGAGGGTCATCGGCACGGCGTCCTGCAGCTGGGTACGACCCATCTTCAGCACATGGCCGAACTCCAGGCCCTTGGCGGCCAGTGAGTTGATCAGCTTGTCCAGGGCGTTGAGCAGGCTGTCGTGGCCGAGCAGCAAGCCCAGGCGGATGGCGGTCGGGTAGGCGTCGTTGGTCGACTGCGCCATGTTCACGTCGTTGTTCGGGTGCAGGTGCTTGTACTCGCCCTTCTCATGCCCCATGGCCTCCAGGGCAATGTTGGCGATCACCTCGTTGGCATTCATGTTGGTCGAGGTGCCGGCGCCGCCCTGGATCATGTCGACCACGAACTGCTCGTGGAACTCACCCTGGATGATGCGCGCGCAGGCGGTGCTGATCGCCGTGTGCTTGGCGGCGGGCAGGTGGCCCAGCTCGCGGTTGGCGTCGGCGGCGGCCTGCTTGACCATGGCCAAGGCGATGACCAGTTTCGGGTAGTGGGACAGCGTTACGCCGGACAGTCGAAAATTCTGCACGGCTCGCAGGGTCTGGATGCCGTAATAGGCTTCGGCGGGGACTTCGAGGGTGCCAAGCAGGTCTTTTTCGATGCGGGTAGATGCAGCAGCGGACATGATGAGAGTTTTCTCGGGGAATACGGCGATTGCCGCGATGGGTGTGTATAGTGCGGCCTGTAGCCGTTTTTAGGCCAATGCTGTTGGTGGCTGACCTATGCACAATCGGCATAACGTAGATGTGACTCGAATGCTCAATCGTGTGTGCAGAATATTTAACGAAGGCGCTACTGCATGAATCTGGAAAGCAAATGGCTGGAGGACTTCGTCGCGCTGGCCGCTACCCGCAGTTTTTCCCAGGCGGCGGTGAAGCGCTTCGTCACCCAGCCGGCCTTCAGCCGGCGCATTCGCAGCCTGGAGGAAGCCCTGGGGCTGACCCTGATCAATCGCACCCGCACGCCGGTGGAGCTGACCGAGGCTGGGCAGTTGTTCCTGGTCACCGCGCGTAACGTGGTCGAGCAGCTGAGCGAGGCCGTGCGCCATCTGCACCATCTGGAGGGGCAGCAGGGCGAGGTGCTGCAGATCGCTGCTGCGCATTCCCTGACCCTCGGCTTCTTCCCCGAATGGATCGCGCGCCTGCGCCGTGATGGTCTGCCGCTGTCGACCCGCCTGGTGGCGGCCAACGTCGGTGACGCGGTGCACCTGCTGCGCGAGGGCAGTTGCGACCTGCTGCTGGCGTTCTACGACCCGGATGCGGCGCTGCAGCTGCCGGCGGACATCTTTCCCTCGATGCACCTGGGCAGCACGGCCATGCTGCCGGTCTGCGCCGTCGGTGAGGAGGGTGCGCCGCTATACGACCTCGACGGCGGGCAGAGCGTCCCCTTGCTGGCCTATAGCAGTGGCACCTTCCTCGGGCGCTCGGTCAACCAGCTGCTGCGCCAGCGCGCGCTGCGCTCGACCACGGTGTACGAAACGGCCATGGCCGACAGCCTCAAGACCATGGCCCTGCAGGGGCTCGGCGTGGCCTGGGTGCCGCGGCTGTCGGTGACTGCCGAGCTGGCGCGCGGCGAGCTGGCGGTGTGTGGCGCGGAGAGCTGGCAGATTCCACTGGAGATCCGCGTGTACCGCTGGGTGCTGTCGCGCAAGGCGGCGCTACGCCTGCTCTGGCGCAAGCTGGAAGGTGGGGTGGGGCGGGACTAGCCGGTTGTAGAAAGCCTGGCCGGTGCTGTGTGGCTTTTCGGCGACCTGCCAGGTGCTGCCCTGCGGCGCTGGGGTCAGCGGATCTCGTTGGCTGGCAGGTCGGCGCTCGTGACCAGTGGGCAGACGATGATTTCGTAGCAGAACACCGTGCCGTCAGCGGCTTCCATCGGCAAGGCGCTGGGTGTGTCTTCCGGGGCGTAGACGGCCTGGGCTGGCGAGTTGTCGCGCTCGGTCAGGTTGGCGCAGCCGCCGAGGCTGGCAAGTGCAAGCAGTAGAGGGGTGAGGCTGGTGGTACGGCGCATCTTGAAATCCTTTTCAATCTGGCAGGGTTGAAGGGAAGGGCGCGGATTGTACGCGGCCTGGCGCATTGGCAAGGTGGTGGAGTTCTCGCTTTGCTCTCCTGATGCTTTGCCTGGCGGCGCGCGCCAAGGGTTATCATCCCCCGCAACTGAAGCGGGGGTGCGGCATGCTCAACGGCCTGTGGCTGGGTTTTTTCGTGGTGGCGGCGCTGGCCGCCGGGGTGCGCTGGCTGGGCGGTGACCCGGCCGTGTGGGCGGCCATGGTGGAAAGCCTGTTCGCCATGGCCAAGCTGTCGGTCGAGCTGATGGTGGTGCTGTTCGGCACCCTGACCCTGTGGCTGGGCTTTCTGCGCATCGCCGAAAAGGCCGGCCTGGTCGACCTGCTCGGTCGCGCCCTCGGCCCGCTGTTCGCCCGCCTGATGCCCGAGGTGCCGCGCGGCCACCCCGCCCTCGGCCTGATCACCCTCAACTTCGCCGCCAACGGCCTGGGCCTGGACAATGCCGCCACGCCGATCGGCCTCAAGGCCATGAAGGCGCTGCAGGAGCTCAACCCCAGCGCCACGGTGGCGAGCAACGCGCAGATCCTCTTCCTCGTGCTCAACGCCTCGTCGCTGACCCTGCTGCCGGTGTCGATCTTCATGTACCGGGTGCAGCAGGGCGCCGAGGACCCGACCCTGGTGTTCCTGCCGATCCTCCTGGCCACCAGCGCCTCGACCCTGGCCGGCCTGCTGTCGGTGGCGCTGATGCAGCGCCTGCGCCTGTGGGACCCGGTAGTGCTGGCCTACCTGGTTCCCGGTGCGCTGCTGCTGGGTGGTTTCATGGCGCTGCTGGCCAGCCTCGGCGCGGTGGCGCTCAAGGAGCTGTCGGCGCTGCTCGGCAACCTGACCCTGTTCGGCCTGATCCTGCTGTTCCTGCTGGTCGGCTGGCTGCGCAAGGTGCCGGTGTACGAAACCTTCGTCGAAGGCGCCAAGGAAGGCTTCGACGTGGCCAAGAACCTGCTGCCGTACCTGGTGGCGATGCTCTGCGCCATCGGCGTGTTGCGCGCTTCCGGCGCCCTGGACTTCGGCCTCGACGGCATTCGCGCGCTGGTCGACTGGCTGGGCTGGGACAACCGTTTCGTCGACGCCCTGCCCACCGCGCTGGTCAAACCGTTCTCCGGCAGTGCGGCGCGCGCCATGCTGATCGAAACCATGCAAAGCCAGGGTGTGGACAGTTTCCCGGCGCTGCTTGCCGCCACCGTGCAGGGCAGCACCGAGACCACCTTCTACGTGCTGGCCGTGTACTTCGGCGCGGTCGGCATCCAGCGCGCGCGCCACGCCGTGGGCTGCGCCCTGCTGGCCGACCTGGCCGGGGTGCTGGCGGCGATTGGCGTGTGCTACTGGTTCTTCGGTTGAGTCGTGGGGTGGCGAAGGCGAGAGAAGTTTACCGCCGCCCCTAAATAACTGATCGATACTGACGTTAACCCTGTACTCCCCCCATAACCCCGGAGTCGATCATGCTTCTGCGTTCGGTCAGCGTTGGTATGCGTAATCTCATCGGCTTCGGGGTGCTTACCCTGATTCTGCTCTGCACCGGCGGCGTCGCCCTCAGCCAGCTGTCCAGCCTGCGCGGCGACCTGCTGGAGGTGAAGGACGTGTGGATGCTTGGCCTCGACCTGATGGCCAAGATCAAGTCCGAGCGGCAGGCGCTGCGCCTCACCGAGTATGAGCTGATGGCTCATCCGGAGCGCGATCAGCAGCTGAGCGCCACGGCCACGGCGATCCGCGAGCGGGTGGCCGGTTACGACAAGAACTACGAAGACACCATCATTTCCGACGAGGATCGCCGCCTGTTCGGTGATTACCATGCGCGCAGTCAGGCCTACGAGGCCTCCCTGGCCAAGGTGGTGGAGAGTGTTCGTGCCGGCCAGCTGGATCAGGCCGCCGCCGAGAACTCGGCGGCGCGCTTCGCCGAGTTGATTGCGGCACTGGATAAGCTGATCGATCTGAACAACCGTGGTGCCGCCGATGCCGGCGCGCGGGCAGAACGGAATGCCGATGGCGCCACCTGGCTGTTCAGCCTGATTCTCGGCGCGGCGGTGCTGTTTACCGTGCTGGCGGCCTGGATGCTCAGCCGTAGCATCACCCAGCCGCTGGCCCAGTTGAGCGAGTCGGCCAAGCGCATCGCCAGCGGCGACCTCAGCCAGCCAGTACCCGCCGAGGGGGCTGACGAAGTGACCCAGGTCCAGCATTCTCTGGCCGATATGCAGAAGACCCTGCGCGATACCTTGCAGAACATCCAGGGCTCGGCGACCCAACTGGCCTCGGCGGCGGAACAGCTGCATGCGGTCACCGAGGAGTCGTCCAAGGGCATCACCCGGCAGAACGACGAGATCCAGATGGCGGCCACGGCCGTGACCGAAATGTCGGCGGCGGTGGACGAGGTGGCGCGCAACGCCAACCACACCTCGGACTCCTCGCGCGAGGCGGAACAGACCGCCGAGGCGGGCCGTCAGCAGGTCAGCAGCACGCGCAGCACCATCGAGCAGCTCAGCGAGCGCCTGCAAATCACCTCCGGCACCATCGGCCGTCTGGCCGACGAGGCCATCGCCATCGGCCGGGTGCTGGAGGTGATCCGCACCATCGCCGAACAGACCAACCTGCTGGCCCTCAACGCCGCCATCGAAGCGGCGCGCGCCGGCGACCAGGGCCGCGGCTTTGCCGTGGTGGCCGACGAGGTGCGTGCGCTGGCGCAGCGTACGCAGAGTTCGACCCAGGAGATCGAGCGCATGATCAGCGCCATCCAGGGCGCCAGCCAGGAGTCGGTGGAAGCCATGGATGAAAGCAGCCGCTACGCCAGCCGCAGCAGCGAAATGGCCAGCGAGGCGGACAGCGCGCTGGTGCTGATCGCCGAGCGGGTCAGCCAGATCAACGAGATGAACCTGGTGATCGCCAGCGCCGCCGAGGAACAGGCTCAGGTAGCCCGCGAAGTGGACCGCAACCTGGTGGCCATCCGCGACATCGCCGAGCAGAACGCCACCGGCGCCCACGAAACCTCGGTGGCCAGCGACCAGCTGGCACGCCTGGCCAGTGACCTGAACGGCATGGTGCAGCGCTTTCGGTTGTGAGCAGGGTGCTCCTGTAGGAGCTGCCACTCCGCCTTGGCTGCGGCAGGCCCGGCTCTGTGGGAGTGGCTTTAGCCACGATTGGGGCTGACAGAAAAAGCATCGCGGCTAAAGCCGCTCCCACAAGAGCCCCTACTTCCCACTAGAGCGCAGGTGGCTACTCCGTCACCACAAAACGCAGCACGCCAATTTGCTGGCCATTCTCGGTCACCACCTGCACCTGCCAGCGCCCCAGGGCGTCGGCCGGGAAGTTGCGCTTGTGCGTCCAGGCGCGGTAGCCGGCCTTGCGCCCGCCGTGGATGTCCAGGGCGATGCGGTCCATCTCGCGGCCATCATGGCGCCAGACATGGTAGATGCGCTCGTTCAGCCCGCGTGGGGCGCTGATGGCGGTGTAGGCATACAGGCCGACATCGCGCAGCTGGCGGCTGGTCACCGTCTGCAGGCTGCGCCCGGGGCTGCGCGCCTGCAGCTGATTGGTGACCGCCACCTCGCTCAGCCACAGGGTCGCTGGCGGCACCCAGGGGCGAGCCAGCCAGGCGCCGCCGCCGAGCGTCACCAACAGGCCGGCCAGCAGCGGCCAGCGCCACCAGCGTTGCATGCGCAGGCTGCCGGCCAGGCTGGGTGCGGCCAGCAGCAGGGCGATGGCAAGGGCCAACCGATAGCTCTCGGCGGTGGTCAGGTGGACGATCAGCGGCAGCGCCACCAGCAGCACGGCGAACAGCGCCAGCACGTGATAGCTC
Organism: Pseudomonas sp. GOM6; assembly: GCF_029537485.1. Classification (GTDB taxonomy): domain Bacteria; phylum Pseudomonadota; class Gammaproteobacteria; order Pseudomonadales; family Pseudomonadaceae; genus Aquipseudomonas. Next base: position 113,004 of record NZ_JARPUS010000001.1, read on the forward strand.
AGGTACAGCCAGCGGCGCTTGGCCAGCCAGCGGTAATACAGAGGGTCGATGATCGCCAGCAGCGCGGCGGCGCCGAGCAGGCCGGTAACCAGCGCCTGGCCGCTGTTCCAAGCGGTGGTGAGGAAGAAGAAGGGCAGGGCAAAGAACAGACTTTCCTGGTGGATCATCTGGGTCAGGTAGCGCACCAGCACGGGCGGCACTTCCAGGCCCAGCCAGCGCGCCGCGCCACGGGTCAGCAGACCTTCGAGCAGGAGCACCAGCCAGCTCAGCAGCATCAGCACGGCGATGACCTGGCCGACGCCGGCCTGGCGATCCACCAGGATGAAACTGGCCACGCCGGAGCAGAAGCCGAACAGGGCGACCAGGCCGGGGTAGCGCTGCAGCAGGGCGACCAGGCGCAGCAGGTGGGGTTTCCAGTGGGGCATGAGGCGAGGCGCTGCGGGGACGGGCGCGCATGATCGCATGTGCGCCCGACGGGTCAACTGCTGCCCGACGTGCAGGGGCCGACTCAGTGGCGGGTCGGTGTGGCGCCCTCCTGGTCAGCGGCAGCGCTATCGGCCCCTGCGCTGGCTGCTTGTTCAGCACCAGCGGCATTTTCGTCGAGCAGGGCATAGGCGCTGCTGCAGAACAGCGTGTTGAGGCGCTTCATGTCGGCGATCAGCTGCAGGTGCAGGTCGCTGGTCTCGAGGCTCTGCACCACCTGTTGGCCCAGGCGACCTACATGGGCGTGGGCCAACTTGCGCTCCTCGCGGCGGAAACGGTGTTTTTCTTCCAGCAGGCGGCGGGCGTTGTCGCGATTGCCGCCGAGAAACACGTTGAGGCCCAGACGCAGATTGGCCAGCAGCAGGCCGTGCAGGGCGACCAGCTCTTCCAGGCCACTGTCGGAAAAACTCAGGCGCTCGCGTTTGTGGCTGCCCAGGCGGCTGGCCATGCGCTCAATCAGGTCGCCGGCATGCTGCAGGTTGACCGCCAGCTCGATGATTTCCGCCCAGCGCCGGCTGTCGTGCTGCGGCAGGTCGTCACGCGGCATCTGTGCCAAGTACAGCTTGAGGGCGCTGTGCAGGGTGTCGAGGTCGTCGTCGAGGTTGTGTATCTGCTGCAGCGCCTGGGACGACCCCTCGCGCAGCACCTCCAGCAGCTGTTGCAGCATGCGCTCGACGATATCACCGATGCGCAGGGTTTCACGCACTGCGTTGGCCAGTGCCAGGCTGGGGGTGCCCAGGGCGGTGCGGTCCAGATGGCGCGGCTGGGCCGCACTGTCCTCACGCGGCCGTTCGGGCAGCAGCAGGCGGCACAGTCGCGCCATCCAGTTCACCGTGGGCAACAACAGCAGGCAGCGCAGGCTGTTGTAGGCCAGGTGAAAGACAATCACCAGAGTGGCGGCGTCCAGCTTCAGGCTGGCCATCCAGTCCACCAGTGGCTGCATCAGCGGCAGCACCAGGAGCAGGCCGAGCAGCTTGTACAGCAGGCTGCCGAGGGCCACCTGGCGCCCGGCGGCGGACTGCATGCCGCTGCTCAGCAGGGCCAGGATGCCGCTGCCGATGTTGGCACCGATGACCAGGCCGATGGCCACCGGCAGGCTGATCATGCTGCTGCCGGCCAGGGTCGCGGTGAGCAGCACGGCGGCCAGGCTGGAGTAGGTGACGATGGCGAACAGCGCACCAACCAGGGCGTCGAGCAGCAGGTCGCCGGTCAGCGAGGCGAACAGCGCCTCGATGCTGTTGGATTCGGCGATCGGCCGCGCGGCCTCGACGATCAGCTGCAGGGCGAGGATCAGCAGGCCGAGGCCGATGGCTACCCGGCCGATCTGCCCGGCGCGGGTCTGCTTGCGCGAGAGAAACAGGATCACCCCGGCGAAGATCAGCAACGGCGACAGCCAGGACAGGTCGAAGGTCAGCACCCGCGCCATCAACGCCGTGCCGACATCGGCGCCGAGCATGATCGCCAGTGCCGGCGGCAGCGCCATTAGGCCCTGGGCGACGAAGGAGGTCACCAGCAGGGCGGTGGCGTTGCTGCTCTGCACCAGGGCGGTGACGCCGATGCCGGCGGCGAAGGCCTGCGGCCGTTTGCGCACGCTGTGGCTGAGGATGCGCCGCAGCTGCGAGCCGTACACCCGCAGGATGCCGGTGCGCACGATATGGGTGCCCCACACCAGCAGGGCGATGGCGGACAACAAGTTGAGCAAGGTCAGCATGGCGCAGCCTCCTGAACGCGATCGGGGCTCGCTCGTTGTTCATGGGCACCGTTCCCGGTGCTGCTGTTATTCAGCTTGGTCGCTGTTGGGCGCCGGCGCCAGCCACGTTGTCTGTGGCGGCTATGCGTCATGAGCTGTCGCGTCGCTCCGGCAGGCTGCTACCCTAGCGCCCATCGAACGGATGCCCGCCCATGCTCAGCCTGTACCACGCCCCCGATCTGGAAACCCTCGGCCAACTGGCCTGCGCGCTACTCGCCCAGCCGCAGGCGGATGTGCTGGCGCCGGCGCGGATCGTGGTGCCGAGCCAGGGTATCGGCCGCTGGCTGACCCTGCAGCTGGCCCGCGAGCAGGGCATCGCCATGCACCTCGATGTGCAGTTGCCGTCCAGCTTCGTCTGGGGCCTGGCGCGCGAGGTGCTGGGCGCGTTGCCGGAGCAGTCCGCGTTCAATCCGCAGGCCATGACCTGGCGCCTGTACGACTGGCTGTGCGAGCCGGCCAACCTGGCCCGTGCCGAGCGGCTCGAACGCTATCTGCAGGGCGGCGACGAACGCCGGCGCCTGGCCCTGGCGGCGAAGATCGCCGACGTGTTCGACCAGTATCTGCTGTATCGCGATGACTGGCTGGCCGCCTGGGAGCGTGGCGAGTCCTGCGACCTCGGGCCTGACGAAGGCTGGCAGGCGCTGCTCTGGGCCGAGCTGACCAAGGACGGCCACCCGCACCGTGCACGCCTGCTCGGCGAGCTGCTGGCGCGCCTGCACGGCGATCAGCCCATCGCCGGTCTGCCCGAGCGCCTGCTGGTGTTCGGCATCAGCTCGCTGCCGCCTCATCACCTGCGTGTGCTGGAAGGGCTGGCGCGGCATACGGATGTGGTGATCTTTGCGCTTAACCCCTGTCGCGAGGCCTGGGGCGAGATCCGCGACGTGCGCGAGCTGGCGCAGTCCGAGGTCAGCCCGGATGACTGGTATCTCGACGTCGGCCACCCGCTGCTGGCCAGCCTGGGCAAGCAGGGTCGCGACTTTTTCGACAGCCTGCTCGGGCAGATCGCCGAGGAGCACGGCATCTACCCACAAGACAACGAACTGGCCGACGACAGCCTGCTGCATGCGCTGCAGAACGACATCCTGCGCCTGCGCACCCGTACGCCCGATGAGCGCCTGATGCTGCGCGAAGACGACCGCTCGCTAGAACTGCACATCGCCCACTCGCCGCTGCGCGAGGTGGAAATCCTGCATGACCAGCTGCTGGCACGCTTCGTCGCCGACCCGAGCCTGAGCCCGGATCAGGTGGTGGTGCTGACCCCGGACATCGAGCGCTACGCGCCCTATATCGAAGCCGTCTTCGCCCGCCGTGAAGGCGCGCCGTATGTGCCCTACAGCCTGGCCGACCGCAGCCTGCGCGCCGAGACGCCGCTGATCGAGGCCTTCCTCGGTCTGCTCAGCCTGCCGGAAAGCCGCTTCGCCGCCGAGGAGATCCTCGCCTGGCTGGAGCAGCCGGCCATCGCCCGCCGCGCCGGTATCGAGCCTGAGGACCTGCCGCTGCTGCGCGACTGGCTGCGCCAGGCCGGTGTGCGCTGGGGCCGCGACGGCAGCCATCGGGCGGCGCTCGATTTGCCGGCCGACGAGGCCTTCACCTGGCGCCAGGGCCTGGACCGCCTGCTGCTCGGTTTCGCCGCGCCACCGCAACTGGCCGGTGACGGCCTGCCCCTGCTCGGTGACAGCTGGCCACTGGATGCCCTGGAAGGCGCGCGTGCGCAGCTGCTCGGGCGCCTGTGTGCTTTCGTCGAGCTGCTTGCCAGTCTGGCCGAGCGCCTGCAGCGCGCCCGCCCGCTGGCCGACTGGGCGCTGGACCTGCAGGGTCTGATCGATGCGTTGTTCGACGAGCGCGAGGCCGGCGACACCCTGCTGTTGCTCAGCCAGGCTTGCGCCGCGCTGGCGCGCCAGGCCGAGGACTCGGCCATCACCCGCCCGGTGGAACTGGCCCTGGTGCGCCAGCAGCTCGGCGCGGCGCTGGACAGCGGCAGCGGCGCCTCGGGCTTTCTCACCGGTGCAGTGACCTTCTGCACCATGGTGCCGATGCGCAGCCTGCCGTTCCGCCACGTCTGCCTGCTCGGCCTGGATGACGGTGCCCTGCCACGGCGCACCCCGGCCGCCGGCTTCGACCTGATCGCCAAGCGCCCGCGGCGCGGCGACCGCGCCCGGCGCCTGGACGACCGCTACCTGTTTCTCGAGACCCTGCTCAGCGCCCGCGACGGCCTGTACCTCAGCTATGTCGGCCGCGACCCGCGCGACAACGCCGAGCTGCCGCCCTCGGTGCTGGTCAGCGAGTTGCTGGAAGCGGTGGATCTGACTGCGGTGGCAGTGCCCCCCTGTGGGAGCGGCTTTAGCCGCGATGCTTCTACGGCGGCCGACTCGCGGCTGAAGCGGGATGCTGCCCAGCCGATCCCGCAAAAGCGGGCCAGCGCCCGCATCACCATCGACCACCCGCTGCAGCCCTTCGCCCCCGGCAACTTCGAGCAGGCGGGCGCGCGGCGAGGCTTCGCCGCCAGCTGGTTCCGCGCCGCCCAGCGCCTGGCCGCCGCCCCGGCCGAGGCGCCAGCCTTTATCCAGCGCTTGCCGGAACCGAACCAAGATTGGCTGACCATCGAGCCCAGCCAGTTGCTCTACTGCTTCCGCCACCCGGCGCGCTTCCTGCTGGAGCAGCGTCTGGGACTGCGTCTGGCCGACGCCGAGGAAGGTATCGCCGCCGACGAGCCCTTCAGTCTGGAGCGCTCCTCCTACCAGGGTTTGCGCCAGCTGGCCCTGCAGGCGGTCGAGCGTGGCTGGAGCGAGGAGCAGGAACGCCGTGTGGCGCGTGCCGCCGGCTGGCTACCACCCGGCGAGCTGGGCCTGGCCCTGTGGGGCAAGCAGCGCGGCCCGGTGCGCGCGTTCGCGCCAAGGCTGTTCGAGGCGCGCCCGGAGGAAGCGCCGCAACCGCTGCTGGTGGATATCGAGCTGGCCGGCGTGCGCCTGCACGGCTGGCTGGATGGGGTGACTTCCTGTGGTCTGTTCGACTGGCGCCTGCGTGCGCCGGACGCCCGCGACCTGCCCGGCTTCTGGCTGCGCCATCTGCTGCTCAACGTCGCCGCTACTGCTGATATCGCCCGCGAGAGCCTGCTGGTGTCGCCGGCCGGCGACTGGCAGCTGGGTCCGTTGCAGGACCCTCGCGCGCTGCTCGAACCCTGGCTGGCCGCCTATCGAGAAGCCTTGTGTGAGCCGTCGCCGTTTATCACCCGCAGCAGCTACGAGTTCGCCAAGGCACTGGTCACGCCCAGCGCCAAGAGCCGCAAGGAACCCATCGACGCCGCCCGCGACAAGGCCCTGGCCGCCTGGCAAGGCGCCGAGTTCAGTCCCTTGCCCGGCGAGTGCCAGGACCCCTGGTACGCCCTGGCCTTCCGCGAGCGCGAGCCGCTCGACGCCCGCTTCGAGGCGCTGGCCGAACAGTTGCTCGGCCCGGCGCTCAAGGCCCTGGCCAGCAATGAGGAGGGCGAATGAGTGACCTGAACCTGCACGACTCGTCCTTCGCTGGCCGCTCGCTGATCGAGGCCAGCGCCGGCACCGGCAAGACCTGGACCCTGACCGCGCTGTACGCGCGCCTGCTGTTGGAGCGCGAGCTGTCGGTCGGGCAGATCCTGGTCGTCACCTACACCACGGCGGCCACCGCCGAGCTGCGCGAGCGTATCCGCGCCCGGCTGGCCGAGCTGCTGGCGCTGTATGAAGGTGGCGAGAGCGATGACGGCTTCCTTGTTGAGCTGCACCGCCGCCATCCCGGCGAAGCGGCACGGCGGCGCCTGCTGCTGGCCGTGCACGGCTTCGACGAGGCGGCCATCTTCACCATCCACGGCTTCTGCCAGCGCGCCCTGCAGGACTCGGCCTTCGAGGCTGGCGGTGATTTCGATGCCGAGCTGACCCAGGACGACCGCGAGGTGCTCGACGCCCTGCTCGGCGACGCCTGGCGTCATGTATTGGCCGAGGCCGATCCGGCCTGGGCACGCTTCCTGGCCAAGCAACGCATCACCCCGGCGACCCTGCGCCAGGCCCTGCGCAGCCATCTGGGCAAACCCTACCTGCGCGTCGAGCCGCGCGAGCCGGTCGGCGAGGCCGAGCTGCAGGCCGCCAGCGCCGCCTGGCAGGCCGCTGCCGAGCTGTGGCGGGGCGAGGGCTACGCCTGGGTCGAGGTGCTGCGCGAGCACGGCGGCCTGAGCCAGAGCACACACAAGCTGGCCAAGCTGCCGTTGTGGTCGGCCGAGCTGGACAGCTACTTCGCTGATCCGGCGGCGCTGTTCGAGGTGCCGGACGGCTTGGCCAAGCTGGGCGCGGCGGCGCTGCTCAAGGCCACCAAGAAGAACTTCGAGGCGCCGCACAGCGCCGTGGCCGAGGCGCTGGATGCACTCGGCGAGGCGCTGGCGGCGGCCTTGCCGGCGGGCAAGCAGAAGCTGATCGCCCTGCAGGTCGAACTGCTCGACCGCCTCAACGTCGAGTTGCCCAAGCGCAAGGCGGCGCAGCGCCTGCTGGCCTTCGACGACCTGCTCAACAACCTGAATGAGGCGCTGCTCAGTGCGGCGGGCGACGACCTGGCCGCGCGCCTGCGCGAGCAGTACCCGCTGGCGCTGATCGACGAGTTCCAGGACACCGACCCGATTCAGTACGCGATCTTTGATCGTGTGTACCGCGACGGCGGCGACCTCTGTTTTGTTGGTGATCCCAAACAGGCCATCTATGCGTTTCGCGGCGCCGATCTGGCGACTTATCTACAGGCTCGCGACGACGCCGAGCGGCAGTACGACCTGCCGTTCAACTACCGCTCCACGCCCGAGCTGATTGCCGCGCTGAACCAGCTGTTCGATCGTCCGCAGCCGTTCGCCGAGGAAGGGCTGAGCTACCCGCCGGTCAGCGCCGGCAAGAAATCGCGAGCCACGCTGGTGCTGCCCGAGCAGGGTGGCACGGCGCCGCTGGGCCTGGTCTGGCTGGGTGACGAGAGCCTGAACAAGGCCAGGGCTGGCGAGCTGGCGGCGCTGGACACGGCGCGGCGGATTGCCGGGCTGTTGGCGGCCAGTGCGAGTGGAAATGCTTATTTCGAAGACGATGGCGACATAAAGCAGCTGAAAGGCGGCGATATCGCGGTTCTGGTCAGCAACCACCGTGAGGCCGCCAGCATCGCCGCCGAGCTGGCCGCACGTGGCGTGCCCAGCGTGCGCCGTGGCCGCGACAGCGTCTGGCACAGCGAGGAGGCCGCCGAGTTGGCGGCGGTGCTGGCGGCCTATGCCGAGCCCGGTCGTGAGGGCGTGCTGCGCTATGCCCTGGCCACCCGTTTGCTGGGGCGCGACGCCGCGCAGATTGCCCGTTGCCAGGAAGTCGAGCAGGAATGGGACCGCGAGCGCGCGGCCGCCGAGCAGTACCACCAGCTGTGGCAGCAGCAGGGTTTTATGCGCGTCTTTAGAGCCTGGCTGGATCAGGAGCGGGTAGCTGAGCGCCTGCTGGCCGGCATCGACGGCGAGCGGCGGCTGACCAACCTGCTGCACCTGGGTGAGCTGCTGCAGGCCGAGAGTCTGCAACGCCCGGGGCTGGAGCCGTTGCTGGCCTGGTTCCAGGCCCAGCGCGGCAGCGAAGGCGCCGGCGAGGACGCCCTGCTGCGCCTGGAGAGCGATGCCGAGCGGGTGCAGATCGTCACCATCCACACCTCCAAGGGCCTGGAGTACCCGCTGGTGTTCTGCCCCTTCCTGTGGGACGGGCGTCTGCTCGGCCAGCATACCGACAGCGCACGCTGCCACGACGAGCACGGCCAGCCGCTGCTCGACCTCGGCAGCGACCGTTTGGACGAGCGCCTGCAGGCGGCGCGGCGTGAAAGCTTCGCCGAGAAGCTGCGGCTGACCTATGTGGCGCTGACCCGTGCCCGTGATCGCCTGTGGCTGCACTGGGGCCCGGCGGCCCTGCCGAAGCCGAAGAAGGACGGTTCGCTGCCCGACGAGGGCCTGCACAGCAGCGCCCTGGCCTGGCTGCTGCACGGTCGCGAGCTGCCTGGCGGCGATGCCCTGGCCGAGCTGGCGCAGCACCTGTCGAACCGCGAAGGCCCGGCCCTGGCCGCCGAATTGGACCAGCTGGCGGCCGCCAGCGCGGGACGCATTGCGCGCCTGACGTTGCTTGACGTCGAAGCCAGCAGCACCGGCGCAGGGCGTGCCGAACCCCCTCAGATGCAACAGGTGTTCAATCGCAGCCTGGGCAGCGCCTGGCGTATCGGCAGCTTCTCCGGGCTGGCCGCCGGCATGCATATGGAGGCACCGGACCGCGACAGCCTGGCGCTGGTCGATGCCAGCGAGCCGGGCAGCGGCTTCTTTGCCTTCCCCCGTGGCGCCCGCGCCGGTACCTGCCTGCACGCCATTCTCGAAGACTGGATGCGCGACAAGGGCGAGCTGGCGCAGCTGGTGCCGGCGGCGTTGCAGGCGCACGGCATCGACGCCGAGCTGTGGAGCGAGATCGCCACGCAGCAACTGCAGGCGGTGCTCGATACCGATCTGGACGGCCAGGGCCTGCGCCTGTCGGCGCTGCAGGCCAATCGCCGGCTGCCCGAGCTGGGCTTCACCTTTCCGGTCGAGCGCCTGGATGTGCAGCGCCTGCGCGAGCTGCTGGCCGACCCGGCCTACGGCCTGCCGCCGGCCATGCGCCAGGCTGCCGAGCGTCTGCAGTTCGATGAGCTGAAGGGCTTCCTCAAGGGCTTTATCGACCTGACCTTCGAGCACGCCGGGCGCTGGTACATCCTCGACTACAAGTCCAACTGGCTCGGCCCGAGCGCTGCCCACTATGGCGCCGAGCGCCTGGAGCAAGCCATCGCCGGCGAGCACTATCACCTGCAGTACCTGATCTACCTGGTGGCGCTGCGCCGCTTCCTGCGCACGCGTCTGGCCGATTTTGCCGACGAGCAGCTGGGCGGCGCCTGGTACCTGTTCCTGCGCGGCATGCCGCAGGCCGGGGTGTACTTCGCGCGGCCGTCCGATGGGCTGCTGGATGCGCTGGATCGGCTGTTTGCGGAGGGCCACTGATGGGCTGTATGGCTGGCAACAACGCCCTAGGAGGGGCCTTGGCCGCGACTCAGGCAATCCCAGAGTTTCGCGGGCAAGCCCGCTCCTACAGAGCTTCCGGCTATGACGCAGGGGCTCCAGTGGGAGCGGCTTCAGCCGCGATGAGGCTGGTTTCGCGGCTGAAGTGGTGTGCCGCCCAGCCGCACCCACAATGGCTTCCTGGTTTGGAGGTCGCATGATCTTTTCCGATTTGCCCTTCGGTCCTCTGCAGCGCGCCCTGCTGGCCAGCCTGCAGCGTCTCGATCCCCGGGCCGACGAGGCCGTGCTGGCCTGCGCCGCCCTGTGCAGCGAGGCTCTGGCCGCGGGCGATGTGTGCCTGCCGCTGGCGCGGGTGGCAGGGCGCAGGCCCTGGCCGGAGTTCGATTTCGCCCTGCCGCCTTTGGCCGAGCTGCATGGCCTGCTGCGCGCCTCCACCCTGGTTGGCGCACCGGGTGACTTTGCTCCGCTGATTGTCGAAGGCGAGCGCCTGTACCTGGCGCGCTATCAGGCCTACGAGCAGCGCCTGGCCGAGCGCCTGCTGGCGATGTCCGCCGAGCGCCCCGAGGTGGATGAGGCCGTGCTGAGCGAAAGCCTGACGCGGCTGTTTTCGTTCAACACGCAACAGCCCGACTGGCAGCGCCTGGCCGCCGCGCAGGCGGTACGCCGGCGTCTGGCGGTGATCTCCGGCGGCCCCGGCACCGGCAAGACCACTACCGTGGTGCGCCTGCTCGCCGCGCTCTTGGAGCAACCTGGTGGTGACAGGCTGGCCATCGGCCTGGCCGCACCGACCGGCAAGGCGGCGGCACGCATGGCCGAGGCGATCCGCAATGCCAAGGCCAGCCTGCCACTGGCCGACGAACTCAAGGCGCTGCTGCCCGAAGAGGCGCGCACCCTGCACCGCCTGCTCGGCAGCCGTGGCGACAGTCCGGCGGTGCGCCACGACGCGGCGCGGCCACTGGCACTGGACGTGCTGGTGGTGGACGAGGCGTCGATGGTCGACCTGGCGCTGATGGCCAAGTTGGTCGCTGCCCTGCCGCCGCAGGCGCGGCTGATCCTGCTCGGCGACAAGGATCAGTTGGCCGCCGTGGAGGCTGGCGCGGTGTTTGCCGAGCTGTGTGAGGGGCGTGGCTTCGATGCTGAAGCGGCCGCCGAGCTGCAGCGCATCACCGGGCAGGCGGTGCCGATCGAAGCGCCACGCTCGGCGCTGGGTGATGCCGTGGTGCTGCTGAGCCACAGCCATCGTTTCGCCGGTGACAGCGGCATCGGCGAGCTGGCGCGCCGGAGTAATGCTGGCGATGCCGCCGGCACGCTCAATCTGCTGCGCGAGAACCGCGCGGATCTGGCCTGGCAAGCCGAGCCGAGCCAGGCCGCGCTGCTGGAGCGCTTGGAGCAGGGTTATGCGCCCTATCTCAAGGCCGCCCGCAAAGGCGATCCAAGCGAAGCCTTCGCCGCCTTCAACGCCTTCCGCGCGCTCACCGCCCAGCGCGAAGGCCCCTGGGGCGTGAGCGGGATCAACGAGGCGCTGGAAGCGCGGATCAAACGCCGCTATTCGTTGCCCGAGCGCGAGCGCTGGTATCCCGGCCGTGCGGTGATGGTGCGGCAGAACGACTATGCCCTCGGTCTGTTCAACGGCGATATTGGCATCTGCCTCGCTTCCGAGTATGGCCTGCGCGTCTATTTCGAGGGCGAAGACGGCTTCCGCGCCTTCGCCCCGGCGCGCCTGCCCAGCCACGACAGCGCCTTCGCCATGACCGTGCACAAGAGCCAGGGCTCGGAGTTCGCCGAAGTGCTGCTGGTTCTGCCGGAAAGCCCCAGCCCACTGCTGACCCGCGCGCTGTTCTACACCGGTATCACCCGCGCCAAGCAGAAAGTGGAAATCTGGGGCCTGCCGGCGCGTCTGGCCGAGGCGGTGAATACCAGGGCCGAGCGCGCGGCGGGGTTGGCCGAACGGTTGGGGGCGGGGCCGTGCGAGCGGTCACAACCACCGGCAGCAGTGACAGCAACGGATCAGCTCAGTCTGTTTTGACGATGCCCTCTCTCCCGGACTGAAGTCCGGGCTACAGTCCGGGCTACTTCGGGGTAGGGAATGAAAAACGGGGCCATTTGGCCCCGTTTTCTTTTGCGCGCGTTTCGGCTTATTCGCCCGGAATATCCTTGCGCAGCTTGACCGGGTCTTCCTTGCGGCCGCGGGCGATGCGCATGCGGATATTCAGCGCTTCGACGCCCAGGGAGAAGGCCATGGCGAAGTAGACGTAGCCTTTTGGCACATGCACTTCGAAGGCTTCGGCGATCAGCACGGTGCCGACCACCACGAGGAAGGCCAGGGCCAGCATCTTCAGCGACGGGTGCTTGTCGATGAAGTCGCTGATGGTGCCGGCGGCCAGCATCATCACCAGCACGGCGACGATGATTGCGGCGACCATGACCGGCACCTGGTCGACCATGCCGACGGCGGTGATCACCGAGTCGAGGCTGAACACGATGTCGATGATGGCGATCTGGATGATGGTGCCGATGAAGTTTCGCGCGGCGGTGTTGCCCGGCGTCTGCTCGGTTTCGTCCTCGCCTTCCAGGCTGTGGTACATCTCGGTGGTGCTCTTCCACAGCAGGAACAGGCCGCCGAAGAACAGGATCAGGTCACGCCCGGAGATACCCTGGCCGAACAGCTCGAACAAGTCATTGGTCAGGCGCATGATCCAGGTGATCGACAGCAGCAGAAGGATGCGGGTGATCATCGCCAGGGCCAGGCCGAACAGACGGGTGCGCGCCTGCAGGTGCGGCGGCATGCGCCCGACCAGGATGGCGATCATGATGATGTTGTCGATGCCGAGGACGATTTCCAGGGCGGTCAGGGTCAGAAAGGCAACCCAGATTTCCGGGTTGGTCAGCCATTCCATAGGGATTCCTTGGTGTGAGGGGCACGCGCCGTGAGCGGCGCGCGATTCTAGCGTCTGATTTGTGAAAAAAACGTCGAAACCGACCAGCGTCAGGTCGCCGTGCTCAATGGCTCAGCAGGCTCATCACCAAAGGCAGGCTGGCTGCGGCCAGCAGGGTTTGCAGGGTGATGATCCCGGCCATCAGGTGGCTGTCGCCGCCGAGCTGGCGGGTCAGCACGTAGGCGGTGGGCGCGGTGGGCAGGGCGAAGAACAGGATCAACACGCTGCTTTCCAGCGGTGGCAGCTGCAGCAGGCGGGCGACGGCGAAGGCCAGGGCGGGCATGGCCAGCAGGCGCAGGGCGCAGTTCCAGGTCAGCGCGGCCTTTTCCCCGCGCAGCTCCTGTGGGCGCAGCGCGGCGCCGACGCAGAGCAGGCCGAGCGGCAGGCTGGCCGCAGCCAGCAGACCGAGCAGGCGGTCGCTGCCGCCGGGCAGGCCGAGGCCGCTCAAGTTGACCAGGACGCCGGCCAGGCAGGCGAGGATCAGCGGGTTCTTCAGCACCGGCAGCAGCAGACCGCGGGCGCTGACGCCGCGGTCCGCCGACAGCGACCACACCGACAGCACGTTCACCGTCGGCACCATCAGCGCCAGCAGCAGGGCGGCCAGTACCAGGCCGGGCTGGCCATGCAGGCTGCCGATGGCGGCCAGGCCCAGATAGGTATTGAAACGCAGGATGCCCTGACTGAATGCGCCGAAACGCGCCGCCGGCCAGCCGCGCAGGCGGCGCAGTAGCAACAGGCCGAGCCAGCTGGCACCGAGGGCGCAGAACACCGCCAGGGCCAGTTGCGGCAGTGCCGGGTTTTCCAGCGGCGCGGTGGCCAGGCTGTTGAACAGCAGGGCGGGAAACAGGATGAAGTAGTTGAGGCGCTCGGCCTCGGGCCAGAAGGCTTCGCCGGGAAACTGCCAGCGGCGCAGGGCGTAACCGGCAATGATCAGGGCGAACAGGGGCCAGAGGGCTTGCAGGAGAGTGGTCACGGCGTTTTCCAGGCGCAAAACAGGCATCTTGGGCAAAACGCCGATGCCGCGCTAGGGTGAAAAGCTGATCAGGAGGACGACTATGGTCGAATCCATTGCCGGCGGCTGCCACTGTGGCCGTTTGCGTTACCGCATCGATGCTCCCGTGCAGGACATTGCCCACTGTCACTGCTCGATCTGTCGGCGCACCACCGGCGGCATCGTGACCACCTAGATGACGGTGCCGCTCGCCAGCTTTCAGTGGCTGCGTGGCACGGCGGCCGCATATGCCTCATCGGCCAGCTGTACCCGCTACTTCTGCAGCGATTGCGGCTGTCATCTGGCGCTGTTCACCCGTCTCAGTTCGGACAGCCTGGATGTTACCGTGGCGAGCCTCGATCACCCCGAGCAGGCACCTGCCGACCGGCATATCTGGGTCAGCAGCCGCTTGCCCTGGTTGCAGCTCGATCCGCAGTTGCCGGCAGAGGACGAGGAAGCGTTATGACTCAGGGCAGGCGCAATCCGCCGCTGGCATCGTGTAGCTGGCGCAGGTGCGCGCCCAGGCTTTTCAGGTTGGCCTCGCTGGCTTCGACCTCGGCCAGCAGTGCAGGCTCCAGCAAGGTGCGCACCTCCTGATCGAGGCTGTCGCTGAGTTGGCGCAGGCGTGCCTGGCGGGCCGTGCTTTCGGCTTCCAGGCGCTGCCATTCGCCGGGTTGCGGCAGACCGTAACCGGCGTCGAGCAGTTCGGCCGGGCGGCTGAGGAAGCCGCTGTTGGCGAGGATTTCGCGCAGGGTGGCATCGGCCTCGCTGAAGCGTTGATCCTGGGCGTCATTGCGGGCACTCAGGTAGCGCTGCTTGAGTTGTTCCTGGGCCTGCAACAGCTGGCGGCGCAGGGCAGCCTGTTCGAGCAGCAGCAGGGCGGCGCTGGCGCGCAGATCGGCTGGCTCGATCCAGGCCTGGCGCTGTTTGGCCGGTAGATCCAGCCAGTCCTCCACCCGCTCCTGGGTGATTGGCAGGCGTTCGCGCAGGATGGCGAACATGGCCTGGTAGCGCTCGCGGAAGGAGTCGAAGTGATAGCCCAGACGCAGTGCCTCACGGCGATCATCGAGCACGCTCATGTCGGCCAGACCGCGCCCGGCGAGCAGGGCGAGCAGGCCGTTGGGCATGATGCTGTCCAGCGCCTGCAGCTGACGCTGGCCGCTGCCGCTACGCAGCAGCTTGAGCGTTTCCACCGCGCAGTTGTTGGACAGGAACCAGTAGTCGCCGTCATAGCTCCAGTGCTGCTCGGCAGCGCGCGCGACCAGTTGCTCGAGTTCATCGCGGCTCAGCTTCAGTGGAACTGAGGCCAGGCTGCGCAGCTCGATCTTGGTGTACTCCTCAATCACCTGTTCCAGCGGCAGGATGAACAGCCGGGAAGGGTAGACGCCGGTCAGGCCGTCCCAGCTGGACAGCTGCACGTCGCCGACAAAGGCGCGGTAGGACAGCACCAGGTGATGGCTCAGGTCCAGACGACAGGCCGGGCCGCGCGGTTTGCCTGGGGCGCAGATGACCAGGCGCAGCATGCTGTGGCCCCAGCGGCTGGCCCATTGGTCGTTGGCTTCGGCGAGCAGGTAGTCGACTTCATAGACCTGCTCGGGGTCGAGCTGGCCCAGCGGCTGGCGGGCGAAGTCGCGTCCGGCGTTGAGGTAGGGGTAGCTGTCGGGGCAGGTGTTCTGCTCGGCAGGTTGCCAGGCGAAGTGCTGGCGCAGGTAGCGCTGCAGGCTGGGGCGGCGGCAGGCATAGCTGGGGTCGAGCAGGAAGTACTCCATGTTCACCGCGAGGAATTCACGCGGGTTGCTCAGCTCATAGTTGTCCGGACTGCGCGCCACCTGGCCGTTATCCGATTCACGGGCGCCGCGCTTGCCCACGGCCTGCTGCCAGCCGGCCAGGTCAAGCAGACGCGGGTCGTCGCTGAGGCTGAAGCGGCGTTCTGCCTGCCCCCTGCACTCGTCGCGCAGGCCGACCGGGCCGCTGCGTGCCAGGTCGAGCTTGCAGCGTTGTTGCAGGCGCCGCTCGGCCTGCGGCCAGAGGCGTGCACGGTCGTACAGGTGGGTCAGTTCATGCAGCACGGTGGCCAGCATCTCGCGTTGCAGGTTGCCGTGGCTGCGGCCGTTGTCGGCTCGCGCCTGGGCCGGGTCGAGCAAGCGTGGAAGCAAGCGGGCGTTGAGGCTGAGCGCGTCGAGGCGGGTGATGCGGCCGTAGGCTTCGGCAGGCAGATCGTCAGACCAGCTTACCGTCACTTCACGATCCAGGCGCTGGATGAAGCTCGGCGGCAGATGGGCCATGGCCTGGTCGAGCAGGGCCCGGCTGGCCTGCTGCTCGCTCGGGCTCAGGGTGCTGCTATCCAGCGTCAGGCGCAGCTCGGCCGTGGCTGTCCCGCCCAGCAGGAGCAGTGCCGCCAGCCACGCGGCGCGCATGATCACAGCGCGAGAATGGCTTCGGCCAGTTGCAAGTCGGATGCCTGGCGCGCTTCCGGCAGACGCTCGCGCAAGGTGCCGAAGGCAGCCTCCAGCTGAGCGCCGCGCAGGTCGCCCTCGCTGGCCACGAAGCTGGCCGCCTCGTCACGAGCGGCGCGCACGACTTTCATATCGCGTACTGAAGTCGTGGTGTCGGAGGTGAAGTCGAGGCTGCGATCCAGAGCGCGGACGAGGATATTGCTGGTGGCGACCAGGGTTTGGGCTTGGATGGTGGCGGCGAAGCAGAGAGACGAGAGGACAACAGCGGACAGCAGGCGGCGCATGGGGGCTCCGGGAGCAGAATCAAAGTGTGTATTGGACGAAAATAGACGAGCCCAGTTCAAGGGGCTATCGCATGGAGCACAAAAAACCCGGCACAAGGCCGGGTTTTTCTATTGGCTTGGAGAAAGCGCCTTACTCGACCGCCTTCACCATGTCCTCGATGACCTTCTTCGCGTCGCCGAACACCATCATGGTCTTGTCCATGTAGAACAGTTCGTTGTCCAGGCCGGCGTAGCCGCTGGCCATGGAGCGCTTGTTGACGATGATGGTCTTGGCCTTGTAGGCCTCGAGGATCGGCATGCCGGCGATCGGCGACTTCGGATCGTTCTTCGCCGCCGGGTTGACCACGTCGTTGGCGCCGAGCACCAGGACCACGTCGGTCTGACCGAACTCGGAGTTGATGTCTTCCATCTCGAACACCTGCTCGTAAGGCACTTCGGCCTCGGCCAGCAGGACGTTCATGTGGCCCGGCATACGGCCGGCCACCGGGTGGATCGCGTACTTCACGGTTACGCCGCGATGGGTCAGCTTCTCGGCCAGTTCCATCAGCGCGTGCTGGGCACGGGCCACGGCCAGGCCGTAGCCCGGGACGATGACCACGGTGTCGGCGTTGGTCAGCAGGAAGGCGGCGTCGTCGGAGGAGCCCGACTTCACGTTGCGCTCCTGCTGGGCGCCGGCCGGGCCGCCGGCATCAGCGTCGGCACCGAAGCCGCCGAGGATGACGTTGAAGAACGAGCGGTTCATCGCCTTGCACATGATGTACGAGAGGATGGCACCCGAGGAACCGACCAGCGAACCGGCGACGATCAGCATCGAGTTGTTCAGCGAGAAGCCGATACCGGCCGCTGCCCAGCCCGAGTAGCTGTTGAGCATCGACACCACCACCGGCATGTCGGCGCCGCCGATCGGGATGATGATCAGCACGCCGATGACGAAGGCCAGCGCCACCAGGATGGCGAAGGCGGTGATGTTGCCGGTGAAGGTGAAGTACAGGCCCAGGGCCAGGATCGCCAGGCCGATGACCAGGTTGACCATGTGCTGGCCTTTGAACACTACCGGGGCGCCCTGGAACAGGCGGAACTTGTACTTGCCCGACAGCTTGCCGAAGGCGATCACCGAACCGGAGAAGGTGATGGCACCGATGGCCGCGCCGAGGAACAGCTCCAGGCGGTTGCCGGCCGGGATGGCATCACCCAGGTTGGCGACGATGCCCAGCGACTGCGGCTCGACGACTGCGGCGATGGCGATGAAGACTGCGGCCAGGCCGATCATGCTGTGCATGAAGGCGACCAGTTCCGGCATCTTGGTCATTTCCACGCGCTTGGCCATGATCGAGCCGGCGGTGCCGCCGACCAGCAGGCCAACCAGTACGTAGGCGAGGCCAGTGGCGGCGCCGCCTTCGGCCATTTCCGCGCCCAGTTTGAACACCAGGAAGATGGTGGTGACCACGGCGATGGCCATGCCGACCATGCCGAAGGCATTGCCCTGGCGCGAGGTGGTCGGGTGGGAGAGGCCCTTGAGTGCCTGGATGAAGCACACCGAGGCGACGAGGTACAGCAGGGTGATCAGGTTCATGCTCATCTTATTTGCCCTCCGCCTTGGCTTTGGGCGCCTTCTTCTTGAACATTTCCAGCATGCGGCGGGTGACCAGGAAGCCACCGAACACGTTGACCGCGGCCAGGGCCACGGCGAGGGTGCCCATGGCCTTGCCCAGCGGGGTCACGGTCAGGGCGGCGGCCAGCATGGCGCCGACGATGACGATCGCGGAGATCGCGTTGGTCACCGCCATCAGCGGGGTGTGCAGGGCCGGGGTAACGTTCCACACCACGTGGTAGCCCACGTAGATGGCCAGCACGAAGATGATCAGGTTGTAGATGCTGGGGGAGATCAGTTCCATCTCGCGACTCCTTAACCGTTCTTGCGCACGACTTCACCGCCCTTGCACATCAGGCAGGCGGCGACGATGTCGTCTTCGAGGTTGAGCTGGAACTGGGCTTCCTTGTCGATCACGAGCTTGAGGAAATCCAGCAGGTTGCGGGCGTACAGGGCGGAGGCATCCGCCGGTACCAGCGCGGCCAGGTTGGTGTGGCCGACGAGGGTCACGCCGTGCTTGACCACGACCTGGTCGGCCTCGGTCAGCGGGCAGTTGCCACCTTGGGCCGCGGCCAGGTCGATGACCACGGAGCCCGGCTTCATCTCGGCAACGGTGGCCTCATGCAGCAGGGTCGGCGCCTTGCGGCCCGGGATCAGCGCGGTGGTGATGACGATATCGGCCTGCTTGGCGCGCTCGTGCACGGCCTTGGCCTGGCGCTCCATCCAGGATTGCGGCATCGGGCGGGCGTAACCGCCGACACCCTGGGCGCACTCGCGCTCTTCATCGGTCTCGAACGGCACGTCGACGAACTTGGCGCCGAGCGACTCGATCTGCTCCTTCACGGCAGGGCGCACGTCCGAGGCCTCGATCACCGCACCCAGGCGCTTGGCCGTGGCGATGGCCTGCAGGCCAGCGACACCGGCGCCGAGGATCAGCACGCGGGCGGCCTTCACGGTACCGGCGGCGGTCATCAGCATCGGCATGAAGCGCGGATAGTGGTTGGCGGCGAGCATCACGGCCTTGTAGCCGGCGATGTTGGCCTGCGAACTCAGCACGTCCAGGCTCTGCGCGCGGGAGGTACGCGGCGCGGCCTCCAGGGCGAAGGCGGTGATGCCGCGGGCATTCATGCGCGCGATGGTGTCGTTGCAGAACGGGTTGAGCATGCCGACCAGCACAGCGCCGGACTTCATGTGGGCCAGTTCGGCTTCGGTCGGGGCGACCACTTTCAGCACCAGGTCGGCACCGAAGGCGGCGGACTCGTTGCCGATGGCCGCGCCGGCGGCTTCAAAGGCGCTATCAGGGATGCTGGCGCTGACGCCGGCACCCGCCTGGACGGTCACCTGGTGGCCTTGGCCAACCAGTTTCTTGACGGTCTCGGGCGTCGCGGCAACCCGCGTCTCCCCGGCGTGGGTCTCGAGAGGAACACCGATGTGCACTTCATAATCTCCTGCGTGATCTTTTAGGTGAACCCGCCTACTACGCTGGTACGCGGGCAAAAAGGGGATCAGCACAAACCGCCCCACAACAGGGCGGGCGCGGCATTGTGCAGGCGATTGGCAGGGGCATCAAGAATTTATGAAGCGGCACCGTGGAATAACTACAAGTCACGCGGTGACCAAATAATTGTCACGCGCCCTGCAAAGTGCCGTCAGCGCTGGGATGGCGCTAAATTGCGGATGAACAAAGGGATTGCGGGTTATCAGGGAGCTGAATGACCGTTTGTCAGTCACAGCCAATACGCAGGCGGATGTCGCAAAGTCGACAGACGGAGTCGTTCTTGTAGTGATGCCGGCAGAGGCACTACCTGCTGCCGGCAGGGCATTTCATGCCAGCGCCTTGCGCGGGCGAATGCAGGTCGGGCCGGCGCGCTTTTCCACGGCTTCCTGCACATCCGGGCGCAGGCCGAGCAGGAAGCCC
Organism: Pseudomonas sp. GOM6; assembly: GCF_029537485.1. Classification (GTDB taxonomy): domain Bacteria; phylum Pseudomonadota; class Gammaproteobacteria; order Pseudomonadales; family Pseudomonadaceae; genus Aquipseudomonas. The sequence goes on from NZ_JARPUS010000001.1 coordinate 132,464, forward strand.
AGTTCGGCGACCACGAACAACGGGCCGACTACCAGGCCCATCAGGTCATCGACGAAGGCGGGTTTGCGCCCTTCGTAGTAGTGGCCGATGAACTGGATGATCCAGCCGACCACGAACAGGCCGAGGCCGCTACCTAGCCAGACCAGGGTGGATTGCTGGGCCAGCGTGGCACCGGCCCACAGACACAGCGCCAACAGGGCCGCCATGAGCAGGCCGAAGTGCAGGTCCAGGCGCAGGTAGAAGGTGCTGGCGGCCAGCGCCGTGAGCAGTGCCGGCGAGCCCCACAGGCCGGCGAGGTCCCAGCCTGGGCGCGACAGCAGGATGGCGACGGCGACCACGATCATCGGAATGCCGATGAAGTGGCTGAGGATATTGCGCCGGTCGCGGTGGTATTCGGCGTATTGGGCGAGATGATCGACGAGGGTTTTCATTGTTATGGTCCTCAGCAAGGCAGGTTGCTGGCATGATCGCGGCAGCAGCCGATACACGACTGTCAGTTAGGCGACAAAGCCCATGCCCGATAATCCCGCCACCTATCTAACCCTGCTGCAAAGCGGCCAGTGGTTCAGCCACCTGCCGCCGGCTTTGCGTGCCGCCCTGCTGGACAAGGCGCGCCTGCTCCGGCTTGAGCCGGGCCAGCGTCTGTTCTGTCGAGGTGACCCGCCCTGCGGCCTGTACGCCGTGCTGGAGGGAATGATGCGGGTCGGCGCGGTCGGTCGGGACGGCAAGGAAGCCTTGCTGACCCTGGTCGAGGCGCCCTACTGGTTTGGCGAGATTTCCCTGTTCGATGGCCAGCCGCGTACCCATGACGCCTATGCGGAAGGTCCGACCCGTCTACTGCAGGTGCCGCAGGCTGCTCTGCTGGAGTTGCTGGAGCGCGAACCCGGCTACTGGCGAGATTTCGCCTTGTTGATGAGTCAAAAGCTGCGCCTGACCTTTATCGCCCTAGAGCAGATGAGTCTGCTGCCCGCCGCCCAACGCCTGGCGCAGCGTTTGCTGCTGATGGCGGAGGGGTATGGCGAGATTGGACCGCGGCAGACACTGCACCTGGCTCAGGAGCAGCTGGCGCTGATGCTCGGGCTGTCGCGGCAGACGACCAATCAGATCCTCAAGGAGTTGCAGGTGCGCGGCGTGGTGCGCCTGACCTATGGCGAAATCGAGATCGCCGACCTCGCTGGCCTGCGCCAGGCCGCAGAAGCCGGCTAGGCCGAACGCCGCAAGTGCGTCGGCACTCCATGCAGCAGCTCGCTGCGTAGACGCAGCAGGCGGGCAGGACGCGACTCGATCAGTGCCTGCGGGTTGCCGTCAGCAGGCAGCTCCAGCAGGGCCGCGCTGAGGTTGAGTACCAGGGCTTCGCGGCTGAATACGCCGCTGCCGAGCTGGTAGAACGCGGCGATCAGCTCGCGCAGGCCCAGTGGCAGGCGCCAGCGCATGCGCAAGGCCGAGCCGAAGCCTGAGGCGCGCTTGTTCAGGCAGGCAGCGATCTGTTCGTCGCTCAGCTCCCCGCCCAGGTTCAGCCAGTCCTGCAGGCTGCGCAGCAGCGCCAGTTCGCCGATGTTGTGCAATAGGCCGGCGGTGTAGCACAGCTCATGGTCGAGGCGCAGTTGTGCAGCCAGCCAGTGGGCCAGCTCCGCGCATTGCTGGGCCCGGTCGCCGGCCTGGGTCGCTGCTTCGCGTAGGCGCGGGTCCTGCAGGCGGGCGTTGCGCTGTACGGCCAGCCCCAGCACCAGATTGAGGCTGTGGGCGATGCCCAGGCGTTGCATGGCCTGGGGCAGGGTCTGGCAGATGCCGCTGCGCTGTTCGGCCGCGCTGTTGGCGGCGGCGATCAGGCGTGCGGTGATTTGCGGGTCGCGGGCAAAGTCGCGGGCCAGGCTGCCCAAGTCGCTGTTGGCGGCTTGCAGGCAGGCGCTGACCGCGTCGCGTACCTCGCTCAACAGTGGCGCACCCTGGCCTTCTTCGCGTACATCGTCGAGGTACTGCTCCAGGCTGGCTGCCGGCAGGGCTTTGCTGGCCGGGAGGTTGGCCGCATTGGCCGCCGGTAACAGGCTGGCAATCTTCTGGCGCAACAGTTCGGCGTTGAAGGGGCGGGCCAGGTAGGCGGTCGGGGCGAGGGGCAGCACTGCCCGCACACTTTGGGTGTCGACCCGGCGGCTGATCAGGATGCAGGGCAGGGCAGGGGTTCTCGGGTGGCGCCGCAGTTGGCGCAACAGCTCGATACCGTCGACACCGGGCAGCTCACCATCGGCAATCACCAGGTCGGGGAGGCGGCGCCTGCAACTGGCGAGCGCGGCTGTGCCGTCATCCAGGCGCTGGACGCGTGCATCACTGCGCACATCCAGCACGAGCTGGGTCAGCAGTTCGGCAGTCCAGGGGTCTGCTTCGGCAATGAGGATTTCAGGGCTGACGGCCGAGGCGGACATGGATGACTCGAATAGTGGCAAAGTAATGGCGCCAATATGGCGGCGCGCATTCTACGGTTTGCCCGATTTTTATCCAGATAATGCCGACGACCAGCGAGTCATCTAGCGCTGGATGCAACGCTAGCCCGATAACTGCAGGCCGGCATTGCCCTGAGTCAATCCAGGCTGCGGTCGATCATCGCTCTGCTGGCGGTCAGCACCTCGGCTTGTCGCGGTGGGCTTGCCAGCATACGGGCCACGACCAGTGCACCGACACATTGGGCAAGGATCGCCCAGGCCAGTTGCGGATCGGCCAACTCCTTGGCCCAGGCCTGTTGCAGGCGTACCAGCCAATGCTCGGCGCGTTCGCGCACGCTGCTGTCGGCGCGGGCGATTTCGGCCCCCAGGGTGGGGATGGCGCAGCCGCTGTCCGGTTGTTCCACATGCTGCAGGCTCAGATACAGATCCAGGCAGCGCTTCAGCTTGTCGCGACTGGCATCCTCGCTGCCGAGCAACGTCAGGCTTTGGCTCAGCTCGCGCTCGACGATGGCGGCGAAGAGTTCATCCTTGGAGGCAAAGTGGCCATAGAAGGCGCCGCCGGTCAGGCCGATGGCTTTCATCAGGCCGTCCACGCCGGTGCCGGCGAAGCCGCCGCGCTTGGCCAGTGCGCCGCTGCTGGTCAGCAGCTTCTCGCGGGTCTGGGCCTTGTGTTCGGCGGAATAGCGCATGACGGACTCTCTGCTTGACGGGTGTTGGAAGCGTAGCATAACGTTCGTTTACTAAGTGATCGTTTAGTAAAGGTGGCGCATGAGCAACGACAAGAAAGTGGTGCTGGTCATTGGTGCGGGTGACGCGACCGGCGGTGCCATCGCCAAGCGTTTTGCCCGCGAGGGGTATGTGGCCTGCGTGACCCGGCGCAGTGCCGACAAGTTGCAGCCGCTGGTCGATGAGATCCGCGCGGCGGGCGGCGAGGCTCATGGCTTTGCCTCCGATGCACGCAAGGAGGAGGCGGTGGCTGAACTGGTCGAGACGATCGAGCGCGATATCGGCCCGATCGAGGCCTTCGTCTTCAATATTGGCGCCAATGTGCCATGCAGCATCCTCGACGAGACGGCGCGCAAGTACTTCAAGATCTGGGAGATGGCCTGCTTCTCCGCCTTTCTCACTGCCCAGGCGGTGGCGCGGCGCATGGTCGTGCGCGGGCGCGGCACCATTCTGTTCACCGGGGCCACCGCCGGCCTGCGCGGTGCCGCCAATTTCGCCGCCTTCGCCGGCGCCAAGCACGGCGTGCGTGCCCTGGCGCAGAGCATGGCGCGCGAGCTGGGGCCGCGGAATATCCATGTCGCCCATGTGGTGGTGGACGGCGCCATCGACACCGCCTTTATCCGCGACAGCTTTCCCGAGATGTACGCGCGCAAGGAGCAGGACGGCATCCTCGATCCCGAGCATATCGCCGACAACTACTGGTTCCTGCATGCCCAGCCGCGCGATGCCTGGACCTTCGAGCTGGATCTGCGCCCCTGGATGGAGAAGTGGTAACGCGCACCGACCCGCTGCGCGGCGCCCAGGCGTCGTTGGCACAGCGGTGCGAAATGCTCATTGGCAGTAGCCAACTGCGCTTTCTCCCCGCTGCGCCGCCTAGCCTGAACGCCGCTCGCAGGGTCGCGAAACTTCGTTAGAACAATCAAAAAGAGAGAAGTCATTCATGAGCAAAACCGTCGAGTTTTATTTCGATTTCGGCAGCCCCACCACCTACCTGGCCTGGACCCAGTTGCCGCAGCTCTGCGCCGAGGAAGGTGCGACCCTGGTGTACAAGCCGATGCTGCTCGGCGGGGTGTTCCAGGCCACGGGCGGTGCTTCGCCGGTGACCATCCCGGCCAAGGGGCGTTTCATGCTCCAGGACCTGGCCCGTTTCGCCCGGCGCTACCAGGTGCCGATGCAGTTCAACCCGCACTTCCCGATCAACACCCTGGGCCTGATGCGTGCTGCGGTAGCGGTGCAGGAGCGTATGCCGGAGCGCTTCGAGGCATTTCTCGCGCTGATCTTCGAGGCCCTGTGGGTACAGGCGAAGAATCTGGGTGATCTGGCGGTGCTGGGCGAGGTGCTGGCCAAGGGCGGTTTCGAGCCGCAGCAGTTGCTGGCACTGAGCAGCGAACAGGCGATCAAGGATCAGCTCAAGGCCAATACCGACGAGGCGGTCAAGCGTGGCGTATTCGGTGCGCCGAGCATGTTCGTCGGCAACGAGCTGTTCTTCGGCCAGGACCGCCTGGACTTTGTACGCGAGGCGTTACAGGCCTGATCGAGCGGGCAAGAAAAAGCCGGGCAGTGCCCGGCTTTTTGCGCACAGTGGCCTATGGCGCTCCGGCGACCTGGCCCAGGCTGATCCACTGGTCGGTCAGCGAGCGGGTGTGACGATCCACCGTGGTGGGCGCGAAGGCGCGACCCGAGGCACTGGCCAGGGCGTTGCTGCCGCTGTTCATGTCGATCAGGGCGGCGCGCAGGAATTTCCAGCGGGTCTTCAGCTTGGCCACCGAGCTATTGCCCTTGCTGTTCAGCTGGCTCAGCTCGGCGTCGATTTGCGGGACGAGCTGGCGCTCGTCTTGGCCGATGTAGTTTTCAGTCTGTTCGCGGGCGGTTTCGAAGCTGCCGATGTAGGAGCGGCTCAGGTACTGCACGCCGAGGTATTCAACCTTGGCCGGCAGTTCGCCCGCCGGATCGGCATTCGGCACGCTGCGGGCAGTGCTCAATACTTCACGGAGTGCCTGGGCGAGATCCTGGGGGTAAGCCCAGGGCATATCTTCTTCGTTGGGGCCAAAGGAAACACCCAGGCGTAACTGGGTAACAAGTTTGGTGGTCAGGCCGGGTATTTCCGAACTGGCGCTCATGGCGTTTTGCGCGGCGGTTTCCAGTTCGGCGATATCTTGCTCCAGGCGTGCCTTATGGGCTTCCTGGAAGCCTTCGCCGCGCAGCAGCAGCAGGCTGCTGGTCGCTCGGGAGGCATAGATCTGTACTTGCTCGGCAGCGGTCATGGCGGCGGCCTGGGCCACCGCGGAAAAGGCTGTCAGCAGCCCAAAAGCCAATGAAAAATACAGCTTAATCAAAGGGTTACGTTTCATCCCCGGTCGCTCCTTATTATTTTTCTCGGCGCGGATGCGGAGGGTGCCGTTCAGGTCCCGACGCAGTAACAACAGCCTACTGCGCATCCTGATAGCAAAGGATGAGCCAAAAGAGTGAATTTAATCGCAATTTTGACGCCGTCCGGATGGCACACGCCGATCTGTGCTAGGCGGCCGGGCTGGCCGGTCGCCTAGCCTCCTTCAGAGCTGCGGGCGGAAATACAGCGTTGTGCCGCGTGCCAGGCCGCTCAGGCTGGCGTGATCCTTGATCACCTCCGCCTCGATCAGTTCGTCCTGGCCCTCGACCTTGAGCGTCACCCGGGTGATGGCGCCGAGAGGGCGGATGTCGCGCACCTGCGCCGCGCGGTGTTCGTCGATGGCCAGGCGCGACAGCGACACCTCGTGCGGGCGGAACAGCAGGTGCTGGTCGTCGCCCAGGTGCAGGCGGTTGGCGTCGCCGAGGAAGTGGTAGACGAAGTCGCTGGCCGGCTGCTCGTAGACCTCGGCCGGCGAGCCGATCTGCTCGATGCTGCCCTTGTTCATCACCACGATGCGGTCGGCCACTTCCATGGCCTCTTCCTGGTCGTGGGTGACGAATACGCTGGTCAAGTGCACTTCCTCATGCAGGCGTGCCAGCCTGCGGCGCAGTTCCTTGCGCACCTTGGCGTCGAGGGCACCGAAGGGCTCGTCGAGCAGCAGCACCTTGGGTTTCACCGCCAGGGCGCGAGCCAGGGCGATACGCTGGCGCTGGCCGCCGGACAGCTGCTCCGGGTAGCGGTCGGCCAGCCAGTCGAGCTGCACCATGCCGAGCAGCTCGTGCACCCGTTCGGCGATCTCCGCCTCGCTCGGGCGCTCGCCCTTGGGCTTCATGCGCAGGCCGAAGGCGACGTTGTCGAAGACCGTCATGTGGCGGAACAGCGCGTAGTGCTGGAACACGAAGCCGACGTTGCGATCGCGCACATCGTGGTTGGACACGTCCTCGCCGTGGAACTGGATGCTGCCGGCATCCGGCGTCTCCAGGCCGGCGATGATGCGCAGCAGGCTGGTCTTGCCGCAGCCGGACGGGCCGAGCAGGGCCACCAGCTCGCCGCTGTGGATATCCAGGTTGATGTCGTTGAGCGCGCGGAAGGCGCCGAAGGTCTTGCTGACGTTACGGATTTCGATGGACATGGCTTATTCCTCCGCGTCGCTGTGACGTAGGCGGGACAGACGGGATTCGCTCCACTGCTTGAGCAGCAGAATGATCAGGGCCAGGGCCAGCAACAGGCTGGCCACGCTGAAGGCGGCGACATGGTTGTATTCGTTGTAGAGAATCTCGACGTGCAGCGGCAGGGTGTTGGTGTAGCCACGGATATGCCCGGACACCACCGACACCGCACCGAACTCGCCCATGGCCCGCGCGGCGCACAGCACCACGCCGTAGATCAGGCCCCATTTGATGTTGGGCAGGGTCACGTGCCAGAACATCTGCCAGCCGCTGGCGCCGAGCAGGCGAGCTGCTTCTTCCTCCTGGGTGCCCTGTTCCTGCATCAGTGGGATCAGCTCGCGTGCGACGAAGGGCACGGTGACGAAGATGGTCGCCAGGACGATGCCGGGTAGGGCGAAGATGATCTGGATGTCGCGTTCCTGCAGCCACTGCCCGAAGAAGCCCTGGGCGCCGAACAGCAGCACGTAGATCAGGCCGGCGATCACCGGCGAGACGGAGAACGGCAGGTCGATCAGGGTCACCAGCAGGCTCTTGCCGCGGAACTCGTACTTGCTCACGCACCAGGCGGCGGCCACGCCGAACACCAGGTTGAGCGGCACGGCGATGCCCACGGCGAGCAGGGTCAGCTGCAGCGCGGCAATCGCGTCCGGCTCCAGCAGGGCGCTGAAGAAGGTGCCGAAACCGAGCTTGAGCGCTTCGCTGAGCACCACGAACAGCGGCAGCAGGAGGAACAGGGCGAAGACCAGCCAGGCGCCGGCGATCAGCGCGCGGCGACCGAGCGGGCTGCCGCGGCGCCGGTCGTTGGCCAGGGTGGAGGACGACAGAACGGTGCTACTCATGGCGGCCTCCTTAGGGGCGTTCGATGCGGCGCTGCAGCAGGTTGATCAGCAGCAGCAGGATGAAGGACACCACCAGCATCAGCACGCCGATCGCGGTGGCGCCGGTGTAGTCGTACTGGTCGAGCTTGACCATGATCAGCAGTGGCAGGATCTCGGTCTTCATCGGCATATTGCCGGCTATAAAAATGACGGACCCGTACTCGCCGACGCCACGGGCGAAGGCCAGGGCGAAGCCGGTCAGCCAGGCCGGCAGCAGGGCCGGTAGCAGCACATGGCGGAACACCTGGAAGGGCCTGGCGCCCAGGCAGGCGGCGGCCTCCTCGACCTCGCGCGGAATGTCCGCCAGCACCGGTTGCAGGGTGCGCACCACGAAGGGCAGGGTGACGAAGGTCAGCGCCAGGGTGATGCCCAGCGGGGTGTAGGCGATCTTGAAGCCCAGCTCGCTGGCGAACTGGCCGACCAGACCGGCCGGGGCGTACAGCGCGGTGAGGGCTATGCCGGCCACGGCGGTGGGCAGGGCGAAGGGCAGGTCGATCATCGCATCGATGATCTTGCGCCCGGGGAAGCGGTAGCGCACCAGCACCCAGGCCAGCAGGGTACCGATCACGCCGTTGAGCAGGGCGGCGGCGAAGGCAGTGGCGAAGCTCAGCTTGAGGGCGGCCAGCACCCGCGGTGCGCTGATGATGGCCCAGAATTCGGCCCAACTGAGTTGGGCGGCGTGCACGAACATGGCACCCAGGGGAATCAGCACCAACAGGCTGAGGTACACCAGGGTGTAGCCCAGCGTCAGCCCGAAGCCGGGTATGACGGGGGAAATGCGACGGGACATGATTTTGGCCTTGGCTGGTTTGGCGACGAAGAAATGACGCGTTGCGAGCGAAGGTCAGACAAGGCGAAGGCCGGCGAGGGCAGCGGAGTTTACGGGTGGTAAATGAGCATGCCCGAGCCGGCTTTCAACGCAGTATGACCGAGCGCAGTAGCGTCACTGGGCCTGGTAGATCTGGTCGAAGATGCCACCGTCGTTAAAGAACTTGGGCTGGGCGGATTTCCAGCCGCCGAAGTCCTTGTCGATGGTCACCAGCTTCAGCTGCGGGAACTGCTGGGCAAACTCCGCGGCCACCTTGGCATCACGCGGGCGGTAGAAGTTCTTCGCGGCGATGCGCTGGCCTTCCTCGCTGTACAGGTATTGCAGGTAAGCGGTGGCGACTTCGCGGGTGCCCTTCCGGTCGACGTTCTTGTCGACCACGGCCACCGGCGGCTCGGCGAGGATGGACAGCGAGGGCGCAACGATTTCGAACTGGTCGCCACCCTGCTCCTTCAGGGCCAGGAAGGCCTCGTTCTCCCAGGCCAGCAGCACGTCGCCGATCTGGTTGTTGACGAAGGTGATGGTCGAGCCACGGGCGCCGGTGTCCAGCACCGGGACGTTTTTGTACAGCTTCTGTACGAACTCTTGAGCCTTGGCCTCGCTGCCGTACTGCTGCTGGGCATAGGCCCAGGCGGCCAGGAAGTTCCAGCGTGCGCCGCCGGAGGTCTTCGGGTTGGGGGTGATCACTTCCACGCCCGGCTTGACCAGGTCATCCCAGTCCTTGATGCCTTCCGGGTTGCCCTTGCGCACCAGGAACACGATGGTCGAGGTGTAGGGCGTGCTGGATTGCGGCAGACGCTCCTGCCAGTTTTCCGGGATCAGCTTGCCCAGCTTGTGCAGCTCGTCGATGTCGCCGGCCAGGGCCAGGGTCACCACGTCGGCGCGCAGGCCGTCGATCACCGCGCGGGCCTGCTTGCCCGAGCCGCCGTGGGACTGCTGGATCTTCACCGCTTCCTTGCCCTGGGCGGTCCAGTGCTGGTTGAAGGCGGTGTTGAACTCGCTGTACAGCTCGCGAGTGGGGTCGTAGGAGACGTTGAGGATCTGCGTGGTGGCGAACGCCGGGCTGGCGAACAGGGCGCTGGCGAGGGCGGCCAGGGCGAAGGTGCGAACGGACATGGTTGTGGCTCCTTGGGATGCAGTGATGGCGTGGCGTTGGCGGGCTCGGTAGCGCGCTTCTGGGGTTGCTCACGCCCTCCGGTGATCCGGTCGGGCCTGGGGTGGTCAGGGTTGTTTGGTGGTTGGCGGCAGACGGAATTTTTCCTTGCGCTCGATCTGCACGACCTGGCCGTTGTGTACGGTGATCTCCACCGAGCCGAAGCGCAGCTCGCGCAGGGCGCTGTGGATTTCCCGCAGGATGCTGGCCTGATCGGCATCGCTGGTGTGTGGGGCGTGCATGGGGCGGCTCCTTGAACGCCGGTCTGGCGTGGAGCGGATATTACGGAGCGATCTTTTATTCTTAAAAATACCGTTTAAGAATTTTTATATATCTTTTTGTCATTTGAGGTGTTTGGGCGCGGTTGTCGGCCGCTATGGATACCGCGCCGTCGTGGTCGAGTTCCCTGGCAGAAGGGCGTTGTTGGAAATTCACGCCATCCGTCACATTGGCTCTGGCCGGTCATCGTCAGGAGTCGGTGGCAGGCTTAAGCTCGAACGATCGGTCAAGAATTGAAGAGGTCAGGTTATGGAAGACCAGAGCCAGGTCGCCAGCGAGGTAGAGCAGCTGACGCTCAGCCTGCTGCATTGCCGTGGCGAGGTGGAGCGCTTGCGCGAACGCGAGCAGCTGGTCGGCAGCCTGCTGGCCAGCGTCAATGCCGTGCTCTGGGCGTTCGACTGGGACCAGCAGCAGATGGTGTACGTCAGCCCGGCGTACGAGCGCATCTTCGGGCGCAGTGCTGCCCTGCTGCTGGCGGATTACGGCGAGTGGCGCAACAGCATCTACCCGGATGACATGGAGTACGCCGAACAGAGTCTGCGCTCGGTCATGCAGGTCGGTGCGGTGGAGGAGCGCGAATACCGCATCATCCGCGGTGACGGTCAGGTGCGCTGGCTCAGCGACAAATGCTTCATCAGCTCGCCAGCGCTGTTCGGCGGCCGCGCCCTGGTGGTCGGCATCGCCGAGGACATCACCGAGAAGAAAGTCATGCAGAGCGAGCTGCAGCGCCTGGCCACCAGCGACGTGCTGACCGGCGCGAGCAACCGTCGGCACTTCTTCGAGCGCGCCGCCGAGCTGTTTGCCGAGGCGCGCGACAGCGGCCAGCCGCTATCCTTCCTGCTGCTGGACATTGACGACTTCAAGAAGATCAACGACGGCCATGGCCATCAGGTCGGCGACCGCGTGCTGCAACGGGTGGCCCATTGCGGCGCCTATGTGGTGCGTCGCGACGATCTGTTCGGGCGGATCGGCGGTGAGGAGTTTGCTGCGGTGTTTCCCGCCTGCGATCTGCAGCAGGCGCAGCAAGTGGCGCAGCGCCTGCAACGCGAAGTGCAGCGCCTGCAGTTTCCTAGTGGTGACGACAGCTTCGGTGTCACCATCAGCCAGGGGCTGACCTGCCTCGGCGACGGCGACACCCTGGATGATCTCTACGCCCGTGCCGACGCGGCGATGTATCAGGCCAAGCGCCAGGGCAAGGACTGCATCGTGCTGGGCTGAAATTTTATAAATGGAATAAGCAAATAAATTCTTATTCCTTACCATTGATTGAGTCGCTGCTTAGACTGGCCTCCGACATTCCCAGGAGGCTCGTCATGTCCCGCCAGACCACGCACTACCTGATCCTGCCGGGCTGGCAGGGCTCGCCAGACGAACACTGGCAGAGCCACTGGCAGCGCAGCCTGCCAAATGCCAGCCGAGTCGAGCAGGCCGACTGGCTATGGCCCGATGCCGAGCGTTGGGTAGCAGCCCTTGAGCAGCGTGTTGCGACGGCCCCGGCCCCGCTGATCCTGGTGGCCCACAGCCTGGGCTGCATCACGCTGGCGCGCTGGGCCGCGCAGGCCTCGGCGAGCGCACTGGACAAGGTGCGCGGTGCGCTGCTGGTGGCTCCTGCAGATGTCGAGCGGGCCAATTGCCCGGAAGCCCTGCGCGGTTTTGCGCCGATTCCCCGTGATGGGTTGCCCTTTCCCAGTCTGTTGGTGGGCTCGGATAACGACCCGGCCGCCAGTGCCGAACGCGCCTCGCAGATGGCGCGCGACTGGGGCGCTGAGGCGCTGATTCTGCCGGGTGCCGGGCATATCAACGTGGCTTCCGGTCACTGCCGCTGGGAACAGGGCTTCGCCTACCTGTATCGCTTGCAGCAGCAGATCGAGCAGCACGCACGGCGGCGCGCATAACGGCGCTCATCGCCCTGTCGTGGGGGCTCGGCCCGGCCTGTGTCGTCCCGGACAGGCGCGCAATGCGCTAGGTCTGGGCCAGCTGGCGCAGATAAGCGGCGCTTGCCTCATCGGCCGGTTGCGGGCGACCGAACCAGTAGCCTTGTCCCAGGCTGCAGCCGATGCCCAGCAGGTAAGCGGCCTGGGCCTCGGTCTCGATGCCCTCGGCCAGCACGCGCAGGTCCAGACTCTGGCCGAGGCTGACCACCGCGCGGGCAATGGCGGCATCCTCGCCGTCCTGCGGCAGGCCGCGGACGAAGCTCTGGTCGAGCTTGAGCTTGTGCACCGGCAGGCGCTTGAGGCGCGCCAGCGAGGAGTAGCCGGTGCCGAAGTCGTCGATGGCCAGGTGCACGCCCAGCGCCTGCAGGCGTTGCAGCAGCTGCAGGGCGCGATCGGGGTCGTCCATCACCGCGCTTTCAGTCACTTCCAGCTCCAGGCAGGCAGGCTCCAGCCCGGTTTCACGCAGCACCCGCTCCACGCGCTGATCCAGCTCACCCCGACTGAAGAGGCGGCTGGAGACGTTCACCGCGACGAACTCCAGCGGTACACCCTCGGTTTGCCAGCGCACCATCTGCGCACAGGCCTGCTCCAGCACCCAGGCGTCGATGGCACCGATCAGGCCACTGTCCTCGGCCATCGGAATGAACTCGCCGGGCGGCACCAGGCCGCGTTGCGGATGCTGCCAGCGCACCAGGGCCTCGACGCCGAGCATGGCGCCGTCGTCCAGGCGGTGGATCGGCTGGTAATACACGCGCAGCTGCTCGTGCTGCAGGGCCTGGCGCAGCTCAGCCTCGAGCGTGACACGCAGGCGTGCCTGGGCGGTCATCTCCTGGCTGTAGAAGCTGAACGTCTGGCGCCCACTGTTTTTGGCGCGGAACAGTGCCGAGTCGGCGTTGCGTAGCAGCTGCTCGACCGAGTCGCCGTCTTCGGGGAACAGGCTGATGCCGATACTGGCGCTGACGAACAGGGTCTCGCCGTCGACGACGAAGGGCTGCGCCAGGCAGTCCTGTACGCGCTGGGCCAGCTGCGAGGCCTGATCGGCCTGGGCGCACTCACTGCTGAGCAGGCCGAACTCGTCGCCGCCAAGGCGTGCCAGGGTCAGCTTGCCGCTCAGGCTTTCGCCCAGGCGCGCGCCAATCAACTTGAGCAGACGGTCGCCGGTGCTGTGACCGAGGCTCTCGTTGATGATCTTGAAATGGTCAAGATCGATCAGTAGTAGGGCACCGTGCAGTCCGTCTTGATGGGCACGCTGCAACGCCTGCTCGATGCGCTCGCCGAACAGCAGGCGGTTGGGCAGGGTGGTCAGCGGATCATGGTGGGCCAGGTAGTCCAGTTCGCGTTGCGAGCGCTTGATCGCACTGATATCGGAGAACACCGCCACGTAGTGGCTGAGGTTGCCATTCTCGTCATGGATGACGCGGATGCATTGCCACATGGGGAAGATTTCGCCGCTTTTGCGCCGGTTCCAGATCTCCCCACTCCACGAGCCGCGCTGCTCCAGGGCGTGCCACAGGCTGCGGTAGAAGTCAGCATCGTGATGGCCGGACTTGAACAGGTCGGGCGAGCGGCCCAGCACGTCTTCGACGGCATAGCCGGTAATCCGCGAGAAGGCCGGGTTGACGTGCACGATGCGTTTGTCGCGGTCGGTGACCAGCACCCCTTCCAGGGTGCTGTCGAACACGGCGGCGGCCTGACGCAGGCTGTCCTCGTCGGCGCGGCGCTGGGTGATGTCGCTGGAGATGCCGATGAAGCGCTCGGGGTGGCCCTGTTCATCGAGCAGCAGCTGGCCGCGCGAGTGTAGCCAACGGTATTCGCCATCGCGGTGGCGCAGGCGGAAGATGCTTTCGTAGTGGGGGCTGCGCTCCTCGAGCAGGGCGCGCAGGCGCTCCTCGGCCAGCGTGCGGTCCTCTGGGTGCAGGCGCGTGACCCAAGCCTGTTGGCCCTGGCCGAACGTCTCCGGGCTGTAGCCGAGCAGGGCGCAGTAGCCCGCCGAGTAGAACACCTTCTGCCCTTTGATGTCCCAATCCCAGAGGCCTTCCTGGGCCGAATCCAGGGCCAGGGCCAGGCGCTCCTCGCTTTCCTTCAGCTCGCGTCGCACTTGCCATTGCTCGCGCCAGTGGCGCATCAGCACGGCATACAGCACCAGGGCGCTGAGCAGCACGAAGGCGAAGCCTTTGAGACTCTGGTAGCGGCTCAGCGTGTCGCGGTCGAAGCCGAGCCCCAGTAGGAGGGTGTCACTGCCGAGAATCCAGAGCGCGGCGGCTATCAGGTAAAACAGACTGAACTGTAGCGGTCTGCGCTGGAATTTCATTGCGGGGCCGGCCGTGGCGAGATGTGCGAAATGCCGCACATTATAGATAAGTCGACTAGCAGTGCATTCTTGTCTAACGCTGCGCTGGCATTCTCCACCCGCTTGGGGATAATGCCCGGAGGCTGGGTTTACAGTCGTTCTCCCTTTTTGCGAGGCAACACCATCCATGTGGTACAACGGTTTACTCGATCTCTCGGTCTGGCAGCTCATCGCCGTGACCCTGGTGCTGACCCACATCACCATCGTCAGCGTCACCGTCTATCTGCACCGTTATTCGGCGCACCGCTCGCTGGAGCTGCATCCGGCACTCAAGCATTTTTTCCGCTTCTGGCTGTGGCTGACCACCGGCCAGAACACCCGCGAGTGGACCGCCATCCACCGCAAGCACCACGCCAAGTGCGAAACCGTCGATGACCCGCACAGCCCGGTGATCAAGGGCCTGGGCACCGTGCTGCGCAGGGGCGCGGAGCTGTACCAGGAAGAGGCGAAGAACGAAGAAACCCTGCGCATCTATGGCAAGAACTGCCCGGATGACTGGATCGAGCGCAATGTCTACAGCCGCCATCCCATGGGCGGCATCATCCTCATGGCGATCATCGACCTGGCCCTGTTCGGTGTGCTCGGCATGACCGTGTGGGCGATCCAGATGATGTGGATTCCGGTCTGGGCGGCGGGCGTGATCAACGGCCTCGGCCATGCCGTCGGCTACCGCAACTTCGAGTGCCGCGATGCTGCCACCAACCTGGTGCCCTGGGGCATCCTGATCGGCGGTGAAGAGCTGCACAACAACCACCACACCTACCCGAACAGCGCCAAGCTGTCGGTGAAGAAGTGGGAGTTCGACATGGGCTGGGCCTGGATCCAGCTGTTCAGCTTCCTCGGCATGGCCAAGGTGCAGCGCGTGGCGCCCATCGCCCACCGCGTCGAGGGCAAGCACAGCCTGGACATGGACACCGCCATGGCCATCCTCAACAACCGTTTCCAGATCATGGCGCAGTACCGCAAGCTGGTGATCAAACCGCTGGTGCAGCAGGAGCTGGCCAAGGCCGACGAATCGGTGCGCCACCTGTTCCGCCGCGCCAAGCGCCTGCTGTCGCGCGAGACCAGCCTGCTCGACGAGCAGCACCATGCCCGCATCAGCGAGCTGCTGGCGCAGAGCCAGGCGCTCAAGGTGATCTACGAGAAGCGCATCGCCCTGCAGCAGATCTGGGTCAAGACCAGCAGCAATGGCCACGACATGCTCGAAGCGATCAAGCAGTGGGTGCATGAGGCCGAAGCCAGCGGTATCCAGTCCCTGCGTGAGTTTGCCGAACAGCTGAAGACCTACTCGCTGCGTCCGGCTACCGCCTGAGTCGATAGCTGACGAAAAGCCCGCCGCACTGGCGGGCTTTTCTTTGCCCATGAAAAAGCCCGCCGGAGCGGGCCCTTTCTGCCGCCGAGCAATCAGCGCCGTTGTGGCGCCGGCTGCTGCTGGGTGATGCAGTGGATGTTGCCGCCGCCAAGGAGGATCTCGCGGCCTGGCACCATCACCACTTCGTGCTCGGGGAACACGCGGCGGAGGATGGCCTCGGCCTCGGCATCCATGGGGTCGTCGAACTTCGGCGCGATGATGCCGCCGTTGACGATCAGGAAGTTGACGTAGGAGCCGGCCAGGCGGATCGACGGATCACGCTCCTGGCTGCCTGCCACCAGGTCGACGCCGGCGCATTCTTCCTCGGTCGCATGCAGCGGGCCGGGAATCGGCATCTTGTGGACCACCAGCTGGCGGCCCTTGGCATCACGCGCGTTTTCCAGCACCTGCATGGCCGCCTGGCAGCGCGGGTAGTTGGGGTTTTGCGGGTCGTCGGTCCAGGCCAGCAGCACTTCGCCGGGGCGCACGTAGCAGCAGAAGTTGTCGACGTGGCCGTTGGTCTCGTCGTTGTACAGGCCGTCCGGCAGCCAGATCACCGTGTCGATGGCCAGGTGATCGCGCAGGGTTGCCTCGATCTGCTCACGGCTCAGGTGCGGGTTGCGGTTGCGATTGAGCAGGCATTCCTCGGTGGTGATCAGCGTGCCTTCGCCATCGACGTGAATGGAGCCGCCTTCCAGCACGAAGCCTTCGGTGCGGTAGCGCGCGCAGCGTTCGACCTGGAGGATCTTGGCCGCTACCTGATCGTCGCGCAGCCAGGGGAAATACAGACCGCCATCGAGGCCGCCCCAGGCATTGAAGCTCCAGTCGACGCCACGTACGTCACCGGCATCGTTGATCACGAAGGTCGGCCCGGTGTCGCGTACCCAGGCGTCGTCGGTGCTGATCTCGATCACGCGGACGGCCTCGCTCAGGCGCGCGCGTGCGTTCTCGAACTGGGCGGCGGAGACACACACGGTGACCGGCTCGAAGCGGGCGATGGCCTCGGCCACGGCGCTGAAGGCGGCCTGTGCCGGCTTGCCGCCCAGGCGCCAGTTGTCCGGGCGTTCGGGCCAAACCATCCAGGTCTGGGTGTGAGGTTCCCATTCGGCGGGCATACGGAAGCCATCGGCGCGGGGGGTGGTGTTCAGCGTGCTCATGAGGGTCACCAGATTCGGGCAGCCAGAACGCAGCGGCACAGACCGCCGGTTCGCGAAGTACGGATTTGGAGCGTCGTCGCCAGTATAGGTCGCGACTTCCTAATCTCCTGTTCGTCGCTCTTGGGAAGCGTCGAGACTTTTTATATCCGATAAAAATCGATTTATAAAGCGATATTAAGATTCATAAAGCAAGGAATCATTATTTTTGCAGATAATTATTCGACTTATGCGTATTGGGTGATCGCTGCGAGGCCGTAGTCCGATAGAGATCGGTCAGTCGAGCGGAGTTGCACGTTTGGGCAGGCCGAGGGGCAGGTACAGGCCCAGGTAGGCGTCGAACACGCGCATGCCCTCCTCGGCCAGGCGCGGGGTAATTTCGCCGTGCAGCTGCACCGAGCGGGCGTAGACGCGGTCGCCCAGCTCCATGGCCAGGGCGAACACGTCGATGTCGTCCGGCAGCTGTGGCAGCGGGAAGTGGCGCTCGAACAGCTGTTGCATCAGGCGGCCCAGCTCCAGGTCGTGCTGTCGGTCGGCCTGAGTGACTTCGGCCAGGCCGTGCTGGGCCAGGATCAGCTGGCGCGCGGCACTGTCGTCGGCGTAGATGGCCAGCATGCGCTGTTCGACGATGCGCGACAGGTCATGCCAGTGACGCAGCGCCTGGTGATCCACCGGCTGCAGCAGGCAGTCGCGAAAGGCAGCGTGGATATCGGCGGTGAGGGCTTCGAGCAGCGCCGGCACGCTGGCGAAGAAGTGGTAAACGGACGACGGCGGGATCTCGGCGCGTTCGGCCACCGCGTACATGGTCAGGCCGCTGAAGCCCTGCTCGCGCAGCAGCTCGCGAGCCGCGGCGAGAATCTGGGCGATACGCGCCTGGCTGCTGGCGCGCGGTTTGCGGGGGCTGGCGGTGCGGCTCATGCCGGTCTCCTGTCCGGGGAAGGCGCTATTGGACGCCAGCCGGACAGGCCAGGGCAAGCGCTGTCACTGGGCGGTGGCGGTTGCCGCCGGGCCTTCGAGGAAGCTGTTCCAGACTTCGTCGCGGGCAACCTTGATCTTGTCTGACAGCGGCGTGAGGGCGAACAGGCGGCTCTTGGCCGATTCCAGATCGCGGCCCAACTGCTCGCGCAGCTTGGGCTCAAGGAACTGCTGGGCGTCGGCGTTGGCGTTGGGATACAGCGTTTCGCTGGTGATCAGCGCGGCCACTTGCGGTTGCAGCAGGTAGTCGATGAACTGGTGCGCGAGGTCGGCACGGCGCGCACTGGCAGGGATCACCAGGTTGTCGATGAACAGGGTGGAGCCTTCGTCCGGCACAACGAACTCGACCGGCTGGCCGGCATCGCTGGCGCCAAGCGCATCGCCGATCCAGGCCACGGCCATGCACAGATTGCCCTGGTTGAGGTCGTCGATGTAGCGCTCGCTGTCGATGTAGCGCACGTTCGGGCGCAGGCCCTCAAGCACGCTGGCAGCACGCTGCACACGGCCCGGTGAGGTGTTGGCCAGGCTGCGGCCCTGGAAGTTGAGCAGGTTGTAGAGCAGCTCGTCCGGGGCATCCAGCACGCTGATGCCGCACTGCGCCAGCTTGGCGCTCTGGTTGCTGTCGAACAGCAGGCTCCAGCTGTGCGGCAGTGCGCCACCATAGGCGGCCTCGGCCTGCGGCGTGTTGATCGCCAGACCCACGGCGCCCCACAGGTAGGGCACGGCATAGCGGTTCTGCGGATCGACGGCGGCCAGTTTGCTGAGCATCTGCCGATCCAGATGTTTGCGATTGGGCAGGCGCTGCAGGTCCAGCGGCTGCAACTTGCCGGCGGCTATCAGGGCTGGGAGTTCGTCATGGGAGGGGACGGCGATGTCGATGCTCTCGCCGCTGGCCAGGGCGCGGTCCAGTTCCTCGTCGGTGCTGAAGGTGCGGTATTCCACCTGGATGCCAGTGGCCTTGGTGAAGTCGTCGAGCACCTGGGGTGCGATGTAGTCGTTCCAGTTGTACACCCGGATGCTGTCGGCGGCAGTTGCCAGGCCTGGGCTCAGGGCCAGCAGCAGGGGAGCAAGAATACGAAACATGACGACCTCCTCGAATGCGTGTGCATGGCTGCGCCGACGCCGGCGGCGTGGGCGACGAATCAGGTGGGCAGCAGAAAAAGAGACGCCGGCACAAGGGCCGGCGTCTGGGTGTTGCTTACACGGTATGCAGGTACCAGTTGTATTCGAGGTCGGAGATGGTGGTCTCGAACTCTTGCAGCTCGGCTTCCTTGCAGGCGACGAAGATGTCGATGTAGTCCGGGCTGATGTACTTGTTCAGCACTTCGCTGTCGTCCAGCTCGCGCAGGGCGTCGCGCAGGTTGTTCGGCAGGCTCGGCTCCAGCTGCTCGTAGGCGTTGCCTTCGATGGGCTCGCCCGGCTCGATCTTCTGGGTCAGGCCGTGGTGCACCCCGGCGAGGATGGAGGCCATCATCAGATAGGGGTTGGCGTCGGCGCCGGCCACGCGGTGTTCGATGCGCACGGCGTCCGGGCTGCCGGTGGGCACGCGTACGGCCACGGTGCGGTTGTCCAGGGCCCAGCTCGGTGCATTTGGCACATAGAAGTTGGCACCGAAGCGGCGGTACGAGTTGACGTTGGGGCAGAGGAAGGCCATGGAGGCCGGCAGGGTCTCCAGCACGCCACCCACGGCATGACGCAGGGCGTCGTTCTGCAGCGGATCTTCGCTGGCGAAGATGTTCTTGCCGGTCTTCTTGTCGAGCAGCGAGATGTGCACGTGCAGGCCGTTGCCCGCCTGGCCCGGGTAGGGCTTGGCCATGAAGGTGGTGTCCATCTCATGGTCGTAGGCGATGTTCTTGACCAGACGCTTGAGCAGCAGGGCGTAGTCGCAGGCCTTGATCGCGTCCTCGACGTGATGCAGGTTGACCTCGAACTGCGCCGGGGCGCTTTCCTTGACGATGGCGTCAGCCGGAATGCCCTGTTCCTTGGCCGCTTCGAGCATGTCCTGCAGACAGTCGACGTATTCGTCGAGATCGTCGATCAGGTATACCTGGGTCGACTGCGGACGCTTGCCGGAAATCGGCGAGCGCGGCGGTTGCGGGCGGCCGTTCACGTTCTCCTGGTCGATCAGGTAGAACTCGAGTTCGAAGGCGGCACAGATCTTCAGGCCCATGTCATCGAACTTCTGCACCACCTGGCGCAGTACCTCACGCGGGTCGGCGAAGAACGGCTTGCCGTCGAGTTCGTGCATGGTCATCAGCAGCTGAGCGGTGGGGCGCTTCTGCCAGGGCTCGTTGCACAGGGTGTTGGGAATGGGGAAGCAGATGCGGTCGGCGTCGCCAATGTCCAGGCCGAGGCCGGTGCTTTCGACGGTGGCGCCATTGATGTCGAGGGCGAAGAGCGAGGCGGGGAGGTTGATGCCTTTCTCGTATACCTTGTGGAGACTGTTGCGTTCGATGCGCTTGCCGCGCACGACGCCATTCATATCTGCAATCAGAAGGTCAACGAACTGGACCTCGGGATGTTCCTTGAGGAACGCGTTAGCTTCGTTGAGCTGAACGGCACGCGGGGGTACCGACATGATGCAACACCTTTATTGTTAAAAATTTCAATCATTCATTCGTACAGCCGTGAGTCAATCTCAAACACCCTGTACTGTCAATAGTCTGCCATTTTGCCCTGTTATGGGGCGTAAAGGCCAGTTTTGGGGCATTTAGGCCCCCTTGGACTGCCTGCCTGGCCTTGTGGTGCGGGGTGCTCAGTGGCCTGTGTTCAATTTTTTACAGCCCTATTGTGTAAAAAATTGAACAAGGCTAATCTCGACCTCAACCTAACAACAGCAATAAAACAGGTGTTCCATGTCGCGCCTGCCGATCATCGGCGTTACCGCCTGCACCAAGCAGGTGGGCCTGCACCCCAACCACATCGTTGGCGACAAATATGTCCGCGCCGTGGCGGTCGGTGCTGGGGGGCTGCCCCTGGTGATACCTGCACTGGGTGAGCTGATCGATCAGGACACCCTGCTGGCCAGCGTCGATGGCTTGCTGTTCACCGGCTCGCCGTCCAACGTCGAGCCCCATCATTATAGTGGCCCCGCCAGCGTGGCGGGCACGCAACACGACAGTTGCCGTGACGCCACCACCCTGCCGCTGATTCGCAAGGCCATAGACGCCGGTATTCCGGTGCTGGGCATTTGCCGCGGCTTCCAGGAAATCAATGTGGCCTTTGGTGGCAGCCTGCACCAGCGGGTGCAGGAAGTGGCCGGGATGATGGACCACCGTGAGCCGGCGGATGAGCCGGTTGACGTTCAATATGCCCCCCGTCACGCCGTGCGTGTGCAGGCGGGAGGGGTGCTCGCCGGCATCGGCTTGCCGGACGAGATTCAAGTCAATTCCATTCATGGCCAGGGCGTGCAGCGTCTGGCGCCGGGCCTTCGCGTAGAAGCACTGGCGCCTGACGGGTTGGTCGAAGCCTTCTCTGTCGAGAATGCGCCAGGCTTCGCACTGGGGGTGCAATGGCACCCCGAGTGGCAGGTAAGCTCCAACCCGAATTATCTCGCCATCTTCCAGGCCTTTGGTGAGGCATGCAGGAAGAAGGCGGGACAACGCTGAGTAGGTGAGCAACCGGTCGGCGAAGCTGGGAGGTTTCGCTAGGCTTTAACCGGTCCGCAGTAGCCGCTCTACAACCCTGAGGTCTTTATGACTAGCAAGCTCGACCAGCTCACCAGCTGGCTGAAAGAACGCAAAATCACCGAAGTTGAATGCTTGATCAGCGATCTTACCGGCATCGCGCGTGGCAAGATTTCGCCGACCAACAAGTTCCTTGACGAGAAGGGCATGCGCCTCCCCGAGAGCGTCCTGCTGCAGACCGTAACCGGCGACTACGTCGAGGACGACATTTATTACGACCTGCTCGACGAGGCGGACATCGACATGTTCTGCCGCCCCGACGAGAACGCCGTGTTCTCCGTGCCCTGGGCCCTTGAGCCGACTGCGATGGTGATCCACGACACCTTCGACAAGCAGGGCAACCCGATCGAGCTGTCGCCGCGCAACATCCTCAAAAAAATCCTGAAGATGTACGCCGACAAGGGCTGGCGGCCGATTGTCGCCCCGGAGATGGAGTTCTACCTGACCAAGCGTTGCGCCGACCCTGATTTCCCGCTGGAAGCCCCGGTGGGTCGCTCCGGTCGCCCGGAAACCGGCCGGCAGAGCTTCTCCATCGACGCGGCCAACGAGTTCGACCCGCTGTTCGAAGATATGTACGACTGGTGCGAACTGCAGGGCCTGGATCTGGACACGCTGATCCACGAGGAAGGCCCGGCGCAGATGGAAATCAACTTCCGTCACGGCGACGCCCTGCACCTCGCCGACCAGATTCTGGTGTTCAAGCGCACCATGCGCGAGGCCGCGCTCAAGCACGACGTGGCCGCGACCTTTATGGCCAAGCCGATCACCGATCAGCCAGGCAGCGCCATGCACATCCACCAGAGCGTGGTGGACATCAAGACCGGCAAGAACATCTTCTCCAACGAAGACGGCACCATGAGCACGCTGTTCATGCACCACATCGGTGGCTTGCAGAAGTACATCCCCGAGCTGTTGCCGCTGTTTGCGCCGAACGTCAACTCGTTCCGCCGCTTCCTGCCCGATACCTCGGCGCCGGTAAACGTCGAGTGGGGCGAGGAGAACCGCACGGTGGGCCTGCGTGTACCGGAGGCCGGGCCGCAGAACCGCCGCGTGGAAAATCGCCTGGCCGGCGCCGATGCCAACCCCTATCTGGTCCTGGCCGCCACCCTGCTGTGCGGCTACATGGGCATGGTCGAAGGCATCAACCCGGGCGCGCCGGTCAAGGGGCGTGGCTACGAGCGTCGCAACCTGCGTCTGCCGGTGACCATCGAGAGCGCGCTGGAGCGCATGGAAGCCTGCAAGGACGCCGAGAAGTACCTGGGCGAGAAGTTCATCCGTGGCTACGTCGCGGTCAAACGCGCCGAGCACGAGAACTACAAGCGGGTGATTAGCTCCTGGGAGCGTGAATTCCTGCTGCTGTCGGTGTGACTGGAGCGGGCGCGGCTGCCGCGCCCGTTGCCACAGATTTCATCGGGTCGCCGCCGGCGGCCCGCGTAATAAAAGGTGTTGTTATGAACAGTGCAGTGACCAACCCGAAAACCCGCGAGTGGCAGGCCATGAGCCGTGAGCACCACCTCGCGCCGTTCAGCGATTACCAGCAGCTGCACGAGAAGGGCCCGCGCATCATTACCAAGGCGGACGGTGTCTATCTGTGGGACAGCGAAGGCCATAAGATCCTCGACGGCATGGCCGGCCTGTGGTGCGTGGCCGTTGGCTACGGCCGCGAGGAGCTGGTGCAGGCCGCCGCCGCGCAGATGCGCGAGCTGCCGTTTTACAACACCTTCTTCCAGACTGCCCACCCGCCGGCGCTGGAGTTCGCCAAGGCCATCGCCGACGTGGCGCCGGCCGGCATGAACCATGTGTTCTTCACCGGCTCCGGTTCGGAAGGCAACGACACCATGCTGCGCATGGTTCGCCACTACTGGGCGAGCAAGGGGCAGCCGAGCAAGAAGGTCATCATCAGCCGCAAGAACGGCTACCACGGCTCCACCGTGGCCGGCGCCAGCCTCGGCGGCATGACCTATATGCATGAGCAGGGCGACCTGCCGATCCCGGGTATCGTGCACATCCCGCAGCCCTACTGGTTCGCCGAGGGTGGTGACATGACGCCGGACGAGTTCGGCATCTGGGCCGCCGACCAGCTGGAGCAGAAGATCCTCGAAGTGGGCGAAGAGAACGTCGCCGCCTTCATCGCCGAGCCGATTCAGGGCGCCGGCGGTGTGATCGTGCCGCCGGAGACATACTGGCCGCGCATCCGCGAGATCCTCGCCAAGTACGACATCCTGTTCGTCGCGGACGAAGTGATCTGCGGCTTCGGCCGTACCGGCGAATGGTTCGCCAGTGAGTACTACGGCAACAAACCGGACCTGATCACCATCGCCAAGGGCATGACCAGCGGCTACGTGCCCATGGGTGGCCTGATCGTCAGCGACAAGGTATTCCAGGTGATCAACGCCGCCGGCGACTTCAACCACGGTTTCACCTACTCGGGCCACCCGGTAGCAGCGGCAGTGGGCCTGGAAAACCTGCGCATCCTGCGCGACGAGCACATTATCGAACGCGTCAAAACGGAAACGGCACCCTATTTGCAGAGTCGTTTGCGTGAGCTGGCGGATCATCCGCTGGTGGGCGAAGTCCGCGGTGTGGGCATGCTCGGCGCCATCGAATTGGCGAAGGACAAGCAGACCCGCGAGCGTTTCCCGAGCGACATGGGCGTCGGCATGATCTGCCGCACCCACTGTTTCGAGAACGGACTGATCATGCGCGCCGTAGGCGACACCATGATCATCGCGCCGCCTTTGGTGATCAGCAAAACCGAGATCGACGAACTGGTGGAAAAGGCGCGCAAGTGCCTCGATCTAACCGCCCGCGCGGTGCTGGTGTAAGGCTTGAGCCACGGCTCGGACCTTGCCAGACTGCACGAGCGTTGGCCAGGCTCACCGGAGGGTGTGTCGCCCAGGCGACGCAGCCCCGGATACTTCAAATGACAATGGAGCTAACCCGCATGATCAAGACCTTCGGTAAAACACTGCTTGCCATGACTCTGGCAGGCGCCGTGGCCGGCATGGCGCAGGCTGATGACAAGGTACTGCACGTTTACAACTGGTCGGACTATATCGCCCCGGACACCATCGATAAGTTCACCAAGGAAACCGGCATCAAGGTCGTCTATGACGTCTTCGACTCCAACGAAACGCTCGAGGCCAAGCTCCTGGCGGGCAAGTCCGGCTACGACATCGTCGTGCCGTCCAACAACTTCCTGGCCAAGCAGATCAAGGCCGGTGTCTACCAGCCGCTGGACAAGTCCAAGCTGCCGAACTGGAAGAACCTCAACGCCGACCTGCTGAAGACCCTGGAAGTCAGCGACCCGGGCAACCAGTACTCCTTCCCCTACCTGTGGGGCTCAATCGGCATCG
Source organism: Pseudomonas sp. GOM6 (assembly GCF_029537485.1). Classification (GTDB taxonomy): domain Bacteria; phylum Pseudomonadota; class Gammaproteobacteria; order Pseudomonadales; family Pseudomonadaceae; genus Aquipseudomonas. The sequence continues at coordinate 157,128 of NZ_JARPUS010000001.1, forward strand.
GCTTCAACCCGGAAAAGGTCAAGGCCGCACTGGGCGAGAACGCCCCGGTCGATTCCTGGGACCTGCTGTTCAAGCCGGAAAACATCGAGAAGCTGAAGTCGTGCGGTGTGTCCTTCCTCGACTCGCCGACCGAGATCCTGCCGATCGCCCTGCAGTATCTGGGTTACAGCCCGACCAGCGAAGACCCGAAAGAGCTCAAGGAAGCCGAGGCACTGTTCCTCAAGATTCGTCCGCACGTGACCTACTTCCACAGCTCCAAGTACATCTCCGACCTTGCCAACGGCAACCTGTGCGTGGCTGTCGGCTACTCGGGTGACGTGTATCAGGCCAAGTCGCGTGCCGAAGAGGCCGCTGCAGGCGTGACCGTGTCCTACAACATTCCCAAGGAAGGCGCCGGTACCTTCTTCGACATGATCGCCATGCCGAAGGATGCCGAGAACGTCGATGCGGCCTACGTCTTCATGGACTACCTGATGAAGCCGGAAGTGGTGGCGGAAATCGTCAACTACGTGCAGTTCCCCAGCGGCAACTCGGCGGCCACCCCGCTGGTTGACGAGGCGATCCGCAACGACCCGGGCATCTACCCGAGCGACGAGACCATGGCCAAGCTCTACGCCTTCCCGGATCTGCCGGCCAAGGTGCAGCGCGCGATGACCCGTAGCTGGACCACCATCAAGTCCGGCAAGTAACCAACAGCAGCGACACCCTCCGGCGGGTGCTCCCGCCGGAGCCCTGCCAGGAGGCACTGATGCCCTCTTCAACTACCGTTACACACGAGCCCCACACAGCTCCGTGCGCGTTCGGCTGGGAGAAAGGCATGGATGTCAGGGAGTGGCAGCGAACTTATCACTACCCCTGGTCGCGCGGTGCGGCCAGCAAGATCAACAAGAAAGAGGACTGACGTGTGCGAATTTCCTTCCGCAAGACCCTGATCTCCGCTGCAGTCGTGATGGGCATGGCAGGCGCCGTTCAAGCGGCTCCGACCGTGCATATCTACAACTGGAGTGACTACATCGGCGAAACCACCCTTGAGGACTTCGAGAAGGCCACTGGCATCAAGCCGAGCTACGACGTCTTCGACTCCAACGAAACTCTGGAAGGCAAACTGCTGGCGGGCCGTAGCGGCTACGACATCGTGGTGCCGTCCAACCATTTCCTCGGTAAGCAGATCAAGGCTGGCGCGTTCCAGAAACTCGACCGCTCGCTGCTGCCCAACTGGAAGAACCTGGATCCGGAGCTGCTCAAGCAGCTGGAAACCAATGATCCGGGCAACCTCTACGCCGTTCCCTACCTGTGGGGCACCAACGGCATCGGCTACAACGTCGAGAAGGTCAAGGCTGCACTGGGGATCGACGAGGTCGACTCCTGGGCCGTGCTGTTCGAGCCGGAGAACCTGAAGAAGCTGAACAGCTGCGGCGTCGCCTTCATGGACTCGCCGGACGAGATGTATCCTTCCGTGCTCAACTACCTGGGTCTCGATCCGCGCAGCACCAACCCGGACGACTACAAGAAGGCCGAGGCCAAGCTGATGGAACTGCGTCCCTACGTGACCTACTTCCATTCCTCCAAGTACATCGGTGATCTGGCCAACGGCAACATCTGTATCGCCTTCGGCTACTCCGGCGACGTGTTCCAGGCTGCTGCGCGTGCCGAAGAGGCGGGCAAGGGCATCGAAATCGCCTACAGCATTCCGAAGGAAGGCGCCAACCTGTGGTTCGACCTGATGGCCATCCCGGCCGATGCACCGAATCCCAAGGAAGCCCATGCCTTCATGAACTACGTGCTGGACCCGGCCGTCATTGCGCCGATCAGCGACTACGTGGGCTACGCCAACCCCAACCCGGCTTCCGACAAGCTGATGGACCAGGAAGTGCGTAACGACCCGTCCATCTATCCAAGCCCGGAAGTCATGAGCAAACTCTACATTTCGACCGAGTTGCCGCCGAAGATCATGCGCCAGATGACCCGCAGCTGGACCAAGATCAAGTCAGGCAAGTAAACGCAGTTGAAGCAAACCGTACGGCAGGTCGGGCCTGTCGTACGGGCCCGCTGTGCCAGGCGCAGCAGATTTAATTCGGGCCCCATGGCCCACTTTTTCCCGGGAGTTTTTGGAAATGGCAGTCGCCTCCAGCGCCTACAAGAAAGCCCTTGAGGGCAGCCAGCAACCCAAAGAGGTGTTGGTCAAGATTGATCGCGTGACAAAGAAGTTCGACGAAACCATTGCCGTCGACGATGTCTCGCTGACCATCAACAAGGGTGAGATCTTCGCTCTGCTCGGCGGCTCCGGCTCCGGCAAGTCGACCCTGCTGCGCATGCTTGCCGGCTTCGAGCGGCCGACTGAAGGGCGCATTTTCCTCGATGGCGTGGATATCACCGACATGCCGCCGTACGAACGCCCGATCAACATGATGTTCCAGTCCTACGCGCTGTTCCCGCACATGACCGTGGCGCAGAACATCGCCTTCGGCCTCAAGCAGGACAAGCTGCCGCAGGCCGAGATCGACGAGCGCGTGGCGGAAATGCTCAAGCTGGTGCACATGACCCAGTACGCCAAGCGCAAGCCGCACCAGCTGTCCGGTGGTCAGCGTCAGCGCGTGGCCCTGGCCCGCTCGCTGGCCAAGCGTCCCAAGCTGCTGCTGCTCGACGAACCGATGGGCGCGCTGGACAAGAAACTGCGCTCGCAGATGCAGCTTGAGCTAGTCGAGATCATCGAGCGCGTGGGTGTGACCTGCGTGATGGTGACCCACGACCAGGAAGAGGCCATGACCATGGCCCAGCGTATCTCCATCATGCACCTGGGCTGGATCGCCCAGACCGGCAGCCCGATCGACATTTACGAGACCCCGGCCAGCCGTCTGGTCTGCGAGTTCATCGGTAGCGTCAACCTGTTCGATGGTGAGATCACCACCGACGAGGCCGACCACGCCGTCATTACCTGCCCGCAACTGGACAAGCCGATCTACATCGGCCACGGCGTCAGCACCCGTGCCGAGACCAAGGCCGTCAGCTACGCCCTGCGTCCCGAGAAGCTGCTGATGGCCACCGCACTGCCGGATGACCACGAGCACCCCAACTACAACTGGTGCAACGGCACCGTGCATGACATCGCCTACCTTGGTGGCCACTCGGTCTACTACGTCAAGCTCACCTCCGGGCAGATCGTGCAGTGCTTCATCGCCAACGCCGAGCGTCGCGGCAAGCGTCCGACCTGGGATGACGCCGTGGTGGTGTACTGGGAAGACGACAGCGGCGTGGTACTGCAATCATGAAAATCGGCAAACTGAAACGCTACCTGCCCACCGGGCGGCATGCCGTTATCGGGGTGCCGTTCTTCTGGCTGTTCCTGTTCTTCCTGCTGCCGTTCTTCATCGTTCTGAAGATCAGCTTCGCCGAAGCGGACGTGGCCATTCCACCCTACACCGAGATTTACAGCTGGGCGGATAACCAGCTGTCGATCGTCCTCAACCTGGGCAACTACGTCTTCCTCAGCGAAGACGAACTGTATCTGGCGGCCTACCTCGGCTCGTTGAAGATGGCCTTCATCAGCACCCTGCTGTGCCTGCTGATCGGCTATCCGATGGCCTACTCCATCGCCCGCGCCAGCAAGGAAGCACAGACCGTGCTGCTGCTGCTGATCATGATGCCCACCTGGACCGCGATCCTGATTCGTGTCTACGCCTGGATGGGCATCCTCAGCAACAACGGCCTGCTCAACAGCTTCCTGCAGACCATCGGTGTGATCGACGCGCCGCTGCAGATCCTCAACACCAACCTGGCGGTCTACATCGGCATCGTCTACTCGTACCTGCCGTTCATGATCCTGCCGCTCTACGCCAATCTGGTGAAGCACGATCACAGCCTGCTGGAAGCGGCGTCCGATCTGGGGTCGAGCAACTTCAACAACTTCTGGAAGATCACCGTGCCGCTGTCGAAGAACGGCATCATCGCCGGTTGCATGCTGGTGTTCATCCCGGCGGTGGGTGAGTTCGTCATCCCCGAACTGCTGGGCGGTCCGGAGACCCTGATGATCGGCAAGGTGCTGTGGCAGGAGTTCTTCAACAACCGTGACTGGCCGGTGGCCTCCGCCCTGGCGGTGATCATGCTGCTCATCCTCATGGGCCCGATCATCTGGTTCAACCGTAACCAAGCGAAAGAGATGGAGGGCCGCGCATGAAACGCTGGAGTTTCTCTACCGTGATGCTGTGGGTCGGCCTGGCCTTCATCTACCTGCCCATGCTGATCATGGTCATCTACTCGTTCAACGCCTCCAAGCTGGTGACCGTGTGGGGCGGCTGGTCGGTGAAGTGGTACGTCGGCCTGCTCGACAACAGTCAGCTGATGGGTTCGGTGATGCGCTCGCTGGAGATCGCCCTGTACACCGCGATTGCCGCGGTGGCGCTGGGCACCCTGGCCGCCTTCGTGTTGACCCGGGTGACCCGCTTCAAGGGGCGTACCCTGTTTGGTGGCCTGGTTACCGCGCCGCTGGTCATGCCCGAGGTGATCACCGGTCTGTCCCTGCTGCTGCTGTTCGTGGCCATGGCCCAGCTGATCGGCTGGCCGCAGGAGCGTGGTCTGGTGACCATCTGGATCGCCCACACCACCTTCTGCTCGGCCTACGTGGCCGTGGTGGTGTCGTCGCGTCTGCGTGAGCTGGACCTGTCCATCGAGGAAGCGGCCATGGACCTGGGTGCCAAGCCGTGGAAGGTGTTCTTCCTGATCACCATCCCGATGATCGCCCCGTCCCTGGCAGCCGGCGGCATGATGTCCTTCGCCCTGTCGCTGGACGACCTGGTGCTGGCCAGCTTCGTCTCCGGTCCGGGCTCGACCACCCTGCCGATGGAAGTGTTCTCCGCCGTACGCCTGGGTGTGAAGCCGGAGATCAACGCGATCGCCAGTCTGATCATCCTGACCGTGTCGATCTTCACCTTCTTCGCCTGGTACTTCGCCCACAAGGCCGAAGAGCGCCGCAAGCGCGCCATCCAGCAAGCCATGGAGTCGATGGCCGAAGAAGCTTCCAGCTCAAACTGGAAACCGGCTCAGGCTGCGTGAGGTAGCCGAGACGAATGAAAGGGCCACTTCGGTGGCCCTTTTGCTTTCTGGCCTGGTGCTCAGGCCCTGCCCGCATCGTAGATGCTGCGGCCAGAGCGGCTTCTGCTAATCAAACAAGGTGAATTCCCGCTGCACCTTGAAGTAGATCTCGCGTTCGGTGAGGTCTCTCTTGTCGATATCCGACGCATAGTCTTTCACCAGGCGCAGCCCCCACATCAGTTGCCATTCCGGGCGCGGTGAGAAGATCTGCGTGTACTCCAGGGTCTGGCTGGTTTCGCGAGCCAGTTCGCTGCCGCGCCAGCGCTCGTTATCGCGCGTGGTCAGGTCGTTGAGCCAGAGCAGGCGGTGGGTCAGGCCGTTGGGGGCGTGATAGAGCGCGGTAAGGGAAAAGAACTGTTCCTTGTAGAGCCGCTCGCCATGGGTATCGAAGTGGCGCAGGGTGAAGTCCGCCATCAGGTCCAGGGCGCCGGTGGTGTAGTGCAGCTTGGGCTTGATCTCGCGCATCTTCCCCAACACCAGGTTGTCGGGGTCGGCGATGGAGCCCCAGCGGCCATCCAGGTGCAGGGTCCAGGGCGCGTAGGGCGATGTCTGGAAAAACCACTGCCAGTAGTGCTCGTCGAAGCGCGGGGCGTTGTCGCCGGCCGACAGGTCGCCCTGATCAATGCGGTTTACGGCACGGTTGCGCTGCTGCCAGCCCAGCCGGGCAATGGTTTGGTAGCTGCCACGGAACTCGCCCCATAGGCCGACGGTGGTTTCCAGTGGCTGGTCATCGGAGTGTGAGCGCATATGCCCGCCAATCAGGTAAGTGCGGATGCGCGACTGGCTTTCATCATCCTCTTTGGCCTGGAAGTACCACTTGCGACCGTAGGCCAGGTTGAGTGCGCGGAAGTCTACGCGGCGGACAAAGCCCAGGTCGGCACGGAAGTCCGGAGATACATCGTAGTAGCGTGCCCAGTAGAGAGATTCCGGGCCGTCGTGGTTGTAGCGCAGCTGCAGGTTGTAGCCGTGCAGGCTGTCGTCGAAATCGGCACGCCTGACGTAGGGCGTGGTGGCGCAGTCGCCCAGCTCGCATTCCGGCTCGGGGGCGGCCTCGGTACAGCCGGCGCTGTTGCAGAGGTCTTCGGCGAAACGCTGCGGGTACTGCGTATCCGACACCATCAGTTGCCCGCGTACCTTGTCGTCGATACCCAGATTGCCGGTGCCGTTCAGGCTGAATACCGCGTTGTGGTAGTCGTCGGCGCTGCGCAGGGTGCTCAACACGCCCAGGCTGTGTTTATCGGATTGAGTTTCGTAGTTGAACGCCGCCGAGCGGCTGCTATCGACCAGGCTGACGATATCCGAGCCGAGGTTGTCGGGCATATAGATCTGCGTTTGCTGGTCTACCGCAGCAAGCACTCCGCTGGTGGCCGTCGGGCTGCTCCACAGGTGGGCCAGGCCCACGTCCGGCTGCACGATATTGCGTGTATAGACCACCTCGTTGAGGGTGCGGAAGTATTCGCGGGCATCGACAAACAGCTCGCGCTTTTCCGGCTCGTAGGGGTCAAAGGGGTCGTTGATGCTGTCGCGGGCGATGTCCGATTCCACGTCCGCGTAGTTGGGGTTTACCGTCATCAGAAACTGGCGGTCGGCGGCGATCCGGTAGTTCAGGTAGGCGCCGGCGGCGTGCAGCGGCTGCTCGTCCACCTGCGCAAAGCGTGCGCCGATATCGCGCTCTTCATCGCGGTTATAGACATAGTGGGGCGTCACGGTCAGGCGCTGGCTGCTGCTGGCAGGGGCGGCGGTCTTTACCGGTTCCCCGGCCAGCACCAGTTTGACGGCGCCGGCCAGCGTACGCTCGACCTGGCGCGGATGGTGGCGCTTGAACAGCAGCAACAATTCCTGGGGATGCGTCGGCGCGCTCGGCAGCAGGCGCAACTGCTCACGCGGGATCGCCATTTCTACCCGGAAGCCGGTTTCGTCAATCTGTGCGGCGGCTTCCCATTGGGCGTCCCAGTCGTACAGATAGCGATCACTGATGCTGTCCTGCAGCACGTCGGATTGACTGCCGTGCGGGTTCACCCTGAACTCGTACTTGCGCAGGCCCTGCCCCGCCGGGTCCAGCACCAACGCCACGTAATCGTCCTCTTTCAGACCGTCGCGCTCACGCACGGCAGAGCGCAGTTTGTCGATCTCCGGATCTGAGGCATCAAAGGAAACGTAGAGGTGGGTGTCGGTCAGCCCGACCCGCACGCGGGTGGCCACGCCGGCCTTGCGCAGCCGCACCGGGAACACTTCGTACTGGATGGGGATGTCGTCGAGGCTGTGCCAGAAGGCATCTGAGAGGTCGCCGTCAATGAGCGGCGCGTCGAGCCGGATATAAATCAATTGCCGCGGAATCTGTGGGGTGGCCATCGCTGCGCTGTCGGCTGACGCTGCCTCGGTGGCTTCCGCGTCCTGATCGCCCAGAATTTCCTGGGCGCCGGTGTGTTGGCCAGTCCATAGCAGCGCCACTAACAGCCACAGGGGCAATCCCTTGCACCGGCCCAAGGCAACCTCCCTTCTTGCTCTTGTCGCATCAGTCGGGTTCGCATCTGCGCGTCTTCCAGAGCATAGCAAAGCGCGATTTCACGACTGCGGGGGGCGTGTGAGCGGTTACCGGATGATGCCGCGGGCGGGCAGAAGTCGCGCCTTGCCGTGCTCGCAGCCAAAAACGCCGCGACTCCTGTGCGAAATCGCGGCGCTGTTTCCGAGTGGCCCGTAGGCCAGGCTCGTTACGGGTTTTTCAATCCGCCGGTTGCAGGCTCAGGGTCGAGCGGGTATTGGCCCGCACATCCTCTTCGCTCAGGTGCATGGGCACGTACTGCCCGTTGATATAGGCCTCGGCCTGGTCCGCGTAGTGCACGTCGAAGGGCACGCCGCTCTGGCCGACCGGGTTGCTGCCCAGGCCTTTGCTGGCGTCGGCCAGGTCGATCAGGCGGCGGGTCGAGGGGCCGTAGAGCACCGACCAGGGCGCCGGGCCGACGCGGTGCGAGAGGTTGTTCGGTACTTCATGGCCGCCGGGGGCAGCGAAGGGGCCGACGTTGAACAGCAGGTCCAGTGGCTTCTGTGCGCCCAGCGGGTGCTGGTGGCTGAGGGTATGACCCTGGCCCCATTGCCACTCGCTGCTGTCGCTGCCGAAGGTCTGTTGCAGGTGTGCAATGCTCTGGCGCCAGGCGGCGGCGACGGTGTCGCGGCGGCTTTCCTGCGCGGCAGTACCGCGCTTGTCCCACCAGGCCGCGTCGGCATCGGCAGTCAGGCGCGGCAGGGCCACGTCGAGCACACGGGTCTGCAGCAGGCTGTCGAAGAAGGCGTCGCCCAGTTCGTCGCGCATGGCCTGGTTGGCCAGCTCATAGGTGAGCTGGTTGAACAGGGTGGCGGCGATGGAGTCCAGCGGGTGGCCGCCGTTCCAGTTGGCCAGTTGCTCAACCAGGGCGCGCTCGCTGTCGTCCGCCGCTGCGCTGCGCAGGTCGTCGAGGATCGGTGCGAGCAGGCGCGGGCCGTAGCCGGTGCCGTCGTCCAGCTGCAGGGCCTGGTTGTTGTGGGTGTCCCATTGCACGCCCGGCTCGGCCAGGCGCTCATTCAGGCGCGCGCCGCGGTCGGCCAGGTTGTAGTAGCCGGGAATCGCCACGCCTGTCGGCGATTGCGGCTGGTAGTTGGCGGAGATGATGTAGCCGCGCGCCGGGTTTTCTTCCTGTGGGTTGGCGCTGAAGGGCAGGAAACCGTGCTTGGCCGCCTCGCCGCTGGCGCCATCCAGAATAAAGCTGGGGTTCACGCCTTCTGGACGCTGCGGCAGCTTGGCGGCGGCCCACCAGCCGATGTCGCCGCTGGCGTTGGCGTAGATCACGTTGAGCCCGGGGGCTTCGATCTTCTCCACGGCGGTGCGGGCCTTGTCCAGGCTGTCGGCGCGGCCCAGCTGGTAGAAGGCATCGAGGATCGGGTTCTCGGTTTCCAGGAAGGCCCACCACATGGCAATCGGCGTCTTGCCGGCATTGGCGCCGAGGGCGTCGTTGACGATGGGGCCGTGGGGCGAACGGCGCAGGGTCAGCTTGACCGGTTCGCCGTCCTTGACCTGGATGGTTTCCTCGCGGCTTTGCAGCTCGGCCCACTGGCCGTCGATCCACACCTGGTTGGGGTTTTCCGGATTGACCTTCTCGGCGATGAGGTCGAGGTCGTCGTTCTGGAACATGGTCAGGCTCCAGGCGAACTGCGTGTTGTGGCCGAGCGAGGCGTAGGGGTTGAGCGCCTGGTGGTGACCATATAGCTCGAAGCCGGGGTAGCTCAGGTGCGCCTCGTACCACACCGCCGGCACGGCGAAGCGGATATGCGGGTCGCCGGCCAGCAGCGGCTTGCCGCTGGCGGTGCGGCTGCCGGAAATGGCCCAGGCGTTGCTGCCTTCGAACTGCGGCAGGCCGGCGTCGACCAGCGCCTGCTGGCTCAATGCTGCCAGCCTGTTGAGGCCGCGCCAGTCGTCCGCGCCCAGGCGTTGGGCCACGGCACCCTCGGGGTGCCAGGCGAGGTCGAAGACCTTGAGGTAGTCGCTGCCGAGCTGGTCGCGCACATAGGTCAGCACCGGCTCGGTACGGAAGGCGGCGGCGAAGCTGTAGGCCATGTAGCCGGCCACCGAGACGGTGTCCTCGACGGTGAAGGGGCGCTTGGCGATGCGCAGCAGGTCGAACTCGACCGGCGCCGGGCGGCTGGCCTGGTACTGGTTGATACCGTCCAGGTAAGCCTGCAGTGCCTTGACCGCCGGGCTGTTGCGGTCGAGGGTCTTGGCGTAGCGGTCGGCGTGCTCGCGAATACCCAGGGTGCGGAACAGGCGGTCGGTGTCGACCAGCTTGGCGCCCAGCACCTCGGCCAGCTCGCCGCGCGCCAGGCGGCGCAGCATCTCCATCTGGAACAGGCGGTCCTGGGCGTGAACGAAGCCCAGGGCGCGGTACATATCGATCTCGTTCTGCGCCTGGATATGCGGCACGCCGCGCTCGTCGTAGCGCACCTCGACCGGTGCTTGCAGCCCGGCCAGGGGCAGATCGCCGTCGCGCAATGGGTTCTTGCTGTGGGCGTACCAGGTGGCGCCGGCGGCGACGGCGGCCACCGCGATGGCCAGGACAGTCAGGCTGCGTTTCATGAAGCACTCCTTGTTGTTATGCGGCCATTCTGAGCAGTGCTTCGGTCACCGGCATTGACCGTTGGCTGCATGGCTGGAATTCTTCGGTCAATCGAGGAGCTTTCATGAGTCTGTCTGCCAATAGCGCCCCACTGAGCCAGTCCGCCACCCTGCGGCGCCTGCTGTACGAGGCGTTGAACGAGCTCGGTCACGAGCCGGCGGTGATCTACCGCGGCGCCAACCAGCATCGACGGCTGGTGCCGCCGCCCAGTGAGGGGCGCCTGAGTCACGACGAGGCGCCGTTGTTCTGGCTGGCCGCCGATGCCCTGACCGGCGATGCCGATATCGGCCTGCACCTGGGCGAGGTGATGAAGCCGCGCCTGCTCGACGTGGTCGGCTATCTGCTGCTGGCCAGCCGCGACCTGGAGCAGGCGTTGCGCAGCTTCCTGCGTTTCCAGCACATTCTTGCCGGTGGCTTTGCGGCCCAGATGCGTGTTGAGGGCGAGCGCGCCTGCCTGGTGCTGGATATCAACTACCGGGGTTTCGGCCCGCTGCGCCAGCAGATGGAGTGCCTGGCGCTGCTGTTTATCAAGCTGCTACGGCTGATCAGTGACGATGAGTTTCGTCCGCTGGCCGTGGACTTCCGCCATGCCAGGCCGCGCAAGCTGACCGAGCATCGCCGGCTGTTCGGCCTGCAGCCGCAGTTTGCCTGCGCGCACGATGCACTGTGGTTTTCCGTCAGCCTGCTCAAGCGTCCGTCGCGCAACTCAAACCCCGAGCTGCACCGCCTGCTCTGGCAGCATGCCGAAACGCAGCTGGCGGCGCTGGTGGAGAATGACCTGCTCAATCGTCTGCGTTACCTGCTAAACCTGCGGCTGGGCCAGGCCGATTGCTCGCTGCGCGCCTGCGCCGCCGAGCTTGGCTTGGAGCCGGTCGCCCTGCAACGTGGCCTGGCCGCCCAGGGCAGCCACCTGCGCCAGGTGCGCGAGGCAGTGCAGCAGATGAGGGCGCAGGAGCTGTTGCAGGCCGGCGAGTCCATCCGCGAAGTGGCACGGGCCTGTGGCTTCGCCGAGCTGTCGCCGTTCTATCGGGCGTTCAAGCGCTGGTTTGGCGTCGCCCCGGATGCTTACCGCAATCGGCTGGCGTCTGGCTGAGCCAGCTCAGCTCTGGATGGTCGCCGCCGGGTTGATCACCCGGCCCAGGCCGAGGTTGCGAAGGGCCAGGTGCAGGGCGCTGTGGATCACTTGCGGGTTGTCGATGCGCATCAGCTGGTCGAGCAGCTCGCGGGCCTTGGTCGAGCTGATCTGGCGCAGCAGCCACTTCACCTTGGGCAGGTTAGTGGCGTTCATCGACAGGCTGTCGAAGCCCATGGCCAGCAGCAGCACGGCCATGGCCGGGTCGCCCGCCATCTCGCCGCAGATGCTCACTGGTTTGCCTTCGGCATGGGCGCCGTCGACGATCAGGCGCAGCGCGCCGAGGACCGCCGGGTGGAGGAAGTCGTAGAGGTCGGCGACCCGCGGGTTGTTGCGATCCACCGCCAGCAGGTACTGGGTCAGGTCGTTCGAGCCGACCGAAAGGAAGTCGACCTGATGCGCCATTTCGCGGATCTGGTAGACGGCGGCGGGAATCTCGATCATCACGCCCACGGGTGGCATGGGCACGTCGACGCCTTCGTCGCGCACTTCGCCCCAGGCACGGTGGATCAGGTGCAGGGATTCTTCCAGCTCCTGCAGCCCGGAGATCATCGGCAGGAGGATGCGCAGGTTGTTCAGGCCCTCGCTGGCCTTGAGCATGGCGCGTACCTGGACCAGGAAGATTTCCGGGTGGTCGAGGGTGACGCGGATGCCGCGCCAGCCGAGGAAGGGGTTGTCTTCCTTGATCGGGAAATAGGGCAGGGACTTGTCACCGCCGATATCCAGGGTGCGCATGGTCACCGGCAGCGGGTGGAAGGCCTGTAGCTGCTCGCGGTAGGTGGCCAGCTGCTCCTTTTCGCTGGGGAAGCGCTCGCCGTTCATGAACGGCACTTCCGTGCGGTACAGGCCGACGCCTTCGGCGCCGCGCTCCTGGGCGCGTTTCACATCGGCCAGCAGGCCGGTATTGACCCACAGCGGCATACGTTGGCCGTCCAGCGTCTCGCACGGCAGTTCGCGCAGGGCGTCGAGGCCCTGGGCCAGCTGGCGCTCTTCCTCGACCACTTCGGCGTACTGCTTGCGCAGCACTTCGCTGGGGTTGGTGAAGACTTCACCGTGGTAACCGTCGACGATCAGCTGGATGCCATCGACCTTGGAGTAGGGCAGGTCGACCACGCCCATGACGGTGGGAATGCCCATGGCGCGGGCCAGGATCGCTACATGCGAGTTGCCCGAGCCTTGTACCGAGACCAGGCCGGCCAGCTTGCCTTCCGGCACCTGGCCGAGCATGGCCGGCGAAAGCTCCTCGCTGACCAGAATGCTGTTGTCCGGGTAGACCAGGCTCTGCTTGCGTTCTTCCTGCAGGTAGGCGAGCAGGCGCCGGCCGAGGTCGCGCACATCGCTGGCACGCTCGCGCAGGTAGGCGTCGTCCATCAGCTCAAAGCGTTTGACGTGCTCGGTGACTACCTGGCGCAGCGCGCCCTGGGCCCACTGGCCGGTCTTGATGACCTTGCGCACTTCGCTGCCGAGGGCGTTGTCGTCGAGCATCATCAGGTAGACGTCGAACAGCGCCAGTTCTTCCTTGCGCAGCTGGTTGGCGAGTTTTGCGGACAGCTCCTGCATGTCCTCGCGCACCCAGTCCAGGGCCTTGCCGAACAGTTCCAGCTCGGCCGCGATATCGTCGATCGGTTTGTCCGGAACCACGTTGAGGTCGGCCGGCGGCAGTACCACTACGGCCGTACCGACGGCGGCGCCAGGCGCGCCCGGTACACCGACGAAACGGGCCTCCTGGATACCCTTGCCCTGCTTGCCCAGGCCGCGGATCGAGCCGGTGGCCTCGGCATGGGCGATGACGCCGGCGAGCTGGGCGCTCATGGTGACCAGGAAGGCTTCCTCGCCCTCGTCGAACTGGCGGCGTTCCTTCTGCTGCACCACCAGGACGCCCATCACCCGGCGGTGGTGGATGATCGGTGCGCCGAGGAAGGAGGCGTAGCGTTCCTCGCCGGTTTCCTTGAAGTAGCGGTAACGCGGGTGTTCGGAGGCGTGTTCGAGGTTGAGCGGCTCCTCGCGGGTGCCGACCAGGCCGACCAGGCCCTCGTTGGGCGCCATGCTGACCTTGCCGATGGAGCGCTTGTTGAGACCGTCGGTGGCCATCAGCACGAAGCGGTTGCTCTCGGGGTCGAGCAGGTAGACCGAGCAGACCTGGCTGCCCATGGCCTCCTTGACCCGCTGCACGATGATCGTCAGCGCCGCCTTGAGATCCTTGGCGGCGTTTACTTCCTGAACGATCTTGCGCAGCGTGTTGAGCATGCTTGCTTCCGTCAGTCGCGCGCCAACAGGCGCGGGGCGAGTTCCTTGAGGGCGCGACGGTAGACCTCGCGCTTGAAGCTGACTACCTGGTTGAGCGGGTACCAGTAGCTGACCCAGCGCCAGCCATCGAACTCCGGCTTGCCGGTGACGTCCATGCGTACCCGCTCCTCCGCGCCGGTCAGGCGCAGGAGGAACCATTTCTGTTTCTGGCCGATGCACAGCGGCTGACTGTGTGTGCGGACCAGACGTTGCGGCAGACGATAGCGCAACCAGCCGCGGGTGCAGGCAAGAATCTTCACATCCTGCTGCTCCAGTCCCACTTCTTCGTTGAGCTCGCGGTACAGCGCCTGCTCGGGCGACTCCTGCGGGTTGATACCGCCCTGGGGGAACTGCCAGGCGTCCTGGTTGATCCGCCGCGCCCACAGCACCTGGCCGACATCATTGGTCAGAATGATGCCGACATTGGGGCGGAATCCATCGGAGTCGATCACGGCAGAGCACCTCGAAAACGCAAGTCCCGGCATTGTTCCACAAAGCTCTCCAGCGCAGCAAACGCGCGGCCCTGGCCGTGGGCAGTGGCAGCGAAAAAGGCTATTCTGGCGGCCCTTTTGGCCTAGCGATTCAGGTATCCCGACGTGCGACTCGCCCTTTTCGACCTCGACAACACCCTGCTCGCCGGTGACAGCGACCACAGCTGGGGCGAATTCCTCTGCGAAACGGGCCGCGTCGATGCCGTCGAATACCGCGCGCGCAACGATGCCTTCTACGCCGACTACTGTGCCGGCAAGCTCGATGTGGTGGCTTACCAGAGCTTCACCCAGGCCATTCTCAGCCGCACCGACGCTGCCGAACTGGCGCAGTGGCAGGCGGAGTTCATGCGCGATGTGATCGAACCGATCATCCTGGCCAAGGGCGAGGCGTTACTGGCGCAGCACCGTGAGGCCAGCGACAAGCTGGTGATCATCACCGCCACCAACCGCTTCGTCACCGCGCCGATTGCCCAGCGTTTGGGCGTGGAGACGCTGATCGCCACCGAATGCGGCATGCAGGATGGTCGCTACACCGGCCAGGTCGCCGGTGTGCCCTGCTACCAGGGCGGCAAGGTGACGCGTCTCAACGAGTGGCTGGCCGAGACGGGCCACAACCTGGATGGCGCCTATTTCTACAGCGATTCGCGCAACGACCTGCCGCTGCTGGAGGCCGTGGCCAACCCGGTAGCCGTCGACCCGGACGACACGCTGCGTGCCACGGCGCTGGAGCGCGGCTGGCCAGTGATCAGCTTGCGCGACTGATTCAGAGCGGCTTGGCCACCATCAGCCAGAAGATGGCGATGAAGGCGATAAAGGCCGGCCAGCCCAGGACGAACCAGATACGCATATAGAGGTGGGCGCGTGGCGGCAGCTCCGTGCCGTCGCGCAGCGCCTTGGCCGCCATATTGCGCACCAGGATCTGCAGCCACAGCACCGGCAGCCAGCACAGCCCGGCGAAGACGAACAGCCCGACGCTCCACAGCAGCCACAGCTGATTCAGCGGCCAGCCAGCGACCTTGGCCAGGGCCAGCCCGCTGAGGGGTTGGAACACGGCGGTGGTGGCGATGAACAGCCAGTCGGCCGTGACTAGGTGGCGGAAGGTTGTGGCGATTACCTGCAGGTTACCGCTGCGCCAGGCGCGCAGGGCGTAGTAGGCCGAGCCCAGGCCGAAGCCGAACAGCAGGGTGGCGGAGAGGATGTGCAGGGTCTTGAGCAGCAGGTACAGGCTCATGGCTGCTGCTCGCGAAACGGGGAAAACATCATCAGGCCGGCTTGGCCCCCATCAGCGCGAAGATCGCCAGCAGCAGCACGAACATCAGCCCGGCGTAGGCCAGCACGAAGCGCAGCAGTTTTACCGGCACATCGCCGGCGGCGACAGCTTGCTGCCAGGCACCCAGGCGGTGGTGCAGGAGCAGGCCGAACAGCATCAGCAGGCCAAACAGCTTGGCGCTGAACAGCAACCAGCTGGCGCCCAGCGACAGGCCGACGGTATGCACCAGCCACCAGCCGCTGACCGGCAGGCTCAGGGTCAGCAGGCCGATGGCCGGCATGCTGTACAGGCGGGTGATGCGCAGCTTGCGACTGAGCACGGCAGCATCGCCCGAGCGATGTGCTTTCCACAGCATAAAGGCGTGGGCGATGAAACCCGCCAGGATCAGCACGGCGGGAATCAGGTGGGCGTACTTCAGCAGTTGGTAATGTTCCATCACTGCATTCCTTATCCGAGGAACAGTTTGTAGGCGGGATTGTCGCTCTCGTCCCAGTAGGGGTAGCCGATGGCGTCGAAGGCCGCGGGAATCTGCCCGCGTTCGTCCGCCGGCACCTGCAGCGCAGCCAGCACGCGGCCGTCGGCGGCGCCGTGGTTGCGGTAGTGGAACATGGTGATGTTCCAGCGCCCACCCAGGCGGTTGAGGAAGTTGAACAGCGCGCCCGGTCGCTCGGGGAACTCGAAGCGGAACACCACTTCATCGGCCACCGCCGCGGAGTGGCCACCCACGGTGTGACGGATATGCAGCTTGGCCAGTTCGTTGTCGGTCAGGTCGAGCACCGGGAAACCCTGTTCGCGCAGGCTTTCAACCAGTGCGGCGCGCGGGTCGTTTTCCGGGTGGGTCTGCACGCCGACGAAGATGTGTGCTTCGCGGTCGGTGTGGTAGCGGTAGTTGAACTCGGTGATCTGGCGCTTGCCGATGGCCTCGCAGAAGGCCTTGAAACTGCCCGGGCGCTCGGGGATGGTCACGGCGATGATCGCCTCGCGCTTCTCGCCCAGTTCGGCGCGTTCGGCCACATGGCGCAGGCGGTCGAAGTTGACGTTGGCGCCGGAGTCGATGCCGACCAGTACCTGGCCCTGAACGCCTTCGCGCTCCACGTATTTCTTGATGCCGGCCACGGACAATGCGCCGGCTGGCTCGGTGATCGAGCGGGTGTCGTCGTAGATGTCCTTGATCGCCGCGCAGATCTCGTCGGTGCTGACGGTGATCACCTCGTCGACATGGTCCTTGCAGATATCGAAGGTGTGCTGGCCGATCTGCGCCACGGCCACGCCGTCGGCGAACAGGCCTACGGTGGGCAGCACCACGCGCTCGCCGGCGGCCATGGCGGCCTGCAGACAGTTGGAGTCTTCCGGTTCGACGCCGATGACCTTGATCTCCGGGCGCAGGTACTTCACGTAGGCGGCGATGCCGGCGATCAGGCCGCCGCCTCCGACCGGCACGAAGATGGCGTCCAGCTGGCCCGGCTGCTGGCGCAGGATTTCCATGGCCGCGGTGCCCTGCCCGGCGATCACCAGCGGGTCGTCATAGGGGTGGATGTAGGTGTAGCCCTTCTCTTCCACCAGCTTCAACGAGTGCGCCAGCGCCTCGGGGAAGGCGTCGCCGTGCAGCACCACCTTGCCGCCGCGCGACCGTACGCCCTGCACCTTGAGTTCCGGGGTGGTACGCGGCATGACGATGGTCGCCTTCACGCCCAGGTGCTTGGCGGCCAGGGCCAGGCCCTGGGCGTGGTTGCCGGCCGAGGCGGTGACCACGCCGCGCTCCAGCTCTTCGGCAGTGAGCTGGGCCAGCTTGTTGTAGGCGCCGCGAATCTTGAACGAGTACACCGGCTGCAGATCCTCGCGCTTGAGCAGAATCTGGTTGCCCAGGCGCTCGGTGAGCTGGCGGGCAGGTTGCAGCGGGGTTTCCACCGCGACGTCGTAGACGCGCGAGGTCAGGGTCTTCTTGACGTACTGTTCGAGCATTCGGGCGATCTTTGCAGGTAAGGCGGGACGGGCCAGTCTACCCCAGCGATTCGCCGTGCGACCACAGAGAATGCGGGGTTTTTGCCCGCCGTGCGGCTATAATTCGCGGCTCCGTTTCCTCCCAGGCGCAGAACCGCAATGACCCAGGATCAGCTCAAGCAGGCCGTGGCCCAGGCCGCCGTCGACCATATCCTTCCCTTTCTCGACAGCAAGAGCGTGATCGGCGTCGGCACCGGCTCCACCGCCAATTGCTTCATCGACGCCCTGGCTCAGCACAAGATGGCTTTCGATGGCGCCGTGGCCAGCTCGGAAGCCACCGCCGCGCGCCTCAAGGGCCATGGCATCCCGGTGTATGACCTCAACGCCGTGGACGGCCTGGAGTTCTACATCGACGGCGCCGACGAGAGTGACGAGCACCTCAACCTGATCAAGGGCGGCGGCGCCGCGCTGACCCGCGAGAAGATCGTCGCGGCGGTGGCCAAGACCTTTATCTGCATCGCCGACGGCAGCAAGCTGGTGCCGGTACTCGGCGCCTTCCCGCTGCCGGTGGAAGTGATTCCCATGGCCCGTAGCCACGTGGCCCGCCAGTTGGTGAAGCTGGGCGGCGACCCGGTCTATCGCGAGGGCGTGGTCACCGACAACGGCAACATCATCCTCGACGTGCACAACATGAGCATCGTTGATCCGGTGAAGCTGGAGGCGGATATCAACGCCATCGTCGGTGTGGTCACCAACGGCCTGTTCGCCGCGCGCCCGGCCGACCTGCTGCTGCTCGGCACCGCCGAGGGCGTGAAGACGCTGAAGGTCTGATCGCCCCGAGCAAAAGGAACCCGGCCTCGGCCGGGTTTTTTGTGCCTGCAAGCATTCTGTAGGAGGGGCCTTGGCCGCGACCGGGAGAGCTTCGTGTGGCGTGGGTCGCGGCCAAGGCCCCTCCTACGGGTGGTGTTGCCTGGAGTTATCGCGGCGTTTGGCTGGTCAGGGATGCTCGACGAACCAGCGGTCGATCAGCTCACGCAGGCGCTCGCCGGAGAAGCTGGCGAAGTGGCCGCCGTGCACCCTGCGTACCGGCAGGCGGCGCAGGCGTTCGAGGCTGGCGGCGTAGTCGGCCAGGTTGGAGTGGTAGGCGTCTTCGATCAGCGGGCCGTCATAGACGATGTCGCCGCTGAACAGGGTCTGCGTGGCGGCTTCCCACAGGCTGATGCCGCCAGGTGAATGGCCGGGGGTGTGCAGCACCTGCAGCACGCGGTCGCCGAGATCGAGCACATCGCCTTCCTCGATCAGGCGTGTGGCTGGTGCGGCCTTCACCCGGTATTCGGCGTAGCACAGCGGGCAGTCCGGATGCGCCTCGAACATCTCGTCGCCGACGAAGGCGGCGGCCAGGGTGTTGTCGCCGTTCGGCGCGGCGAGGATATCGGCCTCGGCCGGATGACACAGGCGTTCGGCGAATTCGTGGTGGCCGGCGATATGATCGAAGTGGGTGTGGCTGGCCACGGCTAGCAGCGGCTTGTCGGTCAGCCACGGCAGCTGTTCGCGCAGGCTGACCAGGCCGGAGCCGGAGTCGACCAGCACGTCGCGTTCGCGCCCGCTGATATGCCACAGGTTGCAGCGATAGAAGGGCCGTATGTAGGGCTCGTGGATCAGGCGCACGCCGTCTTCCAGACGCTGCACCTCGAACCAGCGGTCTTTACTGACGATCTTCATGGCAGCTCCTTGCACAGAGGCCGCCTTGTGGCGGCCTCTGTAGTCTCTACTGGGATGGGCGATCAGGCCAGGCGCGCGCGCGGCACCAGTACCCAGCGGCGCAGCACGGTGTAGCTGGCGGCAGTGATGAGGAACACCGGCAGCGAGGCGCCCCAGGCCAGCGGCGAGACCCAGCCCCAGTAGTAGGCCAGCACCGCACCCAGACCATAGGCGGCGAAGGCCGCCGGGTTGAAGCCAGCGACATAGCGGTAGCGACCGCCGTCCTCGCTGAGCAGGTCGTCGACCGCGTACTGGCCGCGCTGAATCAGGAAGAAGTCGGCGATCAGCACGGCGAAGGCCGGGATGAAGACGCTGCCGATCACCAGCAGGAAGCTCTGGAAGTTGTCGAGGATGCCGGGGATCTGCGAGCCGGCCACCGACAGCACGCCGATCACCAGGGCCGGCTTCCAGAACGGGGTCTTTGGGCGCATGTTCAGGTACGACAGGCTGGCGCTGTACACGCACATCACGTTGGTGGTCATCACCGAGAGGAACACCACGATGGCCGCCGGTAGGCCGAAGCCGAAGCCGGCCAGCAGCACCGCCGGGTCGTAGGTCTGCTCCATGCCGCCGAGCACCGAGAAGCCGGAGACGGTGGCGCCCAGGCCCATGGCCAGCAGGGTGGCGGCGACGTAGCCGACCCAGGTGCCGACCGCCGCGACGCCCTGGCTGCGGCAGTTGCGGTTGTAGTCGGCGGCCAGCGGAATCCAGGAGAAGGCAGTGGCGATGACGATGTCGAAAGCGATGCCAGGGGTGATCTCGTTGCGCGGCTCCACCGGCATGCTCAGCAGGCTGGTGAACTCGAACTTCTGCCCCATCACGTAGAACACCGCGCCGGCGAGCAGCAGCATGCCGATGGCGGCCCAGCGCTCGACGCGCTCGATGCCCAGGTGGCCGCGCAGGGCGATCAGCAGCACCAGGGTTTCGCAGAGGATGGTGAACAGCGGCAGGTTGCTGTAGCCGGTGACGTGTTCCACCGCATAGTTGAGGCTCATGCCCGCCAGCAGCGCCTGGATCCAGCTCCAGGCCAGCAGGGTCAGCAGGTTGACCAGCGAGGGCAGTTTGGCGCCGTGCACGCCGTAGCT
This sequence comes from Pseudomonas sp. GOM6, assembly GCF_029537485.1. Classification (GTDB taxonomy): domain Bacteria; phylum Pseudomonadota; class Gammaproteobacteria; order Pseudomonadales; family Pseudomonadaceae; genus Aquipseudomonas. Next base: position 177,326 of record NZ_JARPUS010000001.1, read on the forward strand.
GCCGCGGGCCAGGACCATGGTGGTGAGGCCGGTGCGCTGGCCCATCAGGCCGACCAAGACCAGCGGCAGGATGCCGATGGCCGAGCCGCACAACACGATCAGCATGGCCTGCAGGAACGGCAGGTCCGGCACCAGCAGCATGCCGGTGAGGATGGTGGTGACCACTACGTTGGCACCCAGCCACAGGGCGGTGGTGCCACCGAGGCCGAGGCTGCGGTGGCTGGCGTCGGTGGCGGCGAGGCCATCCTGGCCAAAGTGTTGGGTCAGTTTGTCGAGCATGCTGTGACTCCCCGTTTGGTTATTGGTATGGATCGGCAGTCAGTGAGGTGGTGCTTGTTGTTATGCCCCGGCCCGCACGAAGGCGAGCCGGTGGGTATTACGGGTGGAACGGCGCCTGCTCAAGCACCTCGATGACCAGGGGGCGATCATGCGGTGCGCTGGTCAGCAGCTCGGCCAGGTGCGCATGGTCACGCGCACGTTCGGCGACGCAGCCATAGCCACGGGCGATGGCGATCAGGTCCGGGGTGTAGATGTCCACGCCAATCGGGGTGATGTCGCGGCGCTCCATGTAGCGCTTGATCTCGCCGTAGCCGCTGTTGTTCCACAGCAATATGACGATGCCGACGCCGGCTTCCACTGCGCTGGCCAGCTCTGGCAGGGTGAACTGGATGCCGCCGTCGCCGATCAGGCACACCACCGGGCGCGCCGGTTCGGCCAGCTTGGCACCGATGGCCGCCGGCAGGCCGTAACCGAGGGTGCCGTAGCCGGTGGACGAGTTGAACCAGCGCCGCGCGCCATCCAGTTCGACCAGGTGGTTGCCGCTGTACACGGTCTGCGTCGAGTCGCCGACGAAGCGGGCCTCCGGCAAGGTCTGCAGGACGGTATCGAACAGTGCGCGGTAGTGCGTCCAGCCGCTGAAGCCTTCGGCCAGCTGCGCCTGCACGGCGCCGGTGCGTTGTGCGCCAGGGCTGTCCGGGTTGGCGCTGCGCGCCGGCAGCAGCTCCAGCAGACCGCGCATGGCGCTACGCGCATCGCTGTGAATGGCGATGCTCGGCGCATGGTTGCGCATCAGCTGCTGCGGGTCGATGTCGATGCGGATCAGTTCGCCGCCGAGCTTGAAGTTGCCGTCGAACACCACGTCGTAGTCGGTTTCGCCCAGCTCGGTGCCGATCGCCAGCACCACGTCGGCGTCCAGCGCCAGTTCGCGCACCGGCACCAGCGACTGGTTGCTGCCCAGCAGCAGTGGGTGGCCGGGCGGCAGCAGGCCCTTGGCGTTGATGGTCAGCGCGGTCGGTGCGTCCAGCGCGGCGGCCAGGGCACGGGCTTCGGCCTGTGCCTCGACGCAACCGCCACCGAGCAATAGCAATGGCTTCTCGGCCCTGGCCAGCTTGGCTGCCGCTTCATGCAGTGGCGAGCGGGCCGGCGCCGGGCGCGCCAGCTGCACGCGCGGCTGCACCTGCATATGCCCCGCCGGGGCGGTGATGATGTCCAGCGGCAGCTCGATATGCACCGGACGCGGGCGCTCACTGTCGAACACGGCGAAGGCGCGGGCCAGCACCGCCGGCAGCTCCTCGACGCTCATCAGGGTGTGGCTGAAGGCGCTGACGCCGGCGACCATGGCGCGCTGGTCCGGCAGCTCGTGCAGGTAGCCCTTGCCCAGGCCCAGACGGTTGCGCTCGTTGACGCTGGAGATCACCAGCATGGGGATCGAATCGGCGTAGGACTGGCCCATGGCGGTGAGGATATTGGTCATGCCCGGGCCGGTGATGATGAAGCACACGCCCGGCTTGCCGCTGGCGCGCGCGTAGCCGTCGGCCATAAAGCCGGCACCCTGTTCATGGCGCGGGGTGATGTGACGGATGCTGCTGCCCGGCAGACCGCGATAGAGCTCGACGGTGTGCACGCCGGGGATGCCGAACACGGTGTCGACGCCCCAGGCTTCCAGTTGTTTGACGAGGAATTCGCCGCAGGTGGTCATGCTGAAATCCTGTAGTGAACGCCAAGGCCCCTCTCCCGTGGGGAGAGGGGCCGGCGGTATGCCTTAACCGACGATCCAGTGCGCCATCAGCGCGATGATCGGCAGGGTGATCAGGGTACGGATGATGAAGATGACGAACAGTTCGAGAATGTTCAGCGGCAGCTTGGCCTTGATGATCAGCACGCCGACCTCGGACATGTAGATCAGCTGGGTCAGCGACACACAGGCCACCACGAAGCGGGTCAGCTCGCTCTCGATACCCTTGCCCAGCACGGCGGGCAGGAACATGTCGGCGAAGCCCACCAGGATGGCCGGTGCGGCCTTGGCGGCTTCCGGCAGCTGCAGCGCTTCGAGCAGCGGCACGATCGGGTAGGACAGCCAGTTGAAGATCGGGGTGAACTCGGCGATGGCCAGCGACAGGGTGCCGATGGCCATCACCAGCGGCAACAGGCCAAGCCAGATGTCGACCACGTTGTGTACGCCGATGCGCACCATCTGCAGCGGCGAGGGATTGGCGTTGGCGCGGGTCACGGCCTGGCTCAGGCCCCAGCGCAGCAGCGAGGTGCCGGCCGGCACGTCTTCGCTGATCTGCTTGCCGACGCCGGGCATGTAGTCGTCCTTCTTCCACGACAGCGGCGGGATGCGCGGGGTGATGATGGCGGCGGCCAGGCCGGCGACTACCACGGTCAGGTAGAAGGGCACGAACAGGTGGTCGAGCTTCATGAAGCTGGTGATCAGCAGGCTGAAGGCGATCGAGGCGATGGAGAAGTTGGTGGCGATCACCGCCGCCTCACGCGCGCTGTAGAAGCCTTTCTGGTACTGCTGGGCGGTGATCAGCACGCCGACGGTGCCCGAGCCGAGCCAGGAAGCGATGGCGTCGATGGCCGAGCGGCCCGGCAGGCCGAACACCTTGCGGAATGCGTTGCGCACCAGGGTGCCGATGAACTCCATCAGGCCGTAGTCGGTCAGCAGCGGCAGCACCAGGCCGGCGACCAGGAAGAAGGTGATCAGCACCGGCGCCAGGTCTTTCAGCACCACGCCGCCGGTGTTGGCGTTCCAGATCCACTCCGGGCCGAACTGCCAGAAGGTCATGGCGGCGAACAGCGCGCCGAGCACGCGCAGGCCGAGCCAGAGAGGATGCAGCACGAACAACTCGCGCAGCGCCGGGCGCTCGCTGATCCAGCGCGGCTTGAACAGGCTGCCGAACAGGCCGCAGACGGCGGAGAACAGCAACAGGCCGGTGGCGATGGCCGGCAACTGGGCGGCCAGCGACGCCTTGAGCGCATCGGCCATCACGCCGAGGCCGATGGTGACCTTGTCTTCGTAGACGATGGGGGTGAGGAACAGCAGTACGCCGAGCAGCGAGGGGATCAGGAAGATCAGCAGCTGGCGCAGGTTGAAGCGGGTTGCACGGGGCGGCTGGTCATCCAGCAGCGGCATGGATTCTTCGTGGTTCATCTTGGCACCCTATTTATTGTTGTAGTGCCCGGGCGCCTGGACGCCCGGATCGGATAAAAGGCCGGGGCGGCGCCTAGCGGCGCTGCACGCCCGGCAGCACGCAGAGCATTTCGTAGAGCAGGTTGGCGCCCAGCAGCGAGGTGTTGCCGGTGGTGTCGTAGGGCGGCGAGACCTCGACCAGATCGCCACCGATGATGTCCAGGCCCTGGCAGCCGCGGATGATCTCCATCGCCTGGATGGTGGTCAGGCCGCCGATCTCCGGGGTGCCGGTGCCCGGCGCCCAGGCCGGGTCGATGCCGTCGATGTCGAACGACAGGTACACCGGGCCGCCGCCGACCTTCTCGCGCACTTCGGCCATCAGCGGCTCCAGCGACTTGTGCCAGCACTCTTCGGCCTGCACCACGCGGAAGCCCTGCTTGCGGCTCCAGTTGAAGTCCTCGGCGGTGTAGCCCTGGGCGCGCAGGCCGATCTGCACCACGCGCTGGCTGTCCAGCAGGCCCTCTTCCTGGGCTCGGCGGAAGGTGGTGCCGTGGGCGATCTTCTCGCCGAACATGTGGTCGTTCACATCGGCGTGGGCGTCGATATGCACCAGGCCGATCTTGCCGTACTTCTTGTGCAGGGCACGCAGGATCGGCAGGGTGATGGTGTGGTCGCCACCCAGGGTCAGCGGCTTGATGCCGAGCTCGACGATCTCGTCGTAGGCCTCTTCGATGATGCGCACGGCGTCGAGCAGGTTGAAGGTGTTGATCGCCACGTCGCCAATGTCGGCCACGTTGATCGAGTCGAACGGCGCGGCGCCGGTGGCCATGTTGTAGGGGCGGATCATCACCGACTGGGCGCGGATCTCGCGCGGGCCGAAGCGGGTGCCGGAGCGCAGCGAGGTGCCGATGTCCAGCGGCACGCCGACGAAGGCGGCATCGAGCTGGCGTTTTTCCTCGGTGGTCTGGATATGCGGCAGGCGCATCATGGTGGCGATGCCGCCGAAGCGGGGCATTTCATTGCCGCCCAGGGGCTGGTGCAGGATCTTGTCCATGGGTGGGCCTCACGGTGTTGTCTTGTAATGAACCCGGGGCGGTCGAGCGTCCCGGGCGAAGCGTGGGCCCGATTCTTCTGCGCTGGGGCGACAAAAAGAATCGCTGTGGCGAAATAATTACTTCATGAATTTCTAAACTAATCGTCGCCGCCTTAGGATGGGCGCCTAATCGAATGGACTGTGCCCATGACCCTAGCCTTGCCCGATCTCAAGCTGCTGCGCATCTTCGCCAGCGTGGTGCGCTGCCAGGGCTTCGCCGCTGCCCAGCAGGAGCTCAACCTGTCCACCTCGGCGATCAGCACCTACATGAGCCAGCTGGAAAGCCAGCTGGGCCTGGTGCTTTGCCACCGCGGTCGTGGCGGCTTCAGCCTGACCAGCAAGGGCGAGCTGTTCCATCAGGAGTGCTTGCGCCTGCTCGCTGAACTGGAAGGTTTCGAGCGCTATTCGGCGGCGCTCAAGGGTGAGCTGCGCGGCACCCTGAACCTCGGTGTATTGGATTCCACCGTGGGCGATCCAGCGCTGCCGTTGGCGGAAGTGATCGGCGTGTACAGCGAGGAGCATCCTGCCGTGCACCTGCACCTGGCGGTGCAGAGCCCGGCCGAGTTGCAGCTGGGGGTGCTGGAGAATCGCCTGGATCTGGCCATCGGCGCCTTCTACACACGCACCAATGGCCTGGTCTATCAGGCGTTGTACCGCGAGCAGCACTGGCTGTACTGCAGCGACCGCCATCCATTGTTCGGCCAGCGCCGCATACCGGCGGAGGTGATCACCCAGCAGCGCATGGTCGGGCGCGGCTACTGGAGCCAGAACGAACTGGCCCGGCATGGTTTCAAGCACAGCGCCGCGACGGTGGAGTCGATGGAGGCGCAGCTGATTCTGGTGCTGTCCGGCGCCTACATCGGCTATCTGCCGGAGCACTATGCGCAGTCCTGGGTCGAGCAGGGGCGACTCAAGGTGCTGCTGCCGACCACCTTCGGCTACCAGGCACCGTTCAGTCTGGCGCTGCGCCGCGGGCGGTCGCGCGAACCGCTGATCCAGAGTTTCCGCGATCTGTTGCGCGGGCAGCTGAACCCCACCTGAGCAAGCGGATTGGCTGTCAGCGTCTAGGCTTGGTGAACCTTCCCCACGACAGGAGTCAGACCATGGCCAGTAAATTTCACCTGAAAACTGCCAAAGACGGCCAATTCCACTTCAACCTGCTCGCTGGCAACGGCGAGATCATCCTCACCAGTGAGCTGTACAAGGCCAAGGACTCGGCGCTGAATGGCATCGAGTCCGTGCGTAAGAACTCGCAGCGCGACGGGGCCTTCGAGGTCAAGGCCGCGGCCGGCGGCAAGTTTCACTTCGTGCTCAAGGCCACCAACGGCCAGGTGGTCGGCCAGAGCCAGTTGTATGCCAGCGAGGCCGGTGCCGTGGCCGGTACCGAGTCGGTGAAGAAGAATGCGCCGCAGGCGGCGCTGCAAGACGAGAGCTGAGGCTATTCGGCGGGTTGTTTCTCGAAGACGTAGAACAGGTTCGGCTCGCTCACCAGGTAGAGCCGGCCCTGCTCGTCCATGGCCACGCCTTCGGCCTGCGGCACACTCTTTTCCAGCCCCTGGCGGCCACCGAGCAGCGACAATGCGCTGATCGGCCGCCCATCGGCATTTAGCTCCAATACCAGGCGCGATTCGTCCGACAGGGCCATCAGGTGTCCGCTGCGCTCGTCGTATTGCAGGCTGGATAGGTCACGCACGAACAGTCGGGCATCGCGCTCCGGGTCGTCCACCACATGCACGGCGAAGGGTTTGTCTGGATTGGTGTGGGGGAAGCCATGGATCTCGTAGATGCTCACCGGGTCGCGCTCCTTGGCCACGAACAGGCGCTGTCGCTGGCTGTCGTAGGCCAGACCCTCGAAGCCCTTGTTGCCGTTGAGGCCGATGCCGAGCGACAGTTGCTGCGACTCGGCGGCGTCGACGAAGAGGGTGTCGTCATCCAGGCGTACCTTGACCAGGCGCTGCAGGCGCTCGTCGGTGATCACGTAGATCCCGCGGCTGATGTATTCGATAGCCTCCGGGTCGCCGAAGCCCACCAGGGGCACTTTTCGCAGCACCCGGCCATCGAGGGACAGTTCGACGATATGCGGCTTCTGGTTGGTCACGGTAAACAGGCTGCGCCGGTCCGGGTCGTAGGTCAGGGCCGAGACATCATCGTCCAGCCCCTCTATCGGCTGGGCCTGCAGGGTGGCGACATAGTCCGGCAGCCAGGCCGATTGCTCGCGCCACTCGCTGGCATGGCGCCATTCCTGCACCAGGAACCAGCCGCGCTCGAACAGGCGAAACTGCTGGGCCGCGATGGCGGCGAGCGATAGCAGAAGCAGCACTACAGCCGACAGGAGCACACGGGGACGGATCAGGCGCCGCATGATGAGTTTCCATGATGGGGGAGGCGGCATGGAAACATGCCTGGCTGAATTAAAGCTTAAGTTGCGCGCGCCGGACCGCAGTGCCGGCGTTTAGCCGCGAGAATCCTTGCGAAATACGTAGAACAGATTGGGTTCGCTGACCATGTAGATGGTGCCTTCCTCGTCCATGGCTACGCCTTCGGCACGGGGAATTCGCCGCTCCAGGCCGCTCTGGCCACCGATCAGGCTGATGAAACTGACCGGCTCACCCTGCTCGTCCAACTCCAGCAGCAGGTGGGACTGGGCCGAAAGGGCGAGTACGTGGCCCGTGCGTGGATCGACGCTGAGCGCCGACAGGTTACGCATGCCCAGGCCATAGCTGGGCAGGGGGTGCAACTCGCTCTGCAGCAGGCGCTGGCCGTCGCTGCCGAGGCCAAACATGGCGGGGCTGCGTTCTTTGCCCAGTAGCAGGCGCTGTTGCGCGGGGTCCCAGGCCACGCCTTCGAAGCCCTTGTTGCCGGCATCCGGGAAGCCCAGGTCGAAGGGGTTGCCGTCGGCAATATCCAGCTCGAAGGTGTCCGGGGTGAGCTCGAAGATCGACAGGTTGCGTTTGCGCTCATCGGCGACGGCGATCTTGCCGTTCTCCAGCACTGCCACGCCCTCGGGGTTTGAGAAGCCCTTGAGGGCAATGCGCCGCAGGACCTCGCCGGTACGGCTGAGCTCCACCAGCATCGGCAGCTTGCCGGTGACGGTGAACAGGGTGCCGGTCAGCGGGCTGTAGGCCAGGTCAGAGGTTTCGTCCTCCTCCAGGCCGTCCAGCGGTTTGCTCTGGATGCTGGCGGTGTAGCCGGGCAGCCAGATACTGGCAGCGCGGGCGCTGGCCGGTGTGTCCCGCTCCTTGAGCCAGAGCTGGGCGCGATCATCCCAGTGCTGGTAGTGAGCGAGCAGGGCCAGGCCGGCCAGGGTAGTGGTCAGCAGCGCGAAGCGGCGGAGGGGGCGGGAAAATGAGGGCATCGACTACTGCTCGAAAGAACGATCCCCTCAGACTACTGAGTCAGGGTGAAAGTTCTGTGAAGAGCGGCGGGTATGCCCGCCGCTGGTAACTCAGAGGACCCGGCTGGCGAAGCGCGACAGGCCGCTCAGTTCGATTTCCAGGCTTTCGCCGCTGGTCAGCGGGCCCACGCCGGCGGGCGTGCCGGTGGATACCACGTCGCCCGGTTGCAGGCTGAAATGGGCGGCGATGTGTCGGATCAGCGGCACGATGGGGTTGAGCATGTCGCGGCTATTGCCGTCCTGGCGCACCTGGCCGTCGATGCTCAGGCGGATGCCGATGTCGCGCACGTCCTCCACCGCATCGGCGGCGACGAAGGGCGCCAGCACGTAGGCGCCGTCGAAACTCTTGGCCAGCTCCCAGGGCAGGCCCTTTTCCTTCAGTTTGGCCTGTACGTCGCGCAGGGTCAGGTCCAGCGCCGGGGCGTAGCCGGAGATGGCGTCCAGTACTTCTTCTTCGCTGGGCTTCTTCGACAGCGGCTTGCCGATCAGCACGGCAATTTCCGCCTCGAAATGCACGGCGCCGCGATCCTGCGGGATGGCGAAGCCGCCAGCCATCGGCACGGTGCAGCTGCCCGGCTTGATGAACAGCAGCGGCTCGGTGGGAATCGGGTTGTTCAGCTCGGCGGCGTGCTCGGCGTAGTTGCGCCCGACGCAGACCACCTTGCCCAGCGGGAAGTGGATCGGGGTGCCGTCGGTGTACTGGTGCTGATAGCTCATGGACCGCTCCTCGGATAGGGGCATTGATTTCCCTCTCCCTCTGGGAGAGGGCTAGGGTGAGGGTGCAGCAGGCGGTTCGGTGTGGCCTGGCAACCCCTCACCCCCGGCCCCTCTCCCGAGGGGAGAGGGGGGATAGGGCTCAAACCGGGAAGATCTTGCCCGGGTTCATGATGCCGTTCGGATCGAATACGGCCTTGATCGCCTTCATGTAGCCGATCTCGGCTTCCGAGCGGCTGTAATGCAGGTAATCGCGCTTGGTCATGCCCACGCCGTGCTCGGCGCTGATCGAGCCGTTGTACTTCTGCACGGTCTCGAACACCCACTGGTTGACGATCGCGCACTTGGCGAAGAACTCGTCCTTGGACAGGTTCTCCGGCTTGAGGATGTTCAGGTGCAGGTTGCCGTCGCCGATATGACCGAACCACACCACTTCGAAGTCCGGGTAGTTGGCCTCGACGATGCGGTCGATGTCGTGCAGGAAGGCTGGCACCTTGCCGACGGTGACCGAGATGTCGTTCTTGTACGGCGTCCAGTGGCTGATGGTCTCGGAGATGTACTCGCGCAGCTTCCACAGGTTCTCCAGCTGCTGCTGGCTCTGGCTCATCACACCGTCCAGTACCCAGCCCTGCTCGACACAGTGCTCGAAGGTCTCCAGCGCCTGGTTGGCGACTTCCTCGGTGGTGGCCTCGAATTCCAGCAGGGCATAGAACGGGCAGTCGGTCTCGAAGGCCGGTGGCACGTCGCCACGGGCCATGATCTTGGCCAGCGCCTTGTCCGAGAAGAACTCGAAGGCGGTCAGGTCCAGCTTGTTCTGGAAGGCGTGCAGCACCGGCATGATCGAGTCGAAGTCCGGGGTGCCGAGGACCATGGCGGTGAGGTTCTTCGGCGCGCGTTCCAGGCGCATGGTCGCTTCGACGACGAAGCCCAGGGTGCCTTCGGCGCCGATGAACAGCTGGCGCATGTCGTAGCCGGTAGCGTTCTTGATCAGGTCACGGTTCAGCTCCAGCAGCTCGCCGGTGCCGGTCACCACTTTCAGGCCGGCCACCCAGTTACGGGTCATGCCGTAGCGGATCACTTTGATGCCACCGGCGTTGGTGCCGATGTTGCCGCCCAGCTGGCTGGAGCCGGAGGAGGCGAAGTCCACCGGGTAGTACAGGCCCTTGTCTTCGGCGTACTGCTGCAACTGCTTGGTGACCACGCCCGGCTGGCACACCACGGTGCGGTCGAATTCGTTGAATTCGAGAATCTGGTTCATATAGTCGAATGCGACTACGACTTCGCCATTGGCGGCGACGGCGGCGGCGGACAGACCTGTGCGACCGCCCGAAGGCACCAGGGCAACCTTGTGGGCGTTGGCCCAGCGCACGATGGCCTGCACCTGCTCGACGGTCTTGGGGAAGACGATGGCGGTCGGTGCCGGGGCGAAGTGCTTGGTCCAATCCTTGCCATAGGCGTTCAGCGAGTCGGCGTCGGTCAGCACCTTGCCGGCCTCCACCAGGGTCTTCAGCTCGTCGATCAGGGCAGGATTGGTCATCTGGGAACTCTCGAACAATTCATGGTCACCCTGAGAACGCTTCATCGCCCAGGGGTGGCAGTTTCGCGGGGCGCGTATGTTAGCATACGCACCCCGCAGATCGTGCCTCCCCGCCGATCTACGGGCTGGCCAAGGCCACTTTCCTGACACTTTTTGTGGGACCACAGGTACTCCGATGAGCAAGACCTCTCTCGACAAGAGCAAGATCAAGTTCCTTCTGCTGGAAGGCGTGCACCAGAACGCCGTCGACGTGCTGAAGGCCGCTGGCTACACCAACATCGAGTACCTCAAGGGCGCCCTGTCCGACGAGGAGCTGAAGGAAAAGATCGCCGACGTGCATTTCATCGGCATTCGCTCGCGCACCCAGCTGACCGAGGAAGTGTTCGATTGCGCCAAGAAGCTGGTCGCCGTCGGTTGCTTCTGCATCGGCACCAATCAGGTCGATCTGAATGCGGCGCGCGAGCGTGGTATCGCCGTATTCAACGCCCCCTATTCCAACACCCGTTCGGTGGCCGAACTGGTGCTGGCCCAGGCCATCCTGCTGCTGCGCGGCATTCCGGAGAAGAACGCCTCCTGCCATCGCGGCGGCTGGATCAAGTCGGCGGCCAACTCCTTTGAGATTCGCGGCAAGAAGCTGGGTATCGTCGGCTACGGCTCCATCGGCACCCAGCTCTCGGTCATGGCCGAGGCCATGGGCATGCAGGTGTTCTTCTACGATCCGCTGACCAAGCTGCCGCTGGGCAATGCTACCCAGATCGCCAGCCTGCACGAACTGCTGGGCATGGTCGACATCATCTCCCTCCACGTGCCGGAGCTGGAAAGCACCAAGTGGATGATTGGCGAGAAGGAAATCCGTGCCATGAAGAAGGGCGGCATCCTGATCAACGCCGCCCGTGGCACCGTGGTGGTGCTGGAAGCCCTGGCCGAGGCGATCAAGGACGAGCACCTGATCGGCGCGGCGATCGACGTGTTCCCGGTCGAGCCGAAGTCCAATGACGAAGAGTTCGAGAGCCCGCTGCGCGGCCTGGATCGCGTGATCCTGACCCCGCACATCGGTGGCTCCACCGCCGAAGCGCAGGCCAATATCGGCCTGGAAGTGGCCGAGAAGCTGGTCAAATACAGCGACAACGGCACCTCGGTGTCCTCGGTGAACTTCCCGGAAGTGGCCCTGCCGGCCCATGCGGGCAAGCACCGTCTGCTGCACATCCACCAGAACATTCCGGGCGTGATGAGCGAGATCAACAAGGTGTTCGCCGACAACGGCATCAACATCTCCGGCCAGTTCCTGCAGACCAACGACAAGGTCGGCTACGTGGTGATCGACGTCGATGCCGAGTACTCCGATCTGGCGCTGGAGAAGCTGCAGCACGTCAACGGCACCATCCGTAGCCGCGTACTGTTCTAAGCTCGGTGGTGTTGAAAAAGGGAGGCTGATGCCTCCTTTTTTGTGCCTGTCGCTGATGGGTCGACGCAGTGGTCACTGCACCGTGATGCTGATCTTCTCCGAGATTACGGGCGGTTCCATCGGCACATGGTGCTTGTCGCCGATCAGCAACTGTAGGGTGTGGGGGCCGGGCGGCAGGGTGAGTTCGGTCTCGGTCTGGCCCTTGCCGAAATGACGGATCTGCTCGCTGGCCGGCAGCGGCATGTCCAGCAGGGGCATATTGTCGACGTCCACCAGCAGGTGATGGTGGCCCGTGTCCGGGGGCGCCTCTATTCCAGCTGGTGCCACGCCCATGCCCTTGAGGCCGAACTTGACGGTGAAGGTCTGGCTGACAGTCGCTCCGTCTGCGGGCTCAATGAAATAGACCTCAGCCCCCTCGGGGGCGGGCAATTGCGGTGCGGCGGATTCGGCGTGAGCCAGCAGTGTGCCGGCACACAACAAGGCAGCTAGACCCAGACTGTGCAGGCAGTTGACCATGCTGGACTCCTTTTGCGTGTTCCAGCACTGAACATAGGCCATCCGGAACAGGTTGCCCGGTCAGTCGTCGCGTTGTTCCAGGCGTTGTAGCTCGGCAGCCGCTTCGGCCAGTTGGGTTTCGTTGAATACCTTGATACCTGCCCGGCGCAGCAGGGCCGCCGTAACGCCTTCGCCCTCGATCAGCGTGCCGCTGAAGCTGCCATCATAGTTGTGCGTATTGCCGCAGGATGGACTGCGCGCCTTGAGCACGGCGACCCGCAGACCATGTTGCTGGACCAGTTGCAGGGCGATCTCGGCGCCAGCGACGAAGGCAGCAGTGACGTTTGCGCCGTCGCGGGTGAGGACCGGGCGGGCGCCGTCCAGCACCTGCGTACCCTGGCCACCGGGGATCTCGGCCGGCGGGCGCGGCGTGGGCAAGCCGCCCGCGACTTCCGGGCACAATGGCACGATGCGGCCTTCGTCTTGCCAGTGTTGCAGCAAGTCATAGGGGCCGTGGGCGCCGCCGTCATAGCGCACCTTATGGCCCAGCAGGCAGCGGCTGACCAGGAGTTTTTCCATGTTCAGGCCCTGCGTCTGAACCAGCCGGTCAGCGACAGGCGTTCGCGACTGGCTGGCAGTACTTCGTGCGGCAGTTCGGCGGACATGAACAGCACCAGGTTGCCGCCCTGGGGGGGGAGATCGAGCGGCTCGAGGTCCGCGGGGTAGATGCGCAGGGCGCCTCCCTCGTCGGTCTGCCAGTTCGCGTTGAGGTAGAACACCGCCGAGACGGTACGGCGGTCGTCGTCGCGAAAGCGGTCCAGGTGCTTCTGATAGAAGCTGCCGGGCGGGTACAGGGCAAAGTGGCTTTCGTAGTCATCCAGGCCCAGGTAGAAGGCCTGGTTGAGGGCCTGGCGCAGCTCGTCCATGGCGGCAAGGTACTGATCGCATGCCGTGCTTTGGCCGGGCTCCAGCCACTGAATGCTGTCGCCGCGCACCCCTTCGCGCACGGCCAGGCCTTGTCCGCGGCCGACGCCGGCTGGGCTCAGTGCGCCTTTCTCGGCACGCTTGCGGCACTCCTCGGCCAGTTCGTGGGTCAGAGTCTGCGGCAGGAAGTCTTCCAGCCGCGACCAGCCCTGATTGGCGAGGTCATCAATGATCTGCGGCAGATGCCGCTGGAGGAGGTGGTTATGCATGGCGGGATTCTATCAGTGCCGGCGGCGGCGCCCTACAATAGCCGCGCCAGACAGGAGTCCTTCATGCGCGCCGTTCTCACCCTGCTTATGCTGCTGTGCAGCCTTCCCGCCCTTGCCGACGACCACGCCCGCCTGTATCAGGCTGCCGGCTGGCCGGAGCAGCGCGCGCATTTCAGTGATGCCCTGCAGGTGGCGCAGCAGCGCTACCAGGGCAGCCTGCCGCCGGCGGTGTTCCAGGCGCTGGTGGATAACAGTAATCGTCGCTTCGAACCCCAGGCCATGGAGCAGCGGGCCCTGGCGGCGCTGCGCATGCAGCTGGCCGAACCACGCTCGGCGCTGCAGTTCTTCGAGTCGCCTGTGGGGCGCAAGGTGGTGGCGGCCGAGACGCTGGCCACCCGTCGCGACCAATTGGCCGCCCATGCCCAGGGGTTGCCGGCCAGCCAGGCCGATGCCACCCGTCGCCTGCTGATTCGCCATCTGGCTCAGGCGCTGCCGGCCAGCGAGGCGGGGGCGGAGGTCAGCCTGGCGCTGGCCGGTGTGGCAGCGGACAGCCTGAGTTCGATGGTGCCAGGCCTGTTCGGCGAGGCGCAGACCCAGATGCTGGTGCAGAGCCAGCGCCAACGCCTGCTCGGTGAAATCGAGGGGCAGATCGACGACACCCTGCTGTATGTCTATCGCGAGCTGTCCGATCCGGAGCTGGAGGAGCTGGTCACCTTCGCCCAGTCACCGGGCGGTCAAGCTTATTACCAGGCTGCCCTGGCTGCTCTGCGTGCCGCGCTGGCAGCGGGGCAGGGGGCGAGCGAACTGGCGCCAGCGCAGCAGGGCATCTAATCAGCGCAGATGCTCGCTGAGAAAAGTGAAGTAGCGCCTGCGGATCTCTTCATGCTCGTTGGCCAGGTGATGGCGGGCGCCGGGGATGCGCAGGATGTTTGGCTGGTCGAACTTCTGCTCTAGTACGGCCAGGTTGTAGCGCCAGTCCACCGTCATATCCTCCTCGCCCTGGACCACCAACGGCTGCAGCGGACTGCGCTGGGCTCGCTCGATGCGCGGAATCCAGCGCGCCATGGCACCGACCCAGGCGGTCGGCAGGGTGCGTGGCTGCAGGGGGTCGTGGTGTTGCAGGAAGTCGAGGAAGGCCGGGTCGGTGGAGTTGGCCGAAAAGCGCCGAGGAATGGCGGACTTGAAGGGGCTCAGCAGGTGGTAGCTGAGCTTGGACAGGCCCCAGGCTCGCGGTCGCACGAGTGGCGCGAGCAACACGATGGCGCCTGGCTCGGGGCGTGGCTCGCCGTTGAGCAGGAAGTCGAGGAGGATGCCGCCGCCGGTGCTCTGCCCACACAGATGCCAGGGTTGCGGCAGATCGAGATCCGCGGCCTCGGCGAACAGATCCTGCAGGGCCTGCTGGTAGGCGGCGAAGTCATCGATGCTGGCCCTGGGGCCGGCGGAGAGGCCATGGCCGGGCAGATCGAAGGCCAGTACGGCGAGGTTCAGGCCCAGCGCCCAGTCGATCACATGGCGGTACAGGCCCATGTGGTCGTAATAGCCATGCAGCAAAATCAGTGTGGCCTGTGGTTCGGGCGGCAGCCATAGCTGGCTGGCCAACTCCAGACCGCCGCTGCTGAAGCGTCCCAGGCGGCTGCGTACCTGCGGGTGGTGTGGCAGATCCAGGCCATAGTAGCGCTGGTAAGCCAGGCCTTCGGCACTCAGGTTGGCGGTTGCGGCCAAGGGTCGCAGGCTGCTGCGAAGACGCTCGGCCTGGAAGGGCTGGGGCATGGCGGTCATGGGTCTTTCGGTTGCGCTGAATGAACGCCGATATTCAGCTGTCGGGCACGGCGTGGCAAGCTATACGCCCCATTCCGCTGTGTCGTCGTCATGTCGTCCTCGCGCAAGACTCTGTTAGCCAGCCTGCTTGCCCTCTTCTGGTTGGGCGCCATGCTGGTCGCGTTCTGGTGGTTCCAGGCGCGCTATATCCGTCCTTTCGAATCGCGCACCGAGTTGTTCGATGGCCGTCAGTTGCAACTGCCTGCCGAGCTGGCCGGGTCTGGGCCGATCCGCCTGGTGCACTTCTGGGATCCGGCTTGCCCGTGCAACGTCGGCAACCAGCAGCACCTTGGCGAGTTGGTGCAGACCTATCTGCCGCAAGGTGTGCAGTTCTATGCGGTGCGCAAGGCGGGCACTCAGGGCCAGCTGCCGCAGAGCCTGCAGGCGCTGCAGATGTTGGAGCGTATTCCCGGGAGCGAACGGCTGCCAGCCAGCCCCGCAGTGGCGATCTGGGATCAGCAGGGCCGCCTGGCCTATTTCGGGCCTTACAGCGAAGGTGCGCTGTGCACGTCGAGCAACAGTTTCATCGAGCCGATTCTCGAAGCGCTAGCCGCCGGGCGCCCGGTGCGTGCGGACAGCAATCTGGCCGTGGGCTGTTTCTGTGACTGGGCGCCGGAAGAGCGCTGAGTCAGCGGTTTAGTCGCGCTGCAACAGCCAGGCCTGGCGACCGGGGCGGTATTCCGGGATTTGATCCGGTGCGGCGCTGTTGAAGGCTTCGAGGATGCGCAACTGGTCGCCCTCGCGTTGGAAGATCCAGGGTGCGCCCTGTTCGCCGAGCTGTAGCCACAGGCTGTCGTTTTCCCCGGCCATCGAGGCGCAGTCACCGGCCAGGCACAGGGCATAACGGTCGGCGCCGGGCAGGCCTTCCAGGCTGCCATCCGGGTGGAACAGCACCAGTCCGCCTTGCCCCTTGCCTTCACGGATCAGCCATTTACCACCGAGGTAGGCTTCGTACAGTGCCCACTCGAAGTGACTGCCAATCGGCGCACCGAGGGCAAGCTCGCGGGTTGCACGGCTGAACTGCTGCTGCGGGCCCTGCTCGCTGGCCTGCTGGATCAGTTGCTCGCCCTGTAGCTGCAGGTGCTCCTGAACGCCACCCTGATAGTCCACTGTCAGCTGGCCGGCTTCGTCGGCGCTCAGGCGCCCTTGTGGCGCCTCGAAACCGTTGCTGTAGGTGGCCAGGTTGCGTTGGCTGTCGAGCCGCCATTCCAGTACCGGGCCATAGGCCAGCAGGGCTTCGCGCAGCGGTCCGCCCTGGCGGGCGGCGTCGATGATCGGCTGGTTGATCCAGGTGCCGTCGGGGTTGCCGCCCGAGCCGGCGCAGCCGGTCAGCAGGCCGGTACACAGGAGCAGGGCGGCAAGACGGCGCATGGATCAGTCGATGACCAGGATGCCGTCCATTTCCACCAGTGAGCCGCGCGGCAGGGCAGCAACGCCGATGGCGGCACGGGCCGGATAGGGCTGCTCGAAGTAGCGGCCCATGATCTCGTTGACCTTGGCGAAGTGGGACAGGTCGGTGAGGAAGATATTCAGCTTGACCACGTCCTTGAACGAGCCGCCGGCCGCTTCGATCACGGCTTTGAGGTTCTCGAACACCTGCACGGTCTGCTCCTCAAAACCCTGCACCAGTTCCATGGTCTTCGGATCCAGCGGGATCTGGCCGGACAGGTACACGGTGTTGCCGGCCTTGATGGCCTGGGAGTAGGTGCCGATGGCGGCTGGGGCGTTGGGCGAAGTGATGACGGTCTTGCTCATGGGAACTCCGATTCCGATGGGTTGTTGTTCTGTGGCTGATGCGAGCTTCAGGCGCGCATGCGGGTGATGCGGATGACGCCGGCCAGCGAGCGCAGCTTCTTGATGACACGGGCCAGGTGCACGCGGTCATGCACGCTGATGATCAGCTGAACCACGCTGATGCGGCCGTCGCGCTCATCCATGCCGATCTTCTCGATATTGCCGTCGGCGGCGGCCACCGTGCTGGCCAGTACGGCGATCAGGCCGCGCTGGTGCTCCAGCTCGACGCGCAGTTCGACATTGAACTCGCCGGTGACATCCTTGGCCCAGTTGAGCTGGATGCACTTCTCCGGGTTGTTGCGGATGTCGGCGATGTTCTTGCAGCTTTCCAGGTGCACCACCATGCCCTTGCCGGCCGAGATGTGGCCGACGATGGGGTCGCCGGGGATCGGTGTGCAGCACTTGGCGTAGTTCAGCACCAGGCCCTCGGTGCCGCGGATGGCCAGCGGGCCGTCCGGGCTGGGCGCGGCATCATTGCTCTCGGCCAGCAGGCGACGGGCGACCACGTAGGCCATGCGATTGCCCAGGCCGATGTCTTCCAGCAGATCCTCGATCACGTCCACGCGGTATTCGGCCAGCACGGCCTGGATGCGCTCGGCGCTGATCTTTTCCAGGTGGCTGTCGAAGCTGGTCAGGGTCTTGTTCAGCAGGCGTTCGCCCAGGCTGATCGATTCGGACCGGCGCTGCAGCTTTAGGGCGTGGCGAATGTGCGTGCGCGCCTTGCCGGTGACCACGAAATTAAGCCAGGCCGGGTTGGACCGAGCGCCGGGCGCGGTGACGATTTCCACCGTCGAGCCGCTTTCCAGGGCCTGCGACAGCGGCGCCAGGCGGCGGTTGATGCGGCAGGCGATACAGCTGTTGCCGACGTCGGTATGCACGGCGTAGGCGAAGTCGACCGCGGTGGAGCCTTTGGGCAGCTCCATGATCTTGCCTTTCGGGGTGAAGACGTAGACCTCGTCGGGGAACAGGTCGATCTTCACGCTCTCGATGAACTCCAGCGAGTTGCCGGCGCGCTGCTGCATTTCCAGCACCCCCTTGACCCACTGGCGGGCGCGGGCATGGTTGCCCTTGGGCGCTTCGTCGGCATCGGATTTGTACAGCCAGTGCGCGGCGATACCGTTATTGGCCATCTCTTCCATCTCGCGGGTGCGGATCTGGATCTCGATGGGTACGCCGTGCATGCCGAACAACGTGGTGTGCAGCGACTGGTAGCCGTTGGCCTTAGGGATCGCGATGTAGTCCTTGAAGCGACCGGGCAGCGGCTTGTACAGGTTGTGCACGGCGCCGAGCACGCGGTAGCAGGTGTCGACCTTGTCGACCACGATGCGGAAGGCGTAGACGTCCATGATCTCGTTGAACGCCCGACGCTTGCCGCGCATCTTCTGGTAGATGCTGTACAGGTGCTTCTCGCGCCCGGTCACTTCGCCCTGCAAGCCTTCGCGCTGCAGGCAGGCGTGGATCGACTCCTCGATCTTGGCGACGATTTCCTTGCGGTTGCCACGGGCGCGGCGTACGGCGGCGCGGATGCGCTCGGAGCGCATCGGGTGCATGGCCTTGAAGCCGAGGTCTTCGAACTCCACGCGCATGCTGTGCATGCCCAGGCGGTTGGCGATGGGTGCGTAGATTTCCAGGGTTTCCTTGGCAATGCGCCGGCGTTTCTCGCCGGACAATACTTCCAGGGTACGCATGTTGTGCAGGCGGTCGGCCAGCTTGACCAGGATCACGCGGATATCGCGGGCCATGGCCATGGCCATCTTCTGGAAGTTCTCGGCCTGGGCTTCGGCCTTGGTCTCGAAGTTCATCTGGGTCAGCTTGCTGACCCCGTCGACCAGTTCCGAGACGGTTTCGCCGAACTGCGCGGTGAGCGCTTCCTTGGCAATGCCGGTGTCCTCGATCACGTCATGCAGCATGGCGGCCATCAGGCTCTGATGGTCCATGTGCATGTCGGCAAGGATGCTGGCGACGGCGAGCGGGTGGGTGACGTAGGCTTCGCCGCTGCGGCGACGTTGCCCGTCATGGGCCTGCTCGGCATAGAAGTAGGCGCGGCGAACCAGGTTGACCTGATCCGCGGCCAGGTAGGTCGAGAGTCTGTCGGCGAGTCCGTCTATGCTCGGCAAGATTGCACCTCCTGCCGTGCTGGATGTGGACCCGGTGCCGCCAAACGTCGACCAGGCATGGGCTTACAGAGGCTCGTTGGCCTCTTCCTCGAAGGAAACGAACAGCGGCTCTTCCTCGACCAGATCTTCCTGGGCGACGAATTCGGAGTCGACCAGGCCGGCGGCGATTTCGCGCAGGGCAACCACGGTCGGCTTGTCGTTTTCCCAGGCGACCTTGGGCTCTTTGCCGCCGGTGGCCAGTTGACGGGAGCGCTTGGTGGCCAGCATGACCAGCTCGAAGCGGTTATCGACGTTGTCCAGGCAGTCTTCAACGGTAACGCGGGCCATGGTGTTCCTCGTGGCAAATAGCAGATAAAGCTGGGCCCGGATGGGCGAGCGGACTGAATAGTCTAAAAAATCACCAGCATTAAGGGAAGGCCTTTCGCTGGCCGGTCAGACCAGCAGCTCGCCAAGCAGACCGCTGTGGCGTTGCGTCTGTACGCGGGCCTGCAGTTGGTTGGCGCGGAAGATGGCTTTCAGATCGCTCAGGGCATGGGCGAAGTCGTCGTTGATCACCAGGTAGTCGTACTCGACATAGTGGCTCATCTCGCTGACGGCCTCACGCATGCGTCGCTCGATGATCTCCGCGCTGTCCTGGCCACGGTTGGTCAGGCGGTGACGCAGGGCCTCCTGGGTCGGCGGCAGGATGAAGATCGACTTGGCGAGCGGCATCAGCTTGCGTACCTGCTGGGCGCCTTGCCAGTCGATCTCCAGAATCAGGTCGAAGCCCTCGGCCAGAGTTTGCTCGACCCACTTCTGCGAGGTGCCGTAGAAGTTGTCGAACACCTGGGCGTGCTCGAGAAACTCGCCGCGCTCGATCATGGCGGAGAAAATCTCGTGGCTGACGAAGTGATAGTTCACTCCGTTCTCCTCGCCCGGGCGCATGGCGCGGGTGGTGTGCGAGACGGAGACGCGAATGCGCGGTTCGCTGTCGATCAGGGCCTTGACCAGGCTGGTCTTGCCGGCGCCGGACGGGGCGGAAACGATGTAGAGGGTGCCGGTGGTGGCGGTCATGAGTGCATCCTGAAAAGACGATTATTCGAAGCCTAGGCGACTTATTCGATGTTCTGTACCTGTTCGCGCATCTGCTCGATCAGGACTTTGAGGTTGACCGCGGCTTGGGTGCTGCGTGGGTCGAAGGCCTTGGAGCCCAGGGTGTTGGCCTCGCGATTGAGTTCCTGCATGAGGAAATCCAGGCGCCGGCCCGCAGCACCTCCGGTCTTGAGCACGCGGCGCACTTCACTGACGTGGGTGTTCAGGCGATCCAGTTCTTCGGCGACATCGCTCTTCTGCGCCAGCATGACCAGCTCCTGCTCCAGGCGATGCGGGTCCAGTTCAGCCTGCATTTCTGCGCAGCGGTCGAGGATCTTCTGGCGCTGGTTGGCCAGCATCTCGGGTACCAGCACGCGCAGGGCGGCGACCTCTTCCTGAATGCTGTCCAGGCGCTCGCCCAGCAGCTTGGCCAGTTCTGCACCTTCCCGGCCGCGACCGTTCTTCAGCTCGCTCAGGGCCTGCTCGAACAGCTTCAGTGCGGAATTGTTTAGGGCCTGCGGGTCGGTCGCGTCGGCGACCAGCACGCCGGGCCAGGCCAGCACTTCCAGGGGGTTGAGCGGGGCGGGGTGCTTGATCAGGGCGGCGACCTGCTCGGCGGCGCTGATCAGTTGGCTGGCGCGCGCGCTGTCGACCTGCAGGCTCTTGTCGCCATTTTCCTCGTTGAAGCGCAGGGTGCATTCCACCTTGCCGCGGGACAGGCCTTGGCGCAGGGCTTCGCGTACCGCACCTTCGAGGTCGCGGAAAGCTTCGGGCAGACGCAAATGCGGTTCCAGGTAGCGATGGTTGACCGAGCGCAGTTCCCAGCTCAGGGTGCCGTTGGCTCCGGCGCCCTCGACGCGGGCGAAGGCGGTCATGCTGTGCACCATGGGGAGAACCTCGTGGACTGACGAATGAGGCGCGAGATTGTAGCGCAGTGCGACCGTCGGCCCAATCTGCAGCGGCGCGGCGCTATAATGCCGGCACGTTCGGGCATCGGCGATGCCCGGGTTTTTCGCTTTTCTACAGGTATCAGCAGATGAAACGTCCCAGCGGCCGTGCTTCCACCCAGTTGCGTTCCGTGCGCATCACCCGCAACTACACCAAGCACGCCGAAGGTTCGGTGTTGGTCGAATTTGGCGACACCAAGGTGATCTGTACCGCCAGTGTTGAGTCCGGTGTGCCGCGCTTTCTCAAGGGCCAGGGCCAGGGCTGGTTGACCGCCGAGTACGGCATGCTGCCGCGCGCCACTGGTGAGCGTAACCAGCGCGAGGCAAGCAAGGGCAAGCAGGGCGGGCGCACCCTGGAAATCCAGCGCCTGATCGGTCGCTCGCTGCGCGCTGCGCTGGATATGAGCAAGCTGGGCGAAAACACCATCTATGTCGACTGCGACGTGATCCAGGCCGATGGTGGCACCCGTACTGCCTCTATTACCGGCGCCATGGTGGCCGTGGTCGATGCGCTGAAAGTGCTGAAGAAGCGCGGTGCGCTCAAGGGCGAGCCGCTCAAGCAGATGGTTGCGGCGGTCTCTGTCGGCATCTATCAGGGCGAGCCGGTGCTCGATCTGGACTATCTCGAGGACTCTGCTGCCGAGACCGACCTCAACGTGGTCATGACTGACAGTGGTGGCTTCATCGAGGTGCAGGGCACCGCTGAGGGGGCGCCCTTCCAGCCAGAAGAGCTGAATGCCATGCTGGCGCTGGCCCAGCAGGGCATGCGCGAGCTGTTCGAGCTGCAGCGCGCCAGCCTGGCCGACTGAATTTCACTTTTCGCGGAGAGCCCCATGGACGAGCAGAACCTCAGCCCCACCCCGAGCCAGGACGCCCGTCAGTGGGCAATGTTCTGCCACTTCGCGGCCTTTGCCGGGTTACTGATCCCCTTCGGCAACTTGCTGGGGCCGCTGGTGGTCTGGCAGGTCAAGCGCGACCTTGACCCGTTCGTCGATGATCAGGGCAAGGAGGCGCTGAATTTCCACATCACCGTGTCCATCGCTGTGCTGGTGTGCATGCTGCTGGCCGTGGTGGTGATCGGTTTCCTCCTGCTGCCGTTGCTCGGCCTGGCTGCGCTGATACTGACCGTTATTGGCGGGATCAAGGCCAACGAGGGCAAAACCTACCGCTACCCGCTGTGCTGGCGGTTGATCAAATAATGTCAGGCCCCGCATGCGGGGCCTTTTCATAACCACTCATACAAGGAAGCCTGAAGTGGCTGGAGCCAGTCTGTTAACTCTGCTCGATGACATCGCCAGCGTGCTGGACGACGTTTCGGTGATGACCAAGGTGGCGGCGAAGAAAACGGCCGGAGTGCTGGGCGACGACTTGGCGCTGAATGCCCAGCAGGTCACCGGGGTCAAGGCTGAGCGTGAGTTGCCGGTGGTCTGGGCCGTGGCCAAGGGGTCGTTTCTAAACAAGGCCATTCTGGTGCCGGCGGC
Source organism: Pseudomonas sp. GOM6 (assembly GCF_029537485.1). GTDB lineage: Bacteria > Pseudomonadota > Gammaproteobacteria > Pseudomonadales > Pseudomonadaceae > Aquipseudomonas. The sequence goes on from NZ_JARPUS010000001.1 coordinate 199,800, forward strand.
ATTGCTCATCAGTGCATTTGCGCCTTGGCTGGTCACGCCGTTGCTGATGCTGGGCGGTGCTTTCCTCTGCTTCGAGGGTTTCGAGAAACTGGCGCACAAGTTCCTTCATGGCAAGGAAGAGGTGCGTCAGAAGCATGCCGAGCATGTACAGGCGCTGGCCGACCCGGCAGTGGATGTGCAGGCATTCGAGAGGGACAAGATCAAGGGGGCGGTGCGCACCGACTTCATTCTCTCTGCCGAGATCATCGCCATCACCCTGGGAGTGGTGGCCGAGCAGGCGTTTGTGCAACAGGTCATCGTGCTGTCGGGCATCGCCCTGCTGATGACCGTCGGCGTTTATGGTCTGGTTGCCGGTATCGTCAAGCTGGATGACTTCGGCCTGTACCTGAGTCAGCGTGCTGGTGCGGCTGTGCAGCGGCTGGGGCGCGGCATCCTGTGGCTGGCGCCATGGCTGATGAAGTTACTGTCGGTGGTGGGCACGGCGGCCATGTTCATGGTCGGCGGCGGCATCCTTACCCATGGCATTCCGGGCGCCCACGAGCTGATTCATCACTGGACCGAAGCGACCGCGGCCGTGCCTGCGGTTGGCGGCGCGCTGGCAGTGCTGGCGCCTACGCTGATCAATGCCTTGTTCGGCGTGCTGGTCGGGGCGTTGGTGGTGCTGCTGGTGACTGTCGCCGGCAAGGCCTGGGGCGCACTTCGCGCCTGAGGCCCTGCGGCGGGGCTGCTCAGATGCTGAGCAGCCAGTCGTAGTCGACGATCAGCGGCGCGTGCTGCGAGAAGCGCGGCTGGCGCGGCAGCTTGGCGTTGCGCACCACTCGGCGCATGCCAGGTGTCAGCAACTGGTAGTCGAAGCGCCAGCCGAGGTTGAGCATCTCCGCCTGCTCGCTGTCCGGCCACCAGCTGTACTGGTCGCCTTCGCGGCTGACTTCGCGCAGGGCGTCGACATAGCCCATGTTACCGATGACTTCATCCAGCCAGGCACGCTCAGGTGCCAGGAAGCCTGGTAGTTGCTGGCAATCGCGCCAGTTCTTCACATCCAGCTTCTGGTGCGCCACGTAGAGTGAGCCGCAGTAGATGTACTCGCGGCGCTTGCGGCGCTGCTTGTCCAGATAACCGGTGAAGTCGTCGATGAACTTGAACTTGTGGTTCAGGCTCTCGTCGCCGCTCTGGCCCGAGGGCAGCAGTAGCGTGGCGATACTTACCTTGTCGAAGTCGGCCTGCAGATAACGCCCGTAACGGTCGGCCATCTCGAAGCCAAGGCCATGGATCACCGCCTTGGGCTGCAGACGCGAATAGAGCGCCACACCACCTTGGGTGGGCACTTCGGCATCGGCCGCATAGAGAAAGTAGCCGTCCAGCTGATAGGCTGGATCGTCCAGTTCGAAGGAGGAGACTCTTGTATCTTGCAGGCAGATCACGTCGGCATTCTGCGCCTGCAGCCAGCTGAGTAAGCCTCGCTCGACTGCGGCCTGAATACCATTCACGTTCACACTGATGATCCGCATAAATGGCCCCCAAAAACACGTGCGTGTATGATACCCGAGCTCATTCCTATTAGCTAAATTCATAGCTAAATCCGTGCCGTACGGGGCTTTTCATGCAGGCGTATCAACGCGAGTTCATTCGTTTTGCCATCGAGCGCGGCGTGCTGCGCTTTGGCGAGTTCACTCTCAAGTCCGGGCGTACCAGCCCTTATTTCTTCAATGCCGGCCTGTTCGACAGTGGCCTGGCGCTGGCCAAGCTGGGGCGTTTCTATGCCTCTGCCCTGATTGATGCCGGTATCGATTTCGACGTGCTGTTTGGCCCGGCCTACAAAGGTATTCCGCTGGCGGCCACGACCGCGGTGGCCTTGGCTGAACATCATCAGCGCGACCTGCCCTGGTGCTTCAATCGCAAGGAAGCCAAGGATCATGGCGAGGGCGGCACTCTGGTCGGTGCGCCGCTGGCCGGGCGGGTGATGATAGTCGACGATGTGATCACCGCCGGCACTGCGATTCGCGAGGTGATGCAGATCATCCAGGCTCAGGGTGCGCAAGCGGCGGGCGTGTTGATCGCGCTCAATCGCCAGGAGCGCGGCCAGGGCGAACTGTCGGCGATCCAGGAAGTCGAGCGCGACTACGGCATGCCGGTAGTCAGTATTGTTTCGCTGGAGCAGGTGTTGGACTATCTGGCAGGCGATAGTGAACTGAAGAAGCATCTACCGGCGGTGGAGGCCTACCGCGCGCAGTACGGTATCTAGTCGAATAACAACAGGATGTGTTCATGCTCAAACCCCTCACCCTTGGCCTGGCGCTGCTCACGAGCCTCTGCTGTGTGATGCCTGTGACGGCGGCAGAATACTATCGCTACCTGAATGACAAGGGCGTTCCCGTGCTGGATCGCCAGGGGGTTCCGCCCGAGTTCATCGAGAAGGGTTACCAGGTGGTGGATGACCAGGGGCGCGTGGTGCGTGAAGTTGCCCCGGCGCCCAGCAAGGCAGAGCGTGAGCGCATGGCCAAGGAGAAGGCCAAGGCGGCTTCGGATGCGCAGTTGCTGCGCATTTACTCGGAGTCTGCCGATGTGGAGCGCGCGCGTGACCGCAAGCTGGCCGAGCTGGATGGTGTGATCGGCGTGGCGCGGAGCAACCTGAGTTCGCTGCGCACGCAGCAGGCCAACTTGCAGGCCCAGGCCGCCGAGCATGAGCGAGCGGGTCGCCAGGTTCCGGAGCACTTGATTGTGCAGATTGACAATATCAAGGCCGAGCAGGTGGGGCTGGAGAGGGATATCGAGCGCTATCAGCAGGCCCGCAAGGATGCCGAGCGATCTTTCGAGGCCGATCGTTTACGCCTGATCGAGCTGCGGGGACGCTGAGCAGCGACCCCGCTCTCGTTCTCAGTGGTGGCGTTTGCGATTGCTGATCAGGGTGCCGACGCCGCTGTCGGTGAAGATTTCCAGTAGCACTGCATTGGGCACCCGGCCATCGATGATGTGTGCGCTGGTGACGCCGCCTTGCACGGCTTCCAGAGCGCAGCGGATCTTCGGCAGCATGCCGCCGTAGATGGTGCCGTCGGCGATCAGCTCGTCGACCTGCTCGGTGGTCAGGCCGGTCAGGACTTCACCCTGCTTGTCCATCAGGCCGGCGATGTTGGTCAGCAGCATCAGCTTCTCCGCTTTCAGTGCTTCGGCCACCTTGCCGGCTACCAGGTCGGCGTTGATGTTGTACGACTCGCCTTGCGCACCTACGCCAATCGGGGCGATTACCGGGATGAAGTCGCCCTTGACCAGCATGTTGAGCAGGTCAGTGTTGACGCTGGCGACTTCGCCGACATGGCCGATATCGATGATTTCCGGCTGGGTCATCTCCGGCGTCTGGCGGGTGACGGTCAGCTTGCGGGCGCGGATCAGCTCGGCATCCTTGCCGGTCAGGCCGATGGCGCTGCCACCGTGGCGGTTGATCAGGTTGACGATGTCCTTGTTGACCTGGCCGCCGAGCACCATCTCCACCACGTCCATGGTTTGCGCGTCGGTGACGCGCATGCCGTCGATGAAGTGGCTCTCGATCGACAGGCGCTTGAGCAGGTCGCCGATCTGCGGGCCACCACCATGCACCACTACCGGATTGATGCCGACTGCCTTCATCAGCACGATGTCGCGGGCAAAGCCTTCCTTGAGCTCGTCGCTCTCCATGGCGTTGCCGCCGTACTTGATCACCAGGGTCTTGCCGACGAAACGACGGATGTAGGGCAGCGCTTCGGACAGCACTTTGGCGATGTTGGTGGCGGCATCACGATTGAGGGTCATGGCAAAACGGGCTCCGGGGCAGATCAGAACGGCAGGTTGAGGTCGGGGGCGATGCTATAGAGCTGGGCGCGGAACACTTCCTGGATGCGCTTGAGCTCATCCTCGGTTTCCGCCTCGAAGCGCAGCACCAGCACCGGCGTGGTGTTGGAGGCGCGTACCAGGCCCCAGCCCTTCGGATAGTCGACGCGTACGCCGTCCAGGGTGGTCAGGTTGGCTTCGCCCCAGACACCGTCTCGCTGCAGGCGCTCGACCAAGCGGAACTTGTTTTCGTCGGTGACGGTGATGTTGATCTCCGGTGTGGAGATATCCACCGGGAAGGCGGAGAACACATGCTCGGCGTCACGGCGATCCTGGCTGAGAATTTCCAGCAGGCGCGCGGCGCTGTAGATGCCGTCATCGAAACCGAACCAGCGCTCCTTGAAGAAGATGTGGCCGCTCATTTCGCCGGCCAGCAGGGCGCCGTTTTCCTTCATTTTCTTCTTGATCAGCGAGTGGCCGGTTTTCCACATTACCGGGCGGCCGCCATAGCCGCTGATCAGTGCGCCCAGGCGGCGGGTGCATTTAACGTCGTAGATGATGTCGGCGCCAGGATTGCGCGATACCACATCCTTGGCGAACAGCATCATCAGGCGATCCGGGAAGACCATGTTGCCCTTGTTGGTCACTACGCCAACGCGGTCACCGTCGCCATCGAAGGCCAGGCCGAGGTCGGCACCTTCGCTCTGCACGCGGGCAATCAGGTCCTTGAGGTTTTCCGGCTTGCCCGGGTCCGGATGGTGATTGGGGAAGTTGCCATCCACCTCGCAGTACAGCGGGATCACGCTGCAGCCCAGGGCCTCGATCAGCTTGGGTGCGATGACTCCAGCCACACCGTTGCCGCAGTCGACGACAACCTTCAGCGGCTTTGCAATTGCGATGTCATCGCGGATCTGCTTGAAGTAGCGGTCGAGCACGTCGAGTTGCTGCACGTTGCCGACGCCGCTGGCCAGGTCGTTGTTGTCGATGCGCGCCTTGAGGGCCTGGATCTGCTCGTTGGCCTGGGTGTCGCCGGCGATGACGATCTTGAAGCCGTTGTAGTCCGGCGGGTTGTGGCTGCCGGTGAGCATGACCCCGGACTTGCCTTCCAGTACATGGGTGGCGAAGTACAGCACCGGGGTCGGCACCATGCCGATGTCGGTGACCTGGCAGCCGCAGTCGAGCAGGCCCTGGATCAGTTGTTGGACCAGCTCCGGGCCGGACAGCCGGCCGTCGCGGCCAACGGCCACATTGGGCTCGCCCTTGGCCAGGCTTTCGGAGCCGATGGCGCGGCCGATCCAGTAGGCAGCTTCGGTGGTCAGGGTGTCGCCGACCACGCCGCGGATGTCGTAGGCGCGGAAGATGGTGGCGGGGAGTGTCGGTGGGGTCTGTTGCTGAACGGGGCTATCCATGGAAGTTTGCTCCAGTCCCAGGAGATCCTGGTCTTCGTCGAGTATGTCGATATCGAGGATATCGGTGGCCTGGAACAGCGGGTCCGCCAGAGGGGCTGGCTGGGGCGCTGTTACCGGTTTGGCAGGTGCGGTGGGACTGCCGGCCTCCTGCCTGGAGGCTTCTTGTTTGGGGCGCGACAGGCGCGCCAGGTTCTGCGCCAGGCCGTCGAGGGCGGCAAAGTGCAGACTGAAGGGTTTGACCGACTTTCCAACGGAAAGCTCCTGAACCAGCCCGGCCAGTTGCTGCACGTCGCCGCGCAGGCGGGCGACCAAGTGGTTGCGGGTCATCATCAGGCCAAGCAGGGCGCCGGCCAGTGCCAGCAGGCCGGCGATCGCCAGGATCATGAGCGAGGGTGCTCTGCTGCTCAGCTCCGGGCCGGGCGTGAACTCCAGTTGCCAGTTGGCATTGCCCGTATCGAAGCGCTGCGCTGTGGCATCACTGGCAGTGCCCTGTTGCATCAGGACTTGCGGTGCCGCCGAGGCGAACTGCTGGCTCAGGCGTATTTGGCCGATCTGTTCGGGCAGTGGAGGCAGGGTGTTGAGCAGGCGTTGCAGGTCGACCACCAACAGCAGGGTGCCTTGGGCGCGATCGCTGCCCGGGCTGCGCAGGGGCGCGGCGCTGTAGACCAGCCAGCGCTCACCGATTTTGTAAGCCTCCATGGCTGGCGCCTGGCCGTTTTCCAGGCGGCGGAGCATGTCAAGGGCGGCGAAGTTCATCGGCCCGCTGCGGCCGACGTCCAGCACGGCGCGCCCCGGGCCATTCAAATGGGCGTCGACCACACCCTGCCAGTGCTGCAGGCTGCGCTCGGCGGCGACAATTTGCTCGCGATCAGCGCTTTGCAAGGCGGCCAGCAGCGCAGGATTGCTGGCGGCTGCCTGGGTGTCGGCCTGCAGTTGCTGCTGGGCCTGCTGCAGGGCATTGGCCTGGCTGCTGCCCCAGGCCTGCACCAGTGCCTGCTGCTGTTGCTGCTCATGGCCACCGAGGGTGATGGCTAGCAGTACCCCGGCAAGCACTATCCCGCCAAGGGCCGCCAGGGTGCCAGGCAACAGCGCCTGCTGGTCATTACCGGTTTTGCTGGTTGGCTGCTCTACCGGGGCGGAAATCGGCTGCTGTTTTTCCTTGCTGCGCTTCGACAGTTTCACGCGTGGTCTCCCTGGGCAATGCGTTCCGTGACTCAGTGGCTGCCGGAATGGCCAAATCCGCCGGCACCGCGCTCGCTGGCGTCGAACTCTTCGACCAGCTCAAAATGTGCCTGCACCACCGGTACCAGCACCAGTTGGGCAATGCGTTCTCCCACCGCGATGTTGAAGGCAGTCTGGCCGCGGTTCCAGCACGACACCATCAGCTCGCCCTGGTAGTCGGAGTCGATCAGGCCGACCAGGTTGCCGAGTACCACGCCATGCTTGTGGCCCAGTCCCGAGCGCGGCAGGATCAGCGCGGCCAGGCCGGGGTCGGCGATGAAGATGGACAGGCCGGTAGGAATCAGCAGGGTCTGCCCTGGTTCCAGTACGGTGTCTTCCTTGAGCATGGCGCGCAGGTCGAGGCCGGCCGAGCCAGGGGTGGCGTACTGTGGCAGGGGGAAGTCGCTGCCCAGGCGAGGGTCGAGAATCTTGGCTTGCAGTGCGTGCATGTAAGGCCTTTGGCGTCAGTGGATCAGGTGCGCGCGAGGCGCTCGGCAATGAATGCCACCAGTTGGCGGGCGATCTTGCTCTTGCTGGTCTGGGCGAAGGGGCTGGCTTGCAACGCGCGGTCGATCACGGTGATGGCGTTCTCTTCGCTGTTAAAGCCGATGGTCGGGTTGGCCACGTCGTTGGCGACGATCAGGTCGAGGTTCTTGTCCTTCAGCTTGCGCGCAGCATAGTCCAGCAGATGCTCGGTTTCTGCGGCAAAGCCCACGCTGAACGGACGATCTGCGCGCCCGGCAATGGTGGCGAGGATGTCCGGGTTGCGCACCAGCTGCAGTAACAGGCCGTCACCTGTAGTGGGGTCTTTCTTCATCTTCTGTGGGGCGACCACTTCCGGACGGTAGTCAGCGACAGCGGCGGAGGCGATCAGCAGGTCGCAGGGCATGGCCGCTTCGCAGGCGGCGAGCATGTCGCGGGCGCTGACCACATCGATACGGTTGACCCGATCCGGTGTCGGCAGGTGCACCGGACCGGTGACCAGGGTCACCTTGGCGCCCGCTTCAACGGCGGCCTCGGCCAGGGCGAAGCCCATCTTGCCGGAGCTATGGTTGGTGATGTAGCGCACCGGGTCGATGTTTTCCTGGGTCGGGCCGGCGGTGATCAATACATGCTTGCCGGTCAGCGCTTGCCACTGGAAGCAGTCGGCGGCGCGCTGCGCCAGTTCGTCGGCCTCCAGCATGCGCCCCGGGCCAACGTCGCCGCAGGCCTGGCTGCCGGCAGCGGGGCCGAACAGGTGGTAGCCGCGCTTGGCCAGGGTCTCGGCGTTGGCTTGTGTGGCCGCATCGCGCCACATGGCCTGGTTCATCGCTGGCGCCAGGGCGACCTGGGCGTCCGTGGCCAGTACCAGGGTGCTCAGCAGGTCGTCGGCCACGCCCTGAGCCAGGCGCGCCATGATGTCAGCGGTGGCGGGGGCGATCAGTACCAGATCGGCCCACTTGGCCAGCTCGATATGGCCCATCGCGGCTTCGGCAGCCGGATCGAGCAGGTCGAGGTGGACGGGGTGGCCGGACAGGGCCTGGAGGGTCAGCGGTGTGATGAATTCGCGGCCGCCGCGGGTCATGACCACGTGGACATCGGCCCCTTGGTCGCGCAGGCGGCGAACCAGTTCCGCGCTTTTGTAAGCGGCGATGCCGCCGCCGACGCCCAGGACGATGCGTTTCCGATACAGCCGCTGCATAGGCCTGCCTTTAATAATGTGGTGTGGATAGCAACGCGATGCGACACCTCCCCAGGCCAGCCATCGCGGCAAAAAAGCCGGGCTAAGATAGCACAGGGCCTGCGCCGGAACAGCGGGCCGACAGACAGGGAGATGTCATGAGCATACGCGATTGGCCCGCGGCGGAACGTCCGCGGGAAAAGCTATTGGAGCAGGGGGCGGCGACGCTGAGCGACGCCGAGTTGCTGGCGATTTTCCTGCGTACCGGCGTTGCCGGGCAAAGTGCGGTAGACCTGGCGCGCCACCTGCTTAGCGATTTCGGCAGCCTGCGCGCACTAATGGAAGCGGATCTGGACTCCTTCAGCCAGCGTCTTGGCCTGGGACCGGCCAAATTTGCCCAGCTGCAGGCGGTGCTCGAGATGGCGCGGCGTCATCTGGCCGAGCGCCTGCGTCGAGACTCTGCCCTGGAGAGCCCTCAGGCGGTGCGCGACTACCTCAAGGCGCGCCTTCGCCATGAGCCGCATGAGGTGTTTGGTTGCCTGTTTCTCGATGCCAAGCACCGGGTGATCTGCTTCGAAGCGCTGTTCTTTGGCTCCATCGACGGTGCCAGCGTCTATCCGCGCCAGGTGGTCAAGCGCGCACTTTTTCACAATGCGGCGGCGGCGATTCTGGTGCACAACCATCCATCCGGGATCGCCGAGCCGAGTCAGGCGGATCGTTTGCTGACCGAGCGCCTGAAGGAGGCGCTCGGCCTGATCGAGGTGCGGGTGCTCGATCACTTCATCGTCGGCGACGGTGAGCCGCTGTCCATGGCCGAGTACGGCTGGTGCTAGTCCAGCCGGACTTTCGAGAAGTCCTGGCGGCCGAACGGATTGGCCTGGTAACCCTCGACGCCCTGGCGCAGCAGGACAAAGGCGGTGGGGTGGGCCAGTGGCAGCCATAATGCCTGCTGCTGGATGATGGTCTGGGCCTGCTGATACAGGGCCGTGCGCTGGGTCTGGTCGCTGGTGCGTTTACCCCCGGCGATCAACTGGTCCAGCTTGTCGTTGCAGTAGCGGGCGAAGTTCAGACCGGACTGCAGCGAGGCGCAGGCGAATTGTGGGGTGAGGAAATTGTCCGGGTCGCCATTGTCGCCAGCCCAGCCCATGAACAGCAGGTCATGCTCGCCGGCTTTGGCGCGGCGGATCAGTTCGCCCCATTCGATCACGCGGATCTCGGCCTGAATGCCCACTTTGGCCAAGTCGGCCTGCAGCAGTTGGGCGCCCAGGGTTGGGTTGGGGTTGAGCAGGCTGCCCGAGGGGCGGGTCCAGATGGTGGTCTTGAAACCATTCGCGAGGCCGACTTCGGCTAGCAGCGCTTTGGCCTTGGATGGGTCGTGGGCGTAGCCGGGTAGCTCCTTGGCATAGCTCCAGGTGTTAGGTGGGTACGGGCCGTTGGCGGCGCTGGCGCTGCCTTCGAACACGGCTTGCAGGTAGCTGGCCTTGTCGAAGGCCAGGTTGATCGCCTGGCGCACCTGCGGCTTATCCAGCGGCGGATGCTGGCTGTTGAGGGCGACGAAGGCGGTCATGAAGGCCGGCGTCTCTCTGACCTGCAAGGCGTCATCCTGGCGCGCCGCCTGCACGTCCAGTGGCTTGGGCGACAGCGCGATATGGCATTCGCCACGCTTTATCTTTTGCAGACGCACGTTGGCGTCCGGGGTGATGGCGAACACCAGGTTGTCGACGCCGGGCTTGCCGGCGAAATAGTCCGGGTTGGCCGTGTAGCGAATGACTGCATCCTTCTGGAAGCGCTTGAGTACGAAGGGGCCGGTGCCCACGGGCTGGCTGTTGAGCTTTTCCGGTGTGCCGGCGGCCAGCAGCTGGTCGGCGTATTCGGCGGAATATATAGAGGCGAACCCCATACTCAGGGTGGCGAGGAAGGTGGCGTCGGGGTGCTTGAGGACGAAGCGCACGCTCATCGGTGTAGGTGCCTCGATGCGCTCGATCAGGCTGGGCCACTGCATCGACTGGGCGTGCGGGTAGCCGCTGGTTGCCACCTTGTGCCAGGGGTGGTTCGCATCGAGCATGCGCTGGAAGCTGAACAGCACGTCGTCGGCATTCAGCTCGCGGCTCGGGGTGAACCATTCAGTGCGCTGGAACTTGACGCCGGGGCGCAGCTGGAAGGTCCAGCTCAGGCCGTCGGCGGAGGCTTCCCAGCGTTCAGCCAGGCTGGGCGCCAGCTGGCCAGCTGTGGCGTCGTAGTCCACCAGGCGGTTCATCAGTACATCGGCCGAGGCGTTGGTGGTGGTCAGGGAGTTGTACTGCACCACGTCGAAACCATCCGGACTGGCTTCGCTGCACACGCTGAGGGTGGCGGCCTGGCTCAGTAGCGGGGCGAGCAGCAGGGGTAGGGTGGCTAGGCGCATCGCGAGTCCTCCGATCATCGAGAGGCCTACCCTAGACCACGATGCTGGCGCGGACAATGAAATCCGGCGACGAGCGGTCTTTCTCTCCGCGGGCCGGAACGACGCTGCTCCTGGCGCGCAGGCCTTTTCGGTTCTCTATCTGTCCTTGCTAGGGGGTAGGTGTTCTGGTATAAAGCAGCGCTCTTTTCTAGGGGCCCGGCTCTGCGGTAACGCAAAACGCTGGTAAGACCTCCAAGAAACGCGGCGCTGAGCGCCAAATGACTATTGAGTTCAAGCGGCCAACCCATGCCGGGTTGGGCATGTGGTTTAGAGGGCTGAGGCATGTCGAGAGTCTGTCAAGTTACCGGTAAGGGTCCGGTAACCGGGAACAACATTTCCCACGCAAACAACAAAACCCGTCGTCGTTTCCTGCCGAACCTGCAGCACCATCGCTTCTGGGTCGAGTCCGAGAAGCGCTTCGTGCGTCTGCGCGTTTCCGCCAAGGGCATGCGTATCATCGACAAGCGCGGCATCGACGTAGTTCTGTCCGAACTGCGCGCTCGCGGCGAAAAGGTTTAAGGAGTCAATCATGCGTGAACTGATCCGTTTGGTGTCCAGCGCCGGTACCGGCCACTTCTACACCACCGACAAGAACAAGCGCACCACCCCGGACAAGATCGAGATCAAGAAATACGATCCGGTCGTCCGTAAGCACGTGACTTACAAGGAAGCCAAGATCAAGTAATTGATCTAGCCCTTGTGCGAGAGAACCCGCTTCGGCGGGTTTTTTCTTGCCTGCGGAAAAGAGAAGGCAAAAAAAGGCCCGCTAATAGGCGGGCCAACAGGGTGACGCAGGATCAAGACGTTCCGGGGTTACTCGGTCTTGGCTTCGAAGATCACGTAGACCTTGCGGCAAGGCTCCAGTACTTCCCAGGTGCCCGTGAGGCCGGCAGGGATGACGAAGCGGTCGCCGGCGCGCACGGTCTTGGCATTGCCGTCGGCATCGCGAATCACCGACACGCCCTGGAGAATCTCGCAGTACTCGTGTTCTGTGTAGTTGATGGTCCACTGGCCCACAGCGCCTTCCCAGATGCCGACGTTGAACTGTCCGCACGGGCTGCCATAGTGGTTGCGTACGCTCTGCTCGGGATCGCCCTTGAGGATTTTCTCGGCGGCGGGGCGATAGTGCTCCGGCGCGCTGCCGGCGGTGGCGAAGTCGACGATCTGGTCGATGTGCATGGCGATATCCTGTTGTTGTGAGGCAGGTTTGTGCCGCAGTCTATGTTTGATAAAACGAACATTCAAGGCGCGCTTCGGCGCTTGTGTCAAAAATATTGAAAATTCAGCCTGCTCTGGTTTAGTGTTGCCTGCACGAAGGCCGGCTATCGGCCTGGCAGAATAATTGACAGTGCGTGTTGTCTATTTGCCACACGCTTTCACCGAGGATCTCCCGCATGACCACCCTGACCCGTGCCGACTGGGAACAGCGCGCCAAGAGCCTGCAGATTGAAGGCCGTGCCTTCATCCATGGCGAATACACCGAGGCGGTCGCCGCTGACACCTTCGAATGCATCAGCCCGGTCGATGGCCGCCTGCTCGGTCTGGTCGCCAGCTGCGACAGCGCTGACGCCGAACTGGCGGTCAAGGACGCCCGCGCTACTTTCGAGTCCGGCGTGTGGTCGCGCCTGGCGCCGGTCAAGCGCAAGGAGATCATGATCCGTTTCGCTGACCTGATCGACGCGCATGCCGAAGAGCTGGCGCTGCTGGAAACCCTGGACATGGGCAAGCCGATCAGCGACTCGCTGAGCGTCGACGTGCCGGCAGCTTCGCGTGCCATCCGCTGGAGCGGTGAAGCGATCGACAAGATCTACGACGAAGTGGCCGCCACTGCCCACGACGAACTGGGTCTGGTGACCCGCGAGCCGGTTGGCGTGGTCGCCGCCATCGTGCCGTGGAACTTCCCCCTGCTGATGACCTGCTGGAAGCTGGGCCCGGCCCTGTCCACCGGCAACTCGGTCATCCTCAAACCGTCCGAGAAGTCGCCGCTGACCGGTATCCGTATTGCTCAGCTGGCCATCGAGGCTGGCATTCCGGCAGGCGTGTTCAACGTGCTGCCGGGCTTCGGCCATACCGTGGGCAAGGCCCTGGCTCTGCATATGGACGTCGACACCCTGGTGTTCACCGGTTCGACCAAGATCGCCAAGCAGCTGATGGTCTACGCCGGCGAATCGAACATGAAGCGCGTGTGGCTGGAAGCCGGCGGCAAGAGCCCGAACATCGTCTTCGCCGACGCCCCGGACCTGCAGGCCGCTGCCGAAGGCGCCGCTGGCGCCATCGCCTTCAACCAGGGCGAAGTGTGCACCGCCGGCTCGCGCCTGCTGGTGGAAAACTCCATCAAGGACAAGTTCGTACCGATGGTGGTCGAGGCGATCAAGGCCTGGAAGCCGGGCAACCCGCTGGACCCGGCGACCAACGTCGGTGCCCTGGTCGACACCACCCAGATGAACAATGTACTGGCCTACATCCAGGCCGGTCACGAAGACGGCGCCAAGCTGGTGGCTGGCGGCAAGCGCGTGCTGGAAGAGACCGGCGGGACCTACGTCGAGCCGACCATCTTCGACGGCGTGACCAACGCCATGCGCATCGCCAGCGAAGAGATCTTCGGCCCGGTGCTGTCGGTCATCGGCTTTGACACCACCGAAGAAGCCGTGGCCATCGCCAACGACACCATCTACGGTCTGGCCGCCGGCGTGTGGACCAGCAACCTGTCCAAGGCGCACCTGGTTGGCAAGGCCCTGCGTGCCGGCAGCGTGTGGATCAACCAGTACGACATGGGCGATATGACCGCGCCGTTCGGCGGCTTCAAGCAGTCCGGCAACGGCCGCGACAAGTCGCTGCACGCCTTCGACAAGTACACCGAGATCAAGTCCACCTGGATCAAGCTGTAAGCATCGATTGACGGGCGCTGCGGCGCCTGAAGGTCCGCCCTTCGGGGCCGGCTCCCTGTGAGCCACACCTGCGGCCGGGTTTCCTTGGGGAAGCCCGGCCGTTTTGCTTTGCCGCAAAGGATTCTGGCTATGCGTTGGGGTACCTATTTCGCGGTTTGTGCCGCGGTGATCAGTATCGGTCTGGCATTGGGCGTGACCATGCCATTGGTGTCGTTGCGCCTGGAAAGCTGGGGCTATGGCAACTTCGCGATCGGTGTCATGGCGGCGACCCCGGCGATTGGCGTACTGCTCGGCGCCCTGCTGGCGGGGCGCCTGGCTGGGCGTTTTGGTACCACCCTGGTGATGCAGTTGTGTCTGCTGCTCGGTGCGGTGTCGGTGGCGCTGCTGGCGCTGGTGCAGCACTACCCGGTTTGGCTGGGGCTGCGCCTGTTCCTCGGTGTGGCGTTAACGGTGGTGTTCATCCTTGGCGAAAGCTGGATCAACCAGTTGGCGGTGGAACAGTGGCGGGGCCGTCTGGTGGCGCTGTATGGCACGGGCTATGCGCTGAGTCAGCTCTCCGGGCCGCTGTTGCTCAGTGTGCTGGGAACCGGCAATGACCTGGGTTTCTGGACGGGTACGGGCCTGCTGATCTTCGGTTCCCTGGTGCTGCTGGGGCGCAGCGGGGCGCCCCGGGTCGATGCACATAGCGCTTCCGGGCGGGGGCTGTGGGGGTTTTGTACGCGTTTGCCGACCATCGCCTGGGCGGTGATGCTGTTCGCGGCCTTCGAGGCGATGATGCTGACTTTGCTGCCGATCTACGGCTTGCGTGAAGGCTTCACCCAGGAAGTGGCGTTGCTGATGGTCAGTGTGGTGGTGGTGGGCGATGCCGTACTGCAACTGCCGATTGGCTGGCTGGCGGACCATATGTCGCGGCGAACCCTGTTCCGCAGTTGCGGCCTGGTGCTGCTGGTTTCCAGCCTGGCAATACCACTGCTGCTGCATACGCCACTGATCTGGCCGCTGTGGGTGCTGTTCGGGGCTAGCGCGGGCGGCCTGTTCACCTTGTCGCTGATTCTGATTGGCGAGCTGTACCGTGACGATGAGCTGGTTCGGGCCAATGCCCATGTTTCGCAGCTCTGGGGGCTTGGTTGCCTGATTGGCCCGCTGCTCACCGGGGCGCTGAGCCAGTGGCTGACTGGGCATGCTCTGCCGCTGCTGATGGCGGTGGGTGCGGCCGTTTTTGTCTGGTTGACCTATCGACGGCCCGATATCGCGGCCGACCCTCAGGTGCAGGGCGGCTAGTTCGCCTTTTCCAGCAGGCGCCTGGCGGTCTCGCCGACCAGGCGCACGGCGTGTTCGATGCTGGCGTCGGGCGGCGCGGCGTAGTTCAGGCGCAGGCAGTTACGGAACTTGCCGGAGGCGGAAAAGATGCTGCCGGTGGCCACTTGCACACCCTGTGGCTGCAGCTCGCGGTTGAGACGGTGGCTGTCGAAGTGTTCGGGCAGCTCCAGCCAGAGCATGAAGCTGCCCTGCGGCTGGCTGATCTTCACTGAGTTCGGGAAGTAGCGGGTCACCCAGTCGATCATCAGGTCGCGGCCACGCTGATACTGCGCGCGCATGCGCCGCAGGTGCGGCTCGTAGTGGCCGCCGGCGATGAACTCGGCCAGCGCCAGCTGCGGCAGCTGGGCGGTGGAGCCGGTGCCCATGTACTTCATGTGCAGCACCCGCTCGCGGTAGCGGCCGGGGGCGATCCAGCCGATGCGCAGGCCGGGCGCCAGGGTCTTGGAAAAGGAGCTGCACAGCAGTACGCGGCCATCCTCGTCGAACGACTTGATGGTGCGCGGGCGCGGGTAGCGGTAGGCCAGCTCGCCATACACATCGTCCTCGATGATCGCCACGTCATAGCGTTGGGCCAGGGTCAGCAGGGCGCGCTTGTTGGCCTCCGGCATGATGTAGCCGAGCGGGTTGTTGCAGGTCGGGGTGAGCTGGATGGCCTTGATCGGCCACTGCTCCAGGGCCAGCTGCAGGGCTTGCAGGTTGATGCCGGTGAGCGGGTCGCTGGGCAGTTCCAGGGCCTTCATGCCAAAGCCCTTGAGCGCCTGCATCACCCCGTGAAAGCTCGGCGAGTCCACTGCGACGATGTCGCCAGGCTCGCAGATGGCGCGGATCGCCGCCGACAGCGCTTCGTGGCAACCGGTGGTGATGACAATCTCATCGGCACCGATATGGCAGCCGGAGTCCAGCAGCAGGCGCGAGATCTGCTCGCGCAGGCCGCGGTCGCCATAGATGCTGCCGTAAGTCAGGCCGCGCAGGTCCTGGCGTCGGCTCAGGCGCGACAGCGCGCGCAGCAGAGGCTTGAGGGTCGGACTGCTGATATCCGGGCGGCCGCGGCCCAGCTGGATCATGCGCTCGTCCGGGGCGCTGCCGATCTGTTCCAGCACCTGATCCCACTGGGAGATCTCGACCGGGCGCTGCACGGTGTGATTGACCTCGGGCAGTGCGGGGGCGTGGCGGCTGGCCGGGACGAAATAGCCGGATTTGGGGCGTGGTGTGACCAGGCCCTGATCTTCCAGTTGGCGATAGGCCTGCTGCACGGTGCTCAGACTGACGCCGTGCTCCTGGCTGAGGGCGCGTACCGAGGGCAGGCGGTCGCCGGGGCGATACAGCCCCTGTTCGATGCGCTCGCCGAGTATCTCGGCGAGATGGCGATAAAGCATGTCCGGTTCCGTTGGCCATACAGATGCAGAGAAAAATCAGGATTCAGATGGGGTTCTATGCAATCTGTATGGCTGAAAAGACCATTTCTTGAATCTGTATCCTGATTTCAGCGTTCTGCATCATGGCTCTCCATCCAGGTAGCTGCAAGGAGAGAGTCATGTCGCCCCCCTACGAGCGTAATGAGGAGTTGGTGCCGCAGCTTGGCGCAGGCAAGGCGAGCCTGCTGGCCAGTGCGTTGATGCTGCTGGGGCATTGGCGCGCCTTCTCCCGGCGGCTGAGTTCTCGCAGGGAGTTGCTGCGCCTGAGCGACGAGCAGCTGCGCGATATCGGCCTGACCCGGGCGCAGGCGCTCGGCGAGGCCGAGCGCCCGTTCTGGACCCTGTGGCGCGATTGAGCGTCAGACCAGGCCGAGTGCTTCCTTGAGGCGATACCAGCCCATGCCCAGCGCCAGCAGTGGCGAGCGGAAGTAACGGCCGCCGGGGAAGGTCATGTGCGGCACCTTGTCGAACAGTTCGAACTGGCCGCCGCTCTGGCCGGCAATGGCCTCGGCCAGCAGTTTGCCGGCCAGGTGGGTGGCGTTGACGCCGTGGCCGGCGTAGGCCTGGGCGTGGAACACGTTGGGCTTGTCTTTCAGGCGACCGATTTGCGGCAGGCGGTTGGCGCCGATGCCGATCATGCCGCCCCACTGGAAGTCGATGCGCACATCGGCCAGTTCCGGGAAGACTTTCAGCATTTTCGGGCGCATATAGGCGGCAATGTCTGCCGGATCGCGCCCGGAATAGTGGCAGGCACCGCCGAACAGCAGGCGGTTGTCGGCGGACAGGCGGTAATAGTCCAGTGCCACACGCTGGTCGCACAGCGCCATGTTCTGCGGGATCAGCTTGCGTGCGCGCTCCGCGCCCAGCGGCTCGGTGGCGATCACATAGCTGCCGGCCGGCAGCACCTTGCCACCCAGGGTCGGGTCGAGGCCGTTGAGGTAGGCATTGCAGGCCAGCACCAGGTTCTTCGCCCGCACCACGCCCTGGGCGGTATGTACCTTGACCTCGGGGCCGTGGTCGATGCGAGTGACAGGCGAATGCTCGAACAGCTTCACGCCCAGCGACAGCGCGGCGGTCGCTTCGCCGAGGGCCAGATTGAGCGGGTGCAGGTGGCCGGAGCCCATGTCGATCATGCCGCCGCAGTACTGGTTGGAGCCGACCACTTCGTGCATCTGGCCGGGTTGCAGCAGGCGCAACTCGTGGCGATAGCCCAGGCTTTCCAGTTCGGCCTTGTCTTCGGCGAAGCCTTCCAGGTGGGCCGGCTTGTTGGCCAGGTCGCAGTAGCCCCAGGTCAGGTCGCAGTCGATCTGGAACTCCTCGACGCGCTGGCGAACCATCTCCACTGCCTCCAGGCCCATCAGCTTGAGCTGACGCACGCCGTCGCTACCGATCACATTCTCGAACTGTTCGACACCATGGCCGACGCCGCGAATCAGCTGGCCGCCGTTGCGACCGCTGGCGCCCCAGCCAATCAGGTGGGCCTCCAGCAGGACGACCGACAGGCCCTTTTTGGCCAGTTCGATGGCGGTATTGAGGCCGGTGAAACCGCCACCGACGATGCACACATCGGCGATCTGTTCGCCACTCAGGGGCGGCTGCGCCAGCTGACGGTTGACCGTGGCCGCGTAGTAGGAGGCGGCATGTTGGTCACTGTGTACGGGCTGGTTGAGCCGGGCGTTCATGTGCGAAATCCTGAGTGAGGTGTTGTTAAAATTTAACGCAGGATAAGCGCGGCCCGCGGGGCTCGCCAAGAGGCTGGCGGGAAAAACTGTTCCTCCTCTGCTCGCGGGCGAGCGCTGGAGCCCTCGAATACACTGTGCACAAGCCGTGTCGGAGCTACACATGAGTTGCATCAATCGCCAGATCAGTTACCTGCGCCGGCAGATCCCGGGTTTCGCCTGTGAGCCAGGCTGTCACGATTGTTGCGGTCCGGTCACGGCCTCCGCGGAGGAGCTGGCGCGGCTGCCGGTCAAGAGCGAGGCCGAGCACGATGCTGCGCTGGCCGAATTCAACTGTGTGCACCTCGGGCCGCAGGGATGCACGGTGTATGAGGAGCGTCCGCTGATCTGTCGCCTGTTCGGCACTACGCCGAGCTTGCCTTGCCCGCGCGGGCGCGGACCTGAGGAGCCGGTGGCGGCTGAGGTCGAACAGCAGGTGCACCGCTTGATTGCCAGTACCCGCCAGCGCCTGGTCTAGCCAGGCTGCGAGCCTCACTCGGGCAGCGGCAGGGTCAGCGACTCCTTCACTTCCTCCATGACGATATAGCTCTTCGACTCACGTACATGTGGCAGCTTGAGCAGGATGTCACCAAGCAGCTTGCGGTAGCTGGCCATTTCGTTGATGCGCGCCTTTACCAGATAGTCGAAGTCGCCGGACACCAGGTGGCACTCCAGCACGTGCGGCAGCTTGAGTACGGCGCGGCGGAACTCCTCGAAGGTATCGCCGGACTTGTAGTCCAGGCTGATCTCGACGAACACCAGCAGGCTGGCCTTGAGCTGCTGCGGATTGAGGCGGGCGTGGTAGCCCATGATGATCCCCTCGCGCTCCAGGCGCCGGACCCGCTCGGTGCAGGGCGTGGTGGACAGGCCAACCCGCTCGCCCAGTTCGGTGAAGCTGATGCGGCCATCCTCCTGCAGGATGCGCAGGATGTTGCGGTCGATCTTGTCCAGTTCGCGGCGGCTTTGATGTTGGGTGCGCATAGGGAAAGTCTCTGGTTGGGCGCAGCATGCGCCGGAGTTCATCGGCCAATATAGCGTCGGGTATGGCGAAAAACACTGCGGCAGATCGGCTCCGTCTGTCCTTCTTCAGTGTCGTTAAGTGGCGGGATAATTCACTGCCAATAGGCTTTAATTCCAGCCATATCGTCTGCTTGAGTCCTGTTTAATGGCTCTGAATCAAGATCAAACGCCGAAATTAGACATTTATATAGTGAATATTTCTGTCGCCGAGTTTCTATACTTCGCCCATCTATGGTCAAAATAACAAACGCTCGCAGGCTAGCCTGCGGCGGGGAGGCAAAGATGCGTGTTCTGGTGCTCGGCAGCGGTGTGATCGGTACCGCCAGTGCCTACTATCTGGCTCGTGCCGGCTTCGAGGTTGTGGTGGTCGACCGCCAGAACGGTCCGGCCCTGGAAACCAGCTTTGCCAACGCCGGCCAGGTGTCGCCGGGCTACGCCTCGCCCTGGGCCGCCCCAGGCGTGCCGCTGAAGGCCATCAAGTGGCTGCTGCAGAAGCACGCACCCCTGGCGATCAAGGCCACTGCCGATATCGACCAGTACCTGTGGATGGCACAGATGCTGCGCAACTGCACCGCCGCCCGCTACGCGGTGAACAAGGAGCGCATGGTGCGGCTGTCCGAGTACAGCCGCGACTGCCTCGACGAGCTGCGCGCCGAGACCGGCATCGCCTACGAAGGCCGCCAGCTCGGCACCACTCAGCTGTTCCGCACCCAGGCTCAGGTCGACAACGCGGGCAAGGACATCGCTGTGCTGGAAGCCTCCGGCGTGCCGTTCGAGCTGCTCGATCGTGACGCCATCGCCCGTGTCGAGCCGGCCCTGGCCAGCGTCAAGCATAAGCTGGCCGGCGCGTTGCGTCTGCCCAACGACCAGACCGGCGACTGCCAGATGTTCACCCGCAAGCTGGCCGACATGGCCCAGGCGCTGGGCGTCGAGTTCCGCTTCGGGCAGAACATCGAGCGTCTGGATGCCGCCGGTGACCGTATCAACGGCGTGTGGATCGACGGCAAGCTGGAAACGGCCGACCGCTACGTGCTGGCCCTCGGTAGCTACAGCCCGCAACTGCTCAAGCCGCTGGGCATCAAGGCGCCGGTCTACCCGCTCAAGGGCTACTCGCTGACCGTGCCGATCACCAACCCGGATATGGCACCGAGCTCGACCATCCTCGACGAGACCTACAAGGTCGCCATCACCCGTTTCGACAACCGCATCCGTGTCGGCGGCATGGCCGAGATCGCCGGTTTCGACCTGAGCCTCAATCCGGCTCGTCGCGAAACCCTGGAGATGATCACTGGCGATCTCTATCCCCAGGGTGGCGACCTCAAGCAGGCCGAGTTCTGGACCGGCCTGCGACCGGCCACCCCGGACGGCACGCCGATCGTGGGCGGTACCGCCTATCGCAACCTGTTCCTCAATACCGGGCACGGTACCCTTGGCTGGACCATGGCCTGCGGCTCCGGCCGCTTCCTCGCCGACCTGATGGCCAACAAGCGCCCGCAGATCAGCGCTGAAGGCCTGGATATTTCCCGTTACGGCAAGACCAAGGAGACTCACAAGCATGTCCATCCAGCGCCTGCGCACTGAGAAGCGCTTCAGCGAAATCGTCATCCACAACGGCGTGGTCCACCTGGCCGGCCAGCTGGCTGACGACTACGACGGCGATATCCGTGAGCAGACCCGCCAGACCCTGGCCAACATCGACCGTTTCCTGGCCGAGGCCGGCAGCGACAAGTCGAAGATCTTGTCGGTGACCATCTACCTCAAGGACATGGCCGACTATGCCGGCATGAACGAGGTCTACGATGCCTGGGTCGCCGAGGGCGCAGCCCCGGCCCGTGCCTGCGTCGAAGCCAAGCTGTACGACCCGCGCGTGCTGGTGGAGATGATGGTCGTCGCCGCGCAGAACTGAGCAACCCTGACTTGCCCGGCACCCCCGCCGGGCTTTTTTTAACCGAATGAAGTAGCCGCCATGCGTCCCGCCCGAGCCCTGATCGACCTCGAAGCCCTGCGTCACAACTATCGCCTCGCCCGTGAGGTCAGCGGCGCCAGGGCCCTGGCGGTGGTCAAGGCCGACGCCTATGGCCACGGCGCGGTGCGCTGCGCCCAGGCGCTCGAGGCAGAAGCTGACGGATTCGCCGTGGCCTGCATCGAAGAGGCGCTGGAGCTGCGTTATGCCGGCATTCGTGCACCGATCCTGCTGCTCGAAGGCTTCTTCGAAGCCAGCGAACTGAGCCTGATCGATCAGCACCAGCTGTGGTGCGTGGTGCACGCGCCCTGGCAGGTCGAGGCTATCGAGCAGGCCCGCCTGTCGCGCCCGTTGCGGGTGTGGCTCAAGCTGGATTCGGGCATGCACCGTGTCGGCCTGCATCCGGCTGAGTACCGCGACGCTCATGCCCGTCTGCAGGCCAGTGGTAAGGTCGAGAAGATCGTGCTGATGAGCCATTTCGCCCGTGCCGACGAGCTGGACTGCCCGCGCAGCGCCGAGCAGCTGGACATTTTTCAGCAGGCGCGCGGCGAGCTGCAGGCCGAGGTCAGCCTGCGCAACTCGCCGGCCATCCTCGGCTGGCCGAGCGTGCCCAGTGACTGGGTGCGCCCGGGCATCATGCTCTACGGTGCTACCCCCTTCGAGCAGCCCCAGGCGCAGGCGGCGCGGCTCAAGCCGGTAATGACCCTTGAGTCGAAAATCATCAGTGTGCGCGAGCTGCCGGCCGGGGAGCCGGTGGGTTATGGCGCACGCTTCGTCGCCGAGCGCCCAACCCGCGTCGGCGTGGTCGCCATGGGCTATGCCGACGGCTACCCGCGGCATGCTGCGACTGGCACGCCTGTCCTGGTCGACGGTGTGCGCACGCGCCTGATTGGCCGGGTATCGATGGACATGCTCACCGTCGACCTTACCGATCTGCCCCAGGCTGGGCTCGGCAGCCGGGTCGAATTGTGGGGGCGTGAGGTGCTGGCCAGCGATGTGGCTTATGGTTGCGGCAGCATCCCCTACCAGTTGTTCTGCAATCTGAAGCGGGTGCCACGCCTCTATTCCGGGGGCTAGCGGCCCGTCTGCAAGCTAATTGCGGACGTTGTGTTGTAAATACTGAACACTGTTGCCATGATACGGCGAACCAACCGTGCCTGTTCCCCAAGGAGGATTCCCGCATTGGACGTCGGTGTTCGACTGCAATCTATACGCAAACTCAAAGGCCTATCCCAGCGTGAGCTCGCCAAGCGGGCGGGCGTCACCAATAGCACCATTTCGATGATCGAGAAGAACAGCGTGAGCCCCTCGATCAGCTCGCTGAAAAAGGTGCTTGGCGGCATTCCCATGTCGCTGGTGGAGTTTTTCTCACTTGACCTGGAGCAGGACAACCAGACTCAAGTGGTCTATCGGGCCAACGAGCTGACCGACCTTTCCAGTGGCGCCGTGACCATGAAGCTGATTGGCAAGGCGCATCCCAATCGCACGATCACCTTCCTTGACGAGATCTATCCGCCGGGCACCGATACCGGCGACGAGATGCTTAATCATGATGGCGAGGAGGCCGGCATGCTGGTCGACGGGCGCCTCGAGCTGACCGTGGGCAGCGAGGTGTTCGTGCTGGAGCCGGGCGACAGCTATTACTTTGATAGCACCAAGCCGCACCGCTTCCGTAATCCCTATGACAAGCCGGCGCGGCTGATCAGTGCCACCACGCCGGCCAATTTCTGACAATACGTCGCCTGTCGCAGGCGATGCCCCTGCGACAAGTTGGGTTGTTTCGGCCTGGCGACCTAACCGTTATACTGGCGCCCGCCTGCGAAACCGTGGCCGCGGGCGTGAATAGCCAATGAGGGTGTACCGTGACTCTGATCAAAAAGATCCTGGCGGCTCAAGCTGCCGTATTGGCCCTGTGGGCTGTGAGCGCTCAGGCTGCGACCAACGACGACATCGCCGAGCGCATCAAGCCGGTGGGTGAGGTCTGCATCCAGGGTGAGGAATGCAAAGGCGTCGGTGCCGTAGCCGTTGCCGCTGGTGGTGGTGCCAAGTCGGCCGACGACGTGATCACCGCTCACTGTGGCGCCTGCCACAACGCCGGTGTGCTGGGTGCGCCGAAGGTTGGCGATACTGCCGACTGGAAGAAGCGCGCCGACGAGCAGGGTGGTCTGGATGGCCTGCTGGCCAAGGCTATTTCCGGCATCAACGCCATGCCGCCGAAAGGCACCTGTGCCGATTGCTCGGACGACGAGCTGATGGCCGCCATCAAGAAGATGTCGGGACTCTAACGGCGCCAGCGCTGTTCATTGCAAAGCCGCCTGCGGGCGGCTTTGTCGTTTCTGCGTGTGGCGGTTCAGTCGAGGAAGTGTACCTGGCCGCCCTCCAGCGAGGCGACGCGGGCCAGCGACTCAACGCGATAGCCTTCGTTTTCCAGCAGCTTGCGGCCGTCCTGGAAGGACTTTTCGATGACGATGCCGAGACCCGCGATGCTTGCTCCGGCCTGCTGGATCAGG
The DNA here is from genome assembly GCF_029537485.1 of Pseudomonas sp. GOM6. GTDB lineage: Bacteria > Pseudomonadota > Gammaproteobacteria > Pseudomonadales > Pseudomonadaceae > Aquipseudomonas. The sequence goes on from NZ_JARPUS010000001.1 coordinate 223,168, forward strand.
TCGATCAGCGCCTTGGCGGCGTGGCCGTTGGCAAGGAAGTCATCGATGATGAGCACATGATCTGCCGCGCTCAGGTGTTTGGCGGAGATGGCAATGGTGCTCTCGGTCTGCTTGGTGAAGGAGAACACCTTGGAGATCAGCAGTTCGCTCTTCAGCGTCAGCGACTGGAACTTGCGAGCGAAAATTACCGGTACGCCCAGTTCCAGGCCGGCCATGATCGCCGGTGCGATGCCGGAGGCCTCGATGGTGACGATCTTGGTCACGCCCTGGGCGCGGTAGCGCTCGGCGAACTCGTGACCGACTTTCTGCATCAACGCCGGGTCGATCTGGTGGTTGAGGAAGGCGTCGACCTTCAGCACCTGGTCCGACAACACGGTCCCCATTTCGCGAATTTTCTGTTTCAGCGCTTCCACGCGGTGGTCCTCATGCTGAACGTAGCCCGGATGCAATCCGGGACGGTTTCCCCGGACTGCATCCGGGCTACGAAGTAACGGTATTTTACGAGCCTGCCGGGCGTTTTAGCAGTGCCCGCATATTGGCCAGGGCGTCGTTGCCGCGCGCGGCTTTGACTTCGACCGGCGCGTCTTCCTGGCCTTCCCAGACCAGGTCTTCCGGCGGCAGTTCGTCAAGGAAGCGGCTCGGCGAGCAGTCGATGATCTCGCCGTACTGCTTGCGCTTGGCGGCGAAGGTCAGCGTCAGGTTGCGTTTGGCGCGGGTGATGCCGACATAGGCCAGCCGGCGTTCTTCCTCGATGGTGTCGGCCTCGATGCTGGAGCGGTGCGGTAGGATTTCCTCCTCGAAGCCGATGATGTACACCGAGGGGAATTCCAGGCCCTTGGAGGCGTGCATGGTCATCATCTGCACGCCCTCGGCGCCTTCCTCTTCTTCCTGCTGGCGCTCCAGCATGTCGCGCAGGACCAGCTTGCCAATGGCGTCCTCGATGGTCATGTCGCCCTCTTCATCCTTGTCGAGGGTGTTCTTCAGCGCTTCGACCAGGAACCAGACGTTGCCCATGCGCGCCTCGGCGACCTTGTCGCTGGAGGCGTTCTGGCGCAGCCAGTTTTCGTAGTCGATGTCCATGATCATGCTGCGGATGGCGCCGATCGGGTCATTGCCGGCACAGAGTTCGCGGATCTTGTCCATGTAGCGCTTGAAGCGCGACAGGCGCTCGGTATAGCGGGCGTCGAGCAGCTCGCCGAGGCCCAGTTCGTCGCTGGCGGCGTACATCGAGATGCCGCGCTCGCTGGCGTAGTTGCCGAGCTTCTCCAGGGTCGCCGAGCCGATCTCGCGGCGCGGCACGTTGATCACCCGCAGGTAGGCGTTGTCGTCGTCCGGGTTGACCAGCAGGCGGAAGTAGCTCATCAGGTCCTTCACCTCCTGGCGGGCGAAGAAGCTGGTACCGCCGGACAGGCGATAGGGAATCTGATGGTGCTGCAGCTTCAGCTCCATCAGCTTGGCCTGGTAGTTGCCGCGGTAGAGGATGGCGAAATCGCTGTACGGGCGCTGGGTGCGCAGGTGCTCGGTGAGAATTTCCAGCGCCACCCGCTCGCATTCGGCATCCTCGTTGCGCGTGCGGATCACGCGGATCTCGTCGCCGACGCCCATTTCCGACCACAGCTGCTTCTCGAACACGTGTGGGTTGTTGGCGATGAGGATGTTGGCGCACTTGAGGATGCGGCTGGTAGAGCGGTAGTTCTGCTCCAGCATCACCACTTTCAGCGACGGATAGTCTTCCTTGAGCAGGTTGAGGTTCTCCGGCCGGGCGCCGCGCCAGGCGTAGATCGACTGGTCGTCGTCGCCAACCACGGTGAACTGGTGGCGCATGCCCACCAGCAGTTTCACCAGCAGGTACTGGCTGGCGTTGGTGTCCTGGTATTCGTCGACCAGCAGGTAGCGGATGCGGTTCTGCCACTTCTCGAGGATGTCGGCGTGTTCCTGGAACAGCTTCACCGGCAGCAGGATCAGGTCGTTGAAGTCCACCGCGTTGTACGCCTTGAGCGTGCGCTGGTAGTGCAGGTAGACGATGGCGGCGGTCTGCTCCTTGGGGCCACGGGCATTGGCCAGGGCCTCGTCCGGCAGGATCAGGTCGTTCTTCCAGCTGTCGATGTAGTTCTTGATCTCGTCGGCACCGTCATCGCCGGCGTATTCCTTCTGCATGATGTCGGTCAGCAGGGCCTTGATGTCGCCGTCGTCGAAGATCGAGAAGCCGGGTTTGTAGCCCAGGCGGGCGTATTCCTTGCGGATGATGTTCATGCCCAGGTTGTGGAAGGTGGACACGGTCAGGCCGCGTGCCTCGGCGCCCTTGAGCAGGGTGCCGACACGCTCCTTCATCTCGCGGGCGGCCTTGTTGGTGAAGGTCATGGCGACGATATGACGGGCCTGGATGCCGCACTGCTGCACCAGGTAGGCGATCTTGCGGGTGATCACGCTGGTTTTGCCGGAGCCGGCGCCGGCGAGCACCAATAGTGGGCCGCCGACGTAGTTCACGGCCTCTTGCTGCCGAGGGTTGAGTCGGGACATGGCAAAGGAATTGATCAGAAAAAGAGGCGGCATTCTAACAGCCGGCGGTCGGCTGCGGGACGCGGGCCGACCGCTGTACGGCACGGGCGGTTTTGAATAAAAAGCATAAGGATTGTGTGCTAAGTCACTATTTTAAAAGATCATGTACGATTGTTCCGTATCCCCCCGGTTGTCGCTGCTATGTGTTTCCCTCAGGATGCGCGAAAGCTGCACAAGGACGGGGCAGGAAGAGAACGCCGAATAACGGCGCATGCAGACGGAGTGAGTCTGTCTTGTCGACCTTGGGGAGTTCATGTGTCTGCGCTTGCTGAATCCATGCGCCTGATCCTGCTGGCCGAAACGCCGGAATGGGCGACCCTGCTGCGCGCACGACTGACCAGTCTGGATGCTGCCTGGCCGCTGATCACCGCGCCAAGCTGGACTGCCGCCAGTAGCCTGTTCGATGACGATGTCCCCGCCCTGTTGCTCACCACTCCTGCCTGCCAGCCAGCGCCCGGTTGTTGTTCCTTGCCCATGGTGCTGCTGCTCGATCATGAGCCCATGGAGCCGCCTGCCGATGCCTACGACTGGCTGGTACGCAGCCAGCTGAGCGATGAGGTGCTGCGCCGCTGCCTGCGCTATGCCGGTGAGCGTGCACGCCTGCAAGGGGCCCTGCAGCGCCTGGCCGAGCAGGATGTGCTGACGGGCATCGCCAATCGACAGGGTTTCCAGGCCCTGCTGGCCGGGCGCCTGGCCGAATACCAGGGGCGCGGTCTGGCCCTGGGGCATCTCGATCTGGACAACTTCAAACATGTCAACGATGCCCTCGGCTACCAAGCCGGTGACCGCCTGATCCTGCAGGTGGTGGCGCGGCTCAAGGCGCAGCTGGACGCCGGTGATAGCCTGGCACGGCTCGGCAGCGACGAGTTCGCCCTGCTCGTCGACACCCGTCGTGACCCGCGCCGTGCCGAGCGCCTGGCCGAGCGTATCGTCGAGGCGCTGTCCGAACCCTACTGGCTGGATGGCGAGAGCCTGCTGCTCGGCTGCAGCCTGGGTCTGACTTACGCGCGCGCTGGTCTGGCCGCCGACCCGCTGATGTGGCACGCGCACATCGCCATGCAGCAGGCCAAGGCGGTGCAGGGGTGCACCTTTCATCTCTATGACGAGCGCGTGCACGGTGGCGCGCGCAGCAAGGCCGACCTGGAAAGCGAGCTGCGCCGCGCGCTGCGTCGTGACGAGCTGGAGCTGCACTACCAGCCGCGTCTGTGTCTGCAGAGCGGCCGCATCCTCGGTTTGGAGGCGCTGGTGCGTTGGCGCCATGAGCAGCGCGGCCTGCTCGGCCCGGACGAATTCGTGCCGCTGGCCGAGGAGAGCGGGCTGATCGTGCCGCTCGGCTACTGGGTGATCTCCCGCGCCCTGCGCGACATGCAGTGGCTGCGTGGGCGTGGTCTGCCGGCGCTGCACATGGCGGTCAACCTGTCGTTCCGCCAGTTCCAGGACAGCCAGCTGCTGCCGACGTTGAGCCGCCTGATCGAAGAACGCGGCGTGGATGCCGAGCGGCTGGAGTTCGAGCTGACCGAAACGGCGGTGATGCGCCGCAGCGAGCAGGTCCAGCAGACCATGCAGGCGCTCGGCCGGCTGGGTGTGCGCTTTTCCCTGGACGACTTCGGTACCGGCTTCTCCTCCTTCGTGCACCTCAACAACCTGCCGATCACCCTGCTGAAGATCGACAAGAGCTTCGTCGGCGGCATGGGCGAGCGCGCGGAGAACCGCCAGCTGGTCAGGGCCATGATCAATCTGGCGCACAACCTTCATCTGCAGGTGGTTGCCGAGGGTGTGGAAAACGCCGAACAGCTGGCCCTGCTGCGCCAGTTCGGTTGCGACCAAGTGCAGGGTTACCTGATCAGCAAGCCGTTGCCACTGACCGAACTGGCGCGTTTTCTGGTATTCGGCATGCGCCAGCCGCTGCTGGCAGGCACGCCTTCGTAGGCGCGGCGGTTTCGCGAAGCCCAACTGAGGCGCTACGACAGGCAGGTGGCGCCCTGGGCAGGTTGCGGCGGCAGCAGGCGCGCGCTCTTCCACTCGAAGCCCAGGGTCAGCGCGATGGCCGCGCAGGCCAGCCCGCCAGCCAGGCCCCACCAGATGCCATGGGCACCCCAGCCGAGCGGGAAGGCCAGGGTCCAGGCCAGCGGAATGCCGATCAACCAGTAGCAGCCGAGGCCGACGAGCAGGGTGGTCTTGCCGTCGCCCAGACCGCGGATGGTGCCCATGGCGATGCTCTGCGTACCGTCGAACAACTCGAACAGTGCGGCAACGGCCAGCAGGCTTACGGCCAGGCTGACGATCTCGGCGAACGCCGGGTCGCTGCGGTCGACGAACAGCCCCACCACATACTCCGGCGCCAGCCAGAACAGCAGGGCGAACAGCAGCATGCAACAGGCGCCGCTGGCGATGCCCAGGCGTCCGGCACGGCGCACCTCGGCCAGGCGGCCGGCACCGTAATGCTGACCGACGCGGAAGGTCACCGCGTAGGACAGCCCCTGCGGCAGGATGAAGGCCAGTGTCACCGCCTGGATGGCGATCTGGTGGGCTGCCAGTTGCACACTGCCGAGGGCGCCCATGCACAGGGTGGCGAAGGTAAACAGGCCCTGTTCGGCTGCGTAGGTGCCGCCAATCGGCAGGCCCAGGCGTAGCAGTGCGCCCATCTCGGTCCTGCGTGGGCGCAGCGGGCCGCGCAGCAGCCTGTACTGGCGGTAGGCCCGCGAGCGCAGGATGTACAGACCCAGGGCCAGGGCCATGGCGGTGCTGACCAGGGCGGTGGTCATGCCGATACCGCTCAAGCCCAGACTGGGCAGGCCGAACCAGCCCTTGATCAGCGCATAATTGATAACGAAGTTGGCGATGGCGCCGATCACGCCGATCGTCATCACCGGGCCCGGATAGCCAATGGCGCTGGTAAAACCGCGCAAGGCCATGAAGCACAGGTAGCCGGGCAGGGCCAGCGACAGGGGGCCAAGAAACTCCATGGCCAAGTCGACGCTGCCGGCCTGCTGGCCCAGGTAGGGCAGCAAGGGGCCGAGTCCGTGCAGGCACAGGGCGCCCCCGGCCCCCAGCAGCAGGGCGAGCCACAAGCCGTTCTGCAGCAAGCGGGTGACGCCCTGGGTGTCGCCCGCACCGTGACGAATGGCGACCAGGCTGCCGACGGCGGCCATTACCCCGACGCAGAACAGCGACAGCATGTAGTAGCAGGTGGCGCCGAGGGCGCCGCCGGCCAGCTCTTCGGGGCCGAGCATGGCCATCATGATGGTGTCGGTGAACACCATCAGCACATGGGCCAGTTGCGCAGTAATCAGCGGTGCGGCCAGGCGGAACAGGGCGACCAGCTCATGGCGGGTGGAGTGCGGCATGATGAGTGAGGCTCAGCGAGAGGCGCCGTCGAGAGTTTCACGGCTGGCAGGGGATTGCCGCTTATTTTCGGGATTCAGGGTGCCACCCACAAAAGGAAAAATGCGATGCTTTACATGACTAATACTCATGGAGGCCGCGCCCATGGCACGTCGTTTGCCGCCCCTTTATGCCCTGCGTGCTTTCGAGGCGGCTGCCCGCCATGCCTCCTTTACCCGTGCCGCCGAGGAGCTTGCCATTACCCAGAGTGCGGTGAGCCGGCACATTCGTACATTGGAGGAGCACTTTGCCTGCAGCCTGTTCGAGCGTGCCGGTCGGCACCTGCGCCTGAGCGAAAGCGCACGCCTGCTGCTGCCGGGGGTGCGCGATGGCTTCGATGCGCTGGAACGGGCCTGCGCCGCGCTCAGCGCCGACGACACCACCCTACGCCTGAAGGCGCCTTCGACCCTGACCATGCGCTGGCTGTTGGCGCGGCTGTCGCGTTTTCGTACCTACAACCCGGATATCGAAGTGCAGCTGACCAGCGCCTGGATGGACGTCGATAAGGTCGACTTCCATCAGGAGCCCTTCGACTGTGCGGTGCTGCTCAGCAGCGGTGGTGTCTTCCCGGCGGACTGGGAAAGTATCGAGCTGTTCGCCGAGTGGCTGATTCCGGTCTGTGCGCCGGAAGCCGCTACTGACGATCGCTGGGATCTGGCCCGGTTGCAGAGCTGTGAGCTGTTACACCCGACGCCGGATCGTCGCGATTGGCGGCGCTGGCTGCAGGCCATGGGATTGGCGGAGCAGGTGCCGCTAAAGGGGGGGCAGGTGTTCGACACCCTGGAATTGGGAATGGTCGCGGCCGCGCGGGGCTACGGGGTATCCATCGGCGACCTGGTGATGGTCGCAGAGGACGTCGAACAGGGGCGTCTCGGTCTGCCCTGGCCCAGTGCCGTGGCCAGTGGCGACAGCTATTACCTGGTGTGGCCAAAGGGGCGGCGTGGTGAGGAGCGGCTGCGTCGGCTGCGTGACTTTTTGCTGGATGAAGTGGCGCAGATGCATCTGCCGGCCGTGCAGTGGGTCGACAGCTGAGTGATGCGGTATTTCGTACGCGTTGCGTAAAAAATAATGGACTTTCTGAGTGCGCCTCTCAGCGCCCTCTCCCTGTAGGTGCCATTAAGCGGGCCTTGTGGCGCCTGGCTTTGCTCTGTTTTTCAAACGAGGCTCACTCGAAATGTTTGACATATTTTACGGCTCGGGCAGACTGTGCGGGCGGTTCCGACTGTTATGCGGCCGTCGCGGGAGGTTCGTTACCTTCCATTTCCAAGCCTCCAGGTGAGGCGCATGCAATGCCGCCGACAGACGGAACCGTGCCAAACAGGTAGCGCGTCGATCTCTTCCGACCCTCCTGCACAGCAACGGCAGGCCAGCCTGCCCCAAGGTGACGTATGTCTAACAACAGCGCTAAAACCTCCAACGCGAAACGCAAACCCGTCGTACTGATGTCCATGGGCGCCCAAGAGCGCAAGGGCCACGCCTACCAGGTGATGACCCACAAATACATCACACCGATCACCGATTTTGCCGGCTGCATGCCGGTGCTGGTGCCCACCTGCTGCGGCACCGAAGACCTCGACCAATACCTCGACATGGCCGATGGTGTGTACCTGACCGGTGCCGGCTCGAACATCGACCCGACCCTCTATGGTCAGGAAAACCTCACGCCCGAGAAAACCCAGGACCGCGACCGCGACCTGTTCGACCTGCCGCTGATCAAGGCCGCCATCGCCCGCGGCCTGCCGATCTTTGCCATCTGCCGTGGCATGCAGGAAATCAACGTGGCCCTGGGTGGCGACCTGTATCAGAAGGTCTATGCCGAGCCAGGCTTCAATGATCATCGCGAGAACCCGGAAGACCCGGTGGACGTGCAGTACGGCGAAAGCCACAAAGTGCGTATCGCCGCCGGCAGCTGGCTGGCCAAGGTCCTGGGCAGCGAAGAGATTGCCGTCAACTCCCTGCATGGGCAGGGCATCAAGACCCTGGGCAAGGGCCTGGAGCCACTGGCGCGCGCAGAGGATGGCCTGATCGAGGCCTTCCACGCGCCAAGCCTGTCGCCCTTCCTGTTTGCCGTGCAGTGGCATCCGGAATGGCAGGCTGCAGAGAACCCGGATTCAGTGAGGATGTTCGAGGCGTTTGGTGAGGCTTGCCGCGCGCGTGCGCAGAAGCGTCAGGCAGCCTGATTTAGCCTGCTGCAAGAAAAAAGCCCGGCTTTACAGCCGGGCTTTTTGGTTTTTAGCGCACCAGATGCAGGTAATGCCGGTGCTTCTCGTACTGGTCAATGATGTCGCCGATCACATCGTCTCTGCTCCAGCCCAGCAGGTCGTAATCCTGGCCGCCTTCCAGCAGATGCACCTCGGCACGGTAATAGTGCTGTTCCGCGCTGGTGTCCTGATTCTCCAGCAGGGCGAAACTGGGCAGGTTGAAGGCGCGCGGGCGGACTTCATAGAGGAAGTCGGTTTCCGCGCCATGGCCTACGATCAGGCGCACACGGCCGTCTTCGCCGTTCTCGCGACGGGCATCCAGGCCGCGCTTGCCCAGTTCCTCGGCGACAGCGTCGATGGCGTATTGCGCCACATCGTTGAGGAAGGACTGTGCCTCGGCCTGGCTGGGGAAGGTCACCAGGGTACGCAGGCGTCGCTGCCAGCCACCTTGTGGGCGCATGCGGTTCGGCGTTTGTGGCAGGGCCTGGAAGCGGATGCTGCGTTTGGTGGCATCCAGTTTGAGCGCCCGCAACAGCCCCCACATCGCCGCCAGCAGGACGATGGAGAAGGGCAGGGCGCTGGCGATGGTGGCGGTTTGCAAGGCCTTGAGACCGTCGGCCAGCAGCAGGGAGATGGCTACCACGCCGATTAGTACCGACCAGAACAGGCGTTGCCACAACGGCGTGTTGGCCTTGCCGCCGGAGGCGAGCATATCCACCACCAGGGCGCCGGAGTCGGCCGAGGTGACGAAGAACACCACCACCATGGCCACGGCGATCATCGATAGCAGGCTGCTCAGCGGGAAGTGTTCGAGGAACGCAAACAGGGCTAGCGAACTGTCGGTATTGGTCACCTCGGCGAGGCTGTGCAGGCCATCGTTGAGCACCATGTTGATTGCACTGTCGCCGAACACCGTCATCCACAGCAGGGTGAAGCCGGCCGGTACGAACAGCACGCCGCTGATGAATTCACGGATGGTGCGCCCGCGCGAGATACGCGCGATGAACAGGCCGACGAAGGGCGACCAGGACAGCCACCAGCCCCAGTACAGCAGGGTCCAGCCGCCGATCCAGTCGGTGGGCTCGTAGGCATAGAGGTTGAAGGTCTTGCTGACGATCTCCGACAGGTAGGCGCCGGTGTTCTGCACGAAGGTCTTGAGCAGGAATACCGTCGGGCCCAGTGCGAGGACGAACAGCAACAGCAGAACGGCCAGGACCAGATTGATCTCGGAGAGGATGCGGATGCCCTTGTTCAGGCCGCTGGCCACCGACAGGGTGGCCAGCGCGCAGATGGCGGCGATCAGGCCGATCTGCACCGTTGTGCTCACCGGCAGGCCGAACAAATGGTGGAAACCGCTGTTGATCTGCAGTACGCCGTAGCCCAGCGAGGTGGCGACGCCGAACACCGTGCCGAGGATGGCGAAGGTATCCACTGCGTGACCGATGGGCCCATAGATGCGCTCACCAATCAGCGGGTAGAGCGCCGAGCGCAGGGTCAGTGGCAGGTTATGACGGAAGCAGAAGAACGCCAGGATCAGCGCGACGATGGCGTAGATCGCCCAGGCGTGCAGGCCCCAGTGGAAGAAGGTCAGCTTCATCGCCTCACGCGCGGCCTGCACGGTGCCGGCTTCGCCCACGGGGGGGGCGGTGAAGTGCATCAGCGGTTCGGCAACGCCGAAGAACATCAGGCCGATCCCCATGCCGGCGGAGAACAGCATGGCGAACCAGGTGGTGTTGCGGTACTCGGGCTGGCTGTGGTCCGGTCCGAGTTTGATGTCGCCATAGCGGCTGACGGCGAGAAAGACACAACAGATCAGGATCAGGGCCACGGCCAGGACGTAGAACCAACTGGCTTTGTCGATGATCCAGCCCTGCAGCAGGGCGAACTGGTTTTGCGCCTGTTCCTGCAGCAGCACGCTGTAGAGCACCAGGGCAATGATGAGAAAGGCCGAGCTGAAGAAAACGGGCCTGTTGAGCGAAGACGAAGATGCCTCCATTGAGCTAGCTCTCCTTGTTATCGGATGGGCCGCCAAGGGCGGAAGGCCAGCTAGGGTAACACGGCTTATAGCTTTTATCTCTGAGATAGCCTTTTCCGATAACTTTATCGGATGGATCCTTCATCGATCGGTGCCGGGTCGATACTGCAGGGCCTCCGCCAAGTGGGAGCGGCTGATCTGCTCCGCTTCCTCCAGGTCGGCAAGGGTACGCGCCACTTTCAGCAGGCGATGAGCCGCGCGCAGGGACAAGTGTAGGCGCTCGCAGGCCTGTTCGAGCCAGCGGCGATCTTCCGCCTGTAGAGCACAGTGCCGTTGTAGCCCCGGCAGGTCGAGAAAGGCGTTGGCGCAGCCCTGGCGGCGCATCTGCCGCAGACGCGCAGCGGCGACCTTGGCGGCAGCGTCGGCACTGCTCTGTGCGGCGGTATGTTCACCGAGCAGGTTGGTGCTCTCGCGCGCCACGGTCAGGTGCAGGTCGATGCGGTCGAGCAGCGGGCCGGACAGTTTGGCGCGGTAACGTTGCACTTGGTCTGGGGTGCACCGGCAGTTTCCTCCAGGGTCGCCCAGATAGCCGCAGGGGCAGGGGTTCATCGCCGCCACCAGCTGGAAGCGGGCGGGGAAGCGCACCTTGTCGCGGGCGCGTGCGATGATAATCTGCCCGCTTTCCAGCGGCTCGCGCAGTACCTCCAGCACTTTACGGTCAAATTCGGGGAGCTCATCCAGAAACAGCACGCCCTGATGGGCCAGGGTAATTTCTCCGGGAGCCGGACGGCTGCCACCACCGACCAGGGCCGGGCCGGACGCTGAGTGGTGAGGTTGGCGAAATGGCCGCTGCGGCCAGCAATCCAGTGGTGCCTGGCTGGCGACCGAGTGGATGGCGGCGACTTCCAGGGCTTCTTCCTCACTGAGTGGCGGCAGCAGCCCGGGCAGTCGACTGGCGAGTAGGGTCTTGCCGGTGCCAGGTGGGCCGCTGAGCAGCAGATTGTGAGCGCCGCTCGCGGCAATCAGCAGGGCACGCTTGGCCGCCAGCTGCCCCTGTACTTCTGACAGATCCGGGTAGCGGGCGATTTGCTGCTGCAGGCCGCCGGACTGGTGTGGCGCCATCGGCGTGTGGCCATTGAGGTGGGCGGCCAGCTCCAGCAGATGGCCGATGGCGAGTACTTCCAGGCCGGAGGCCAGGCAGGCTTCCTCGGCATTGGCCTTGGGTACCACCAGGGTGCGCCCCGCGGCGCGGGCGGCCAGTGCTGCGGGTAGAACGCCCTGCACCGGGCGTATTTCACCAGACAGGGCGAGTTCGCCCAGGCACTCCAGTCGGACCAGTTCCTCGGTGGGGATCTGGCCGCTGGCGGCCAGTACGCCGAGGGCAATGGCCAGGTCGAAGCGTCCGCCATCCTTGGGCAGATCGGCGGGAGCCAGGTTGAGGGTGATCTTGCGGGCGGGGAAGTCGAAGCCTGAGTTCTGAATGGCGCTGCGCACGCGATCCTTGCTTTCCTTGACTGCTGTCTCAGGCAGCCCGACCAGAGCCAGGCTCGGCAGGCCGTTGGCCAGGTGGGCTTCAACGGTCACGGCAGGGGCTTCGACACCCACTTGCGCGCGGCTGTGGACGATGGCCAGGGACATGGATCACTCCTTGATCACATGCCCGCCGATGGCATTACTCGGCGGGTGGGTTTTGTTGGGCTTCCAGTGCTGCCAGTTTGGCCTCCAGCGCCTCCAGACGGGTGCGGGTGCGGGCCAGTACGGCCATCTGGCTGTCGAACTCGTCGCGGCTGACCAGATCCAGCTTGCCGAAGGCGCTCTGCAGCAGGGCTTTGAACTGGGCTTCCAGCTCGCTACGGGGTAGCGGGCTATCGCCGCTGAACAAGCGTGAGGCGTGGCCGGCGAGGGTGTCGAGCAGGGCTTTGGGCGGCAACATGGCGGTGTTTTCTTCCGATATCGAACGGCCGGCAGTGTAGCACGGGCCTTGCCAGGCCATACGGCGGCGGTCGGCGCACAGTTTTTGAACACATGCGCAGGGCCTGGTGCGCCAATCTGGTGCGGCTTGTCTTGGGTCACCTGCTTGCGTAGTGGCGAAGTGCGGCTAACTACATGAAAAAGTGGCCTTTTGGCATAGCTGGCAAGCTTTCTGCTTATGACCTTGTGACGCGTGCACCGATGCAGTTCCGGTGCGCAGGATGAGGCGGGGGAATGCCTCACCGGTTGCGGTAGGTTGGTTCCGGCCCCTGGCGGTCGGCGCGTTACAAAGCCAGACACTGCGCTTAGACTTGGCCCGGGTTCGTTTTTCCTGGGGCAAGTCCACTTAAACGGGAGAGAGTTTCATGAAACTAGTCACTGCCATCATCAAGCCGTTCAAACTCGATGACGTGCGCGAGTCGCTGTCCGAGATCGGCGTGCAGGGCATCACCGTCACCGAGGTCAAAGGCTTCGGTCGTCAGAAGGGTCACACCGAGCTGTATCGCGGCGCCGAGTACGTGGTCGACTTCCTGCCGAAAGTGAAGATCGACGTGGCCATCGCCGACGATCAACTGGATCGCGTGATCGAGGCCATTACCAAGGCTGCCAACACCGGCAAGATCGGTGACGGCAAGATCTTCGTGGTTCCCCTGGAGCAGGCGATCCGTATCCGTACCGGCGAAACCGGCACCGACGCGATCTAAGCCCCGAACCCCCTAAAGCCCCAGGAGAAGAACAATGACTCTGCGAAAATTCGCAGGGCTAGGAGCCCTTTTGTCTCTGTTGACCCCCAGTCTGGCCATGGCCGACGAGGCGGTGCTCAACAGCGGCGACACCGCGTGGATGCTCACGGCAACCGCGTTGGTACTGTTCATGACCATACCCGGTCTGGCGCTGTTCTATGCCGGCATGGTGCGTTCGAAGAACGTACTGTCGGTGATGATGCAGTGCTTCGCCATCACCGGTCTGATCAGCATCCTCTGGGTGGTGTACGGCTACAGCCTGGCCTTCGACACCACCGGCATGGAGCAGGGGGTGACCAACCTCAACTCCTTCATCGGCGGCCTGAACAAAGCTTTCCTCAGTGGTCTGACCGTCGACAGCCTGGTCGGCGCCTTCCCGGAAAGCGTGTTCATCGTCTTCCAGATGACCTTCGCCATCATCACCCCGGCCCTGATCGTTGGTGCCTTTGCTGAGCGCATGAAGTTTTCCGCGATGCTGGTGTTCATGGGCGTGTGGTTCACCCTGGTTTACGCGCCGATCTGCCACATGGTCTGGTCCGGTGATGGTGCCTTCCTGTGGGATGCCGGCGTACTCGACTTCGCCGGTGGCACCGTGGTGCACATCAATGCCGGTATCGCCGGCCTGGTGGCCTGCCTGGTGCTGGGCAAGCGCAAGGGCTACCCGACAGCTTCCATGGCGCCGCACAACCTGGGCTACACCCTGGTCGGTGCCGCCATGCTGTGGATCGGCTGGTTCGGCTTCAACGCCGGCTCTGCCATCGCCGCGAACGGCACCGCTGGCATGGCCATGCTGGTCACTCAGATCGCTACCGCCGCTGCCGCTCTGGGCTGGATGTTCGCCGAGTGGATCACCCACGGTAAGCCGAGTGCCCTGGGCATCGCTTCCGGTGTGGTCGCGGGCCTGGTTGCCATCACTCCGGCCGCCGGTACTGCCGGCCCGATGGGCGCGCTGATCATCGGCCTCGCGGCGGGTGTGATCTGCTTCTTCTGCGCCACCAGCCTCAAGCGCAAGCTGGGCTACGACGACTCCCTGGACGCCTTCGGCGTGCACGGCATCGGTGGCATCGTCGGCGCCATCCTGACCGGCGTGTTCGCGGCACCAGCCCTGGGTGGCTTTGGTACCGTCGAGGACATCGGTGCCCAGGTGCTGGTGCAGATCGAAGGCGTGGTGGTCACGGTGATCTACACCGCCATCGTCACCTTCGTGATCCTCAAGGTCATCGATCTGGTGATGGGCCTGCGCGTGACCGACGAAGAAGAAACCGTCGGCCTCGACCTGAGCCTGCACAACGAGCGTGGTTACAACCTGTAAAGCCGCCGGGGCTGCGTCCGGTTGGAACCGGACGCTGCCTCAAGCACCCCAGCCAAGAGGTGAATCATGGACAACACAGCACTGACTGCCTTGCAGTACGGCTTCGATACTTTCTACTTCCTGATGTGCGGCGCACTGGTGATGTGGATGGCGGCAGGTTTCGCCATGCTCGAATCCGGTCTGGTTCGCGCGAAGAACACCACTGAAATCCTCACCAAGAACATCGCCCTGTATGCGATCGCCAGCATCATGTACATGCTGATTGGCTATCACATCATGTATTCCAGCCCCGAGGGCGGCATCCTGCCGAGCCTAGGCTTCCTGCTGGGTGACGAGAATACGGCTGATGCCATTCTCGGTGGCGGTGACGATGCCCCCTACTACTCGAGCCGCTCCGACTTCTTCTTCCAGGTGGTGTTCGCCGCGACCTGCATGTCGATCGTCTCCGGTGCCGTGGCCGAGCGCATGAAGCTGTGGGCCTTCCTCACCTTCGCGGTGGTGATGACCGGCTTCATCTACCCGATCCAGGGCTTCTGGAAGTGGGGCTCGGGCTTCCTCAATGAAGCGGGCTTCCTCGACTTCGCCGGCTCCGGTGTTGTGCACATGGCCGGTGCTGCTGCCGCTCTGGCGGGTGTGCTGCTGCTCGGTGCGCGCAAGGGCAAGTACGGTTCCAACGGCCAGATCAACGCCATTCCTGGCGCCAACCTGCCGATGGCCACGCTGGGTACCTTCATCCTGTGGATGGGCTGGTTCGGCTTCAACGGTGGCTCGCAGCTGAAGATGAGCACCATCGACGACGCCAATGCCGTGGCCAACGTGTTCGTCAACACCAACATGTCGGCTGCCGGCGGCCTGATCGCCGCGCTGATCGTGGCGCGCATCCTGTTCGGTAAGGCTGACCTGACCATGGCGCTCAACGGTGCCCTGGCCGGCCTGGTGGCCATCACCGCCGAGCCGCTGACCCCGACTGCCCTGCAGGCCACCCTGATCGGTGGTGTGGGCGGCGTACTGGTGGTGTTCTCCATCCTGGCTCTGGACAAGCTGAAGCTTGACGACCCGGTCGGTGCCATCTCCGTTCACGGTGTGGTCGGTATCTGGGGTCTGCTGGCGGTGTGCCTGACCAACGGAGACTCGTCGCTCGGTGCGCAGCTGCTGGGCATCGGTTCGATCTTCGCGTTCGTCTTCGTCTCCAGCCTGATCGTCTGGTTCGTGATCAAGCTGGTGATCGGCCTGCGTGTGAGTGAGGAAGAAGAATACGAAGGCGTGGATATCGCCGAATGCGGTATGGAAGCCTACCCGGAATTCACCAACAAGAAGTGATCCAAGGGTTTTTCACAAGGGCGCCTTCGGGCGCCCTTTGTTTTTTCTGCGGCCACGCTAGAATGCGCCCCCAACGCATGTTGAGGTGCTCGCCATGTGGCTACAACGGCTGATCGAGCTGCGCCCGCGGCCTCGCGGTTTCCACCTGATCAGCGACGAAGTCGTCGCGGCGCTACCCGAGCTTGCCGGCTATGAGGTCGGTGTGCTGCACCTCTGGCTGCAGCACACCTCGGCCTCGCTGACCATCAACGAGAATGCCGATGGCGCGGTGAGGCGTGATTTCGAGCGCTTCTTCAACCGCCTGGTGCCCCAGGGTGAAAGCGGCTACGAGCACGACTACGAAGGCCCGGACGACTTGCCTGCGCACTTCAAGTCCAGCCTGCTGGGTTGTCAGCTGAGCCTGCCGATAAATGCTGGACGTTTGTGTCTTGGCACGTGGCAGGGCGTCTACCTGGGCGAGCACCGTGATAAAGGTGGGGCCCGTCGGGTGTTGGCGACACTGCACGGCGAGCGCCGTCGCGGCGTATGAATTTTTTCTGGTGACATTTTGCATTGCGTGTCACTGGTCTATAAGTAACCTGCTTTGCGCACGTCATGAGGTAGAACATGAGCGACGAAGAACTGGAACAGGATGATCTCGAAGGCGCCGACGAGGATGACGGCGAGGAGCTGGAAGCGGCCGACAGCGGCGACGATAGCGAGGATGACGGCAGCGATGCCGTGGAATCCGGTGCCAAGTCGAGCAAAAAGGCCAAGGCGGCGGTAGAGCCGGAAGAGTTGCCCAGCATCGAGGCCAAGCAGAAGGACCGCGATGCCCTGGCCCGTGCCATGGAGGAGTTCCTCAACCGTGGCGGCAAGGTCCAGGAGATCGAGCCCAATGTGGTGGCAGACCCGCCCAAGAAACCAGACAGCAAATACGGCAGCCGTCCCATCTGAGGCGACTGTCTGAGCAGAAAACCCGCCATTACGGCGGGTTTTTTCATGGGTGTGTGTCAGGGCTGCAGCGTGGCACGCAAACCGTGGTTGTGCTCCCGAGAAGGCCTACCAGTGCGCCAGCAGGGCGGGCAGCTCGGCCAGACTGCGCACCTGGGCGTCCGGCGGCGGCGCGTCGCCCCAGTCCTTGCCCTGCGGGTTGTACCAGATGGCACGCAGACCACTGGCCTGCGCTCCGGCGATATCGTCGCCGGGGTGGTCGCCGATATGCACGGCGGCGCTGGCAGGCACGCCCGCCTGGCGCAGGGCGGTCTGGAAGGGATGCGGATCAGGTTTGCCGACGCCCAGCTCCTCGGCGCTGAGGGCGAAGCGGAAGTAGTCGGCCAGCCCCAGGCGGCGTACGTCGGCGTTGCCATTGGTGATCACACCAAGGATGAAACGGTCGGCCAGTTGTTCCAGGGTGCGGTGCACATCAGGAAAGAGCTCGACCTGGTGCCGGGCTTCAAGAAAGACTTGAAAGCCGCGTTCGGCCAGAGCGAGGGATTCATCTTCGGCGTAGCCGGCATCGTTCAGGGCATGGAACAGGATGCGCCGGCGCAGCTCGCTGAGGCGGTGCTTGAGCATGGGCTCCGCGCCCAGCAGTCGGGCGCGAATGGCCCACAGATGCTCAATCGGCACCGGGCCCAGGCGCGGGGCTTGCTCGGCCAGCCAGTCGCGGAGGGCTGCTTCGGCGCCGTGCATGACCGACGCGACGTCCCACAGGGTGTCGTCGAGGTCGAAGGTGACCAGTTGAATGCTCATCAGGACTCGCTCTTGCGCTTGGCGCGCGGGTGGGCGCCGTCATAAACCTTGGCCAGGTGCTGGAAATCCAGGTGGGTATAGACCTGGGTGGTGGCGATATCGGCGTGACCGAGCAGCTCCTGCACGGCGCGTAGGTCCTGCGAAGACTCCAGCATATGGCTGGCGAAGGAGTGCCTGAGCATGTGCGGATGCAGGTGCTGGCCGAGTTCGCGTACGCCGGCCTGGCGCACCCGCAGCTGGATGGCGCGTGACGTCAGGCGCTTGCCCTGGCGGCCGACAAACAGGGCATCGTCCGCCGGACTGACCAGCCGGCGCAGCGGCAGCCAGGTTTCGATGGCTTCGCGCGCTTTGCGCCCGACCGGCAGATCGCGGGTTTTGTTGCCCTTGCCCAGCACCCGCACCAGGCCGGCGGGCAGGTCCAGGTCGGTGAGGTTCAGGCCAACCAGCTCGGACAGGCGTAGGCCTGAGGAATAGAACAGCTCGAGCATGGCCTGGTCGCGCAGGGCGAGAAAGTCGTCCTCTACAGCGCCGTCCAGCAGTTGTGCAGTGCGATCCGCATCCAACGCGCGGGGCAGGCGGCGTTCTCCCTTGGGCGCGGCAAGACCGGCGGCCGGATCATGCCGGCACAGACCTTCACGGCCCAGATACTGGTAGAAACCACGGACTGCCGAGAGCAGGCGCGCCAGCGAACGGCTGGACTGACCCAGGGCATGCAGGCGGGCGATGAAGGCGCGCAGGGTGCGGGTGTCCAGTGCGGGCCAGGTGGCGACGGCGTTCTTCTCGCACAGGGCGAGCACCTTGAGCAGGTCGCGGCGATAGCCGTCGAGGGTGTGGGCCGACACCTGGCGCTCGCTGCGCAGGTGTTCGAGGTAGGCGTCCAGGTGGTCCTGCATGGCGGGCTCCGGGCGCCTGCTCGTCTCGGTGGTCAACGTACCGAGCGCAGGGGCTCGGCAAAGTTGGGCAGGACACGGGCCAGTACTTCGGCGACGTAGCCGAGAAACAGGGTGCCGAGGCTGCTCTTGTAGTGCTGCGGGTCGGGGCTGCCGATGGCCAGCACACCGTGCAGGCCCTGGTGGCTGAGGCCGACCACGGCGGCGGAGCCGACCTGGCTGTGTTCGGCCTCACCGAAGAGAAATTCCAGCTCGTTCGGGCGCAGCACGCCGCAGGTAGTCTTGCCGCCGCTGAGCAGGCCGCCGATGGCCTGGTGCGCCTCGGCCGAGCTGACGGTGCGGCCGACGCCCAGCGGCGTTTCGCTGAACAGGATCAGGCCGACGAAGGGCACCTGGAACTCGTGGCGCAGACTGTCTTCGACGGCGCCAATAACGGCTTCCAGGCTGTCGGCATCGAGCAGGTCGAGTACCAGGCGGCGGGTCTTGTCGAACAGGCGGTCGTTGTCGCGGGCCACGTCCATCAGCTGCGACAGGCGGTGACGCATCTCGATGTTGCGTTCGCGCAGTAGTTTGACCTGGCGCTCCACCAGCGACACCGTGGTGCCGGGCTGGTGCGGGATGCGCAGCTCGGGGATCAGCTCCTCGTGGTCGACGAAGAATTCCGGATGCTGGCGCAGGTAGGCGGCAACGGCCTCGGCGTCGAGCGGGGTCTGATCCTGATCACTCATAAGCGGACTTGTCCTTCGTACACGCGAACGGCGGGTCCGGTCATCATAACCGGCTGCCCCGGCCCTGCCCACTCGATGGAGAGTTTGCCGCCTGGTAGCTCCAGCTGCACGGGGGAGTCCATCCAGCCCTGGCGAATCGCGGCGACAGCCGCGGCGCAGGCGCCGGTGCCACAGGCCTGGGTTTCACCGGCGCCGCGCTCCCACACGCGCAGGCGGGCCTGCTTGCGGTCGAGGATCTGCAGGAAGCCGACGTTGACCCGCTTGGGGAAGCGCGGATGGTGTTCCAGCTTGGGGCCGAGACTGTGCACAGGGGCTGTGTCGACGTTATCGACGCGCAGCACGGCGTGCGGATTGCCCATGGACACGGCGGCCAGCTGATGGCTTTGGCCTTCCACCTCGACCGCGTAGCTCAGCGCCTCGGCCTCGGCCTGGAAGGGGATCTGCTCCGGGACCAGGCGCGGCGCGCCCATGTCCACGGTGACCTGGCCGTCCGGGCGCAGGTTGAGCTCGATGATGCCGCCCTTGGTCTCGACGCGGATCTGCTTCTTCACGGTCAGGCGCTTGTCCACCACGAACCGGGCGAAGCAGCGCGCGCCGTTGCCGCACTGCTCCACTTCCGAACCATCGGAGTTGAAGATGCGGTAGCGGAAGTCCACGTCCGGGCTGGTCGGCGCCTCCACCAGCAGCAGCTGGTCAAAGCCGACGCCAGTGTGCCGGTCGCCCCAGGCCTTGGCGTGTTTGGGCTGGATGTGTGCGTGCTGGCTGATCAGGTCGAGGACCATGAAGTCGTTGCCGAGGCCGTGCATCTTGGTGAAGCGCAATAGCATGATCGCGCCCTCACTGCGGCAGCAGGCTTTCGCCGGCGTAGAGTTCCTCGATGGTCTCGCGACGACGGACTTCGAACGTGTTTTCGCCATCCACCAGCACCTCGGCGGCGCGGCCGCGGGTGTTGTAGTTGGAGCTCATGACGAAGCCATAGGCGCCGGCCGAGCGCACGGCCAGCAGATCACCTTCGGCCAGCACCAATTCGCGGCCCTTGGCCAGGAAGTCACCGGTTTCGCAGATCGGCCCGACCAGGTCGTAGCTGCGCGCCTCGCCCTGGCGCGGCTGCACCGGGGTGACGTCCATCCAGGCTTGATACAGCGCCGGGCGGATCAGGTCGTTCATCGCTGCGTCGACGATGGCGAAGTCCTTGTGCGCGGTGTGCTTGAGGTATTCCACGCGGGTCAGCAGCACGCCGGCATTGGCCACGATGGAGCGGCCCGGCTCGAACACCAGGGCCAGCTCGCGGCCCTTGAGGCGCTCGCGCACGGCGGCGATATAGTCGCCGGCCAGCGGCGGTTGCTCGTCGCGGTACTGCACGCCGAGACCGCCGCCAAGGTCCAGGTGCTGGATCTGGATGCCTTGCGCGGCCAGTTGGTCGACCAGCGCCAGCAGGCGCTCGAGGGCGTCGAGGAAGGGGGGCAGGCTGGTCAGCTGCGAGCCGATATGGCAATCGACGCCAACGATCTTCAGGTTCGGCAGCGCGGCGGCGCGGGCGTACACGGCCGGGGCCTGCTCGATGTCGATGCCGAACTTGTTTTCTTTCAGGCCGGTGGAAATGTACGGGTGGGTGCCGGCGTCCACGTCCGGGTTGACCCGCAGCGAGATGCTGGCGGTCTTGCCGGCTTCGGCGGCGACCAGCTGCAGGCGCTCCAGCTCATCGACGGATTCGACGTTAAAGCAGTGCACGCCCACTTCCAGGGCGCGGCGCATGTCGTCGCGGGTCTTGCCGACGCCGGAGAAGACGATCTTGGCAGGCGTGCCGCCGGCGGCCAGGACGCGTTCCAGCTCACCACGGGAAACGATGTCGAAGCCGGCGCCGAGACGCGCCAGCACGTTCAGCACGCCGAGGTTGGAGTTGGCCTTGACCGCGAAGCAGACCAGGTGCGGCATGCCGGCGAGGGCGTCGGCATAGGCGCGGTACTGCGCTTCGATGTGAGCGCGGGAATAGACATAGGTGGGCGTGCCGAAGCGTTCGGCGATCGCGGACAGGGCGACGCCCTCCGCGAACAGTTGCCCGTCGCGGTTGGTAAAGGCTTGCATGGAACCCCCTTAGAGGAAAACGTCTTTGTCGCGATCTTGCGTGGTTTTCTCGTCATCCGGGTGGTATAGCGGGCCTTTCTGGCCGCAACCGGCGAGGGAGGCAGTCACTACGACAAGCGCAATGAAGGGCAGCAACAGGCGCTTCATGGTGGGGTCCTTTGCAAAATCGTGAATGGGCCGGAGTATACCCAGCCCCCGGTGGCTTGCCTATGCACGTCCGGCGGGGCCTGCGCCCCTTGAGATGATGCGCTGGGCCTGCCCGAGATGCCTGGTTTGCCGCTAGCATGGGCAGAAAATTATCCGGAGCACCGATGCAATCCCACGCCACACTTTCCAGCTCCGTCTCGGTCGCCTATCTGCAGGGGCTGCTGGATTACCTGGAGCGCCAGGGTTTCGCCAGTGCCGAGTTGCTGGCCCAGGTGCAGCTGCAGCCTGGCATTCTGGCCCAGCGCGACCAGCGCATCGCCGTCAGTACCTACCTGCAATTGCTGGGGGAAGGCGTGCGCCTGACCGGCGACGACAACCTCGGCCTGCACCTGGGGGAGGCCATGCGGCCGGGCTATTACGGGGTGCTCGGCTACCTGATCATGAGTTGCGCGACGCTCGCCGATGCCCTGCACCGCCAGGCGCGCTATGCCGCCCTGGTGGGCAACCTGGGGCGCGTCGACCTCGACGAGGAGCCGCCCCGTGTCGGGCTGGAGCCCTTGGTGGCGCACAGCTGGGAGCCGCTGGTGCGTGAGCAGCAGCGCCAGCATGCCGAGGAAACCCTGGCCGGCTGGCTGACCTTCGGTCGCTGGATCACCGGGCTGCAGATTCCGCCCACCGAGGTGCGGTTTCAGCATCAGGCGCCAGCGGACACATCCGAACATCAGCGCATCTTTGGCTGCCTGGTGCTGTTCGGTCAGGCCGACAACGCCCTGGTGTTCCCCAAGCGTCTGTTGAATGCGCCGCTGGGGCAGGCCGATGCCCAGCTGCGCCAGCTGCTTGATGCGCATGCCGACCGGCTGCTTGGTCAGCTCAACCAAGGCCACAGCGTACTCGATCGTGCTCGTCGCGAGCTGGGGCGCCAGTTGCCGGAACAGGGGGCCGATCTGGAGCTTTTGGCGCAGAGCCTGCAGCTCAGTGCGCGTACCCTGCAGCGGCGTCTGCGCGAGGGCGGTCTGTCATTCAGTCAGCTGCTCGATGAGACCCGCGAGCAACTGGTACTGCATTATCTGCGCGACCCGGATCTGGAACTGGCAGAAATCGCCTTTCTGGTCGGTTTCAGCGAGGCCGGTTCGCTGGCCCGCGCCTTTCGCCGCTGGACCGGGCAGAGCCCGGGCGCGTACCGGCAAAGTCTGCTAGATTCCGCCGCCCATTCATGAGGATTGCGCAATGAGTTTGAGCGAAGCCCGTTTTCACGATCTGGTTGATGCCGTGCAGCAGGCCGTGGAAGACATTTTCGATGACAGCGACCTGGACCTCGATCTGGAGAACAGCGCTGGCGTGCTCACCGTGCGTTTCGAGAACGGCACTCAGCTGATCCTCAGTCGCCAGGAACCGCTGCGTCAGCTGTGGGTGGCAGCGCGTTCCGGCGGTTTCCACTTCGACTATGACCAGGAGCAGGAACTGTGGATCTGCGACACCAGCGACGAGCCGTTGGGCGAGTTGCTGGCCCGTGTGACCCGTGAGCAGGCCGGTGAAGAGCTCGAATTCGACGAACTCTGAGGTCGTCGGCTCACCCTGTCGCCGCCAGTGTTGTCTGGACGCGCAGGACATCTGCCTGGGTTGCGGGCGCACGTTGAGCGAGATCCTGGAGTGGGGCAAGGCCGATGACACGCGTCGACGGGCGATCTGCCAATCTGCCCAGCAACGTTTGCGGCCGCCCTTGAGCGGCTGACCCGGCGGTCTTGCTTATTGATGGGCTTGTGGTAGGGTCAGTTCAAAGCTGACCTATCGTTCAAAACCCCGCCTTCGGGCGGGGTTTTGCTTTATCTGGCCCCAAGGAGAGCATTCGCCACCATGAGCAGCACCCCCGCGATCACCATTACCCGCCTCGACCTGCAGCGCCTGGAGCGTCTGCTCGACAGTCTGGAGGACTTCGGCCCGACCGCCGCCGCCCTGGAAACAGAGCTGGCGCGTGCTGACGTGGTGGCGCATGCCCAGGTGCCGGCTGGCGTGGTGACCATGAATTCGCGGGTGCACTGTCGCGAGGAGGGCAGCGGCAAGGATTACCACCTGACCCTGGTGTTCCCCGAGGATGCCGGTGGCGAAGGCTGCGTTTCGGTCCTGGCACCGGTGGGCTGTGCTCTGCTCGGCCTTTCCGTGGGCCAGCAGATCGACTGGCCGGGGCCAGGCGGCAAGCCGCTCAAGCTGACCCTGCTGGCGGTGGAGTACCAGCCAGAGGCGGCCGGCGCCTACCAGCAGTAACCGGCTGTCTGGAAGGTTGCCAGTCGCGGGCGTGGAACTTCGTACGGCCCGGTGCGTCTGGACTAGAGTGTCTGAACTCACCGCCGGCAAGGAGGCCCGCCATGTCCAGCCTGCCCCTGTACTTCCCTCAGGGTTTCTCTCTGGAGCGTGCGCTCACTTGTGCGCAACTGGTCGCCCAGGCCTATGCGCAGTACAGCCAGTGGCAGGCCCAGGGCAGTCCTCATCGGCCGCAGGACTTCATCTGGCAGGCGCCGCAGATGCCGGGGTGGCGCTTTTCCGCGCCGATCTGGAGCATCCTCAGCGAGCTGCACTTTCTCAACGAGTCCGAGCCTTTCGGCTTCGCTGCTGCCAATGACCAGGGCGAGACCTACCTGGTGCTGCGCGGCACCGAGTCGGCTCAGGACTGGCTGGATGATCTCGATGCCGAGCAGAAGCCCTGGCCATGGAGCGATGGCCAGGGTCAGGTGCATGCGGGCTTCCTCAAGCTCTACGGCTCATTGCGCGATCTGGCGTTGGCCGCTCTCGACAGCTTGCAGCCGCAGGGCTCGTTGTGGGTCTGTGGGCATAGCCTGGGTTGTGCCCTGAGCAGCATGGCGGTGCTCGACATCCATGAGCGCTGGCCTGATCAGCCGCTACAGCACTACAACTTCGCCAGCCCGCGCCTGGCTGCGCCGGGCTTTGCCGCCGCCTACAACGGCCTGGGTGTGCCGACCTTCCGCCTGGTCAACGACAGCGACCTGGTGCCCGAAATGCCGCCAGGGGTTACCGATACCCTGCTTTACCAGCACCTTGGATTGGCCGTGACCTTCACCGCCAGCTACTCCTGCATCGAGGCCAACCACAGTTTGACGGGCAGTTATCTGTACGCCCTGGAGAATCCGCAGGCGCCCATGCGCGGTTAATCACCACCTCCACCCCCGCAGCCCCCGCCATCGCTGGACGAGGCGTCGCCGCCGCAACCGCTGGCACAACCTGAGCCGCAGCCGACATGGCTGGCGCAGTAGACGTCGCCTTGGCGGTAGCTGCCCGGGTGGGCGCCGCAGTCCAGGCGATAGTGGAAGCCATCGGCAATGCCCAGCTCGCCATCCAGAGCGAACAGCAGTGGCAGGCGGGTCGGCTGATCCGGACGAATGCCTTCGCGGATACAGGCCAGGCGCCAGGCTCGGCGGATGCCGGCGCTGGCCACCTCGGCGTTGGGCATGGCATCGCTGGGCGTGTGGTGGAGGAAGCGGCCCAGGCCCTTGCGGCAGAACTCGCCGTATTGACGGGTGTAAAGGATGAATTCGTGCCAGGCCACATCCACGGCCTGGGAGGGCATGGCGACCATGCGCCTGCCGGCCATCTGGCACAGGTGGAAGTAGTCGCGCAGGCCCTGCAGCACCTGTTCCTGCTGCTGCGGCGCGAGTTGCGGGTAGGTTTCGGCGAGCTTCAGGCGCAGGCGCTCGGGGAAGCGATAGCCGTCGATGAACTGGTTGCGCCTGTTGTTGCGGCTGCGGCGCCAGTACCAGTGGCCGACAACGATGGCGCCACCGCCCAGGGCGATGCTGAGGAAGCTCATCACGGCATGTCCTCCAGGTTCAGGCCTGCTGCAGGGCGCTGTTCAGCGCCGCTTCCAGCTCGGCCTTGTAGCGCAGGTAGTGAATGCTCTGCGTATGGCCTTCGCCAAGCACACGCGACAGGTCCAGGTCGGTGATATAGCAGGGATAGCGCTCGGCATCGCGACGTTGGGCGAGGATATGCCGCGCCACTGCGCTGAACAGCCCGGTGCCGTATTCCAGTTCGGAAAACTCGCGGTGGTTGCAGTACAGACTGACGTGTACGCGCTTGCCCTCGGCCGGCTCGACGATGGCCTGCACATCGTAGAAGGCATGGCTGGCCTGGGCCTGGGGCGGTACGCGGCGCTCGAGATGGCGGGCGCGCTGGTTGCCCGCCGGGAGAACTTCGTAATACAGCACCTCCAGAGCCAGGTTTGGCAGACTGCTGTCCAGCGGCAGAAGGGCGTTGCGCCTATACAGCAGCGACTGCAGAAAGCGCTGCAGTGGCGTCAGCAGGCTCTGTTCGTCGCGAAACGGCAGGTGCTGTCGCCACAGGGCGTTGTGTTCGTCCAGCACGCTGAGTTCGGCGTTGTCTTCGTTGATGCGATAGAACACCTGAATGCAGTCGGGGCGGCCCTGCGGCAAGATCAGCGCCAGGTCTTCGCCTTCCAGCGCGTGCCGGTCCAGTTGCAGTGGGCTGTAGTGCGGGTGCTCCGTGCCCAGGTGGGCGATCAGGCTGGGCAGGTCCTGCAGGGCGGCATGGCTGACCTGGCCGGGCTGCAGTTCCAGCACGTGGTAGTGCTGCTGCACCTGCAGCAGGTAGCGGCTGCGATTGTCACTGGTCAAGCTGGCCAGGGCGTCGTGGAACAGTTCTTCGACCCGCTGGGCGATGGCCTGGGCGCGGTTGCGGCAGAAGCAGCGCACGTTCAGCTTGGGCTGGCGCCCGACCGGCAGGCTGTTGAGGTAGTCGCGCAGGCAATCGAGTAGGGCGTGGGGGCCGTCGTAGCGGCTGACCTGTAGCTCGTTCCAGCTGTTCAGGCTGACCTGGTCGAGGGTCAGGACCAGGTTTTCGCGTACCCCGGAGTAGCCCAGCGAGTCGGTGCGCCCGGTGGTGAGGTGTACGTTGAGCTGGCTGTGGGCCTTCAGCGGGTCGACGCCGACATTCACCAGCAACAGCACCTCGGCTGGTTCTGCCGCGCGCAGCAGCGCCTCTTCACTGACCGCCGGCAGGGGCAGCGGTACGCTCTGCTGCAGGCAGCCGAGCAGGTTGGACAGCTCGAACTCGGTAAGGTCGCTGCTGCCCGGGTGCAGCGACAGGCGGGTGCTGGCGTCGATCACGCCGTTGCGGTGGCACCAGGCGAGCAGCTCGATCAGCTGGCGGGTACGCTTGAGCGGTGCGAAGTCGGGCCACTCCTGGCCGTTCAGGCTGCCGTGGTAGAGCGCCCACTGGGTCTCGCCATGTGCTTCGGGGCTGGGGCAGTGCACCAGGGTCAGGGTGTCTTCGGCCAGGTCCGGTGCGATGCCTGGGTTGATGAATTCGATCTTGCCCGCCTTGCGTTCGAACGCAGCGTACAGGCGCCGGCCGAGCACGCCGAGGTCTCGCCTGTTGAGCGGCATGCTGGTCTGTTCGCTGCGGGCGAACTGGGAGAGGAAGCGGTAGCTGTAGGTCAGCTCGTTGACCAGCGCGCGGCGCTCGGCGCTGACCTGGCGCACCTTCCATTGGCTACGGCTGTCGAGCATGGCCAGCTCGCGCTGGCTCCAGCGCCACTCGCCGGTCAGGCGCTCGAACAGCAGGCGCTGCCAACTCTTGGCGCGCTGGCGCGGCGGCACGCTGAGCTTCTTGCCGACCTTGAGGTACAGGCAGCGGCGGATCAGCTCCAGGCGCTCGCGCTCGCCGCGGCCGGCCAGGTATTCCTCCAGGCGGCGGTAGACCACGATATAGGGGTCGAGCTCGTCCAGGTCGAGACGGCCTTCATACACTGCCTGCTTGAAGCGCAGGCTCAGGCATTCGACCTGTGGGTGCTCGCTGGCATAGACCTCGGTGAGCAGCAGTTTGAGCACCGACTTGTAGGGCGAGTCGATGCCCTTGAACAGCTGCCACATGCCGGCGCCGATGAATTCGCCCGGCGGAATGCGCGCCAGGTGGCCGAGGTCGAGTACCTCGTCGGCGCGGACGAAGCGCTTGGACAGCAGGGTGTGGGTGTAGCGCGGATAGTTGGCTTCCTCGTACACCGGCACCAGCCACCACAGCGGCGTGCGTCCGCCGAGCCAGATCGCGGTGCGGTAGAACTCGTCGAGCAGCAGGTAGTGCTGGGTGGTGCCGCAGTCGTCGGAAGTCAGCTGCGCCTCGCGGTCGCCGGAGGTGAAGCGTGCCGGGTCGATCAGGAAGCAGTGCACCTCGGCGCCCTGGGTGGCGGCCCAGGCTTCCAGCAGGCTGCACTTGCGTTGTAGCTCGGCCACGGCGCTGTCGGGCAGGGCCGGATCATGGCAGACCCACAGGTCCATGTCGCTCTGCTCGGCCTGGGCCACGGTACCCAGGCTGCCCATCAGGAACAGGCCGTGGATCGGCGCTGGCGGTTTGCTGCTGCCGGCGCGGCGGGGCTTGTAGGCGAAGGAGCGGGTCAGGCGCTGGGCCTCGGCGAGAATCTCGTCGCTCGGCTCGAATCCGGCCAGTCCGGCGGGGGTGGCCGCCGAGACATAACCCGGCAGCAGCGGATGATTGACGTGGAACAGCAGCGGCAGCAGCTTGAGCACCAGCTGCTGGCGGCTCGACAGCGCCTGGGTGGCCCGTTCGAGACGGCCGCCGTTGACCTTGAGGAAACGCGCACGCAGCTGCGCCAGAACCTTGCGGTCGATGCCGTCGTCGATGTTGGGGCGGATTTCCTGAATGCGCGTCATGTACAGCTCGAAGCCTGTTTGGAGCAAGCCTACCAGCGCCGGATGACGACTGGCAGTAGCGCTTGCCCCGTTTGTATCGACCACTGCAGGTCGCTTCTGCAGTGTATCGGCGCCCCTCGGCTGCGGCTGTAGGCGGTATCAGGCGGGCTGTGGGCAGAGGATGGTCAGCAGGGCCTGGGCATGCTCGGCGGCATCGATCCCCAGGCTGGTCAGGTAGCCGCCGTCGGGGGCGGTCACCAGGCCTTTCTCGTGCAGGCGGGTGATGGCCATCTGCGCGCGGGAGGTGGCGTTGTTGTGCACCTTGAGGCCCTCCTGGTGATTGTCCAGGTTGTATAGGGCAAGGATTTCCAGCTCGGCGATCAGGTTGGGGGTGTAGGCCATGACGAACTCCGCATTGTTGTTGTAGTCGGGCTGTTGCTCAGTGTAGTTCGCCAGGTTCAATGCACCTCGTTGCTGTGCTGCCAGATATCGAGAATCTGCTGGTAGCGGCCATTGGCGCGGATGGCGCGCATGCCCTGGTCGAATTGCCGGGCCAGTTCGCGGGCCCGCGGATGCTGACGGGAAAAACTGAGGAACAGCTGCGGTTGGTGGATCACCGCCACCGGCGTGAACTGCCCCGCCAGCTCCGGGTGCTCGCGAAACAGCGCGCGAGCCGTACCACGGTAGGCGATGGTGAAATCCACCCGGCCATGCTCCAGCATGCGAAAGCCGCTGAGGTCGCGGCGTACCTCGACACGCTTGAGCTCGGTGAAACTGTCGAATTTCTGACCGTACTCATAGCCCAGGGTCACGGCCACCGAACGACCGCTGAGCTGCTCCAGGTCTTTGATTGGGGCTGCTTCATTCTTGCGGCTCCACAGCAGAATCTCGCCGCGGAACAGCGGTTCCTCGGGCAGCAGGAACTGCTCGGCGATGCGCGCGTCCGGCGAGGTGTTGAAGCAGGCGGGCAGGCGTCCCTGACGGACCAGCTCCATGCAGCGCGCGTAGGGGTAAGGGCGCAGTTCGACCGGTACGCCGCTAGCGGCAAAGGCGGCCTGCACGATATCCACCGACATGCCTACGATGCGCCCGTCACGATAGGCGGTGAAAGGATACCAGTCATCCTCGGCGCCAATTTCCACGGCGCTTGCCGGAATCAGGAACAGGCACAGTACGATGAGGGCTAGCAGCCGCCCGGGGTAAGCCGCAGTAAGAGCCGGTAAATGCATAGCTTGCACGATAGCAGGCTGTGCCTGGCGGCGGCTGACCTGGGTCAAAACGCTCGGTCAGTCGTCTTCGGCTTGTTCAGGCAGCTCGGGCAGCGCCCGCAGCGCCTGCTCGTACCAGGCCGAGTCGAAGGGGCGGTCGGCATCGAGCATGGCGTCGATCTCGTGGGCCAGCACCAGGGCCATCAGCTCGAGAATTTCCTCGCGGGCGTAGCCGACCAGGGTCAGCTTGTTGTAGACGGCCTGGGCGGCCGGCGGGTTGCCGGTTTCCAGCTGGTTCTCGATGGCCTGGATCAGGGTTGCCTCGGCGAAGGCTTCATCGTCGGTGTCGTCGTGTTCGGTCATGGTGGTTCCTCGGGAGTTCGCGTGCAGTGTGCCATGCCGAGGCTGATCGGCGGCATTCGTTGGGGTGATAACGCTGTGTGTCGTGGCGCTGGGCAGCTATAACTGTGGCTTTCCTGCCCGGAGGTTCACATGCTCAAGCTTCATGGTTTTGCCGTCAGCAACTACTACAACATGGTGCATCTGGCGCTGCTGGAAAAGGGCCTGCCGTTCGAAACGGTGAAAGTCTATGGCTCCCAGGACGCGGCCTTCCTGGCCATCAGCCCGCGCGGCAAGGTGCCGGTGCTGCAGACCGAGCAGGGCTACATCAGTGAAACCAGTGTGATTCTGGAGTACCTGGAAACCTGCGGTGGTCGCCCGCTGCTGCCGGAAGATCCCTATGCCCGCGCTCAGGTCCTGAGCCTGGCTCGGGAGATCGAGCTGTATATCGAGTTGCCGGCGCGCAGCTGCTATCCGGAAGCGTTCTTCGGCATGAAGCTGGATGAGGTCATCAAGGACAAGGCGCGTCTCGAATTGCAGGCCGGGATCGCCGCGCTCAAGCGCCATGGCCGTTTTGCGCCCTATGTGGCGGGCGAGCAGCTGAGCATTGCCGATCTGTATTTCCTTTACAGCATCGATCTGGCTGCCGTGGTGGCCAAGCGCGTACTGGGCTTCGACCTGCTGGCCGACTTCCTCGGTGCCCAGGCCTTGCTTGAACGCCTGCAGCAGAACCCGCATGTGCAGGCCATTGCCGCTGAGAAGGACGCCGGCATGGCCGAGTTCATCGCCCATATCAGCCAGAAGCGCTGAGGCTTAGCTGGCGGCGAAGTCCAGCAGCGCCTGGCCGGTGAGACGGTAGGTGGTCCACTCGTCCTGTGGGCGGGCGCCGAAGGATTGGTAGAAGTCGATGGCCGGCTGGTTCCAGTCCAGCACCGACCACTCGAAACGCCCGCAGCCCCTGTCCACGGCAATCCGCGCCAGATGCTGCAGCAGTGCCTTGCCGGCGCCACAGCCGCGAGCCTCGGGGCTGACGTAGAGGTCTTCCAGATACAGACCGTGCTTGCCCAGCCAGGTGGAGTAGTTGAAGAAGTACACGGCGTAGCCGATCGGCACGCCGTCCTGCTCGCAGATCAGCGCATGGCTGCTGCTGCCCTCGCCGAACAGGCTGTCACGCAGGCCGGCGGCGTCGGTTTTCACCTCGTGCTCGGCCTTTTCGTAGATCGCCAGCTCGATGATGAAACGCAGGATCAACTCGGCGTCTTCGGGGTTGGCGGGGCGGATGTGTAGGGGCATGGAAAGCTCGGTTGTAGATTGGGCTGGATCACGTAGGTTGAGCTCAGCGAAGCCCAACCTACGGATGATTAGCGCTTGGCCAACAACTCCTTGCCGCGCGCGACGGCGGCGCGAACCTGGTTCGGTGCGGTGCCGCCGATGTGGTCGCGGGCGCTGACCGAGCCTTCCAAGGTCAGTACGGCGAACACGTCGTCGCCGATCTGGTCGCTGAACTGGCGCAGCTCGTCCAGGCTCATTTCGGCCAGGTCCTTGCCGGTCTGTACGCCGTATTTCACCGCGTGGCCGACGATCTCGTGGCAGTCGCGGAAGGGCAGGCCCTTGCGTACCAGATAGTCGGCCAGGTCGGTGGCGGTGGAGAAGCCGCGCAGCGCCGCTTCGCGCATCATGTCCTTCTTCGGCTTGATCGCCGGGACCATGTCGGCGAAGGCGCGCAGGCTGTCACGCAGCGTGTCGGCGGCGTCGAACAGCGGTTCCTTGTCTTCTTGGTTGTCCTTGTTGTAGGCCAGCGGCTGGCCCTTCATCAGGGTCAGCAGGCCGGTCAGGGCGCCGAACACGCGGCCGGATTTGCCGCGCACCAGTTCCGGCACGTCCGGGTTCTTCTTCTGCGGCATGATCGAGGAGCCGGTGCAGAAGCGATCCGGCAGGTCGATGAACTGGAACTGCGCCGAGGTCCACAGCACCAACTCTTCGGAGAAGCGTGACAGGTGCATCATCGCCAGCGAGGCGGCGGCGCAGAATTCGATGGCGAAGTCGCGATCCGAGACGCCGTCCAGCGAGTTGCCGCCGATGGCCTCGAAGCCGAGCAGCTGGCAGGTGATCTCGCGCTGGATCGGGTAGGTGGTGCCGGCCAGTGCGGCCGAGCCCAGCGGCATGCGGTTGGTGCGCTTGCGGCAGTCGACCAGGCGCTCGTAGTCACGGCTGAGCATCTCGAACCAGGCCAGCAGATGGTGGCCGAAGGTCACCGGCTGCGCGGTCTGCAGGTGGGTGAAGCCGGGCATGATGGTGTCCGCTTCGGCCTCGGCCAGGCCGAGCAGACCCTGCTGCAGGCGGGTGATTTCGGCGAGGATGATGTCGATCTCGTCGCGCAGCCACAGGCGGATGTCGGTGGCGACCTGGTCGTTGCGGCTGCGCCCGGTGTGCAGTTTCTTGCCGGTCACGCCGATGCGGTCGGTCAGGCGTGCCTCGATATTCATGTGCACGTCTTCCAGGTCGACGCGCCAGTCGAACTGGCCGGCCTCGATCTCGGCCTGGATCTGCTTGAGACCGTCGATGATCGCGTCGCGCTCGGCGGCGCTGAGCACGCCGGCCTGCTCCAGCATGGTGGCGTGGGCAATGGAGCCCATGATGTCGTGGCGGTACAGGCGCTTGTCGAAATCGACGGAGGCGGTGAAGCGGGCGACGAAGGCGTCGACAGGCTCGCTGAAGCGGCCGCCCCAGGACTGGTTGGTTTTTTCGCTGCTCATGGCTGGACTCGCGGGCAGGGCAGGCACGGCGGGCGCCTGCGAAACGGACAAAGTGCGCCGATAATAACAGCCTTGCCGGGAATTCCGAGGCTGTGCCCATCTGTTGGCCCCGTCACAGTTTTGTGCAGGCGGATGCATTTGGGGTTCTCTTTTAGCCCGGCTGGAGTGCTCTGGCTTGCTGCCTGGGTGGCACACAAGGAAACTGCGCGGATGAAAATCCACTGGTTCAACAAGGGGCGTAGCGTTGCCCCGGATGATGATTTCTTCCTGCCGGAACTGTGCGAGCCCGAGGCGCTGCTCAGCCTGGTGCTGCTGGCCGAGTTGCTGGTGCTGGTACTGGTGCTGTCCGAGCCGATGCTGCCGGGCTTCAACTGGGTACGCCTGGCGCTGACCTCGCTGTTCGTGCAGTGGATCGTGCTGCTCTCCGCCGCGCTGCTGTGCCGGCTGCGCCCGCTGCTGGCGCGTTTGCGCGCCTCCCTGGCGGGCTTATTGTGTTGCGCCCTGGTGATCGGCCTGACGCTGGGGTGCACGCGGGTGGCCGACTATTTCGAATTGGGTGGGCCGTTGCCGCGTGATGGCGAGGTCAACCTGTACCTGCGCCACGCCCTGATCAGTCTGATCATGTCGGCGCTGCTGTTGCGTTATTTCTATCTGCAGAGCCAATGGCGCCGCCAGCAGCAGGCGGAGCTGCGTGCGCGCATCGAGTCGCTGCAGGCGCGCATTCGCCCGCACTTTCTGTTCAACAGCCTGAACAGCATCGCCAGTCTGGTAGCGGTCGACCCGTACAAGGCCGAGCAGGCCGTGCTCGATCTGTCCGATCTGTTCCGCGCCAGCCTGGCCAAGCCCGGCAGCCTGGTGCCCTGGGCCGATGAGCTGGCGCTGGCGAAACGATATTTGTCGATCGAGCACTATCGGCTCGGTGAGCGGCTACAGTTGGAGTGGCAGGTAGAAAATGTGCCGGCGGATTTACCGATTCCTCAGTTGACCTTGCAGCCGCTGCTGGAGAATGCCCTGATCTACGGCATCCAGCCGCGTATCGAGGGCGGGCTGGTGCGAGTTGAGGCGGACTATCGGGATGGGGTGTTCCAGTTGTGCGTCAGCAATCCCTTCCAGGAAAGCGCCGAACCGCAGGAGTCACGGGGGACTCACCAGGCATTGAGCAATATCGACGCGCGTCTGGCGGCACTTTTCGGCCCCGGCGCCAGTCTCAGCGTGGACCGCCGTGACGGACGCCACTACACATGTCTACGCTATCCTTGTTCGAGACTCACGCAGGAAGCCCGAGCAATATGAATGTGCTGATCGTCGATGACGAACCTCTTGCCCGCGAGCGCCTGGCCCGCATGGTCGGCGACCTCGATGGGTATCGCGTGCTCGAGCCTGCTGCCAGCAATGGCGAGGAGGCTCTGGCGCTGATCGAAAGCCTGCGGCCGGATGTGGTGCTGCTGGATATCCGTATGCCTGGCCTGGACGGCCTGCAGGTTGCCGCCAAACTGTGCGAGCGCGAGGCGCCGCCGGCGGTGATCTTCTGCACGGCCCATGATGAGTTCGCCCTGGAGGCCTTCGACGTCAGTGCCGTCGGTTATCTGGTCAAGCCGGTGCGTCCCGAGTCCCTGGCGGCGGCCTTGAAAAAGGCTGAGCGACCCAATCGTGTGCAACTCGCCGCACTCACCCGCCCGGCTGCCGCCGGTAATGGTGCCGGCCCGCGCAGCCACATCAGCGCACGTACCCGCAAAGGTATCGAGCTGATCCCGCTGGAGCAGGTGATCTTCTTTATCGCCGATCACAAGTACGTGACCCTGCGTCATGAAGGCGGCGAAGTGTTGCTCGACGAGCCGCTGAAGGCGCTGGAGGATGAATTCGGCGAGCGCTTCGTGCGCATCCATCGCAACGCTCTGGTGGCCCGCGAGCGTATCGAGCGTCTGCAACGCACGCCGCTGGGGCACTTCCAGCTCTACCTCAAGGGCCTGGGGGGCGATGCCCTGACCGTCAGCCGGCGCCATGTGGCCGGAGTGCGCAAGCTGATGCACAACCTCTGAGCCGGTAGCGCGACGCCCTGCGGCGTTAGCGTCTGCCGGCTTGCGCCGGCCATCCTGTTATCATCCCCGGCAGTTCTTCTTTTGGAATTGCCCATGTCCCGCGAAATCCGCATTGCCACCCGTAAGAGCGCCCTGGCCCTGTGGCAGGCCGAGTACGTCAAAGCCCGCCTGGAACAGGCCCATCCTGGTCTGACAGTCAGCCTGGTGCCGATGGTCAGTCGTGGTGACAAGCTGCTCGACGCGCCGCTGGCGAAGATTGGCGGCAAGGGCCTGTTCGTCAAGGAGTTGGAAACCGCCCTGCTGGAGAACGAGGCCGATATCGCCGTGCACTCCATGAAGGACGTGCCGATGGATTTTCCCGCAGGGCTCGGCCTGTTCTGCATCTGCGAGCGCGAAGACCCGCGCGACGCCTTTGTCTCCAATACCTATGACAGTCTCGATGCGTTGCCCGCCGGCAGCGTGGTCGGCACCTCCAGCCTGCGCCGTCAGGCCCAGTTGCTGGCGCGTCGGCCGGATCTGAAAATCCAGTTTCTGCGCGGCAACGTGAACACGCGCCTGGCGAAGCTGGACGCCGGCGAGTACGACGCCATCATTCTCGCGGCAGCAGGCCTGATTCGCCTGGGTTTCGAGGCGCGCATCCGCAGCTCAATCAGTGTCGATGACAGCCTGCCAGCGGGTGGCCAGGGCGCGGTGGGCATCGAGTGTCGCAGCGCCGATGCCGAGATCCATGCCCTGCTGGCGCCGCTGCACCATGCCGAGACGGCGGCCCGAGTTACCGCCGAGCGTGCGCTGAACAAGCACCTCAATGGCGGTTGCCAGGTACCCATTGCCTGCTACGCCCTGCTTGAAGGCGAGCAGCTGTGGCTGCGCGGCCTGGTCGGCCAGCCCGACGGCAGCCTGCTGTTGCGGGCCGAGGGCCGCGGTCGCGATGCCGAGGCACTCGGCGTGCAGGTGGCCGAGCAGCTGTTGGCCCAGGGCGCGGCCGCGATTCTCGATGCCGTGTATGGCGGGGCCAATCCGGCGTGACCGGCTGGCGCCTGCTGCTGACCCGGCCGGCGGCCGAGAGCGCGGCACTGGCCGAAACCTTGGCGGCGGCTGGCGTGTTCAGCCGCAGCCTGCCGCTGCTGGCCACCGAAGCTCTTGAGGAAACACCCGAGCAGCGCGCCATGCTGCTCAACCTGACGAGCTACAGCGCAGTGATCGTGGTGAGCAAGCCGGCCGCGCGACATGCCCTGCAGCGCCTGGCGCTGGCAGAGGTGACACCACCAGCGGGGCAGCTCTGGTTCACTGTGGGTGGGGCGACGGCGCAGCTTCTCGCGCCCTACCTGCAGGCCCAGGGCCTGGGCGTCGTTTACCCGCCGGCAGGCGATGACAGCGAAGCGCTACTGGCACTGCCCCAGCTGGCCAGTGTCTTGGCGCAACCCGCGCCACGGGTGCTGATCATGCGTGGCGAGGGCGGTCGCGAGCTGTTGGCCGAGACGCTGCGCGCCCACGGCGCCGTGGTCGACTATCTTGAGCTTTACCGGCGGGTGATGCCGGCTCATGCACCCGGTGCCCTGACGCAGCTCATTCAGGCGGAACGGCTGAACGCCGTGCTGGTCAGTAGCGGGCAGGGGCTGGCCAATCTGCGCGAGCTGGCGGGTGCTGCCTGGCCGCAGCTGAGTCGGCTACCCTTGTTGGTGCCCAGCGTGCGCGTCGCCGAGCAGGCACGCCTGGCCGGGGCACAGCAGATTATTGATTGTCGCGGCGCCAGTGCTGCGGCTGTTCTGGCGGCGCTGCACAGCCATGCGGCGCCGAGTCTCTGAAACAAAGGAAGGACACGTGAGCGAAACAGCCCCGCAGATCAGCGATCAGACCCCGCAGGCCAAACCCGAGCAGCCGTCGCGGCCGGTCGCGGCCAAGTCCAAGGGCAGCGGCCCGGCCTGGTTGGCCCTGCTACTGGCACTGGCCGCGCTGGGGGCGGGAGGCTGGAGCAGCTGGCAGCTCTATCAGCAACGCGAGCAGGCTCAGCAGCAGTTGGCGCAGATGGCCCAGGCTGCCGCTGCGGCGCGCGAGGAGTTGCAGCAGAGCAAGAGCGACATCAATCAGCGTCTGCAGGGCTTGCCTACGGCCAATGCCATCGCCGAGCAGCACGACCTGCTGGTGAGCCTGCAGGGCGAGCAGCAGCGCCTGGCCCAGAGCCTTGCCGGCCTGCTCGGCAAAAGTCGCGAGGACTGGCGCCTGGCTGAGGCCGAACACCTGCTGCGTCTGGCCATGCTGCGGATTTCCGCACTGCAGGACGTGGACAGCGCCATCGCGCTGGTGCAAGGCGCCGACGATATCCTGCGTGCGCAGAACGATCCGCAGGCCTTCGCTGCCCGTGGCGAGCTGATCAAGGTGCTGGAGGCCCTGCGCAGCTTGCCGCAGGTCGACCGCAGCGGCTTGTTCCTGCAATTGGCGGCTCTGCGCGGGCAACTCGATCAACTGCAGATGCTGACGCCCGAATACATCCTGCCGGCTGATGCACCCAGCATTGCCAGCGCCAGCGATGGCAGCCGCTGGGATGAGCTGTGGCAGCAGCTGTCGCGCTATGTGCGCCTCGACCTGCATGCCGATCAGGATATCCGCCCGCTACTGGCCGGGCAGAGCCTGGCACAGGTGCGCCTGACCCTGGCGCTGGCCCTGGAACAGGCCCAGTGGGGTGCACTCAATGGTGAACCGGAGGTCTATCGTCAGGCCCTGGCGGCGGCGAGCGATGTACTGGAGACCTATTTCGATCGCGACAATCAGGCCGTGCAGCGCATGCAGACGCGCATTGGTGAACTGAGCGGCCAGGCGGTGGTGGCTGGCATGCCCCCACTGGACGAGGCGCTGCGCAGTCTGCAGGCCTACCTCAAACAGCGCGAAAACGGCGAGCGCCTGCCGCCAGCAGTTGAGGAGGGCGACCAATGATCCGGGTCGTCCTGTTGCTGGTGGCGGTGGTGGTGGCTGCCACACTGCTCGGCCTGGCGATTCAGGCGCACAGCGGTTATGTGCTGATCGCCTGGAAAGGGCTGCGCTACGAGTCCAGCCTGTGGGTGTTTGCGTTGTTGATCGCGCTGCTATGGCTGGCCGTGCGTCTGCTGCGCTGGCTGTGGCGAGGCATGCGCTTTTCCGGTGGTGTGCTCAATCCCTGGTCGCGGCGTAACCATGGCAAGCGCGCGCAATTGGCCGCCGATAAAGGTCTGCTGGACCTGCTCGAAGGCCGCTGGGATCGCGCTGTGCGTCATCTGCAGCGCGCCGCCGAAGGCGAACGCCAGCCGCTGATGCATTACCTGGGCGCTGCCCGCGCTGCACACAAGCTGGGGCAGTACGAAGAGAGCGAGGCGTTGCTCGAGCGTGCCCTGCAGCGCCAGCCGCAGGCCGAGCTGGCCATCGCCCTGACGCATGCTGATCTGCAGAAGAGTCGCGGCGATCTGGATGGCGCGCTGACCACTTTGCAGGCCATGCGCGAGCGCCATCCACAGCACCGCCAGGTACTGCGTCAGCTGTACCAGCTGCGCTTGGTGCGTGCGGAGTGGGCGGAGCTGGTGCAGTTGCTGCCGGAGCTGCGCAAGGCCAAGGTACTCGAAGGCGATGAGCTGAGTGCGCTGGAGCGGCAGGTCTGGGCTGCGCGCCTGCAGGCTGCCGGTGAGCAGGGGCTTGACCAGGGTGAGGCAGCTCTGCAGCCGCTGACTGCGACTTGGCAGCAGTTGTCCGCTAGCCAGCGCCAGTCCGCCGAGCTGATCGCAGTCTATGCCGAGCAGCTGATGGCCTTGGGCGCCCCGGAAGAAGCCGAGGAAGTGCTGCGCAAGGCGCTCAAGCGAGGCTACGACCCGCGCCTGATCCGTCTCTATGGTCTGCTCCGTGGGCGTGACCCGGCGCGCCAGCTGCAAGTGGCCGAGGAGCTGCTCAAGCAGCATCCGCAGGATGCCACGTTGCTGCTTGGCCTTGGGCGCCTGTGCCTGATCAACGGGCTGTGGGGCAAGGCCCGTGAGTACTTCGAGATCAGCCTGGAGTTCGAGCGCAGTGCTGAGGCCTGCGCCGAACTGGCCCGTCTGCTGGCCAGCCAGGGCGAGGTCGAGCGTAGTAACCAACTGCTGTACGAGGTGTTGGTGCAGCAGGGGCAGCGCTTGCCGAGCCTGCCGCAACCTGCCGCATGAGGCGACCTGCGGCAGCCTGTCTCTGACCGGCTGCCGCGCGGCGCCTTGAAAGGCCGCTCAGCTTTCCTCTACCGTAGGCGCCTTTCTCGCCCCCGCAACGGAGTTCTCATGGCGCTGGCCAATCCGCGTTCGCTGTTCCTGCTCGCTTTTCTAGGCTGCCTGGCTCTGATGGGCGGTGCGCTGTATCTGGAACATGGGGTGGGGCTGAATCCCTGTCCGCTGTGCATCGTACAGCGGGTTTTTGTCATCCTCTTCGGCCTGGTCTGCCTGGTCGCTGCTATCCACGCACCGCAGCGCACCGGGCAGCGTGTCTACAGCGTGCTGGCCCTGTTGTTCGCCATCGGTGGTGGCGCTACGGCGGCGCGCCAGGTCTGGCTGCAGAGCGTGCCCCCCGAGCAGCTGGAAGCCTGCCTGCCGAGCCTGGAATTCATGATGGAAGCGCTGCCGCTGCAGGAAATCGTCAGCCTGGTATTCCATGGCACCGCCGATTGCGCGGAAGTCACCTGGACCCTGTTCGGCCTCAGTCTGCCAGAGTGGAGCCTGCTGGCTTTCGTCGGCATGGGACTGTTCGCGCTGTTCCAGTTGCTGCGCCGGCGCTGATTGCGGTGTGACACTTTTCCCGATCAGCATGACTTGATGCCCGCGCCGAGTGGGCATACTCTGGCCCAACGGTTCGCCAGTAAACCGGCGAGTCGTTCCCCGAGAACCCGCGAGCTGACAATAAAATGTCTCGGGGCTGGCGTATTCAGCATTCACCAGTAGGGAAGTGAGGACATCATGCTCGAGACCTGCCAGAACGCCCAGGAGCGCTGGGGTGGAGTGCACCAGTTGATCGACCGCTGGCTGCAGGAGCGTCATGAACTGGTCAGCGCCTTTGTCGCGCTGAACGATGCACCACAGGCTGTGGCGAACAACTCGGCCGATGTGCAGCGTTTCTGCGAAATCCTGGTCGACTACGTCTCGGCCGGGCACTTCGAGGTTTACGAACAGCTCAATGGCGAGGCCAAGGCCTTCGGCGATCAGCGCGGCCTGGAGTTGGCCAAGCAGATCTATCCGCGGATCGAGGCCATCACTGAAGTGGCACTGGCATTCAACGACCGCTGCGACAACGGCGATTG
Source organism: Pseudomonas sp. GOM6 (assembly GCF_029537485.1). GTDB lineage: Bacteria > Pseudomonadota > Gammaproteobacteria > Pseudomonadales > Pseudomonadaceae > Aquipseudomonas. Next base: position 262,511 of record NZ_JARPUS010000001.1, read on the forward strand.
CCGCGATGGTGCTTCGCTCAATGCCGAATTGAAACGTCTCGGGCAACTGCTGCATGAGCGCTTTGAGCTGGAAGACTGTCTGATCGAAGTGCTGCACAACTCTCATCAGCAAGCAGCGGCCACGCCACTGTGATGTCTGTCCTGAGCCCGTTCTCTGGAAGGGGCTCAGGTCACCGCAAGCATTCCTTCTCACGCGTTAGCGTGCCACTGCCTGTTCGGGCTGATGTATCACCTGCCTGCGCGTGTCCGGCCTCATCGGTTCAGGTCGGTCAATGTGCTCGTGGCGAGGTGGCTAGCGACCGGTGATTCGGGCGTCTAGTATGGGGTCACCAACGTCCGTTAGGAGGCACATCATGCCGGCCAACAACAAGAAGTCCGTTACTACCCCTTTGCACCTGCTGCAGCAACTTTCCCACAGCCTGCTTGAGCATCTGGAAAAGGCCTGTGCTCAGGCGCTGGCGGATGCGGAGCAGATGCTCGCCAAGTTGGAAAAGCAACGTGGCAAGGCTCAGGAAAAACTGCACGAGGCGCGCGCCAAGCTGCAGGACGCAGCCAAAGCCGGTAAGGCCAAGGCGCAGCAGAAGGCCAAGGCGGCGGCCAACGAGTTGGAAGAATTGCTGGAAGGTCTGAAAGAGCGGCAGAGCGAAACCCGCAGCTACATCGCACAACTCAAGCGCGATGCTCAGGAAAGTCTGAAACTGGCCCAGGGCGTTGGCAAGGTGCGCGAGGCTGCGGGCAAGGCTCTCGACAACCGCGCCGCCAAGCCGGCGGACAAACCGGTCAAGAAGGTGGCCGCCAAACCGGTAGCGAAGACCCCGGCGGCCAAACCGGCGACCAAGGCCGTTGCTAAGCCAGCAGCCAAGAAGCCGGCGGCAAAGCCAGCTGCCAAACCGGTCGCGAGCAAGGTTGCCAGTGCCGCCAAACCGGCTGCGAAACCGGCCGCCAAACCTGCTGCTAAAAAAGCGGCTGCACCGGCCAAGCCTGCTGCCAAACCCGCCGCGAGAGCCGCCAGCAAACCCGCGGCCAAGCCGGCCACCCAAGCTGCGGCGAAGCCCGTCGCCGCCAAGCCGACGGCCGCCAAAGCTCCGGCCAAACCTGCTGCCAAGGCACCCGCCAAGTCAGCTGCCAAACTCGCAACCAAGCCTACAGCCAAGGCTCCCGCCAAGACTGTCGTCAAGCCGGCCGCGGCCAAGGCACCGGCTAAGCCAGCGGCGGCTAAAGCGCCGGCCAAGACTGTGGCCAAACCCGCTGCCAAGCCAGCAGCTAAACCTGTTGCGAAGAAGCCGGCTGCCAAGCCTGTTGCCGCCCCGGTGACTGCTGCGCCGACGCCTGCACCTGCAGCCACTGCAGCCACGTCGCCCAGCGGCAATGGCAGTACCCCGCCGAACGCTTAAAGGTCGCTAGCGGCGGCGCGCAGCTCCTGTTGTGCGTCGCCGTCCTGGCAGAGTTGATCCAGCCAGCGGCTGTCTCGGCCCGTTTCTGCAGCAGGCCAGCGTTGCGTCAAGTCTTCCAACCGCTCCAGCAACTCACGCTCGGCCGCCAGCTCAGTGGTCTTGAGCTGTTCGCGCAACTGCGCCAACACCGGGTCAACTGTGGCCCTATCGCGCCAGCGCTGGCGTAATTCGCGCAGCGGCTGCACCACGTCTCCTTGCCAGGCCTGGCTGATGCCCTGCAGTTGTTGCAGCCGTGCGGAGCTGTAGGCAATGCGCCGCCGCTCCAGCCACAGTGCGCAGAGCAGCAGGCACACATCCTGGCCTTGTTGCTGCAGGCGCAGGCAGGTGGCCTCGACCCCGGAACGGGCATAGCAGGTGCAGGCGAAACTCCATAGATCAGACGGCATGCGGCGCTCCTGGCGAAGCTGGTAGACTCCGCCGCCATTATGATCCGACTCCAGAACCTCACTCTACAGCGTGGTCCGCAACGCCTGCTTGAAGGCGCCGAGCTGACCCTGCACGCCGGCCATAAAGCCGGCCTGATCGGCGCCAACGGTGCCGGCAAATCCAGCCTGTTCGCCCTGCTGCGTGGCGAAATCGGCCCCGATGCCGGCGATTGCAGCCTGCCGCCCGACTGGCGTATCGCCCATATGCGCCAGGAGGTCGATACCCTCGAGCGCCTGGCGGTGGACTACGTGCTCGACGGCGACACGCACCTGCGCCAAGTGCAGCGCGCCCTGGCGGCTGCCGAGGCGGCGCACGATGGTAGCGCCATCGCTCGCCTGCACAGCGACCTGGACAGCGCCGATGGCTATACCGCCGATGCCCGTGCCCGCAAGCTGCTGGCCGGCCTCGGTTTTACCAGTGAGCAGATGGACAAGCGCGTCGGCGACTTCTCCGGTGGCTGGCGTATGCGCTTGAACCTGGCGCAGGCGCTGATGTGTCCGTCTGACCTGCTGCTGCTCGACGAGCCCACCAACCACCTCGACCTCGACGCCATCCTCTGGCTGGAGGAGTGGCTGAAGAGCTACCCAGGCACCCTGTTGCTGATTTCCCACGACCGCGATTTTCTCGATGCCGTGGTCGACCATGTGGCGCATCTGGAACAACAGAAGCTGACCCTCTACCGTGGCGGTTATTCGGCTTTCGAGCGTACCCGTGCCGAGCGTCTGGCCCAGCAACAGCAGGCCTACGAGAAGCAGCAGGCACAGCGCGCGCACATGGAAAAATATATCGCCCGCTTCAAGGCCCAGGCCACCAAGGCCCGTCAGGCACAGAGTCGGATCAAGGCCCTGGAGCGCCTGGAAGAGCTGGCGCCGGCGCATGTCGATTCGCCGTTCGACTTCGTCTTCCGCGAGGCCGAGAAGATCTCCAGCCCGTTGCTCGACCTGTCCGATGCGCAGCTGGGCTATGGCGACAAGGCAGTGCTGCAGCAGGTCAAGCTGCAACTGGCGCCGGGTGCGCGTATCGGCCTGCTCGGCCCTAACGGCGCCGGCAAGTCGACCCTGATCAAGACCCTGTCCGGCGAGCTGGTACCGCTGTCCGGGCGTCTGGCGCGTGGCGAGAATCTCGCCATCGGCTATTTCGCCCAGCACCAGCTCGACTCACTGGACGCCAAGGCCAGCCCGCTGCTGCATCTGCAGCGCATTGCGCCGGGCGAGCGCGAGCAGACGTTGCGCGACTTTCTCGGCGGCTTCGATTTTCGTGGCGCCCGTTGCGACGAGGCGGTGCAGAACTTCTCGGGCGGTGAGAAGGCGCGCCTGGCGCTCGCCCTGATCGCCTGGCAGAAGCCAAATCTGCTGCTGCTCGACGAACCGACCAACCACCTCGACCTGGAGATGCGCCTGGCCCTGACCATGGCCCTGCAGGAATTTGCGGGTGCCGTGCTGGTGGTGTCCCACGATCGTCATCTGCTCAAGAGCACGACCGACGAGTTCCTCCTGGTCGCCGATGGGCGTATCCAGCCATTCGATGGCGACCTCGACGACTACGCGCGCTGGCTGGTGGACTTCCGTGCCCGCCAGCAGCCGCAGGCCGCGGTTGCGCCAGCGGGCGACAAAACCGACAAGCGCGCGCAGCGTCAGGCAGCTGCTGCCCTGCGCCAGCAGCTGGCGCCGCACCGGCGCGAGGCGGAAAAGCTGGAGAAGGAACTGGGCAAGCTGCATGAGCAGCTGGCGCAGGTCGAGGAACGCTTGGGCGACAGTGCGCTGTATGACGCTGCGCGCAAGGACGAGTTGCGTGATCTGCTGGCCGAGCAGGCCCGCCTGAAGGGGCGTGAGGGCGACCTGGAAGAGCGCTGGATGACCGCGCTGGAGCATCTGGAAAGCCTGGAGCAGCAACTGGCTCAGGCGGACTGAGCATCACTGGATCGAGGGTATGAGCCTGCAAAGAGGCTCTTCGACTAGGCCGAATCTGACCGAGGGGTTAGGCTAGGCAACCATCTGTCTGAGGTATCGCGGCATGACTCTGGAAACCTGGCTCGCCTTCTTCGTCGCCTGTTGGGTGATCAGCCTGTCGCCGGGGGCAGGAGCAATTGCCTCCATGTCCTGTGGTCTGCAGTACGGCTTCTGGCGCGGCTACTGGAATGCCATTGGTCTGCAGTTGGCCCTGCTGATGCAGATCGCCGTGGTCGCCGCCGGTCTGGGGGCTGTGCTGGCCACCTCGGAGCTGGCGTTCAGCCTGATCAAATGGTTCGGTGTGGCCTATCTGGTCTACCTTGGCTGGAGGCAGTGGGTCGCCGTTCCTGGCCAAATCGCCGCCGGCGAGGGCGAGCGCCCACTGGGGCGGCCGCTGACCCTGGTATTGCGCGGCTTTCTGGTCAATGCCAGCAACCCCAAGGCCATCATCTTCATTCTGGCGGTGCTGCCGCAGTTCCTTGATCCCAAGGCGCCGCTGCTGGGGCAGTACCTGCTGATGGCGGCAACCATGGTGGCGGTCGATCTGCTGGTGATGGCCGGCTATACCGGCCTGGCCGCGCGGGTGCTGCGGGCATTGCGTTCGCCGCGTCAGCAACGGCTGCTCAATCGCACCTTCGGTGGCTTGTTCATCGCTGCTGCTGCGCTGTTGGCCATGGTGCGCCGCACGCCGGCCTGAGTCGCGAAAGGCTAGCCAGCCGATCCAGAACAGACTGTTCGGCGGATTGTTACCAGGTATTTCAGGTTTTCCTTGAGCTGAATCGTTAGGAAGGTAACAATTAATGCCACCCATTCTTGTTTGGGATTGATTGATGTCTGTCATGCGCTCTTCCCTGTCCTGGCTGTTTCTCCCCCTGTTCGCCCTGCTCAGTCTGTCGGCCATGGCTGAGCCGGAGGGCGCCGCCCAGGCCCTGCACCTGCTCAGTTATGTGGCGGCCGATTACCCGGCAACCGTCGCCTCGGGCGAGGTGATCGATAGTGGCGAGTACGCCGAACAGCTGGAGTTCCTCGGTGTGCTGCAAGGGCTGGTCGTGGCCCTGCCGGCCAAGGCGGGTCGCGATGAGCTGGCCAGCGGTGTCGAAGCGCTGCGCCTAGCGGTACAACAGCGCCAGCCTGGCCAGCAGGTCGCCGATGCGGCGCGCCGCCTGGGCGGGCAGTTGGTGCAGCTATACCGGCTGAGCCTGACGCCAGCCATCACGCCGGACCCGGCGCGTGGCGCGCCGCTGTTCGCCCAGCACTGCGCCATTTGCCATGGCGACAGGGGGGCTGGCGACGGCCCGGCAGGGCTGGGACTGGAGCCGCCGCCGGCAAACCTGCGCGATGTTTCACGGCTCGATCAGCTGAGCCTGTATGACCTGTACAACACCCTGGGGCTGGGCATCGAAGGCACCGATATGCCGGCGTTCGCCGACCAGCTGGATGAGCGTCAGCGCTGGGATCTGGCCAGCTATATCGCTGGGCTCAGCTCCGCACCCAGCGACAGTGCTGCCCCCTTCAGCCTGGCTGAGCTGGCCGGCAAGACTCCGGCCGAAGTGGCGGCCGAGGGTGGTGATGCCGCGGCATTCCGTGCCCAGCGCGCCAAGCCGCCGCTGCAGCAGCGTGGCCCCCAAGAGCTGATCGACTACACCCGCAGCACCCTGGAGCGCAGCCTGCAGGCCTACCGCGCGGGCAACCACGAACAGGCGTATGACCTGTCGGTGGGCGCCTATCTGGAGGGGTTCGAGCTGGTGGAAAGTGCCCTCGACAACCTCGATGCCGATCAGCGCAAGACCACCGAGCGTGCCCTGATGGCCTACCGCCAGGCGGTACAGGATGGTGCCAGTATCGCCCAGGCAGCACAGGCGTTGGAGCTGGCCAAGCGTGAGCTGGGCAAGTCGGCCGAGCTGCTCGGCTCCGGCGCGATGAATGCGTCGCTGACCTTTGTTTCCAGTTTGCTGATCCTCCTGCGTGAAGGTCTGGAGGCGATTCTGGTGCTGGCGGCGATCCTCGCTTTCCTACGCAACACCGGCCAGCAACAGGCGGTGCGCAGTGTGCACGTCGGTTGGGGGTTGGCGATTGTGGCCGGTTTCGGCACCTGGGCGCTGGCCGCCTACCTGATTGATGTCAGCGGTGCCCAGCGCGAGTTGCTGGAAGGCGCGACCGCGCTGTTCGCCAGCGTGATGGTGCTGTGGCTCGGCGTGTGGATGCACGACCGTCGCCACGCCGCCGCCTGGCAGGACTACATCAAGAGCAGTCTGGTCGGCGGCGGTGGCCGCTTTGGCTTCGCCGTGCTGGCCTTCTTCTCGGTCTACCGCGAGCTGTTCGAGGTCATCCTGTTCTATGAAACCCTGTGGCTGCAGGCCGGCCCGCAAGGTCACGGCATGGTGATCGGCGGTGCGGGCGCCGCGCTGCTGCTGTTGCTGGGGCTGGCCTGGGTGATCCTGCGGGGCTCGCGCAAGCTGCCGTTGGCGACCTTCTTCAGCGCCAACGCCGTACTGCTTTGCGTGCTCTCGGTGGTCTTCGCCGGGCATGGCGTGGCCGCGCTGCAAGAGGCGGGCGTGCTTGGCACCCGGCCGGTGGCCTTCTTCGAGTTCGATTGGCTGGGTATCCATCCGGACGCCTACAGCCTCTCGGCGCAGGGGCTGGCGCTGCTGGCCATCACGGTGCTCTATGGGCGCAGTTGGCTAGGTGAACGACGTCGCCTGATGGAGGCCAAATGAGCGAGCGGGCCATGCGGGTGTGGATCGATGCCGACGCCTGCCCGCGCCTGGCGCGCGATCAGGTGGTGAAATTCGCCCTCAAGCGTGGCTTCGAGGTGGTGCTGGTGGCGGGCCAGGCCGTGGCCCGCCCCAACTTCGCCTGCGTGAAGCTGGTCGTCGTGCCCAGCGGCCCGGACGCGGCCGACGATCATCTGGTCGAGCATGCCGTGCCCGGTGAGCTGGTGATCTGCAGCGACATCCCGCTGGCCGACCGCCTGATCAAGAAGGGCGTGGCCGCCCTCGACCCGCGCGGGCGCGAGTTCGACGAGCGCAACATGGGTGACAAGCTGGCCACCCGTAACCTGTTCGCTGATCTGCGCGATCAGGGGCAGATGGGCGGCGGCCAGGCGGCCTACTCGGACAAGGATCGCCAGGCCTTCGCCAACTCGCTGGATCGCATCCTGACCCGTCTGATGAAGTAGCCCGGATGTAATCCGGGGATGGCGCTGCCTGCTTCCCGAATTGCATCCGGGCTACTCAAATGGGGCATCCGCGTATCAGTCGCACAGATAGCCCGTAGGAGGCGCAAAGCGCCTCCACCCATCCTACGAGCCTGCTAGGGCTATCCGCACAGGTAGGTGCCGGTGCCCACGGCCACCAGTACATCGTCCTCGTTGTGCAGCTCACTGCGCACCACCGCGACCTTGTTGCCGGAACGCAGCAGCACGGCGGTGGCGGTGAAGACCTGGCCGCGCCCCGGGCGCAGGTAGTCGATGCGCAGGTCGATGGTGCCCAGCTTGGACAGGCGCTGCATGCGCTCGGCCTGGCTCAGGTGCTGGTGCTTGTCGAAGGCGCCGATCAGCGCCATGGCGCCGCCAGCGACATCCAGAATCGACGAGATCACCCCGCCATGGAGGATGCCCTGGGTAAAGTTGCCGATCAGCTCCGGTTTCATCGGCAGATCCATCACCACCCGCTCGCCGCTTAGCTCGACGATGCGAATGCCCAGGGCCTGATTGAACGGGATGCGCTGGAAAAAGCTTTCCACACCCTGGCGTTGTTCTTCGGAGAGTTGAAAGACGGACTGGTTCATGAGGGATTCCGGCGCTGCAGATGCCGCCAAGCTGCCGTAATCGGAATGGCTTGGCCAGTATCGGGGCAGGGCTGCCCCGAGGTTTGGCCGGATTGGCGTCGGCTGCCAGCGGCACGGCGCCGCTGTGTCGTTGGGCCTCGCGGCGCTCAGCCCAGGCGAGGGCCGCGCATCAGTGCGGGTGGGCCAGCTCCAGCACCCGGTCAACCAGCTTGTTGATGCCAGAAGCGGCCTCGGCGATGGATTGCGCCAGCATGTAGGCCGGGGTACTTACCAGCTTGCGCGCCTCATCCTCGACGATGTCTTCGACGGTGCATTCGACATGCTGGCCACCCATGGCGACTAGGGCTTCGGCGGCCGGATCGTCTTCGGCGCCCAGGGTGCAACTGACGCCTTCGCCAAAGATCTTCACCGCCAGTGCCGGAGCGATGCAGATCAGCCCGATCGGCTTGCCCGCCTGAACGAAGGCCTGGGTCGCCGCCAGTACGTCGGGCTGCACACTGCAGCCCGCGCCTTCGACGGCGAAGTTGGAGAGGTTCTTGGCCACGCCGAAACCGCCAGGCAGGATCAGCGCATCGAACTTGTCGACCTGCAGCTCGCGGACGTCGGCCACATCACCACGGGCGATGCGTGCGGCCTCGGTCAGGACATTGCGGCTTTCCGGCATTTCCTCGCCGGTGAGGTGGTTGATCACGTGCATCTGCGCGATGTTCGGTGCAAAGCACTGCACCTGGGCGCCGCGCTGATCCAGGCGCAGCAGGGTGATCACGCTTTCGTGGATTTCCGCGCCGTCATAGACGCCACAGCCGGAGAGGATGACTGCGACTCTTTTCTGCATGCTGTTCTCCAAGGAGTAGTCGGGGGTGTGCTGGCGAGTTTGACTCGCCGGCCCAGGCGCCGTCGAGTGTCGCCAAATGTCGCCCAGGCTGGCATTGGCTGTCGCGAGCGAGGGGCAGGGCGGGTCTAGGATCAGCATAGGTCAAGCCAAGCCGTACCGAACCATGAACCTGATCCTGCTCGCCGTCCCTTTTTTCTTTCTGTTGATTGCAGCCGAATTGCTGGCGGATCGCTGGCGTGGCGTTAGCAGTTATCGGCTGGCCGACTCGCTGAACAGCCTCAGCGCCGGCGTGCTGTCCCAGGCCAGCGGCCTGCTCAGCAAGGCCATTGTCGTGCTCGGCTATGCCTTCGCCTACGAGCATCTGCATCTGTTCGAACTGTCCGACGAGCTCTGGGTCTGGGTGCTGGCCTTTGTGCTCTATGACCTGTGCTACTACTGGAGCCATCGCGTCGGCCATGAGCGCAATCTGTTCTGGGCTTCCCATGTGGTGCACCACCAGAGCGAGGAGTACAACCTCACCACGGCGCTGCGCCAGACCAGTACCGGCTTCCTGCTGAGCTGGATCTTCTACCTGCCCATGGCCGTGCTCGGCATTCCGCCAGTGGTGTTCGTCACCGTGGCGGCGCTCAACCTGCTGTACCAGTTCTGGGTGCACACCCGCCATGTACCCAAGCTGGGTTGGTACGAATGGTTCTTCGTCACGCCGTCCAATCATCGGGTCCACCATGCGCAGAATCCGGTCTACATGGATCGCAATTACGGCGGCGTGTTCATTGTCTGGGACCGCCTGTTCGGCAGTTTCCAGGAAGAGCTGGACGAGGAGCCGGTCGTGTTTGGGGTGACCGTGCCGCTGCAGAGCTGGAACCCGCTGTGGGCCAACGTGCAGTTCTACGTGCAGCTGTGGCAGGACGCGGTGCGTGCCGGTTCCTGGTGGGACAAGCTGCGCATCTGGTTCATGCCCACCGGCTGGCGTCCGGCCGATGTGGCGGCGCGCTATCCCATGGCCAAGCAGGATCTCAGCCGCTTCCGCAAGTTCGAGGTGCCGTTGGCGCGGCGGCACAAGCTTTACGCTGCGCTGCAGTTCAGCGGCTACGTGCTGGGCGTCAGCGGCCTGCTGGCAGTGGCGGAACAGCAGGCATTGGTTGTGCTGTTGGGGGCTTGGTTGTGGGTGGCTTTTGGCCTCTACTGCATTGGTGCCTGGCTGGAGAACCGGCCATTCGCCCGCTGGCTGGAGCTGCTGCGCCTGGCCAGCAACCCGCTGGCGCTGCTCTGGGCCCAGCAGGTCGGCTTACTGACGAGCGGCGCGACCGGCTGGTTGCTGCTGGCAGCCTGGAGTCTGGCCAGCCTCGTCTGGCTGTTCTGGCCGATGCCGCGTACCCCGCAGGTGATCTGAGCCGGGCACGGAACTGCGGCTCGCCGTCGCAGTCTGGGTGTGGCAGTCATTATTTGGTCATAATGGCCAGGTATTACTGTCACACTCGCCCGCCGTGCGGGTTCTGGAGTCCGTCGTGAGCTTTGCCAACCGTCTGTTCCCCGCCACTCGCCTGCGTCGTAATCGCCGTGACGAGTTCTCTCGCCGCCTGGTACGCGAACACGTACTCACCACCAATGACCTGATCCTGCCGGTGTTCGTCCTCGATGGCGAGAACCGCCGCGAAGCCGTGCCATCGATGCCGGGCGTCGAGCGCCTGTCCATCGACCTGCTGCTGGCCGAGGCCGAACGCTGGGTCGAGCTGGGCATCCCGGCGCTGGCGCTGTTCCCGGTCACGCCGCTGGAGAAGAAGTCGCTGGATGGCAGTGAGGCCTGGAATCCGGACGGTATTGCCCAGCGCGCCATTCGCGCCCTGCGCGCCAAGTTCCCGGAGCTGGGCGTGATCAGCGACGTGGCCCTGGACCCCTTCACCACCCACGGCCAGGACGGCATTCTCGACGACGATGGCTACGTGATGAACGACGTCACCGTCGATGCCCTGGTCAAGCAGGCCCTGTCGCATGCCGAAGCCGGTGCCCAGGTGGTGGCGCCGTCGGACATGATGGACGGGCGCATCCAGGCGATTCGCGAGGCGCTGGAGCTGGCTGAGCACGTCAACGTGCGCATCATGGCCTACTCGGCCAAGTACGCCAGCGCCTACTACGGCCCGTTCCGCGATGCAGTGGGCTCGGCCGCCAACCTGGGCAAGGCCAACAAGGCCAGCTACCAGATGGACCCGGCCAACGGTGACGAGGCGCTGCACGAAGTGGCGGCGGATCTGGCCGAAGGTGCCGACATGGTCATGGTCAAGCCGGGCATGCCCTACCTGGACATCGTCTGGCGGGTGAAAGAGGCCTACAAGGTGCCGACCTTTGCCTACCAGGTCAGTGGCGAGTACGCCATGCACATGGCCGCCATCCAGAACGGCTGGCTGTCGGAGGCAGTGATCCTCGAATCGCTGACCGCCTTCAAACGCGCGGGTGCCGATGGCATCCTCACCTACTTCGCCGTGCGTGCGGCTGAACTGATCAAAGAGGGGCGCTGAGGCCCCCAGGACATCTGCGATGAATACCGAGGGATTGAGCAAAACCGACCTGCAGCAAGCCGCCGAGCAAGCGCTGCCGGTCGAGGTCGTGGTCGAACAGCCGGCGCCGGAGCCCGAGCCGGCCCCCGCGCCGCCGGCACCGATTCCGGGAGTGGACGACAGCTCCCTGTACATTCATCGCGAGCTGTCGCAGCTGCAGTTCAACATCCGTGTGCTGGAACAGGCGCTGGATGAGTCCTACCCGCTGCTGGAAAGGCTCAAGTTTCTGCTGATCTTCTCCAGCAACCTCGACGAGTTCTTCGAGATCCGCGTGGCCGGCCTGAAGAAGCAGATCAACTTCGCCCGCGAGCAGGCCGGCGCCGATGGCCTGCTGCCGAGCCAGGCGCTGGCGCGGATTTCCGACATCGCCCACGAGCAGGTCGAGCGCCAGTACGCGCTGCTCAATGACGTGCTGCTGCCGGCCCTGGCCAAGCACCAGATCAACTTCATTCGCCGGCGTTACTGGACCACCAAGCTGAAGGCCTGGGTGCGTCGCTACTTCCGCGACGAAATCGCACCGATCATCACCCCGATCGGCCTCGACCCGACGCATCCCTTCCCGCTGCTGGTGAACAAGAGCCTCAACTTCATCGTCGAGCTGGAGGGGGTCGATGCTTTCGGGCGTGACTCCGGCCTGGCGATCATCCCGGCGCCGCGCCTGCTACCGCGCATCATCCGTGTGCCGGAAGAGATCGGTGGGGCAGGGGACAACTACGTCTTCCTCTCCTCGATGATTCATGCCCACGCCGACGACCTGTTCCAGGGCATGAAGGTCAAGGGCTGCTACCAGTTCCGCCTGACCCGTAACGCCGACCTGTCGGTCGATACCGAGGATGTCGAAGACCTGGCCCGCGCCCTGCGCGGCGAGCTGTTCAGCCGTCGCTACGGCGATGCCGTGCGCCTGGAGGTAGTGGACACCTGCCCGAAACACCTGAGTGATCAGCTGCTCAAGCAGTTCAACCTGGGTGAGAGCGAGCTGTATCGGGTCAACGGCCCGGTCAACCTGACCCGCCTGTTCAGCATCACCGGCCTGGAAAGCCATCCGGAGCTGCAATACACCCCGTTCACTCCGGTGATTCCCAAGCTGCTGCAGAACAGCGACAACATCTTCAACGTGGTCGGCAAGCAGGACATCCTCCTGCTGCACCCCTTCGAGTCCTTCACGCCGGTGGTCGACCTGCTGCGTCAGGCGGCGAAAGACCCGCACGTGCTGGCGATCAAACAGACCCTGTACCGCTCCGGGGCCAACTCGGAGATCGTCGATGCCCTGGTCGAGGCCGCGCGTAACGGCAAGGAAGTCACCGCGGTGATCGAGCTGCGAGCGCGTTTCGACGAGGAGTCCAACCTGCAGCTGGCCAGTCGCCTGCAACAGGCCGGCGCGGTGGTGATCTACGGCGTGGTCGGCTTCAAGACCCACGCCAAGATGATGCTGATCCTGCGCCGCGAGAACGGCGAGCTGCGCCGCTACGCGCACCTGGGTACCGGCAACTACCACGCAGGCAACGCCAAGCTGTACACCGACTACAGCCTGCTCACCGCCGACGTGGCCTTGGGCGAGGACGTGTCCAAGCTGTTCAACCAGCTGATCGGCATGGGCAAGACCCTGCGCATGAAGAAGCTGCTGCACGCGCCCTTCACCCTGAAGAAGACCCTGCTCGACCTGATCGCCTTCGAGACCCAGCAGGCCAGCGAAGGCAAGCCGGCGCAGATCATGGCCAAGTTCAACTCGCTGACCGACCCCAAGGTCATCCGCGCGCTGTACAAGGCCAGCCAGGCCGGGGTGAAGATCGACCTGGTGGTGCGCGGCATGTGCTGCCTGCGGCCTGGCGTCCCCGGGGTTTCGCACAACATCCAGGTGCGCTCGATCATCGGCCGCTTCCTCGAACACACCCGGGTGTTCTACTTCCTCAATGGCGGCGACGAGAAGATCTACCTGTCCAGCGCCGACTGGATGGAGCGCAACCTCGACAAGCGCGTGGAGACCTGCTTCCCGGTAGAGGGGCGCAAGCTGATCCTGCGGGTGAAGAAGGAGCTGGAAAGCTACCTGAGCGACAACACCCAGGCCTGGGTGCTGCAGCCTGACGGCCGCTACCTGCGTACCAGCCCCAGCGGCAATGCCAACCCGCGCAGTGCCCAGGCGGGCCTGCTGGAGAAGCTGACCACGCCACAGGTGCGCTGAGCGGTCAGGTAAATCGAAAAGCCCCGCTTTTGCGGGGCTTTTTCATACTCAGCGTACGCTCAGGCTGAAGCCGATACGCGTCAGCCAGGTGGCTTCCTGTTCGAAGTCCGCCTGGGTCAGCGGATTGGCCTCCAGCCAGCCATCGGGGAAGGTCAGATCCAGGCTCTGCGGGCCCACACTGAACTGCACCTTGGGCATTTCCTGGGTGCCGCGAATGTGGTGGAAGAGGATGGCGAAGCGCAGCAGTACGCACAGGCGCTGCAGCTGAACGCCATCGTCACCGAAGTCGGCGAACTTGTCCTTGGGGATATTGCGGCGGTGGCCACGTACCAGCAGGGCCAGCATCAGCTGATCCTTGCGCGAGAAGCCGGCCAGGTCGGAGTGCTCGATCAGGTAGGCACCGTGCTTGTGGTACTGGTAGTGGGCGATGTCCAGGCCGATTTCGTGTACCCGCGCGCCCCATTGCAGCAGGTCACGGTGCCAATCCTCGTCCAGTTTCCAGGCCTCGGCCACTTCCTCCAGGACTTGCAGGGCCTTGCGCTCGACGCGCTCGGCCTGCTGCAGATCGACGTGGTAGCGCTCCATCAGCGCGCTCAGCGTGCGTTCGCGCACGTCTTCGTGATGATGGCGGCCTAGCAGGTCGTAGAGCACGCCTTCGCGCAGGGCGCCTTCGGAGTGATCCATGCGCTGCAGGTCGAGGGCATCGAAGATGGCTTCGGCGATGGCCAGGCCGGCGGGGAAGATTTGCCTGCGATCCGGCTTGATGCCGTCGAAGTCGATCTTTTCCACGTCGCCGAGCTTGAGCAGTTTGCGCTTGAGCCAGGCCAATCCCTCCGGATTGATTTCACCGTTACCCAGGCCTGCGCCCTTGATGGCCAGGCCGACGGCGCGAATGGTCCCGGAGGCGCCGACCGCTTCCTGCCAGCCGAGGCGCTGCAGGCCCTGCTCGATGTTCATCAGCTCCAGGCGCGCGGCGGTATAGGCCTGGGCGTAGCGGGCTGGGGTGATCTTGCCGTCCTTGAAATAGCGCTGGGTAAAGCTGACGCAGCCCATCTGCAAGCTCTCGCGCAGCAGTGGCTCGAAGCGTTGGCCGACGATGAATTCGGTGCTGCCGCCGCCGATATCCGCCACCAGGCGCTTGCCCGGGGTGTCGGCGATGCTGTGCGACACGCCAAGGTAGATCAGGCGTGCTTCTTCACGACCGGAAATGACTTCTACTTCATGGCCGAGCAGTGCGTCGGCGCGGCGGATGAATTCATTGCGGTTACGGGCCTCGCGCAGGGCGTTGGTGCCGACGATGCGCACGGCACCTTGTGGCAGGCCCTGGATCAGCTGGCCGAAGCGGCGCAGGCAGTCCAGGCCACGTTGCATGGCCTCTTCGCTGAGCATGCGTTCTTCGTCGAGGCCTGCTGCCAGCTGCACCTTTTCACCTAGCCGCTCGAGGATGCGGATCTCGCCATGATCGGCCTTGGCCAGCACCATGTGGAAGCTGTTGGAGCCGAGGTCGATGGCGGCAATCAGGGGGAACTGCTTGTCGGCATTGGGCATGGTTCGGGGGGTCCCTATTCAAAACGCAGGCAGCCTGCCTCTCGCGGGCAAGCACTCCAATCCCTTCATGTTAACCGCCCTGAGCCAGGATGCCGTAGTCTTTCATCAGTGGTATGAAATCCATTGATAGTGAAGGTCAATGGCGAGCGGCTTTCGGTGGGGGCGGATGCGGGCTATCATGGCCGCCAGTTTTTCGCTTCCGCACCCGGAGACTATTCATGAGCGAGTTCATCACCAACGTCAGCGACAGCAGTTTCGAAGACGACGTGATCAAGGCCGACGGTCCGGTCCTGGTCGACTACTGGGCCGAATGGTGCGGTCCGTGCAAGATGATTGCACCGGTTCTGGACGAGATCGCCCAGACCTACCAGGGCAAACTGAAGGTGTGCAAGCTGAACATCGACGAGAACCAGGAAACCCCGCCGAAGTATGGCGTGCGTGGCATCCCGACCCTGATGCTGTTCAAGAACGGCAATGTCGAAGCCACCAAGGTCGGCGCCCTGTCCAAGTCGCAGCTGGCAGCCTTCCTCGACGCCAACATCTGAGGCGTTGCGCAAAAGCCCCGCTACTCGCGGGGCTTTTTTCTGGGCGCGGGGTGGACGTCGCGCTAAACCCGGTGTTACATTCGGGCCTGCAACGGGTTCCTCGTTGCCTCTCACGCCGTCGCCGACGCACTCTTCCTGATAAGACCGAGCGATCCAGTCGCCTTCCTCGCGGCGCGGCCAGCTAAGCCCAAGTGCTTTTCCTCCCTCCTCTCATTTCTACGTCATTCCTATGAATCTGACCGAACTCAAGCAAAAGCCGATTGCCGAACTGCTGGACATGGCCGACCAGGCTGGTCTGGAAAACATGGCCCGTTCGCGCAAGCAGGACATCATCTTCGCCCTGCTGAAAAAGCACGCGAAAAGCGGTGAAGAGATTTCCGGCGACGGCGTGCTGGAGATCCTCCAGGACGGCTTCGGCTTCCTGCGCAGCGCGGACTCCTCCTACCTGGCCGGCCCGGACGACATCTACGTCTCGCCCAGCCAGATCCGCCGCTTCAACCTGCGTACCGGTGACACCATCGTCGGCAAGATCCGCCCGCCGAAAGAAGGCGAGCGCTACTTCGCCCTGCTCAAGGTCGACAGCATCAACTTCGACCGCCCGGAAAACGCCAAGAACAAGATCCTGTTCGAAAACCTGACGCCGTTGTTCCCCAACGAGCGCCTGACCATGGAGGCCGGCAACGGCTCCACCGAGGACATCACCGGCCGCGTGATCGACCTCTGCGCGCCGATCGGCAAGGGCCAGCGTGGCCTGATCGTCGCCCCGCCGAAAGCGGGCAAGACCATCATGCTGCAGAACATCGCCGCCAACATCGCGCGCAACAACCCCGAGTGCTACCTGATCGTCCTGCTGATCGACGAGCGCCCGGAAGAAGTGACCGAGATGCAGCGCACCGTGCGTGGCGAAGTGGTGGCGTCGACCTTCGACGAGCCGCCAACCCGTCACGTGCAGGTTGCCGAAATGGTGATCGAGAAGGCCAAGCGCCTGGTCGAGCACAAGAAGGACGTGGTCATCCTGCTCGACTCCATCACCCGCCTGGCGCGTGCCTACAACACCGTGATCCCGAGCTCCGGCAAGGTGCTCACCGGTGGTGTCGACGCCCATGCCCTGGAGAAGCCCAAGCGCTTCTTCGGTGCCGCGCGTAACATCGAGGAAGGCGGTAGCCTGACCATCCTCGCCACCGCGCTGGTGGAAACCGGCTCGAAGATGGACGAGGTGATCTACGAGGAGTTCAAGGGCACCGGCAACATGGAGCTGCCGCTGGACCGTCGTATCGCCGAGAAGCGTGTGTTCCCGGCCATCAACATCAACAAGTCCGGCACCCGCCGCGAGGAGTTGCTGACCGGCGAGGAAGAGCTGTCGCGCATGTGGATTCTGCGCAAGCTGCTGCACCCGATGGACGAGATCGCCGCTATCGAGTTCCTCATCGACAAGCTGAAGGACACCAAGACCAACGACGAATTCTTCCTCTCCATGAAGCGCAAGTAATCCGAGCGTTGCCACAAAGGCCGGGGAAACCCGGCCTTTGCGTTTCTGTAGCCTTCTGAATAACCCAGTTCGGCGCTAAACTTTGCGCCCCGACCTGTGAGGCCCAAGCATGCAGTACCGCGACCTGCGCGACTTCATCCGTGAGCTGGAAAGCCGCGGTGAGCTCAAGCGCATCCAGACCCCGGTTTCTCCCGTGCTGGAGATGACCGAAATCTGTGACCGTACCCTGCGCAAGGGTGGCCCGGCGCTGCTGTTCGAAAACCCCACGGGCTTCGACGTGCCGGTGCTCGGCAACCTGTTCGGCACGCCCAAGCGGGTGGCGCTGGGTATGGGCGCCGAGGATGTCGGCGAGCTGCGCGAAATCGGCAAGCTGCTGGCCTTTCTCAAGGAGCCGGAGCCGCCCAAGGGGCTGAAGGACGCCTGGAGCAAGCTGCCGATCTATAAGAAGGTCATCAGCATGGCGCCCAAGGTACTCAAGGATGCACCGTGCCATGAGCTGATCGAGGAAGGTGACGACGTCGACCTGTCCAAGCTGCCGATCCAGCACTGCTGGCCGGGCGACGTGGCGCCGCTGATCACCTGGGGCCTGACCATCACTCGCGGGCCGAACAAGGAGCGGCAGAACCTCGGCATCTATCGTCAGCAGGTGATCGGCCGCAACAAGGTGATCATGCGCTGGCTCAGCCACCGTGGCGGCGCGCTGGATTACCGCGAGTGGTGTCAGAAGCATCCCGATAAGCCCTACCCGGTCTGCGTGGCCCTGGGCGCCGACCCGGCGACCATCCTCGGCGCCGTCACCCCGGTGCCCGACACGCTTTCCGAGTACGCCTTCGCCGGCCTGCTGCGCGGCCACCGCACCGAGCTGGTCAAGGCCATCGGCTCCGACCTGCAGGTGCCGGCCAGCGCCGAGATCGTCCTCGAAGGCGTGATCCATCCGGGCGAAACTGCGCCGGAAGGCCCCTATGGTGACCATACCGGCTACTACAACGAGGTCGACACCTTCCCGGTGTTCACCGTCGAACGCATCACCCGCCGTCGCGAGCCGATCTACCACAGTACCTACACCGGCCGTCCGCCGGATGAGCCGGCGATTCTCGGCGTGGCGCTGAACGAAGTGTTCGTGCCGATCCTGCAGAAGCAGTTCCCGGAGATCACCGACTTCTACCTGCCGCCGGAAGGTTGTTCCTACCGCATGGCGGTGGTAACCATGAAGAAGCAGTACCCGGGCCACGCCAAGCGCGTAATGCTTGGTGTGTGGTCGTTCCTGCGACAGTTCATGTACACCAAGTTCGTTATCGTCACCGACGACGACATCAATGCACGGGACTGGAATGACGTGATCTGGGCCATTACTACGCGCATGGACCCTAAGCGCGACACGGTGATGATCGACAACACGCCGATCGACTACCTCGACTTCGCCTCGCCGGTTTCCGGCCTGGGCTCGAAGATGGGTCTCGACGCCACCCACAAATGGCCGGGTGAGACCAGTCGCGAGTGGGGGCGGGTGATCGAGAAGGACCCGGCGGTGACGGCGCGGGTCGATGAGCTATGGAAAGAGCTGGGCATCGATTGATGAAGGTCACCCTGCAACCCTCTGGTGCCGTACTCGACGTGCACGGTGGTGAGCGCATCCTCGATGCCGCGCGCCGGCTTGGCTATGACTGTCCGCAGAGCTGCCGCAACGGCAACTGCCATATCTGCTCGGCGCTGTTGGTCGAGGGACGGGTACTGCAGGCCGGTGCCGAGCTGGATCACGGCGAGCTGTTCACCTGCCTGGCCGAACCGTTGGAAGACTGCGTGCTGCACTGGGATGGCGTGCTGGCGCCCGGTGAGCTGCCGGTGCGCACCTTCGGCTGCCAGGTGATCGAATGTCTGGAGGTTGGTGGTGATGTCTGCCGCGTGCGGCTGCGCGCACCGGCGGGCAAGACGCCGCGTTATCACGCCGGGCAGTACCTGCTGCTGCAGCGCGACGACGGTGAGTGGTCGGCCTTCTCCCTGGCCTCGGCACCGCATCAGGGGCGCGAGCTGGAGCTGCATATCCTCACCCGTGAGGAGAGCACGCAGCAGCTGGTGGCGCAGTTGAGCCGCTCGCCGCTGGTGCGGGTGCAGATGCCGTTTGGCGATACCCACCTGGCTGAGCTGCCGGACGGCCCGCTGGTGCTGATCGCCGCCGGTACCGGCATGGCGCAGATGCACAGCCTGATCGAGCACTGTCGCGCCACCGGCTTCAGCCACCCACTGCACCTGTACTGGGGCGTGCGCGAGGCCGAGGACTTCTATCAGCTGGAGCATTGGCAGGCGTGGCAGTCGCAGCCTGGCTTGCATCTGCATCAGGTGGTCAGCGAACCAGAGGGTTGGCCAGGCCGCAGCGGCATGTTGCACGAGGCGGTATGCCAGGACTTCCCTGATCTCAAGACCTTGCATGTGTATGCCAGTGGCTCGCCGGCGATGGTCTACGGCACCCTGGATGCGCTGGTCGAGGCGGGTATGGATGCGCATCAGATGCGCGCCGATGTGTTCGCCTACGCCCCGCGCGAATAAGATCGCAGGCACGAAAAAGCCGCCCTTGGGCGGCTTTTTTCATGAGGGCGCTTAGCGCACCTGCACCACCACCTTGCCGACGGCCTTGCGTTGGCCCAGGTAGTCGATGGCCTCGCCACCACGCTCTAGCGGGAAGGTCTGCGACACCAGCGGCTTGAGCTTGCCCTCGGCATGCCAGGCGAACAGTTGCTGGAAGTTGGCGGCGTTGTCCTGCGGCTGGCGCTGGGCGAAGGAGCCCCAGAACACGCCGATCAGCGCGGCACCCTTGAGCAGCGGCAGGTTGGCCGGCAGGGCGGGGATGCCGCCACCGGCGGCGAAGCCGACCACCAGGAAGCGGCCGTTCCAGGCCATCGAACGGAAGGCTTCCTCGAAGAAGCTGCCGCCGACCGGGTCGTAGATCACGTCCACGCCCTGGCCGTTGGTGAGCTTCTTCAGCTCTTCCTTCAGGCTTTGCTCGCTGTAGTTGATCAGGTGGTCGGCGCCGGCCTTGCGCGCCACGTCCAGCTTCTCGGCGGTGCTGGCGGCGGCAATTACCTTAGCGCCCATGGCCTTGCCGATTTCCACGGCCGCCAGGCCGACACCCCCGGAGGCGCCGAGCACCAGCAGGGTTTCGCCCGGCTGCAGGTTGGCGCGTTGTTTCAGGGCGTGCATCGAGGTGCCGTAGGTCATGCCGAAGCCGGCTGCGCTGGTCAGGTCCATGCTTGGCGGTACCGGCAGCACGTTGTAGGCGCCGACCGCCACTTCCTCGGCGAAGCTGCCCCAACCGGTCAGGGCCATGACCCGGTCGCCCGCCTTGAACTGGCTGACCTTCTCGCCAACGGCCTTGACCACGCCAGCGGCTTCACCGCCTGGGGAAAAGGGGAAGGGCGGTTTGAACTGGTACTTGCCTTCGATGATTAGCGTGTCGGGAAAGTTGACCCCGGCGGCGTGTACCTCGATCAGCACTTCATTGGGCTTGGGTTGCGGGCTGGCGGTCTCCTCCAGCACCAGGCTGGAGGCCGGGCCGAAGGCTTTGCAGAGCAGGGCTTTCATCGCGGTGTTCCTTGGGTTCGGGGACTGTCCGGCAGTGTAGGTGGCAGGCATACCCGGTCAACGAGCATGGCCCAGTCTGATGCCTGGCCATAAGCGTTGGGCTTGGGTACGTGCACCGCTGTGGCTATGCTAGGCGGCATCCGTTACTGAGGAACTGCCCCCGTGAAGAAGACCATTGCCTTGCTGCTGTCCCTGACTCTGCCCTGCCTTGCTTGGGCCAGCGGCGGGGGGGAAGAGGAAAGCGCCGAGCCCAAGGTAGCCTATGTCAGCCTGGTGCCGGCTCTGGTGGGCAATTTCGGCGAAGGCCCCAAGCTGAAGTTCTACAAGGCCGATATCGCCCTGCGCGTCATGGGCAGCGAGGCCGAGGAGAAGGTCGAGCACCACGAGCCGCTGATCCGCAACCAGCTGGTGATGCTGTTCTCCCAGCAGACCGAGGCCAGCATGGCGGACGAGAATGCCAAGGAAATCCTGCGTCAGGAGGCGCTCAAGCAGGTGCAGACGGTACTTGAGCAGGAGGAGGGCAAGCCGCTGGTCGAGGACTTGCTGTTCAACAACCTGATCATCCAGTAGCGGCGAATCCCTGGCGCGTTCGGTTTGGGCTACGCCATCTGCGCCAGGGTCTTGCGAAAGCGGGTCAGCGCGGCGAGGAAGAACAGCGTGCCGATGCCGACGATGGCCAGCAGGTTCGGCCAGACGATGGCCAGCCCGGCGCCGCGATAGAGAATCGCCTGGGCCAGGTCGACGAAGTGGGTGGTCGGCGCCGCCAGCATGATCTGCTGCACCAGCTCGGGCATGCTCTCGCGCGGTGTGGTGCCGCCGGAGAGAATCTGCAGCGGCAGCAGCACCAGGATGATCAGCAGGCCCAGCTGCGGCATCGAGCGTGCCACGGTGCCGAAGAAGATGCCCATCGAGGTGGTGGCGAACAGGTGCAGCGCCGCGCCCGCCAGAAACAGTGCCAGCGAGCCTTCGATTGGCACCTGCAGCCAGCCCTGCACCACCAGTAGCAGTGACAGCGCTGCCGCCGTCAGCACCACCAGGCCCATCGACCAGACCTTGGCCAGCATGATTTCCAGCGGCGTCACCGGCATCACCAGCAGGTGTTCGACGGTGCCGTGTTCGCGTTCGCGGATCAGCGCGGCGCCGGTGAGAATGATCGACAGCATGGTGATCTGGTTGATTACCTCCATCACCGAACCGAACCAGGCGCGGGTCAGGTTCGGGTTGAACTGCACGCGTAATACCAGATCGGCGGGCTGCTGCAGGTCGCCCCGGTAGCGACGGACGAACTCGGCGACTTCGCTGGTGCCAATGTTCTGGATGTAGCCGGCCCCGGTGAAGGCCATGCTCACCTGGGTGGCATCGACGTTGAGCTGGATCGCCGGGCTGCGCCCGGCCAGCACGTCACGCTGGAAGTTCGGCGGTATGTTCAGGGTGAAGGTGTAGCGGCCGGAGTCCATGCCACGGTCCATCTGGCTCAGGTCGATGCGCTCCGGCGTGCGGAAGTAGGGTTGCTGGAAGGCCTGGATCAGCCTTTCGGAGAGCTGCGACTGGTCTTCGTCGACCACGGCGATGGCGGCGTTGTGCAGGCTTTCCGGCAGGCTGGTGGCGGCCGAATAGACGCCCATGCTGAAGGCCCAGAGGATCAGGATCACCAGCGCCAGGTCGTGCTGCAGGCTGCGCAGCTCCTTGATACCAAGGTGGAAAATGTTGGCCAGGCGTTCCATCAGGCCTCCTGTTTGCGCAGCAAGCTGGCGCTGAGCAGGGTCAACATCGGCACGGTCAGTGCCAGGGCGAGGAAATAGCCGGCCAGATCACGCAGCTCCAGCGCCTTGGAGAACAGGCCACGGCTGATCACCAGGAACTGCGAGGTCGGGTAGAGCTGGCCGACCAGCGCGCCAAAGCCTTCCAGCGAAGCCACCGGGTAGATCAGCCCGGAGAACTGGATGGCGGGCAGCAGAGTGGCGATGGCGGTGCCGAACACGGCGGCGATCTGGCTCTTGGTGAAAGTCGACATGAGCAGGCCGAGGCCGGTGGCGCAGGCCAGGTAGAGCAGGGCGCCGGACAGCAGGGTCAGCGGGTTGCCCTTGAGCGGCACGTCAAACACGGTGATCGCCAGCAGCACCAGCAGGACGAAGTTGAACAGGCCCAGGGCGATGTAGGGCAGCTGCTTGCCGAGAAGGAATTCCAGGCGCGTGACCGGGGTGACGTAGAGGTTGATGATTGAGCCCAGCTCCTTCTCGCGCACCACGCCGAGTGCCGTAAGCATGGCCGGGATCAGCATCAGCAGCAGCGGGATCACCGCCGGCACCATGGCCTTCAGGCTCTCCACGTCCGGATTGTAGCGGTAGCGCACTTCCAGTTCGGCGGCGCTGCTGGCTTGTGGCTGCGGCGAGCGTCGGGCCAGCTCGGCCAGGTAGTGCTGGTGCAGGCCGCTGACGTAGCCCTTGATGGTTTCGGCGCGGGTCGGCATGGCGCCGTCGATCCACATGCCGATCTGCGGGCTGGCGCCGCGCTTGAGGTCGCGGCCGAAGTGAGGCGGGATCTCCACGGCCAGGCTGATATCGCCATTGCGCAGGCGCCGCTCCAGGTCGGCGTAGTCGCGCAGCGCCGGTTTCTCCAGGAAGTAGCGTGAGCCGGACAGGTTGCGGTGGTACTCCTGGCTGGTGGTGGTCTGGTCGCGGTCGAGCACGGCGAAGGTCAGGTCCTCGACGTCCAGGCTGATGCCGTAACCGATGATGAACAGCAGCAATACCGTGCCGAGCAGGGCCATGCCGCCGCGGATCGGGTCGCGACGCAGCTCCAGCGCTTCGCGGCGGGCGTAGCTGAACAGGCGGCGCAGGCTGAAGCGCTGGCGCTGCGGTGGCGGCGCCTTTTGCAGCGGCGGTGCTTCGCTGGCCGGCTGCTCGCCGACCGCCTCCTGCAGGTAGGCGATGAAGGTCGCTTCCAGGCTGTCCAGCCCGCGCTTGGCCATCAGCCCCTGCGGCGTGTCGCTGTCCAGCACCTTGCCGGCGTGCATCAGCGAGATGCGGTCGCAGCGCTGCGCCTCGTTCATGAAGTGGGTGGAGATGAAGATGGTCACGCCGTCCTGGCGCGACAGGTCGAGCATCAGCTGCCAGAAGCCGTCGCGCGCCACCGGGTCGACGCCCGAGGTGGGCTCGTCGAGGATCAGGATCTCCGGCTGGTGGATCACCGCTACGGCCAGCGACAGGCGTTGGCGAATGCCCAGCGGCAAGCGCTCGGGAAGCATGTCCATGACCGCGTCGAGGTCGAAACGACGGGCCATCGCGGCGACGCGATCGTCGATCTGCGCGGCCGGTACATGGAACAGACGGGCGTGCAGTTCCAGGTTCTGGCGTACCGTCAGTTCGCTGTAGAGGGAGAAGGCCTGCGACATGTAGCCGACCCGCTTGCGCGTAGCCATGTCGCGCGGGTCCACCGTCTGGCCGAACAGCAGCGCCTCGCCTTCGCTGGCCGGCAGCAGGCCGGTGAGCATCTTCATGGTGGTGCTCTTGCCGCAGCCGTTGGAGCCGAGGAAACCGAAGATCTCGCCACGGCGGATGCGGAACGACACCGCGTCGACCGCGACGAAGTCGCCGAAGCGCATGGTCAGGCCCTTGGCCTCGATGGCGATATCGCTGTGCTCCTGCAGGGGCTGGATCGCCACCTCGCGGTGGCCGCGACGCTTTTCCTCCGGTAGCAGGGCGATGAAGGCCTGCTCCAGGCTGGCGCAGCCGGTGCGCGTGCGCAGTTCGGCCGGGCTGCCTTCGGCCAGCACGCGGCCGGCATCCATCGCCACCAGGTGGTCGAAGCGCTCGGCCTCCTCCATATAGGCGGTGGCCACCAGCACGCTCATCTGCGGGCGCTGCGCGCGGATGCGCGCGATCAGCTCCCAGAACTGGTTGCGCGACAGCGGGTCGACGCCGGTGGTCGGCTCGTCGAGGATCAGCAGGTCAGGGTCATGGATCAGCGCGCAGCACAGCCCGAGTTTCTGCTTCATGCCGCCGGACAGCTTGCCCGCCGGGCGTTCGCGAAACGCTGACATACCGGTGCTGCGCAGCAGGTCGTCGATGCGCCGCTCGCGCTCGGCAGCGTCCTGACCGAACAGGCGGCCGAAGAAGTCGAGGTTCTCGAACACCGACAGCGTGGGGTAGAGGTTCTTGCCCAGGCCCTGGGGCATGTAGGCGATATGCGGGCAGACACGGCGGCGGTGGCGCGTGTCGGCCATGTCGCCGTCGAGTACCTCGACCTTGCCGGCCTGGATCTGCCGCGCTCCGGCGATCAGCGCCAGCAGGCTGGACTTGCCAACACCGTCCGGGCCGATCAGGCCGACCATGCGCTGCGCCGGCAGCTCCAGGTCGATAGCCTCGAGGGCGCGGGTCACGCCATAGCGCAGGCCGACGCCGCTGAGGCGGGCGACCGCCGGGTTCATTGCGGAACCTTGATCGCCAGGTGTGCCGGCCATTCGGCCTCGGGATCAAGGCGCAGGTAGGCCATGCCGGGGACGCCGGTCTTCACCTGCTGCAGGTGCTTGCTCAGCAGCTCGGGGTCGATGCGCGCCTTGACCCGGAACATCAGCTTCTCGCGCTCGCTGGCGGTTTCCACGGTCTTCGGGGTGAACTGGGCGACGCTGGCCACGTAGCTGACCTTGGCCGGAATCACATACTGCGGCGCGGCGTCGATCACCAGGCGCACTTCGCTGCCGAGGGCGACGCGGCCGGCCTGGCGCTCGGGCAGGAAGAAGGTCATGTAGACGTCGGTGAGGTCCACCAGGTTGAGCACCTTGCCGCCCGCGCCAAGCACTTCACCCGGCTGGGTCACGCGGTACTGCACGCGCCCGGCGCGCGGCGCCTTGAGCTGGCTGTCGTCGATGTCCGCCTGCAGGCGTTCGACGCTGGCCTGCGCGGCTTGAGTGGCCGACTCTGCCTCGACCGCCTGTGACTGGGCTGCAGCGATGCCGGCATCGGCCGAGCTGACTTGCGCGCGAGCCGCCGCCAGCGCGGCCTCTGCACTCTGCAGGCGGGCCAGATCGTCATCCAGTTGCTGCTGGGCCAGGGCGTTGCGCTTGACCAGCGTGGCGCTGCGCGCATGGCGTTTGCGCGCCGCGTCCAGCTCTGCCTGGCGCTGGCGCACCACCGCTTCGGCGGTCAGTTTTTCACTCTGTCGCAGGCGGATCTGGCTGGCGGCAGTGATCTGGCCGTTCTCGGCCTGGCGCAGTTGTGCCCTGGCCTGGGCCAGCTGGGCGTCGAGCACCTGGGTATCCATCTGTGCGAGCAACTGGCCGTGCTGGGCGAAGTCGCCCTCGTCCACGGCGATGCTGGCGATGCGCCCGGCCAGCTTGGTGGCGACATCCACCTCGGTGGCTTCGATGCGCCCGTTGCCGCTGGCTAAGCCTTCGCCCAGCTCGTCCGGGCGCAGCTGCCACCAGGCGGCCGCCGCCAGCAGGGCGAGGCCGGCGGCGATCAGGTAGGGCAGGGGGCGTTGCGCGTTCATCATCAGGGCTTCCCTTCTGCGCCCCGCTCGGGGCAATGCTTAGCAGGCTTCCATTTTCTGCCGTTGGTCGCCTGCGCGGTTTGATGCAGGTCAAACGGGAGGATCAATCTTCACGCCGTTGGGGCTCCAGATGCAAGTGCGGTTGCGCCCTTCGTGCTTGGCCCGGTACAGGGCCTGGTCGCTCCGGGCAATCAGGCCCGCCGGCGACTCTTCGCCGACCGGCTCGGCCACGGCCAGGCCGATGCTCAGGGTCAGGCGTCCGTCCGGGCTGCCGGGGTGGACGATAGCCAGGCTGGCGACCAGTTCATGGACGCGCGCGGCCACATGCTCGCCGCCGTCCAGGCCGGTGTTGGCGAGGATGATGGCGAATTCTTCGCCGCCATAGCGGCAGGCCACGTCGCCTTCACGCTGCAGGCTTTCCTGGAGCAGGCTGGCCACCTGGCGCAAGGCATCGTCGCCCGCGAGGTGACCGAGTTTGTCGTTGAAGGCCTTGAAGTGGTCGATATCCAGCATCAGCAGGGTCAGCGGCGCGCCAATACGGCGCAGGCGGCGCCACTCGCTTTTCAGCTGGTGATCGAAGAAGCGGCGGTTATATAGGCCGGTCAGGCCATCCAGCTGCGACAGGCGCTGCAGGCGTGCCTCCAGTGCCAGGCGCTCGCTGTTGTCGCGCGATACGGCAATCAGGTACTCGCGTGCGCCCTGATGCACCAGTTGAGTATTGATTTCGGCGGGCTGGCGGCTGCCGTCGCGGCGACACATCTCGCGCTGGAAAATACGCGACTGGTTGTCGCGCTGGGCTTTGCGCACTTGTTCCAGCCAGTCGTGGAAGCCCGGCAGTAGCTGTTCGGGGTTGTCACGCAGCAGCTGCGCGAACTGTTCGGCGCGGTAGCCCAGGGAGGCATAGCTGGCCTGGTTCATGTGCAGCAGCTCGCGGCTGCGGGTATCGAAGATGAACAGGCCGTCGTGGCTGGAGTCGGTCAGGTCGATGATCAGCTGCAGGCGTTCACGGCTGTCACGCAGGTTCTGCTCGATGGCCTCGCGGCGTGTGGCTTCCACCTCCAGGCGGCGGTTGGCTCTCTGCAGGGCACTGGCACGGCGTGCGTTCTCCTGGGCCAGCGCCAGGGCGGCAACCAGCAGCAGGCTGATGGCCAGGCCGGCCCCCAGTACGACCTGTGGCAGTGGCGTGGAGAGCTGCTGCAGGAGTGTGTGGGTCGGGCTGAGCTGCAGTGTGAAGCTGTCGTTGTTGAGCAAGCGCACGGGCACGTCCACAGCCATGTCCGGCAGGGTCCCTGAGCGTTCGCGGCTGTACAGGCTGTGGCCGTTTTCCAGCAGGCGCAGGCTGAATTCGTCGCTGTCGATCTGGTCGAGCAGTTCGTTCATCAGCGGTTCGACACGGAATACGCCCTGTAGGAAGCCGTCGAACTGCCGGTCGCCTCGGGCGTTGCGCAGATACAGCGGGGTGTAGAGCACGAAGCCGCGGCCGCCTTGCACCAGTAGCACGCTGTTGGAGAAGCGTTGCTCGCCGCTCTCCTTGGCTTGCATGGCCAGTGGGTAGTTGGGGTGGTCAGTCGGGAGGCGAAAGTCGCGGGCCGCCTCGTTGCCCTGCAGGGGGCGCAGCCAGCGCATTTTCAGGTCAGGGCCGACCCACTGGATCGACTGGTAGGCGGGAAAGCCGCGCAAGGCT
This sequence comes from Pseudomonas sp. GOM6, assembly GCF_029537485.1. Taxonomy (GTDB): domain Bacteria; phylum Pseudomonadota; class Gammaproteobacteria; order Pseudomonadales; family Pseudomonadaceae; genus Aquipseudomonas. The sequence continues at coordinate 290,030 of NZ_JARPUS010000001.1, forward strand.
AGGTCGGCCTCGGTTTCCCAGTCTTCCTGGTAGAGCCGGCCGAGGTTGTTCCACAGCCGCGCGATGCGCGCTAGGCTGCCGACCTCGCTTTGCAGCGTGCTTTCCAGCTGCCGTGTCAGCGCACTCGCCTGATAGCTCACGCGCTCATGCAGGCGTTCTTGCTGGCTCTGCTCCAGTTGCTGCCAGAGCATCAGACTGGCACCGCTCAGTGCCAGAAATAGAAAAACCAGCGCGAGGCGCGCCGGCCAGGCGGAGGGTGCGCGCATCGATGGGCTCCACAGGCTGTGCCTTGGTCATAGCACAGTGCATGCCGGCGCTCAACGCATGGCCAGAATCGCCTGCCATTCTTCGTCACTGACCGGCATCACTGACAGGCGACTGCCACGTTGCACCAAGGCGAGGCCGGAGAGTGCCGCCGTTGCCTTGAGACGGGTCAGCGACAGCACCTGGGGAAAGGCCTCGACGAACTCCACATCCAGCGCGCTCCACGGGTTTTTCTCTGCGCTGGCCTTGGCATCGAAGTAGTGACTCTGTGGATCCAGGGCCGTGGGGTCCGGATAGACCGGGCTGGCGATGCGGGCGATGCCGGCGATGCCGGGCTCCGGACAGCTGGAGTGATAGAAGAAGAACAGATCACCCTCGCTCATGCTGCGCATGAAGTTGCGGGCCTGGTAGTTGCGCACCCCATCCCAGCGTGCGCGGCCGAGGTGGCGCAGGTGCTTGATGGACAGTTCGTCGGGTTCCGACTTCATCAACCAATAAGGCATGAACTTTGCTCCTGTCTGCCGGTCTTTGCGACGGGCATGAAAATCGTTCCCGACGCGGGCGGCCTGTTGGCGTCAGAAACTGTGTGGGCTCGTATGACCCCGAAGAGGGTTGCGATCCAGGCTGGACGCCGTCGTAACGGCCAATAACAACACCACTACCGGACAAGCCACGCAGTGTGCCGAAAAGGGGGAGGCAACTCGATGAAACGCAAGCCAGATATATTGTGGGTCCTGGTCATTCTGTTCAGCCTGGGCATGGTTACCACAGGTTACACCCAGAGCCTCTGGGATCGTCAGGGTGACCTGCCAATCAGTCAGAGCGAACGCTGATCCACAGTCGACGTCTGCCGCAGGGAGCGCGGCGGCCTCGAACCTTCCGCCTCAAACGTACCAGGCCTTATCCGTCACGACGCCCGTCAGTCTGACATCCCAGCTGGCCAGGGGCAGTCTGTCTACCCGCTGACCCTCATGGGCGACTCCCAAAAGCGTCGGCTTGTGCCAATTTTTGCGCATGTTGCGATAGGCCAGGCAGCGATCATAGAAACCGCCGCCCATGCCGAGGCGCCCGCCATAGCTGTCGAAGCCGACCAGTGGCAGCAGGATCAGATCCAGCGCCCAAGGCGCGCGCTGGCGTGCGCGGCAGACGACTGGCTCGGCGATGCGGAAGCGATTGCGCAGCATCTTTTCGCCTGTGCGTACGCGCTGGAAGCGCATGCCGGAGTGTGGCCAGCGTTCGAGTACCGGTAGATAGGTGGCTTTGCCGCGCTTTTGGGCTTCGCGCAGCAAGGGGCGCGGATCGATCTCGCCGTCGCTGGGCAGGTACAGGGCAATGTGGCGGGCGCGGCGAAACAGCGGATGCTGGGCCAGCTGGCGCCGTAGGGCACGGGCGGCCTGCCGTTGCTGCAGGGGAGAGAGGGCGCGACGCGCCTGGCGCAGCTGCCGGCGCAGGGCTGCGCGGGACAGGTCAGAAGCCAGGATCATGGAATTCGGGACTCCCCGGCGGTGCCGCTGTCGGGTTAGCCCTTGAACCCGAAAGTTCAAGGTGGAGATTGCAGGAGGCGTTAAGGCTTTCCGTCAGGCGGACATGCACACCGGCCCCACTGGCAACCCCCGTGGTTGTGCGTATCGGCTCAGGGACATCACCGACTGGCCAACACTCCAGGGAGCTGGCCGGCAGTATACCCCATAAGCCTGGCGCGAGGTCAGAGCAGACCACCATCCGGATCGGCGGCCAGGGCGCTGTCGACCCGGTCCAGCAAGTCGCGTACGCGCTCGCGGGTGTGGTCGGCTTCCTGGTCCAGGCGCTGCTGCTTGTGCAGCAGGTCATGCGTAATGTTCAGTGCTGCCATCACGGCGATGCGGTCGGCGCCAATGACTTTGCCGCCGGAGCGGATCTCACGCATCTTGCCGTCAAGATAGCGGGCGGCGCTTTCCAGGTTGGCGCGCTCTTCCGCCGGGCAGGCGATGCAGTAGTCCTTGTCGAGGATGTGCACGGTTACGGTGTTCGGCTGGGTCATGTGTCCTGCTCCAGGGCTTTCAGGCGCGAAATCATCGCTTCGACCTTGAGCCGGGCCATTTCGTTCTTTTCGATTAGATGGGCGCGTTCCTCGCGCCAGGCCTTCTCACTGGCCAGCAGGGCACGGTTCTGCGACTTGAGCTGCTCGACGCGCTGAATCAAGAGTTCAAGCTTGCGTGTGAGGGCTTGCAGTTCGGCGTCTTCCATTGGCTCCACCAGGGCTATGAGTCTCGGCACTATATAGGAATGCGGGGAGGGGGCGACAAGCGGGGCGCGACAACACGACGGTGGAAACCCTCGCGCTCAGGCCCTACGATACGAGGCCTCCACTCTAGAGATTGCGCGGTTCAGCGCCTAGTTGCCATGTCTACAGCGAATTCCCCTTACGCCGCCTTTGCCGCCCTGCTGGCGAGCAACGGCAAACCCGTTTCCCCGGCCGAGCTGCACGGCCTGTTGCTGGGCCGCAGCTGTGCCGGTGCCGGCTTCGAAGCCGACGCCTGGCTGGCCGACGCGGCTGAACTGCTCGGCGGCGAGCCGGCCGACAACGTGCGCCAGGCCCTGGTCGGCCTGCAGGAGATGGTCAAGGGCGAGCTCGGTGGCCAGGATGTCACCGTGGTGCTGTTGTTGCCGGCGGACGATGCGCCGCTGGCCGAGCGGGCCAAGGCCCTGGGGCAGTGGTGCCAGGGTTTCCTTGATGGTTTCGGCATGGTGCTCGGCAACGCCGCGCTCAGCGCAGAGGCCATGGAGGTGCTGCAGGACCTGTCTGCCATCGCCCAGGTGCAGAGTGCCCTGGAAGAGTCCGAGGATGGCGAGAACGACTACATGGAAGTGATGGAATACCTGCGCGTTGCGCCGCTGCTGCTGTTCGCCGAGTGCGGCAAGGCCGCGCCCGCCGCCAAACCTTCCCTGCATTAAGGTAGCAATCGCCATGGTCAGCATCCCCAAGTCGGAATACGCCCGTCGGCGCAAGGCGCTGATGGAGCAGATGGAGCCCAACAGCATCGCCATCCTGCCGGCGGCACCGGTGTACATCCGCAATCGCGATGTCGAGCACACCTACCGCCAGGACAGCGACTTCCAGTACCTCAGTGGCTTCCCCGAGCCGGAAGCGGTGCTGGTGCTGATCCCGGGGCGTGCCCATGGCGAGTACGTGATGTTCTGCCGCGAGCGTGACCCGGAGCGCGAGCTGTGGGACGGCCTGCGTGCCGGCCAGGATGGGGCGATCAGCACCTACGGCGCCGACGATGCCTTCCCGATTGGTGACATCGACGACATCCTCCCCGGCCTGATCGAAGGGCGCGAGCGGGTCTACTACGGTATCGGCCGCAACCAGGAGTTCGATCACCAGTTGATGGAGTGGGTCAACGTGATCCGCTCCAAGGCGCGCCTGGGAGCCACCCCGCCCAACGAGTTCGTCGCCCTCGACCACCTGCTGCACGACATGCGCCTGTACAAGTCGGCCAACGAGGTGAAGGTAATGCGCGAGGCGGCGGAGATTTCCGCCCGCGCGCACATCCGCGCCATGCAGGCCAGTCGCGCCGGCCTGGCCGAATACCACCTGGAAGCCGAGCTGGACTACGAGTTCCGCAAGGGCGGGGCGAAGATGCCGGCCTATGGCTCGATCGTCGCTGCCGGAAAGAATGCCTGCATCCTGCACTATCGCGAGAATGACGCGCCGCTAAAAGACGGCGACCTGGTGCTGATCGACGCCGGCTGCGAGATCGACTGCTACGCCAGCGACATCACCCGTACCTTCCCGGTCAACGGCACCTTCTCGCCCGAGCAGAAGGCCATTTACGAGCTGGTGCTGAAGGCCAACGAAGAGGCGTTCAAGCACATCGCCCCGGGCAAACACTGGAACGAGGCGCATGAGGCCACCGTGCAGGTGATCACCGCCGGTCTGGTCGAGCTGGGTCTACTGGAAGGCGAGGTGAGCGAGCTGATCGCCAGCGAAGCCTACAAGCCTTTTTACATGCACCGCGCCGGCCACTGGCTGGGCATGGATGTGCATGACGTCGGCGAATACAAGGTCGGTGGCGAATGGCGCGTGCTGGAGCCGGGTATGTCGATGACCGTCGAGCCGGGCATCTATATCGCCGTGGACAACCAGAACGTGGCCAAGAAGTGGCGCGGCATTGGTGTGCGCATCGAGGATGATGTGGTGGTGACCAAGAGCGGCTGCGAGATCCTCACTACCGGCGTGCCGAAGAGCGTCGCCGAGATCGAGGCGCTGATGGCTGCCGCCCGCGAGCAGGCCGCCTGACGTCATGAGCCGAGTACAGCTGGCCATTGTCGGAGGGGGGCTGGTCGGTGCCAGTCTGGCCCTGGCCCTGCAAGCCGGTGCCCGGGCGCGTGGCTGGAAGATCGTGCTGGTCGAGCCCTTTGCGCCGGGGGATGCCTACCAGCCCAGTTACGACGCCCGTTCCAGCGCGCTGTCCTACGGCAGCCGGCAGATTTTTGAACGCCTTGGCCTGTGGCCGGCGCTGGCCGAGCGGGCCGAGGCGATCAGCCAGATTCAGGTGTCTGATCAGGGCCGCTTCGGCGCGACCCGCCTGAGTGCCGAGGACGAAGGCGTGCCGGCGCTGGGCTATGTGCTGGAGAACGCCTGGATGGGCCACTGCCTGTGGCGTGCTCTCGACCCTGCGGTGGTCGAGTGGCGTTGCCCGGCCGAGGTCGTTCGCATGGAGGCGCTGGGCGATGGCTATCGCCTGCACCTGGGCGATGACAGCGTCATGGACTGTGACCTGGCCGTGCTGGCTGACGGTGGTCGTTCCGGCCTGCGTGAGCAGCTGGGCATCGCCGTGCGCCATACGCCTTATGAACAGTGCGCACTCATTGCCAATATCACCCCGGCCGAGGCTCATGGTGGCCAGGCCTTCGAGCGCTTCACCGCGCAGGGCCCGCTGGCGCTGTTGCCGCTGTCGGAGCAACGTTGCGCGCTGGTCTGGACGCGTCCGCCGGTGGATGCCGAGCGCCTGCAGGCTCTGCCGGACGCCGAGTTTCTCGCTGAGCTGCAGCAGGCTTTTGGTTATCGCCTGGGCAGCCTGCGCCAAGTCGGCACCCGGCACGTCTACCCGCTGGCCCTGGTGGAAGCCGCCGAGCAGGTGCGCCCGAACCTGGTCATTCTCGGCAATGCCGCACACAGCCTGCACCCGGTGGCGGGGCAGGGCTTCAACCTGTCGTTGCGCGATACCCAGGCGCTGGCCGAGACCCTGTTGGCCAGCGACCAGGCGCTAGGCGACTTTGCCGTCCTGCAGCGTTACCTGCAGCGGCAGCAGCAGGACCAGGCGCTGACCGTCAGCTTTTCCGATCGCGTCACGCGCCTGTTTGGCCGCGGCGAATCGCTGCTGGTCGCCGGCCGCACGCTCGGCCTGCTCGGCCTCGATCTGTTGCCGCCGGCCAAGCGCTGGTTTGCCCGCCAGGCCATGGGCCTGGGAACTCGTAGTCTGTGAGTCTGCTCGATGAGTGAGAAGAAACTGGCGCGCCGTGCCCGCCTGCTGCGCCTTGGTCTGAACTTCTATCCGCCGTACGTGGGCGCCGGGATTCGCGTGCGCGCAATCAGCTCGGACTTTCGTCATGTGCGAGTGCGCATGGGCCTCGGCTGGTACAACCGCAACTATGTGCGCACCCAGTTTGGCGGCTCGCTGTATAGCATGACCGACCCGTTCTTCATGCTCATGCTGATGCAGCTGCTGGGGCGCGATTACATCGTCTGGGACAAGGCCGCCAGCATCGACTTCGTCAGTCCGGGCAAAGGTCCGGTGTATGCCGATTTTCATATCGACGATGCCTTGCTGACGGACATCCGCACTCATACCGCCGGTGGCGACAAGTACCTGCCCCAGTTGCACGTCGAGATTCGCGACGGTAGTGGCACCCTGGTCGCCACCGTGCACAAGACCCTCTATGTTCGCCTCAAGCCGCGTGCCCGCCAGGCCGCCTAAGGACAGCAGATGCAAGCGGACCTGATCATCGTGGGCGCCGGCATGGTCGGCAGTGCCCTGGCCCTGGCCCTGGAGCACAGCGGCCTGGAGATTCTCGTGGTTGACGGCAGCCCGCTCAGCGTCAAGCCGTTCGATGCGCAAGGTGCATTCGAGCCGCGGGTCAGCGCCTTGTCCGCCGCCAGCCAGCGCATCCTCGAGCGTCTCGGCGTGTGGGGAGGCGTTGCTGCGCGGCGTGCCACGCCCTACCGCGACATGCGTGTGTGGGACGGCTCCGGCACCGGCAGCGTGCATTTCTCCGCTGCCAGCGTGCATGCCGATAGCCTCGGTCATATCGTCGAGAATCGCGTGGTCCAGGACGCCCTGCTGGATCGTTTGCACGACAGCCAGATCGGTTTGCTCGGCAATGCCCGCCTGGAGCAGCTGCGCCGCTCCGGTGATGGTTGGCTGCTCAGCCTGGCCGACGGCCGCGAGCTGCGCGCGCCGCTGCTGGTCGCCGCCGATGGTGCCAATTCGGCGGTGCGCCGCCTGGCCGGGTGTGCGACGCGTGAGTGGGATTACCTGCACCACGCCATCGTCACCAGTGTGCGTTGCGCGCGCCCGCACCAGGCAACTGCCTGGCAGCGTTTCACCGATGATGGCCCGCTGGCCTTCCTGCCGCTGCAGCGCGGCGATGATTCGCACTGGTGCTCGATCGTCTGGTCCACCGTGCCGGCCGAGGCCGAGCGGCTGATGGCGCTGGATGATGAGGCGTTTCGTCATGAACTGGGCAAGGCGTTCGAGTGGCGCCTGGGCGAGGTCGGCCAGGTCGACCCGCGCGTTTGCATCCCGTTGCGTCAGCGCCATGCCAAGCGCTATGTCGAGAGTGGTCTGGCACTGATCGGCGATGCCGCGCACAGCATTCATCCGTTGGCCGGGCAGGGCGTCAATCTTGGCTTCCTCGATGCGGCGGTGCTGGCCGAAGTGCTGCTGCATGCACTGGAGCGCGGCGAGCAGCCCAACGATGTGCGCGTGCTCAGCCGTTACGAGCGCCGGCGCATGCCGCACAACCTGGCGATGATGGCGGCCATGGAGGGCTTCGAACGCCTGTTCCAGGCCGATCCGTTGCCGATTCGCCTGTTGCGCAACAGCGGCCTCAACTGGGTCGACGAGCTGCCGGATGCCAAGGCTCTGTTTGTGCGTCGTGCCCTTGGTCTGGCCGGGGATCTGCCGGCGCTGGCGCAGGCTTAAGGAGCTGCAACATTCGGTTACGGAGCGGCTAAGTGCCACATTGAGAAGCTAAATAGCATTCACTACTATTCGCCTCTCGACAAATAAGAGGCAGCACCCATGCAGCTCCGCTCCGGTTTCCTGGCCACTCTGGCCCTTTCTGCTCTGGCCGGCACCGCCCAGGCCGCCGATGAAATCGTGGTGTACTCCGCGCGCATCGACGAACTGATCAAGCCCGTGTTCGATGCCTACACCGCCAAGACCGGCACGCCGATCAAATTCATCACCGACAAGGAAGCCCCGCTGCTGGCGCGCCTCAAGGCCGAAGGTGAAAACACTCCGGCGGATCTGCTGATCACCGTCGACGCCGGCAACCTCTGGCAGGCCGAGCAGGAAGGCGTGCTCAAGCCGCTAAAGTCCTCCGTGATCGAAGCCAACATCCCGGCCCAGTACCGCGCCAGCAATGGAGCCTGGACCGGCCTGTCGCTGCGTGCGCGGACCATCTTCTACTCCACCGAGCGGGTCAAGCCGGAAGAGCTGAGCACCTACGAGGCGCTGGCCGACAAGAACTGGGAAGGTCGCCTGTGCCTGCGCACCAGCAAGAAGGTCTACAACCAGTCGCTGACCGCCACCCTGATCGAGGCCCATGGCGCGGCCAAGACCGAGGAGATCATCAAGGGCTGGGTGAACAATCTGGCTACCGACGTGTTTGCCGATGACACCGCGCTGCTGCAGGCCATCGACGCCGGCCAGTGCGACGTGGGTATCACCAACACCTACTACTACGGCCGCCTGCACAAGCAGAACCCGGCGCTCAAGGTGAAGCCGTTCTGGCCGAACCAGGCGGATCGCGGTGTGCACGTCAACCTGTCCGGTGCCGGCGTGACCCAGCATGCCCCGCATGCCGAGGCCGCCCAGCAGCTGCTGGAGTGGATGACCGGCCCGGAGGCGCAGAACCTGTTCGCCGACATCAACCAGGAATACCCGGCCAACCCGGCGGTCAAGCCGTCCGCGGAAGTGGCGGCCTGGGGTGAGTTCAAGGCTGACAGCGTGCCGGTGGAAGTGGCCGGCAAGCGTCAGGCCGAGGCCACCATGCTGATGGACCGCGCCGGCTGGAACTAAGCCGCGACGGGCTGCGCGTCGCTCAACCGCGACGCGACACCGTTATACTCGACGCCCCGGCCAGTCCGGGGCGTTTCGTTTCCGCCTGTCAGGAGTCTGTGTGAGCCATCCCGTCCAGCGTCGTTGGTACCCCATTGCTTTTGCCATCGCCGCGCTGGTGCTACTGCCGCTGTCGGTGTTGCTGCTGTCCTGGCATGAGGTGGATGGACAGATCTGGGCGCACTTGTGGGACACCCAGATGCCGCGCCTGATCGGCAATACTCTGCTGCTGGTCAGTGGTGTTGGCGCCGGCGTGCTGCTGTTGGGTGTCAGCCTGGCCTGGCTCACCAGCCTCTGCGAGTTTCCCGGACGGCGCTGGCTGGACTGGGCACTGATGCTGCCCTTCGCCATTCCCGCTTATGTGCTGGCCTTCGTCTTCGTCGGTTTGCTGGATTTCGCCGGGCCGCTGCAAAGCCTGGCCCGCGACTGGTTCGGTACAGGTATCCGCTTCCCTCGGGTGCGCTCTACCGGCGGGGTGATCATCGTGCTGGTGCTGGTGTTCTACCCCTATGTTTATCTGCTCGCCCGCGGCGCCTTTCTGGCTCAGGGCAAGGGGTTGATGGAGGCCGCACGGGTGCTCGGCTTGTCGCCCTGGCAGGCCTTCTGGCGCGTGGCCCTGCCAATGGCATGGCCGGCGATTGGTGCCGGCCTGGCGCTGGCCATCATGGAAACCCTGGCCGACTTCGGCGCCGTCTCGGTGTTCAACTTCGACACCTTCACCACTGCCATCTACAAGACCTGGTACAGCTTCTACAGCCTGTCCAGCGCTACTCAGCTGGCCAGCCTGCTGCTGCTCGCCGTGCTGCTGGTGCTGTACGGTGAACGCCGCGCGCGAGGCGCCGCCCGCCCGGCCAACGAGCGGCCGCGGGGTAAACCCCTCTACCACCTGCAGGGCTGGAAGGCCGTGGCGGCCTCGGGATGGTGCTGTCTGGTGTTCGCCTGCGCCTTCGTCGTGCCCATGCTGCAGCTGCTCGTGTGGTTCTGGCAGCGCGGCCGCTTCGACCTGGACGAGCGCTACGTCGGCCTGATCCTGCATACCCTCTACCTGGGCGGTCTGGCGGCGCTGATCACCGTGGCGGTGGCCCTGCTGTTGGCCTTCGCCCGCCGCCAGGCGCCGACCCGACCGATGCGCACCTTGGTCAGCACCGCCAACCTGGGCTACGCCTTGCCCGGCTCGGTGCTGGCGGTGGCGATCATGCTGGCTTTCAGTTACCTCGACCGGCAGCTGGTGATCCCGCTGTCGAGCTGGCTCGGCGGCGCCGGCAAGCCGCTGCTGCTCGGTAGTCTGTTTGCCTTGCTGCTGGCCTATCTGGTGCGTTTTATGGCGGTGGCGTACGGCCCTCTCGAGAGCAGCCTGGCGCGCATCCGCCCGTCGCTGCCGCAGGCGGCGCGCAGCCTCGGCGTCGGTGGCCCGGCGCTGTTCCTGCGGGTTTACCTGCCGCTGCTGGTGCCGGGGGCGCTGTCCGCCGCGCTCTTGGTGTTCGTCGATGTGCTCAAGGAAATGCCGGCCACCCTGCTGATGCGCCCCTTCGGCTGGGACACCCTGTCGGTGCGCATTTTCGAGATGACCAGCGAAGGCGAGTGGGCGCGTGCGGCCCTGCCGGCGCTGACCCTGGTACTGGTCGGCCTGCTGCCGGTGATCGGTCTGATCCGGCGTTCCGCCCACCAGCCCGGTCATTGAGCTGGCTTGTCCCGAAAGTCAGGAAATCCGGGCATGACCAATTGGTCTGAGTGTGGCGTGACCAGTCACATTAGCGGGGCTACAATGCGCGCCTGCTTACGCAGCCGTCCATGATTCCCGGGCCCTTTTTGCCAACGTCTGGCTGGGGCCGGGCCCGCACAAGGAGCTCTCCATGGGACAGCGTACACCTCTGTATGAACAGCATCTGGCGCTGGGCGCCAAGATGGTCGATTTCGGCGGCTGGGACATGCCGCTGCACTACGGCTCCCAGGTCGAGGAGCACCATCAGGTACGTCGCGATTGCGGCGTGTTCGATGTGTCCCACATGACCGTGGTCGACATCACCGGCGCCCAGGCCAAGGCCTGGCTGCAGCACCTGCTGGCCAACGATGTCGAGCGTCTGAAAACGCCGGGCAAGGCCCTCTACAGCGGCATGCTCAACGAGCGCGGCGGCGTGGTCGACGATCTCATCGTCTACCTCACCGACTGGGGCTATCGCATGGTGGTCAACGCCGCCACCCGCGACAAGGACCTGGCCTGGATGCAGGCGCACACCGCCGGCTTCGACGTCACCCTGAGCGAGCGCCCCGAGCTGGCCATGCTGGCCATCCAGGGCCCGCATGCCCGCGCCAAGACCGCCGAGCTGGTGACCCCCGCGCGCGCTGCGCTGATCAACGAACTCAAGGTGTTCCAGGGCCTGCCGGAAGGCGACTGGTTCATCGCCCGTACCGGTTACACCGGCGAGGACGGTCTGGAGATCATGCTACCGGCCGCCGAAGCTCCCACCTTCCTCAGTGAACTGGTTGGCGCCGGCATTGCCCCGATCGGCCTGGGCGCGCGCGACACCCTGCGCCTGGAAGCCGGCATGAACCTGTATGGCCAGGACATGACCGACGACGTCTCCCCGCTGGCCGCCAACATGGGCTGGACCATCGCCTGGGAGCCGGCCGAGCGTGACTTCATCGGCCGCAGCGCCCTGGAAAGCCAGCGTGCCGCCGGCGACCAGCCCAAGCTGGTCGGCCTGGTGCTGGAGGAGCGCGGCGTGCTGCGTGCCCACCAGGTGGTGCGCGTGGAAGGTGCGGGCGAAGGTGAAATCACCAGCGGCAGCTTCTCGCCGACCCTGAACAAGTCCATCGCCCTGGCCCGCGTGCCGGCCGCCACCGGCGACCGCGCCGAGGTGGAGATCCGCGGCAAGTGGTACCCGGTACGCGTCGTGCAGGCGAACTTCGTCCGCAACGGCAAGGCCGTTATCTGATTTGTCGGGGCGAGGCGCCAGCGCCCGCCCCACCTGCTAAATTTTCCGGGCGGCCGATCCGCCCCATCGATTCCGAGGAAGACACCATGAGCAATATCCCCGCCGATCTGCGTTACGTCGACAGCCACGAGTGGATCCGCCTGGAGGCCGACGGTTCGGTCACCATCGGCATTACCGACCACGCTCAGGAAGCCCTGGGTGACGTGGTCTACGTCGAGCTGCCGGAAGTCGGCAAGCAGCTGGCCACCGGTCAGGAAGCCGGCGTGGTGGAGTCGGTGAAGGCCGCTTCCGACATCTACGCGCCTATCGCCGGTGAAGTGCTGGCCGTCAACGAAGCCCTGGCCGACGCTCCCGAGCAGGTCAACGGCGAGCCCTACGCCGCCTGGTTCTTCAAACTGCAGCCGAGCAACCCGGCCGAGCTGGAAGGCCTGCTCGACGCCGCCGGCTACCAGGCCGTCTGCTCCGCCGATGCCTAAGGTGCAGGGCCGCGTCTAGCACGCGGCCTGTCGCCCGCAATCACGAATTTCGCTTGCGAGCCTCGATCCGTCGAGGCTCTGTCATTTTCCGAGAGCCTCACCATGTCCCAGACGCCCCGTCTCGACCAACTGCAACAGCCCGATGCCTTCCTCCGCCGTCACCTCGGTCCCGATGCCCGTGAAGAGCAGGCCATGCTCGACACCCTGGGCCTGGCCAACCGTGAAGCGCTGATCGAGCAGACCGTGCCGCCAGCCATCCGCCTGGGCCGCGAGCTGGATCTGCCGGCCGCACTGGACGAACAGGGCGCCCTGGCCAAGCTCAAGGGCTATGCCGAACAGAATCAGCTGTGGACCAACCTGATCGGTATGGGCTACCACGGCACCATCACCCCCACCGTGATCTTGCGCAACCTGCTGGAAAACCCGGGTTGGTACACCGCCTACACCCCCTATCAGCCGGAAATCGCCCAGGGCCGCCTGGAGTCGCTGCTGAACTTCCAGCAGCTGACCATCGACCTGACCGGCCTGGACCTGGCTAGCGCCTCGCTGCTCGACGAAGCCACCGCTGCCGGCGAGGCCATGGGCCTGGCCAAGCGAGTGGCCAAGAGCAAGAGCAACCTGTTCTTCGTCGACGAGAACTGCCACCCGCAGACCATCTCCGTGGTGCAGACCCGTGCCGAAGGCTTCGGCTTCGAGGTCAAGGTCGGCGCGCTGGACGAACTGGCCGGCCTGGAAGTGTTCGGCGCCCTGCTGCAGTACCCGGACACCCACGGCGAAATCCGCGACATCAAGCCGCTGATCGAACAGCTGCACGCACAGAACGCGCTGGCCTGCGTCGCCGCCGACCTGCTCAGCCTGCTGCTGCTGACCCCGCCGGGCGAGCTGGGCGCGGACGTGGTGCTCGGCTCCGCCCAGCGTTTCGGCGTACCCATGGGCTACGGCGGCCCGCACGCCGCCTTCTTCGCCACCCGTGACGCCTTCAAGCGCGCCATGCCGGGCCGCATCATCGGTGTGTCCAAGGACGCCCGCGGCAACACCGCGCTACGCATGGCCCTGCAGACCCGCGAGCAGCACATCCGCCGCGAGAAGGCCAACTCCAACATCTGCACCTCGCAGGTACTGCTTGCCAACATGGCCAGCTGCTACGCCGTGTACCACGGCCCGGAAGGTCTCAAGCGCATCGCCCAGCGCGTGCATCGCCTGACCTGCGTACTGGCCGCCGGCCTGGAACAGAAAGGCGTCAAGCGCGACAACCAGCACTTCTTCGACACCTTGACCCTGGATGTCGGCGGCATGCAGACCGCCATCCTTGAGTCGGCCAAGGCCGCGCGCATCAACCTGCGCATCCTCGGTCGTGGCAAGCTGGGCGTCAGCCTGGACGAGACCAGCTCGGCCGAAACCGTCGAGCAGCTGTTCGCCATCTTCCTCGGCGCCGACCACGGCCTGTCCGTCGCCGCGCTGGATGCCGGTGAAGTGCCGGAAGGCATCCCGGCCGCGCTGCAGCGCAGCAGCGGCTACCTGACTCATCCGGTGTTCAACAGCCACCACAGCGAAACCGACATGCTGCGCTACCTCAAGCGCCTGGAGAACAAGGACCTGGCGCTGAACCAGGCCATGATCCCGCTGGGTTCCTGCACCATGAAGCTGAACGCCACCAGCGAGATGATCCCGGTGACCTGGCCGGAGTTCGGCAACCTGCACCCCTTCGCCCCGCGCGAGCAGGCGGCCGGCTACAAGCTGATGATCGACGAGCTGGAAGCCTGGCTGTGCGCCATCACCGGTTTCGACGCCATCTGCATGCAGCCCAACTCCGGTGCCCAGGGCGAATACGCCGGCCTGCTGGCGATCCGCAAGTACCACGAGAGCCGCGGTGAAGGTCACCGCGACATCTGCCTGATCCCGGCTTCGGCCCACGGCACCAACCCGGCCTCGGCGCAGATGCTGACCATGCGCGTGGTGGTGGTCGAGTGCGACGCCGCCGGCAACGTCGACATGGACGACCTCAAGGCCAAGGCCGCCGAGGCCGGTGACAAGCTGTCCTGCCTGATGATCACCTACCCCTCGACCCACGGCGTGTACGAGGAAGGCATCCGCGAGATCTGCGAGGTGGTGCACAGCTTCGGTGGCCAGGTGTATATGGATGGCGCCAACCTCAACGCCCAGGTCGGCCTGGCCCGTCCGGCCGATATCGGTGCCGACGTGTCGCACATGAACCTGCACAAGACCTTCTGCATCCCGCACGGCGGTGGCGGCCCGGGCATGGGCCCGATCGGTGTGCGTGCACACCTGGCACCGTTCGTCGCCAACCACCCGGTGATCGAACTGCAAGGCCCGCAGCCGCAGAACAGCGCGGTCAGCGCCGCGCCGTGGGGCAGCGCGAGCATCCTGCCGATCAGCTGGATGTACATCGCCATGATGGGCCCGCAGCTGCGTGATGCCACGGAGACGGCGATCCTCAACGCCAACTACCTGGCCAGCCAGCTCAAGGGCGCCTTCCCGGTGCTCTACAGCGGCCGTAACGACCGCGTCGCCCACGAGTGCATCCTGGATCTGCGCCCGCTCAAGGCGGAGACCGGCATCAGCGAGGAAGACGTGGCCAAGCGCCTGATGGACTACGGCTTCCACGCCCCGACCATGAGCTTCCCGGTACCGGGCACGCTGATGATCGAGCCGACCGAGAGCGAGTCCAAGGAAGAGCTGGATCGCTTCATCGAGGCCATGCTGAGCATCCGCGCCGAGATCGCCAAGGTCGCCGCGGGCGAGTGGCCGGCGGACAACAACCCGCTGAAGCATGCGCCGCACACCCTGGCCGACGTCACCGGCGAGTGGGACCGTCCGTACAGCATCGCCGAGGCAGTCACGCCGTCCGCCCATACCTTGGCGCACAAGTACTGGCCGGCGGTGAACCGCGTGGACAACGTCTACGGCGACCGCAACCTGTTCTGCGCCTGCGTGCCGATGGACGACTACCGCGAGTAAGTCCTGCAGCCGCCATGAAAAAGCCGCCTTCGGGCGGCTTTTTCTTTGGGCTGCGTGGCATGCGGGGGTTGGGGTAGGTTGGGTTGAGTTGCTGAGCAACGAAGCCCAACAGCTACGGTGGCCAATAGTTCGCACGTTGGGCTTCGCAGGGCTCAACCCAACCTACTTCTGGCAAATGTGCTCATCTGGCGAGTTGTAGAAGGCGCAAGGCCGGCTTTTGTGGGAGCGACTTCAGTCACGATGATGCCAGTGCAAGAGCATCGCGGCTAAAGCCGCTCCCACCAGTGTCCGGGCATGGCTCTGTGGGCTCTAGCCGCGACCGGTAGGGCCCTGATCTAGACAGTTCTCCCACACCGGGTGGGTTGAGCGCGGCGATGCCTAACAGCTCCCCCTTCACGGTACTTCCACTCGGCCTTCTGGCGGGACTCGGGGAAAGTCCGTTGGCGCTTCTACGCCAGCCTACATGGCATAGGTATCCGCCGCCGCGCTTCGCTCAGGGCGTGTCGCTGAGCAGAATCGCCTGGGCCAGTTGCGCATCACTGGCTCGCAGCTGCGGGTTTTCGGTACGCAGCTGCTGCAGGGCTGCCTCCAGGTGCGCGCCGCGGATGGCGCCGTCGCTGGCGATGAAGGCGCTGGCATCTTCCCGGGCCGGCTGCAGCAGCTTGTGATCCTTGAAGGTGGAGTAGGTCGAGGCCGTGGTCGCGCCCGAGGAGAGGATCTGGCGCAGGGTGTCGTCGGCGCTGGCGGGCAGGCTGGCCAGACCGAGCAGGGCAAGGCTGGTGATGGTCAGTAGGCGGGGCATGGCGAGAACCTCCTGGGCAATGGGTGTGTTGCTTGGAGGTGCGGCGCTCGTACAGGGTTCCAGCGGGATGCGCCACAGCGCAGCCAGGCACGCTCCGACTATTGGCAGAAGCGCTGCTAGGCTGATGAACTGAACCCCGCGCAAGGGGCCAAGGCCGCGCGGTTGACCGTCACAGGAGGGGCCTTCGATGGCTGGATCGGGCAAGAAGATGAGCCTGGTTGGGCTCACCACGCTGGTGGCGGTGAACATGATGGGTTCCGGCATCATCATGCTGCCGTCGAGCATGGCGCAGCTGGGGGCGGTGTCGCTGCTGTCGTGGCTGATCACCGCCGTGGGCTCCATGGCCATCGCCTATTGCTTCGCCCAGTGCGGCATCTACTGCCCGCGCTCTGGCGGCATGTCGGCCTACAGCGAGGAGGCGCACGGCAAGTCGGCGTTCTTCCTCTGTTCGTTCCTCTACTTCCTGTCGCTGGCGATCGGCAACGTGGCCATCGGCATCTCCGCAGTGGGGTATCTCACGCCCTTTTTTCCCTGGCTGGGCAGCGGCGCGATCCCGCTGTTCGTCGGTACGCTGGGGCTGATCTGGCTGACCACGGTGGCCAATTTCGGTGGCCCGCGCATCACCGGCAAGATCGGTGCGATCACGGTCTGGGGGGTGATCATCCCGGTGGCCGGGCTCAGTGTGATCGGCTGGTTCTGGTTCGAGCCGGATATCTTCATCGCGGCCTGGAACCCGCACGACCTGGCGATCAGCAGCGCCATCGAGCAGAGTATTCCGCTGACCCTGTGGGCCTTCCTCGGCATGGAATCGGCGGCGCAGAATTTCGATGCCGTCGAGGAGCCCAAGCGCAACGTACCGCTGGCCTGCCTGTTCGGCACCCTGGGCGCTGCGGTGGTCTACGTGCTGTCGACCACGGTGATCCAGGGCATCGTGCCCAACGCCGAGCTAGCCAATTCGACGGCGCCGTTCGCCTTCGTCTACGCGCAGATGTTCAACCCGTTGGTGGGGCAGGTGATCATGGTGTTGGCGGTAATGGCCTGCGTCGGTTCACTGCTGGGCTGGCAATTTACCCTGGCGCAGACGGCCAAGAGCGCCGCCGACCAGGGCATGTTCCCAAGGCTCTTTTCCCGTATGACCGCGCGCAACGCCCCGGTGATCGGCCTGGTGGTGTGTGCCGCACTGCAGACGCTGATGGCCTTATCGACCATTTCGCCGAATGCCAGCGAGCAGTTTGGCAAGCTGGTCAACCTGGCGGCGGTGACCAACCTGATTCCCTACGTGACGGCCCTCACCGGGCTGCTGGTGATCATGTACAAGGCCAGGGTCGATGCACGCATCTTCGCCCGCAATGGCGTGCTGCTGCTGATTGCCATGCTCTACTCCTACTACGCCCTGTACGCTTCCGGCAAGGATGCGGTGTTCGGCGGCCTGTTGGTGATGGCCTTCGGTTACCTGCTGTACGGCTCCATCGCCAAGAACTTCGTCGAGCGATCCCGCGTACAGCCGGACGATGCGAGGGGCTGGCTATGAAACTGAGAGCACTCCTGGGCCTGGTGCTGGCCCTGTCGCTGCCGAACGGAGCGGGCGCCGATACGCTGGAGCGGATACGCAGCAGCGCCACGCTCAACCTGGGCTATCAGACGAACACGGCGCCGTTTAGCAGCCAGCAGGGCGAGCGGGTCGATGGCTACAGCATCGAGCTGTGCCGTCTGCTGGCTGGCCAGCTCAAGAATGCCCTGGAACTGGACGACCTGCAGTTGCACTTCCACGCGCTGGCCCATGACCAGTGGCCGGCCGCGCTGAAGGCTGGCCAGATCGATCTGTTCTGCACGCCGGCAGCGGCCACTGGCACGCTGCGCCAGGCGGTGAGTTTCTCCGTGCCGGTCTATACCGGCGGGCTGGGTGTATTGGTGTCGCGGGATGCGCCGTCTTCGCTGCTCAGCGTGCTCAATGGCCAGGCGGCCCACAGCGGCCCGACCTGGCGGGCTACCATCAACCACGGCCTGAGCCGACAACGTTTCGCGGTGGTCGAGGGTGGCGTCAGCGAGGCCTGGGTCCGTGAACAGTTGAGCCGACTCGGGGTGATCGCCAGCGTTCTGACTGTGCCGACCTACACCGAGGGCGTGCAGTGGGTCCTGGAGGGCAAGGCCGACGCCTTCTTTAGCGAGCGTATGCTGCTCAAGCAGTACCTGAGCCAGTTGGCCGGCGGTGAGCGCTTGCAGGTGCTCGACCGGGTCTTCGAGTTCGTGCCGGTCAGCCTGGCCATGGCCCGTGGCGACGAAGACCTGCGCCTGCAAGTGGATAGGGCCCTGAGCGAGCTGTATCGCTCCGGTGCATTGCTGCAGGCTTACCGGCGCTACCTCGGTGAGCCGGGTGAAACGGAACGCCTGCTGTTCAAGGTCTATGCCCTGCCGCGCGACCGCTAGACCTGCGGCCGGTAGCGTATCTGTCGGCCAGTGGCAGTGTGTAGCAGGCCGCCTTGGCGCTGATTGATGGGCGGCTGCGCGTGACGGGCGAATGCCCCGGTGCTGTCCCGGCGCAGCGTAGCGTGTTGCGCGCCGTGCTTGATGATCTCCCCGGGCTGTTGCGCCGGCGCCTAGCCATGGTTGACCTGGCCAAGGGTGCTGGAGCATTGCCCATGGTTTTTTGTGCGCCCAGGCCCGGCTGTATCGGGTGGATGTTTCTGCAGTTGGCCCTGCGCTGACGCCGTGCGCGTCGACGCACCGTCCATCGGCCACGGCATCGCCGAGTGCCCGCGGGCGAGCAACGATCATCCTGCCTTATCACCTAGTCCCACAGCCGCTGTCTGTGGGGGCTGGGGGGATTGAGCGGTGGGAGCCAGATGGTTTTTTTATTCCAATATCGCTTTTCAATTAATTTATTCAGACGAATTGGGTATTTCTGATTCCTGGCTATTTCGACGACTTCTCTTATACCTAACTGGGTGGCCGGAATGGACGCAGCGCTCAAGTTGTCCGGCTGCGGCTTTTTGCGCGCCTTGGCACGCGACCAGTTGGACGTCAGATAGGAAGTCACTCATGCTCACTGCATTAAAGAAATTCACCACTTTTGCTTTGCTTGGAACCCTGATTTCCAACAGTGCAATGGCTCTCGCCGAGCCGGTTCCCCCCAAACCAGCCACCGAGGCCACCAAGGCGGCCAATGCGGCCGTACTCAAGGAATTACCCTTTAGTGATAAATCCGATTTCGAGGATGCTCAGCGTGGCTTTATCGCCAAGCCAGACACCCTGACCATTACGAGTGCCGCAGGTACCCCGGTGTGGGATCTGGAGAGCTACAAGCAATACATCAGTCTGGACAAGGAATCTCCGGACACCATCAACCCCAGCCTGTACCGCAACGCGCAACTGAGCATGCAGTACGGCCTGTTCAAGGTCACCGATCGTATCTACCAGGTTCGTGGCTACGACCTCTCCAACATCACCTTCGTCCAGGGCGATACCGGCTGGATCGTTTTCGATCCGTTGATCTCGACCGAAACCGCCAAGGCCGCCTACGACCTGGTTACCGCCAACCTCGGCGAGCGTCCGGTTGTGGCGCTGGTCTACAGCCACTCGCATATCGACCATTACGGCGGCGGGCGCGGCCTGGGCAGCGATGAGGATTTTGCCTCCGGCAAGATCAAGGTGTTCGCCCCTGAAGGCTTCAGCGAGCACGCCATCAGCGAGAACGTGATCGCCGGTAACGCCATGAGTCGCCGCGCCATCTTCATGTATGGTGCGATGCTGCCACGCAATGCGCAGGGCGGAGTCAACGGTGGCCTCGGTCAGACCACCTCCACCGGCACCACTACCCTGGTATTGCCGAGCGACTTCATCACCAAGACCGGTGAAGTCGTGACGGTGGACGGTGTCGAGATGGAGTTCCAGATGACGCCGGGCACCGAGGCCCCGGCCGAAATGAATACCTACTTCCCGCAGTTCAAGGCCATGTGGATGGCTGAGAACACCACCAACACCATGCACAACATCCTGACCCTGCGCGGTGCACAGGTGCGCGATGCGTTGAAGTGGTCGAGCTTCCTCAACGAAACCATCGACCGTTACGGCGACAAGGTTGAGGTCAAGTTCCAGAGTCACCACTGGCCGCAGTGGGGCCAGGCCAAGATCAACGACTACTGGAAGAAACAGCGCGACATGTACAAGTACACCCACGACCAGTCAGTGAACCTGATGAACAAGGGGTACAACGGCGAAGAAATCTCGGAGATGATCAAGTTGCCGCCCGAACTGGACCAGTTCTGGCCCAACCGTGGCTACTACGGCACCCTGCGCCACAACTCTCGTGCGGTCTACCAGCGCTACATGGGTTGGTACAACGGCAACCCCTCCGACCTCAACAACCTGCCACCGGAAGACGCGGCGAAGAAATATGTCGCTTACATGGGTGGTGAAGAGGCCGTGCTGAAGCTGGCCAAGGCCGACTTTGACAAGGGTGAGTACCGTTGGGTGGCCGAAGTACTCAAGCACGTGGTCTTCGCCAATCCGGAAAGCTCCGTTGGCAAGGATCTCCTGGCGGATACCTACGAGCAGCTGGGCTACCAGGCCGAGAGCGGTCCGTGGCGCGGTGTTTACCTGCAGGGCGCTTATGAGCTGCGCAATGGCGTGCCAAGTGCGGGTGGTATCAACACTGCAGGCCCGGACGTAATCAAGGCCATGCCACCGGAAATGCTCTTCGACTACCTGTCCGTACGCCTCAACGGGCCGAAGGCGGCTGGCAAGAAGATCTTCCTCAACATCGACTTCACCGACCTGAAGAAAGAGTACGGCTTGTCTGTGGAGAACGCTGTGCTTAATTACGGCAAGCCGCTGGAGAAGCCGGACGTGACCCTGACCTTGTCCAAGGCCACGCTCGATGCCATTCAGCTGAAGCAAACCACCCTGGAAGACGCGATTACCAAGGGCAACCTCAAGGTCGATGGCAAACGTGAAGCGCTGACCGAGTTCCTGGGGCTGCTCGACACCTTCCCGTTCTGGTTCAACATCGTTACGCCATGAAGCAGTCGTTGCTGAAGGCTGCTGGGCTTGCGCTGCTAGTCAGTAGCGCAAGTCCGATGGCTACCGCCTGTGGTTATGACAATCCGTTGGCTGATTTCGCGCCGGCTCACCCAGAATCCCTGGGTGTGGCGCTAGCGATCTACGATGCCTATGAAAGTAAACAGCTGCGCAGACCTGCTCCCCTGCCCGGTGGGTTTGGTATGCGCCGCGCACTTAACATCGTAGAGAAGCTGGAGGCCTCTCTTGCACCGGATACCGGTAGCGGAGGGTTTTATCTGCTGATGGTCGAGTCAGGGCTGTGGACTTCTTATCAAGCGGTCGACGGCACCTGGGTTGCGACGGCACATGTGGCCGAACCAGCAGTCGGTGAGCCAGTAGTGATTACTGGAGAAGGGGTGCTCATAGCGTTGCAGGGCGGCAAGCTCAACTTCAACCAGGCTATGGAGTCCGGCCTACTGAGGGTCGAAGCTTCAACCATGGAAAGCGCCGGCATCAAGCAATCATGGCAGCAGGCGGCGTTCTCGGTGGCGCAAGTCAATTGAGTTAGGGCGCCACGTTCCTGTTGCCGAACTCCCCCTGACTAACCCCCGCCCAAGACCCAGCCACGCATGAGTGATTGAACAATCATGCGTGGCTGGGTTTTGGGGTGTCGGTTTTTCAGCGGCCTTGCAGTGGGGCGTCTTTGAAATTCCTCGGTCGAGGGCGGGAGGTGGCTGTATGCGCTCGCCATCACCGGCCTGCGCCCGTTGGCCAATTTGCTCCGTGATGCCTGGGTAGGGGCGCTCGGCAGCGCACTGTGGTGCGGTATGCCGCCGGATGAGCCATGCCTCCATCTGGCTGGTGGCTCATTGCTCGGTCGTGGCGACGTTAATCTGCCGGCTGTTCAGCTGCTTCAGTTGCGGTTTCGGCAGGCGCTTTCTTTTTGGCTTCGGCGCGTCGTGCTTGCGCACGTTGACGTTTGGCCTGCTGCTTGGCATGCAATGCCTGTGCGGCCGTCACCGTCCCGGCTGTTTGGCCGTTCAGGTCCAGTCGCGGCGCATTTTCGGTCATGCTTGACCAGTAACGGCTGCCCCGGCACCAGGTTGCAAGGCCCTGCTTGAGTTGTTCGCGAGTGATGCCGAGCAGCTCCAAGTGTTGCTCGGCATCCTGAAGGATGCCTTCCTTAAGGGGAACCTTGGGCGCCGGGTTAACCGGGAATGCTAGGGGGAAGTGCTTCTGCAAGCGCCAGATCGCTTCCACGGCAGGGTCTTGCTCGCGGGGTTTTTCTTGCCGTGAGGGCGCTTTTTTACGCGGCTTCTGTTCAGCTTGCACCTGCTGTTTTTCGGCGCGCAGGCGGTCACGTAGCTCAGCTAATTGTTCAAAACCCATCGTTCAGTTCGCCAGCTCTTGGTTGATTCGGTGCGCGATTATCCCATGCCGTCTATGCAACAGGCTAACCAGCATTCGAATCGTTGCAGCTGCATGCTGGTTAGCGTGTTGCTTGCAGCAGTATCTTGGAGCTTGCCGAGAGGAACTGTTGTTGGCCCTTTGGGGGTTACCAGCAAGGATGAACCTCTGGCGCAGTGCTGCTTTGTAGGGACTGAGGTTATGTCAGGTTCGGCTGATCTTCATGTCTGCTGCGGCACGACAGGCATTTATCCGTCCCTCACGGCGGCACTGCCGGGGCCACCTGGTGTTTGTCTGTCTGCTCATCACGGCAGCGTGGTCGAAATCCGTACTTCTCTGTCCCCACTGATCAGGCAGTTGCGGCCCTGCTGCTTGCCGGCATAAAGACGGCTATCGGCGCAGCGGTAGAGTTCATCAGGGGTTCTCCCGTCATTCGGCCACTGGGCCAGGCCGAAGGTGGCCGAAAGCTCTATCCGGTGACCGCGATAGTCCAGTGGATGCTGGCTGATCAGTGCGCGTAGCGACTCCACCAGCGGCTTGGCGCTGTCCAGATCGGTACTGCGCAAGAGCAGGCCGAACTCTTCGCCACCAAGCCGGCCAAGGCTGTCGGTGACGCGCAGGCGCTCCAGCAGCAGGTCGCAGATGTGGCGCAGGGCATGATCGCCGGCATCGTGGCCCCAGCGATCATTGACCCGCTTGAAGTGGTCGATATCCATCAGCACCAGGACCAGCGGGCTGTCGCTGCGCTGGGCTTCCTGCAGACCACGTATCAGTTCCTGCTTGAAGTGGCCTCGGCTGGCGGTGCCGGTCAGAGGATCGGTTTGTGCCTGGTGTTGCAGCTGCGAGTAGGTAATGGCGCGGCGGGTTTCGTAGAGGTGGACAAAGACCATGATCAGCGCGCCGCAGAGAATCGCGTTACCGGCGTCGATCAACTCGTGGGCGTTCTGTGGCAGCGGGAAGCGCCAGTAATACAGCAGCAGGGCGCCGCCCATGTAGGGCCAGGCCAGTTGCAGCCCGCGGCGCTTGCCCAGCAGCAGGTAGGAGAGCAAGGGGATCAGGTAGGTCCATACGAAGGCGCTGGCCGAAGCATCCGGCATCAGGGTGATGTAGACCAGGAAGGCGCAAGTCGGAATCAGGTACAGGTAGATCCACAGTTCCAGATTCTGTGTGTGGTAGATCCAGCGAGATGCGCCCAGCAGCGCTGCGCAGACCAGCAGTTCGATGCTGGCGAACAAGCTGTTGCCGGCACTGAACTGCAGCAGGGAAAAGCCACCGATGGTCAGCCCGGTGGACGCGAAGATAAGGCTGACCAGCGAACGCCGGGCGCTGTCCTCCAGGCCGGTCTGGCGCGTATCGCTGT
This sequence comes from Pseudomonas sp. GOM6, assembly GCF_029537485.1. GTDB lineage: Bacteria > Pseudomonadota > Gammaproteobacteria > Pseudomonadales > Pseudomonadaceae > Aquipseudomonas. The sequence goes on from NZ_JARPUS010000001.1 coordinate 313,582, forward strand.
GAGGGCTGTGACGGTGCGGGTACATGGCCTTTCCCATGGGCTGCAAGCACTGGCGCCTTGCTACCCGTTCGATGGTAGACGATTGAGTCTGATCAGGTGGACAAAAAGATCGACCGCCAGAATCCACTCGAGGGGCTGCGAAGGCATTCGGGGAAATGCGGAGGTGCGAGCCGCCTCACAGCGGTTCGACTCGCAGGATCACACCATCCTGCCCCGTCACGCGCACTTGATGGCCCGCTGGCAGGTCGGGACCACTGACCAGCCACAGGCTGTCGCCGGCCCTGATCTTGCCGCGCCCTCCCGCGATGGCTTCATGCAGCACGAAGCTGCGGCCGATCAACTCGCTGCCGCGGTTGTTCAGCCCGGGCACGTCGGAAAGCTTGCTGGCGCTGCGCTGGCGTTGCCACCAGACCACTGCGGTGAGTACCGAGAGCACGGCGAAGACCAGAAACTGCCAGGCCCACGGCAGCTCCGGGAACAGGTAGGTGAGCACGCCGACACCGGCGGCGGCCATGCCGATCCACAGCAGGTAGCCACCGGCGCCGAACACTTCGAGGATCAGCAGAACGGCAGCAAAGGCTAGCCAGTCCCAGAACGACAGGTGCTGCAGGTAGTCGATCATTTTGCCGTGCCATCCTTGTCGAACGTCGAGCGAACGATCTCGCCGATGCCGCCGACCGCGCCGATTACCTGGCTGGCCTCCAGCGGCATCAGGATCACCTTGCTATTGTCGGCCGCGGCCAGTTGGCCGAGGGCGTCGATGTATTTCTGCGCGACGAAATAGTTGACCGCCTGCACGTTGCCGCTGGCGATCGCCTCGGAGACCATGCGCGTGGCCTCGGCTTCGGCCTGGGCGGCGCGCTCACGGGCCTCGGCTTCGAGGAAGGCGGCCTGGCGTTCGCCTTCGGCTTCGAGAATCTGTGCCTGCTTCTTGCCCTCGGCGGTAAGAATGGCGGCCTGCCGCATGCCTTCGGCCTCGAGGATCTGGGCGCGCTTGATGCGCTCGGCCTTCATCTGTCCGGACATGGCCGCCATTAGGTCTTCGGGCGGGCTGATGTCCTTGATCTCGATGCGGGTGATCTTGATGCCCCAGGGCGCGGTGGCTTCATCCACGGTGCGCAGCAGGCGCTCGTTGATCGCGTCGCGCTGGCCGAGCATGGCGTCCAGTTCCATGGAGCCGAGCACGGTGCGGATGTTGGTCATCACCAGGTTGCGGATGGCGTGTTCGAGGTTGTTCACCTCGTAAGCCGCCTGCGCCGAGTTGATGATCTGGAAGAAGCAGATTGCGTCGATCTGTACCGTGGCGTTGTCGGCGGTGATGACTTCCTGAGGCGGAATGTCGAGCACGTTTTCCATCACGTTGAGCTTGCGGCCGATGCGGTCCATCACCGGCACGATGATGTTGAGCCCCGGTTTGAGCGTGGTGGTGTAGCGGCCAAAGCGCTCTACCGTCCATTGGTAACCCTGCGGCACCACCTTGAAACCCATGAACACGATGGCCACGGCCAGGCCGACGAAAACAAAGATAAAACCACCTATTTCCATGTCACTGCTTCCTGTGTGTATGCGGCCGTGTCTTGGCCGGCGATGTGGCGAGCGGATGGCGCGGCCAGTGCGGCGATCAGCGCCGGGTCGCGGTTGTAGATGTCCGGCAGGTAGCGCAGCGCGCCACTGGCGTCGGCCTCTACCGTCCAGTAGGCGATCAGCAGGGGGGCTGCGGTGCTCAGGCGGTAGCTTTGGGTCTTGCCGTTGGCCAGGCGCGACTGCACGGCAGTCAGCTCCTCAGGTGGCAGCAGCCAGGCTAGCAGGTTGTCCACCGCCTCGACCCGGACGCAGCCGGAGCTGAAGAAGCGCGGGGATTTGTCGAACAGCGCCTGGCTGGGGGTGTCGTGCAGGTACACCGAGAAGGGGTTGTCGAAACGCAGCGCCACACGTCCCAGCGGGTTGCGGCTGCCGGCAGCCTGGCGCAGCAGGATCGCGCCCGGGCTGCTCCAGTCGACCTGTTCGGGATCAAGGCGGTTACCGCTGCGGTCGTAGACGCTCATCTCGTGCTGATCGAGGTAGCCCAGGTCGGCACGGATCGCCGGCAGCTTGTCTTCGCGCAGGATGGTCGGCGGCACGGTCCAGGTGGGATTGAGGGTCAGGCGCACGATGCGCGAGGCCAGCAAGGGGGTGGCGCGCTCCGGGCGACCGACCTGGGTGCGAGTGCGCCAGATTTCGCTGCCGTTCTCGATCACGTGCAGCTCGGCGGCGGCGACGTTGATCACCACCTTGGCCTGGCTCAGGTCGTCGGCGATGCGGCGCAGACGCTCCAGGTTCGCGCGCAGTTGGTCGCGGCGGGTCAGGGCGTCGACATTGAGCTCGCCCAGGCTGGCCGGGCCGAGGATACCGTCCGGCTTGAGGCCGTGGCGCTGCTGAAAACTCTGCAGCGCGGCCACGCTGGCGGGGTCGAAGTGCGGGCCTTCGGCCAGCGGCTCGTTCAGGTAACCTTCGGCGGCCAGGCGCGCGCGCAGCAGCGGCAGGCGCGCATCGTTGCCGCCGGGTTTCAGCAGCGGTCCGCCGGGCAGTGGCTGCCAGTGCCCGGCAGGCTGCAGACGCGCCACGGCATAAGCGCTACGCAGCAGCCTGTATTGCGTCAGCGCTGGTCGTGCGGTGGCGAAGGCGCTGGCAATGTCGGCGGTGGCGCTGGCAATCGACAGCACGGCCAGGCGCGGGTCGGCACGTGGTTCTTCGGGAGCATGCCAGATGGTTTCCTGGCGCGAGGCCGGCAGGCGCCCGCCGCGCAAGTGCAGCAGGGCCTGCAGGTAGCTGTTGCTGGCCTGCAGCTCGGCGCAGTCGTCATCACCTTCGCGCAGGGGATAGTCGGCTGGGTCGAGGCCGTCGTCGGCCAATTGTTGCAGTTGTTCGCGCAGGTGCTGCCGCTGGTCGTGATCACGCCAGGCCGGGCGGCCTTCGCGCAGTCGGTAGAAGTCGTTGAGCAGCAGTTTGGTGGCATCGTCTAGGCTGCTTTCTAGGGGCGCGCACAGTGGCGCAGGCGCCGCCTGTAGAGGGAGCTGGCCGACCGGTACCTCTATGGCGTGGGCGACCAGCGGTAAGGTGAGCAAGACTATGCTCGGGTAGGATGCACATTTTTTGAACAACATACTGCTCCAATCCATGGCTCAGTGCGCACGCGAAGGCGGCGCCACAACACCAATAAGTATAGGTGGGTCGAAGTTGGATTTGAGGGCCTGTCGTCGCAGCCTCTGCGCACCGACAGCGGTCTTCGGGACAGGACGTCCGGAGCACATGCTTTTAAAGGTAGTAAACGCATGTTCCGACGCTTGAGCCTGTTCTGTCTGGCAGGACTGTGGCTGTGCGCCACGCCGCTGATGGCGGCACCTACGCAGCATGATTCTCTGGTCAGGGACCTTTCCCGCGTCGCCTCCGGGCTCAATCCGCAGGCCCTGCGCGATGCCGTGGCGGCGATGCAATGCGCGGTCAACCATGGCGCGGAGCCCGCGCGTCGCCTGGCCGTGATCGACTATTCCCTGCCGTCCACGGCACGCCGTCTGTGGATCTTCGACCTGCACAGCAAGCGCCTGCTACTGCGTGATTACGTGGCCCATGGCCGTCTGTCGGGCGAGAACATCGCCAACAGCTTCTCCAACCGCCTGGGCAGCTACCAGACCAGCCTCGGTCTGTTTCGCACCGCCGAAAGTTATCGTGGCAAGCACGGCTACTCCCTGCGCATGGACGGCCTGGAGCCAGGTATCAACGACCTGGCCCGCGAGCGCGCCATCGTCATCCATGGTGCGGCCTATGTGAACCCCGCGCTGGTGCGCAAGCAGGGCCGCATCGGCCGCAGCCTGGGTTGCCCGGCGGTCCGTCCGGAAGTGGCGCGGATGGTGGTTGACAAGCTCAAGGGCGGCCAGTTTCTCCTGGCTTGGCACTCCGATCCGCGCTGGTTGAAGCGCTCGGCACTGCTGGCCTGCACGGCGTCGCCGAAGACCCTGCAGCTGGCGAAGCAATAGCGCCTACTTTTGCTCGCTCTGCGGGGTGACCCGCAACACTTCCTCGAGGGTGGTCATGCCGGCGGCGATCTTCTGCGCGCCGGACAGGCGCAGGCTGCGCATGCCGTCCTTGAAGGCTGCGCGGCGCAGCGCGACGAGGTCGGTGTCGGCGGTGATCAGCGGCTTGATGTTGTCGTTCAGCAGCATGATCTCGTAAACCCCGGCACGGCCGCGGTAGCCGGTGTCGCGGCATTCCAGGCAGCCCACTGCGCGGTGCGCCTGGGTCGGCAGGGGTGAACTCCAGGGCCGTGTCAGGCTTTGCCAGTCGTTCTCGCTCAGTTCTACCGGCGCCTTGCAGTGCGGGCACAGGGTGCGTACCAGACGCTGGGCCATCACCCCGAGGATGGTGGCCTTGAGCAGGTAGTGCGGCACGCCCAGCTCGAGCAGGCGGGTAATGGCGCTGGGCGCATCGTTGGTGTGCAGGGTGGAGAGCACCAGGTGGCCGGTCAGTGCCGCCTGGATGGCCATTTCGGCGGTTTCCAGGTCGCGGATCTCGCCGACCATGATGATGTCCGGGTCCTGGCGCATCAGCGCGCGCACGCCGGCGGCGAAGTTGAGGTCGATGTTGTGCTGCACCTGCATCTGGTTGAAGGCCGGTTCGATCATCTCGATCGGGTCTTCGATGGTGCAGACGTTCACTTCCTCGGTCGCCAGCTGCTTGAGCGTGGTGTACAGAGTGGTGGTCTTGCCCGAGCCGGTGGGGCCGGTGACCAGGATGATGCCGTTGGGCTGGTTGGTCATGCTCTCCCAGCGGCGCAGGTCGTCCGGCGAGAAGCCCAGCTGGTCGGGGTTCTTCAGCAGCACCTCGGGGTCGAAGATACGCATCACCATCTTCTCGCCGAAGGCGGTGGGCAGGGTCGACAGGCGCAGTTCCACCTCGCCGCCATCCGGGGTCTTGGTCTTGATCCGGCCGTCCTGCGGCTTGCGCTTTTCGGCGATGTTCATCCGCCCGAGGTTCTTCAGGCGGCTGACCACCGCCATCGTCACCTGGATCGGGAACTGATAGACGTTGTGCAGCACGCCGTCGATGCGAAAGCGCACGGTGCCGATTTCACGCCGTGGCTCGATGTGGATGTCGCTGGCGCGTTGCTGGTAGGCGTACTGGAACAGCCAGTCGACGATATTGACGATGTGCGCGTCGTTGGCGTCCGGCTCCTGGTCGCTGGCGCCCAGGCTGAGCAGCTGCTCGAAGTTGCCCACGTTGCTGGTTTTGATGTCCTGGGCATTGGCACCGCTGACCGAGCGCGCCAGGCGATAGAACTCGGTGGTAAAGCGCTGCAGGTCAACCGGGTTGACCACCACGCGCTTGATCGGCCGTTTCAGCACATGGATCAGGTTGGCTTCCCAGCTGTGCACGTAGGGCTGGGCGCTGGCGATGGTCACCGCCTCGCTGTCCACCGCCACGGCGAGAATCTTGTGGCGCTGGGCAAAGGCGTAGGACATCAGTGGCGTGACCGCCGCCACGTCGATCTTCAGCGGGTCGATGCGCAGGTAGGGCTGGCCGGACTGGTTGGCCAGCCACACGGTCAGGCCTTCCAGGTCGATCTTCTTGCCGGGGCGCTGCAGGTCGTCCAGTTGCTGCGCAGCGAGGAACTCCAGCGGGTGCATCTGTGCGTTGCCGGAGGCACGGCGCAGCACCATGCACTGCTCGGCGTTCTCCTGGGAGACTCGGCCCTGAGCGACCAGGTCGCGGAGGATATCGTTGAGATCGAGCCAGCGATCCTGGGCGGGCGAGGCGAGAACGGACATGGAGCTCCCTTTGTATGGATGACGGGGTGAGCAGCTTATTTCAGCAGCAGCTTCCAAGGTTTGAGCGTGGCCACAGTATGGGCCTGTGCCACGCGGGCGGCCAACACCTCGGCATCCAGCGGTTGCTGGGTCAGCTCATGCAGTTTGCTCATCTCGCCATAGAGGCGGTCGACCTCCGGTACCTCCAGCACCTGGCGGGCCAGGCGCAGCCAGACCTGGATGCGTTCGATGCGCGGCAGCTGCTCGGCCAGGTCTTCCGGTTGCTGCTGGTAGCGCCTGAGCTGCAGCGCGGTGCCTTCTTCGGCGAGCAGATGCGGCAGCCAGTTGCCCAGCACCGCCGCGCCCTGTCGATTGCCGCGCGCGTTGCGCTCGACCGTCCAGCTGCGATTGAGCAACCAGCGCGACAGGCTGAGCGAGAACAGGCCCCAGCGATTGCCCTGCAACTCGGCGGCGAACAGCGCGGGTGCGTTCTGCCGCAGTTCGTCATTGTTCTGGCCGGCCAGCAGGCGCGGGCGCCAGTCGTTCAGCAGGGCATCCAGCGTCTCGCGCAGGTCATGGCTGCTGGCGCGCGGCGCCGCCTGGCCCAGGCTGCCGAGCAGGGCACGCAGCTCGATCAGTCGGTCCAGCCACTGGCTGAGCAGTTTCCAGTGGCCGCTCCAGCGGTACTGTTCGGCCAGGCGCTGGCTGCTGCCGAGCAGGTGCCAGGCGAGGGCGGCGAAGACGTCATCCAGGCTCTGTTCGGCATTTAACTCGGGCGCCGGTAGGGCCAGGCTGTAGCTGGCCGAGTCGAACAGGCGATAGCCGCGTTCGGCCTTGCTGATGTCGCAGGGCATCAGCGGCAGGTCGGCGGCAAGCTCGCAGGCCAGCTCCAGCAGGGCTGCGGGTTGGCCTTCGCGCAGCTCCAGTTCCAGCTCGCAGATTTCCTCTTCGCCTTCGCCGGCGACTACCTTGCCCAGGTCGAGGGCGGCCTCGATCACGGTCTTGGCCTTGCCGCGGCCCCAGGCAATTTCCGCCTTCTCGCGGACGAAGTCGGTGGTGAACAGGGGCTTGAGCTGTTTCTTGTCCAGCTCGGCCAGGCTGGCCGGCCAGCACTCGTCGGTAAGTTTCTTGGTGTCCAGCTTGGCCTTGCTCAGGTGCCAGTCCCACTCGTTGCGCTCCGACAGCCCGGCCACACTCTGGCCTCGGCTTTTCAGCGTCTGGATCACCTGCTCGCCGTCGCGGCGCAGGCGCAGGGCCACGCGGGCCTGCGCCAGGTCACGGTCGAGGGTGTCGAAATATTGATTGAACAGCGGGTGGGACGACCAGCCGGACTTGTTGCGCTTCTTTAGAAGCGGGTGTTCACGTAGGGCCGCCAGGGTTTCGCGGCTGACGCGCAGTTTGATTTCGGTTTCTTTGTTCATGGCAGCGCCTATCATGAAATTGTTGCAGTCCGATGTGTCGCATTGGCCGGCGAGCAAAGCCCACCTATAATTGCGGCCTTTTTCCAGCAGGGGCTTCCCTAAATGCCAACCAATCCCTTTGTCAGCCTGTTCGGTCGTTCGCCGATTGGCCCCATGCAGCAGCACATCGCCAAGGCGCATGAGTGTGCCGCCAACCTGGTGCCGTTTTTCGAGGCGGTCATGGCTCAGGACTGGGCTGAAGTCGCTCGGGTGCAGCAGGAAATGGTGCGTCTGGAGAAGGAAGCCGACAAGCTCAAGAAGAGCGTGCGTCTGAACCTGCCGAAGAGCCTGTTCCTGCCGGTGCCGCGCTCGGACTTGCTTGAGCTGCTCAGTGTACAGGACAAAGTAGCCAATAAAGCCAAGGACATCGCTGGCCTGATGCTAGGCCGCGAGATGGCCATCCCGGCCGAGTTGCAGCCGCTGATCCGCTCCTTCGTGCAGCGCACCGTCGACGCCAGTGCCCAGGCACTGCGAGCGATGAACGAGCTGGATGAGTTGCTGGAAACCGGCTTTGGTGGCCGTGAGGCCAAGCTGGTGGAAACCCTGGTGGAGGAGCTGGACGGTATCGAGGATGACACCGACCGTCTGCAGATCGAGGTGCGCCGCACCCTGTTCAAGCTGGAGAAGGATTTGCCTCCGGTGGACGTGATGTTCCTCTACCAGATCATCGACTGGGTCGGCGAGGTCGCCGACCGTGCCCAGCGTGTGGGCAATCGTCTGGAACAACTGCTGGCGCGTTAAGCGCCAGTGTCCTTCTGGGATAACAGGTAAAACTATTTATGTCTCTTATTGCGGATTACGGCTTCGTACTCCTGGTACTCGCCTGCCTGTTCGGTTTCTTCATGGCCTGGGGGGTTGGCGCCAACGATGTGGCCAATGCCATGGGCACCTCGGTCGGTTCCCGAGCGCTGACCATCAAGCAGGCGATTCTCATCGCCATGGTCTTCGAGTTCTGTGGCGCTTACTTGGCCGGCGGTGAAGTTACCGAGACCATCAAGAACGGCATTGTCGATGCCAGCGTCATTACGCCCGACCTGATGGTGCTGGGTATGATGTCGGCACTCCTGGCTGCCGGCTCCTGGCTGCTGATCGCCTCGACGAAAGGCTGGCCGGTGTCCACCACTCACTCCATCGTCGGCGCGGTGATCGGTTTTGCCGCCGTCGGCGTGTCCCCCGATGCCGTGCACTGGGAGTCGGTCGGCCCCATCGTCGCCAGCTGGGTGGTCTCTCCCGTGCTCTCCGGTCTGGTGGCTTTCGGCCTGTTCATGAGCGTGCAGGCACTGATCATCAACACCGACAGCCCGTTCAAGAACGCCAAGCGCTTCGTGCCGATGTACATGTTCCTCACCGGTTTCATGGTGTCGATCATGACCCTGTCCAAGGGCCTCAAGCACATCGGCCTGAACCTCTCCGGTCAGGAAAGCATCCTGCTGTCGATTGGCATCGGTGGCCTAGTGATGCTGCTAGGTATCGCCATCCTCAGCCGCATCAAGGTCGATGAAGAGGCCGACAAAGCCTTCCACTTCGCCAGTGTCGAACGCGTGTTCGCCGTGCTGATGATCTTCACCGCCTGCTCCATGGCCTTTGCCCACGGTGCCAACGATGTGGCCAATGCCGTTGGCCCGCTGGCCGGTATCGTCGGCGTGATCGAGTCCGGTGGTGCCGCCGAGGTCGCCGCCAAGTCCGCCGTGCCGGGCTGGGTGCTGCTACTCGGTGCCGTCGGTATCGTCATCGGTCTGGCCACCTACGGCTACAAGGTGATCGCCACCATCGGCAAGGAAATCACCGAGCTGACCCCCAGCCGTGGTTTCGCTGCCGAGCTGGCGACCGCCTCCACCGTGGTTGGCGCCTCGGCCATCGGCCTGCCGGTCTCCACCACTCACACCCTGGTGGGTGCCGTGTTGGGTATCGGTATCGCGCGCGGTATTGGCGCGCTGAACCTGGGCGTGATCGGCTCCATCTTCATGTCCTGGCTGATCACTCTGCCGATCGGCGCAGGCCTGTCGATCCTGTTCTTCTTCATCCTGCGCGGCATCTTCCTGTAAGCGGCGGGTTTATTCCGCGGCAACGATGCCCCTATGATGGGGCATCGTCCGTGGAGACCGCCGATGCCGCTTCCCTCGCTCAAGGATCAACTCACCGCGCTGATTGCCGCGCCCTCGGTGAGCTGCACCCAGCCGCACTGGGACCAATCCAATCGCGCCGTCATCGACCTGCTGGCCAGCTGGCTGGCCGAGCTGGGCTTTGCCTGCGAAATTCAGGACGTGGCGCCAGGCAAGGCCAATCTGCTGGCCACCTATGGCAGTGGTCCCGGCGGCCTGGTACTGGCTGGCCATAGCGATACCGTACCTTTCGATGCCGAGCTGTGGCAGAGCGACCCGCTCAAGCTGAACGAGCAGGGCGATCGTTGGGTGGGGCTGGGCGTGTGCGACATGAAAGGCTTCTTTCCGCTCATCATCGAAGCCGTGCGTGAGCTGCTCGATCAGCCGTTCAAGCAGCCGCTGCTGGTGTTGGCGACATGCGACGAGGAAAGCTCGATGTCCGGCGCCCGCGCCCTGGCCGAGGCCGGCAGGCCGCTGGCGCGCGCGGCGGTGATCGGTGAGCCGACGGGCCTGAAGCCGATTCGCCTGCACAAGGGCATCATGATGGAGCGCATCGACATTCTCGGGCAGAGCGGGCACAGCTCCGATCCCAGCCTGGGGCACAGCGCCCTGGAGGCCATGCAGGACGTCATCGGCGAGCTGCGCGTGCTGCGCAGCCAGTGGCAGCGCGAGTTCAACAATCCGCAGTTCACGGTGCCGACGCCGACGCTGAACCTCGGTTGCATTCACGGCGGCGACAACCCCAACCGTATCTGCGGCCAGTGTGCCCTGGAGTTCGATTTGCGCCCGCTGCCGGGCATGGACCCGCAACAGCTGCGCGCGGCGATCAACGCCAAGCTGCGGCCGGTGGCCGAGCGCCATCAGGTACGTATCGATTACGCGCCGCTGTTCGCCAGCGTGCCACCTTTCGAGCAACGCGCCGGCAGCGAGCTGGTGCGGGTGGCCGAAAAGCTCACCGGGCATGCGGCGCAGTCGGTGGCATTTGCCACCGAAGCGCCTTATCTTCAGCAGCTCGGCTGCGAAACCATCGTCCTCGGTCCCGGCGACATCGCGTGTGCCCATCAGCCGAATGAATTTCTCGAGCTGGCGCGTATCGAACCGACTGTGCAGCTGCTGCGCCAGCTGATCCAGCACTACTGCCTGTAACCCCGTCCTGTCATGAAGGAGCATCTGATGTTGCGACGAAGCTAGGCCGACCCTCTTCCCTTTGCCGGAAGCCAATCCCCCTTCGTCTTTTGCTCGACAGGCTTGTACATGCACGACTACGTCAACTGGCTGCGCCACGCTTCCCCCTATATCAACGCCCACCGGGACTGCACCTTCGTGGTGATGCTGCCCGGCGAGGGCGTGGAACATCCGAACTTCGGCAATATCGTTCACGACCTGGTGCTGCTGCACAGCCTCGGTGTGCGTCTGGTGCTGGTGCATGGTTCGCGCCCGCAGATCGAGGCGCGTCTGGCCGAGCGAGGCCTTACCCCGCGCTATCACAAGGACTTGCGCATCACCGATGGCCCGACCCTGGACTGCGTGATCGATGCCGTGGGCAGCCTGCGTATCGCGATCGAGGCGCGCCTGTCGATGGACATGGCCGCCTCGCCGATGCAGGGCTCGCGCCTGCGCGTGTCCGGCGGCAACTTCGTCACCGCGCGGCCGATCGGCGTGGTCGACGGCATCGACTACCACCACACCGGCGAGGTGCGCCGGGTCGACCGCAAGGGCATCGGCCGCCTGCTCGACGAGCGCAGCATCGTGCTGCTTTCGGCGCTGGGTTACTCGCCCACCGGCGAGATCTTCAACCTGGCCTGCGAAGATGTCGCTACCCGCGCGGCCATCGACCTGCAGGCCGACAAGCTGCTGCTGTTCAGCCCCGAGCGCGGGCTGCTCGACGAGCAGGGCAAGCTGGTGCGTGAGCTACGCCCGCAGCAGGTGCCGGCGCACCTGGCCCGCCTCGGCAGTTGCTACCAGGCCGAGTTGCTCGACGCTGCGGCCCAGGCCTGCCGGGCCGGGGTCAAGCGCAGCCATATCGTCAGCTACATGGACAACGGCGCGCTGCTGACCGAGCTGTTCACCCGTGACGGCGGCGGCACCCTGGTCGACCAGGAGCAGTTCGAGTCGCTGCGCGAGGCGACCATCGAGGATGTCGGGGGGCTGATCGAGCTGATCACCCCGCTGGAGGACCAGGGCATCCTGGTGCGTCGCTCGCGTGAGGTGCTGGAGCGCGAGATCGAGCAGTTCAGCATCGTCGAGCGCGACGGTCTGATCATCGCCTGCGCTGCACTGTATCGCCTGGCCGATTCCGATGCCGGCGAGCTGGCCTGCCTGGCGGTGAACCCGGAATACCGCCATGGCGGCCGTGGTGATGAACTGCTGGAGCGCATCGAGGAGCGCGCCCGTGAACAGGGGCTGAAGACCCTGTATGTACTCACCACCCGTACTGCCCACTGGTTCCAGGAGCGTGGCTTTGAACCCAGTGCGGTGGAGCGTCTGCCGGCTTCGCGCGCGTCGCTGTACAACTACCAGCGTAATTCGAAGATCTTCGAGAAAACGCTGTAGGCGTGGGCGACCTTCTGGACAGTGAGTAATGAAAAGGGCCGCATCTGCGGCCCTTTGTATGTGGCGCTGCTCAGGCGCTGCGCCGCTGGTGCAGTTTGAACTGCTCGTTGCCATCGTCCCAGCCCGCTTCCCAGGCGGCGGCCAGCACCTCCGCAGAGTGCGGCTGCTGGTGCAGTGGCTGGCCGGTGAGGCCGGCCATGTAGCCCTGCTGGTAGGCCTTGGCCAGGCTGTCCAGGCTCCAGTCGTGGTTGTCGGTGTCAGGCGTCATGGCGGCGGGTCGGTGCGGATTTCCTCCACAGGCTAGCCGCTGTCGGCGGATCTGGCTGACCGCTGGTCAGGGCCGAACGGTCGAAGTGGCGGAATTGTGACGGACTGCCGCTGTTACGTCGGGCCCGTCACCCAGGTGCCTGATTTCAAACGTCAATATTGAGGATGCTGGCCTGGTAGGCGGCGACAAAGGCATCGAAGTCACCGCTTTCCGCCTGCTCCAGTTCGGTTTGATCGTTCAGCGAGGTGCGGGCCATGGCTTCGAAGTGCGCCTGCTCTGCTGCGCTCAGTGGCTGGGCGCGGAAAGTGGCAGCATGGGCCTTGCTTTGGCGCAGGGCAAAGTCACGGAAGCTTTCCCCGGTAGTTTTCAGCTCGGCCAGCACGCGCGCCGAAGGGGTCAGGCTGACGTCCTCGACCTTGCGTCGCTGCAGGTGCAGAGCCGTCTGGTAGACGTCGCCGCCATGTGCCCGGTCGAGTAGGGCGGCGATAGGCGCGAAGGCGTCCAGCAACTCGCCGGCCCAGGTGCGCAGCTCCACCGATTGGCCGTCACGTTGCAGGTGCAGGCCGGGACGGCGGCCTTCCTTGACCGTCTTGAGGAAGTTGTCGGTGCAGGCGTGGCACTCGTCACTGGCCAGCAGCGGGCTGGCCTGCAGGGCGCAGAACAGGATGAAGGCGTCGAGGAAGCGCGCCTGATCGAGATCAAGACCCAGTGGCAGGTAGGGGTTGATGTCCAGGCAGCGCACTTCCACGTATTGCACGCCACGGCTGCTCAGGGCCTGGATGGGGCGCTCACCGGAACGGGTGACGCGTTTCGGGCGGATGCTCGAGTAGTACTCGTTCTCGATCTGGATGATGTTGGTATTGAGTTGCAGCCACTGGCCGTCGGCGTCCTTGGTGCCGATCTCGGCATAGGGCGCATAGGGCGTGGCGACGGCGGAACGCAGGCTGTCGATGTAGCTGGCCAGGTCGTTGTAGCAGGGCGTCAGCCCGGACTGGGCGCTGCTCTGGTAGCCGAGGTCGCTCATGCGCAGGCTGGTGGCGTATGGCAGGTAGAGGGTATCGGCGTCGAGCGGCTGCAAGTGGTGCGGGCGACCGCGCAGGAAGCTGGCGTCCAGCGCCGGCGAGGCGCCGAACAGGTACATCAGCAGCCAGCTGTAGCGGCGGAAGTTGCGGATCAGCGAGATATAGGCGGCCGACTGGTAATCCTGGAGGCTGCCGGCTTCACCGTCGAGCTGCTGCAACAGCGGCCAGAGTGCCTCGGGCAGGCTGAAGTTGTAGTGGATGCCGGCGATGCACTGCATGGTCTTGCCGTAACGCAGGGCCAGGCCCTGGCGGTACACGTACTTCAGGCGGCCGATATTGGAGCTGCCGTAGCGGGCGATGGGGATATTCGCTTCGTCCGGCAGCAGGCCGGGCATCGACGGGCTCCACAGGTATTCGCCGTGCAGCTGGCTGGCGGCGAAACGGTGGATGCGTTCCAGGTCGGCCAGGGTAGCAGCCGGATCGGCTTCGGCCGGGGTGATGAACTCCAGCAGGGCCTCGGAATAATCGGTGGTGATTTGCCCGTGGGTCAGGGCCGAGCCCAGTGCGCGCGGGTGTTCGCTCTGCGCCAGCTCGCCCTGCTCGGTCACGCGCAGGGTCTCGCGCTCGATACCGTGCAGGCACTGGGTCAGCAGGGGCAGGTGGGCAGTGTCGCCGAGCAAGGCCAGGCGGCGGGAAAGAAGATCGCTCAAAATTCTGGTTCCTTCACTCGACGGTCGCCCCTATATGGGGACGTTGACTCGACTCTGCAAGTCGCTCCGCAGGAAGGCGAGCATGCGCCGAGCAGGGCGCTCGGCGCAATGCCGGGGCGCGACGCTTATTTGCAGATAAAGGTGGCCTGGGCGCTGGCGACCAGCTTGTCGCCCTGGCTGGCGCGCGCTTCGATCACATGCACCTTGCGCCCGGCGTTGATGACCTTGGCAAGGCACACCACCTCACCCTCCTCGACGGCGCGGATGTAGTTGATCTTGCATTCCAGGGTCATGCTGCCGGCCTCGCCGCCGAACAGGCTGTGGCTGGCCTGGCCGAGGGCCGTGTCGAGCAGCGAAAACAGCGCGCCGCCGTGCATGCGTCCGTGCAGGTTGAGCATCTGCTCCTGCATGCTCATGCGCAGCTCGGCCTCGCCATTTTCGGCGCGGATGATGCGGATGCCGAGCAGGCGGCTGAAATTGCTGTCCTTGCCCACCGGGGATTGGTCGCTCATGGGTTACTTCCTCAGTTGCTTGGCGTTGGCGAACAGCGAGGCCATGGCCGCGTTGGTCGGCGCGGGCTTGTCCTGGCTGGAGTGGCGCTCGCTGCGCGGCGGGTTGCCGCCGCGGTTCTGACCGCCACCACGCGGCCCCTCGGTCTTCTGCCCGGGGGTATCGCTCATGCGCATGGACAGGCCGACGCGGTTGCGCGGGATGTCCACTTCCATGACCTTGACCTTGACGATATCGCCGGCCTTCACGACCTCATACGGGTCCTTGACGAACTTCTCCGACAGCGCCGAGATGTGTACCAGACCGTCCTGGTGCACGCCGATGTCGACGAAGGCGCCGAAGTTGGTGACGTTGGTCACCACGCCTTCCAGCACCATGCCCGGCTGCAGGTCCTTGAGGCTCTCGACGCCGTCCTGGAACTCGGCGGTCTTGAACTCCGGACGCGGGTCGCGGCCCGGCTTGTCCAGTTCCTTGAGGATGTCGGTGACGGTCGGCAGGCCGAAGCTCTCGTCGGTGAAACGCTTGGGATCGAGGCTGCGCAGGAAGCTGGAGTCGCCGATCAGCGAGCGGATATCGCGGCCGGTGTCCTGGGCGATGCGCTGCACCAGCGGGTAGGTTTCCGGGTGCACGGCGGAGGCGTCCAGCGGGTTGTCGCCGTTCATCACGCGCAAGAAGCCGGCGGCCTGCTCGAAGGTCTTGTCGCCCAGGCGCGGCACCTTCTTCAGCTCGGCGCGGCTCTTGAACGCGCCATTGGCGTCACGGAACTGCACGATGTTGTTGGCCAGGGTGCTGTTGAGGCCGGAGATGCGCGCCAGCAGGGCGGCGGAGGCGGTGTTCACATCCACGCCGACGGCGTTCACGCAGTCCTCGACTACCGCGTCCAGCGAGCGGGCCAGCTTGAGCTGCGACACGTCGTGCTGGTACTGGCCGACGCCGATGGATTTCGGGTCGATCTTCACCAGTTCGGCCAGTGGGTCCTGCAGGCGGCGGGCGATGCTTACTGCGCCGCGCAGCGATACGTCCATGTCCGGGAATTCGCGGGCGGCCAGCTCGGACGCCGAGTACACCGAGGCGCCGGCCTCGCTGACCATGACCTTGGTCAATTTCAGGCCAGGCACGGCCTTGATCAGGTCGGCGGCCAGCTTGTCGGTCTCGCGGCTGGCGGTGCCGTTGCCGATCGAGATCAGGTCTACCGCGTGCTTGGCGCACAGCTTGGCGAGGATGGCCAGGGTGCCATCCCAGTCGTTGCGCGGCGCGTGCGGGTAGACGGTGGTGGTTTCTAGCACCTTGCCGGTGGCGTCGACCACGGCCACCTTGCAGCCGGTGCGCAGGCCCGGGTCCAGCGCCAGGGTGGCACGCGGGCCGGCCGGGGCAGCCAGCAGCAGGTCGTGCAGGTTGCGGGCGAACACGGTGATCGCCTCGTCCTCGGCCTTCTCGCGCAGCTCGCCGAGCAGGTCGGTTTCCAGGTGGGTATAGAGCTTGACCTTCCAGGTCCAGCGCACCACTTCGCCCAGCCACTTGTCGGCGGCGCGGCCGCGCTGCTCGATGCCGAAACGTTCGGCGATCATCAGCTCGCAGGGGTGCATAGTGCCCGGCGCTTCGTCGCCGACTTTCAGACTGGCACCTAGGATGCCCTCGTTGCGTCCGCGGAAGATCGCCAGGGCGCGGTGCGACGGGGTGTTCTTCAAGGGTTCGTCGTGCTCGAAGTAATCACTGAACTTGGCGCCTTCGGCCTCCTTGCCAGCGACCACGCGGGCGCTGAGGGTGGCTTCGTGCTTCAGGAAGGAGCGCAGCTTGTCGAGCAGGCTGGCATCTTCGGCGAAGCGTTCCATGAGGATGTACTTGGCACCCTCGAGTACGGCCTTGATGTCGGCGAAGCCTTTTTCGGCGTCGATGAAGCGTTCTGCTTCGGCTTCGGGGTTCAGCTCGGGGTTGCCGAACAGCGCGTCGGCCAGCTCGCCAAGGCCTGCTTCCAGGGCAATCTGACCCTTGGTGCGGCGCTTCTGCTTGTACGGCAGGTAGAGGTCTTCCAGGCGAGTCTTGGTATCGGCCAGGTTGATCTCGCGGGTGAGTTCGGGGGTCAGCTTGCCCTGTTCCTCGATGCTGGCGAGGATGGCGGCGCGGCGCTCGTCCAGCTCGCGCAGGTAGCGCAGGCGCTCTTCCAGGTGGCGCAGCTGGGTGTCGTCCAGGCTGCCGGTCACTTCCTTGCGGTAGCGGGCGATGAAGGGCACGGTAGAGCCTTCGTCGAGTAGAGCCACGGCGGCGGCGACCTGTTGCGGGAGGACACCGAGTTCGGCGGCGATACGCTTGTTGATGCTATCCATGAAAACTACCTGCAGCGGAACGGGAGTCGGCAGGGCCGACGCGAAAGCGCCGCATTATAAACAGCGCTTTTCCTGGCGGGCGGGAACTCCATCGGGAAAAATCTGCTAACAATGGCTGGCACGGCAGTACGCGGCCTTCGGCCATAATGCCGCCACTCAACTAAGGGGAAGATGCATGAGCACTGCAGCTGCGCCGGAAGGCGAAAAAATCCTGATCGTCGACGATGACCCTGGTCTGCGCCGTCTGCTGGAGCGCTTCCTCAGCGAGCAGGGCTACCGCGTGCGTGCGGTGGAAAACGTCGAGCAGATGGATCGCCTGTTGTCCCGTGAGCTGTTCCAGTTGCTCGTGCTGGATCTGATGCTGCCGGGCGAGGACGGCCTGTCCGCCTGCCGCCGCCTGCGCGAAGCGAACAACCAGATGCCGATCATCATGCTCACCGCCAAGGGCGACGAGGCCAGCCGTATCCAGGGCCTGGAAGGCGGCGCCGATGATTACCTGGCCAAGCCGTTCAACCCCCGCGAGCTGCTGGCGCGGATCAAGGCCGTGCTGCGTCGGCAGGCGCCGGTCGTGCCAGGCGCGCCGGGCAGCGAGGACGCCACCGTCAGTTTCGGTGACTACGAGCTGTCCCTGGCCACTCGCGAGCTGAAGAAGGGCGACGAGCTGCACATGCTGACCACCGGCGAGTTCGCCGTGCTCAAGGCGCTGGTCCAGCATGCCCGCGAGCCTTTGACCCGCGACAAGCTGATGAACCTGGCCCGCGGCCGCGAATGGGATGCCCTGGAGCGCTCCATCGACGTGCAGATCAGTCGCTTGCGCCGGCTGATCGAGCCTGACCCGTCCAAGCCCCGATATATCCAGACCGTCTGGGGCGTGGGCTACGTCTTCGTGCCGGATGGCAATAAGTGATGGGGCGGGGGTGAGGGGGCAACTGCTGGCTTGTGGGCGGGTTGCGCTCCCTTGCGTATTGGCTGCCCTGCTGTTCGTAGGGATTCATGACTGGGCTGTAGCTATTGCCGCAGATCATGGCCGCAGCCTGCGCGGAGGTGTTGGCTGGGGGATCACGGTAGAGCTTGCTTTCTACTCCTTCGTTTTGCTGCTGATGGCGCAGGCCGTTGCAGCTTTGCGCTGGCCTGCCAGGCGTATTTGGGTAGCAGCCAGCGCCTGGTTGGTCTTCATGGTTCTGATGGTGCTGATGGCCAATCCGTTTGCTGCCTGGTCTCACCCCTATCGCTTTATCTTGCTACTGGTCTGCGCTGCGCTGGGGTTTGCCACAGTGCTGGCGGGGCAAGTCCTGTGGCAGAACCGCCTTGTATCACCAAGAGTTTGATTGATGAAAACCCCGCTCTGGTTCCCGCAAAGCTTCTTCGCCCGCACCCTGTGGCTGGTGCTCATCGTCGTGCTGTTCTCCAAGGCGCTGACCCTGGTGTACCTGATGATGAACGAGGATGTGCTGGTCGATCGCCAGTACAGCCACGGTGCGGCGCTGACCCTGCGCGCCTACTGGGCAGCCGACCCCGAAGACCGCCCGCACATTGCAGAGGCGGCAACGCTGACCCGCGTGCCCGGTGAACAGGTGCCGGCCACCGAGCAGCACTGGCCCTATTCGGAAATATTCCTGCGCCAGATGCAGTCTGAACTGGGCCCGGACACCGAGGTGCGAGTGCGGGTGCAGAGCCCGCCGGCGCTGTGGGTGCGGGCGCCGAGTCTGGGTGAGGACTGGCTCAAGGTGCCGTTGTATCCCTATCCGCTGCGTGGCCAGCGCATCTGGAGCGTGCTCGGCTGGTTCCTCGGTATTGGTCTGTTGTCCACCGCGGCCGCGTGGATTTTCGTCATGCAGCTCAATGCGCCGCTCAAGCGCCTGGTGTTCGCCGCCCGCCAGTTCGGCCAGGGGCGCAGCGTACGTCTGCCGGTTGGCGACACGCCAAGCGAGATGACGGAGGTGTACCGAGCGTTCAACCAGATGGCCGACGACATCGAGCTAGGCGCCCGCGAGCGTGAACTGATGCTGGCGGGCGTGTCGCATGATCTGCGTACACCGTTGACCCGCCTGCGCCTGTCGCTGGAGCTGATGAGCAGTGACGCCGAGCTGACCGAAGACATGATCCGCGATGTCGAGGACATGAACGCCATCCTCGACCAGTTCCTCGCCTTCATCCGCGACGGCCGTGACGAGAAGCCCGAGCCGTGTGATCTGGCGGCCCTGGTACGCGAGGTGGTGGCGCCTTATAACCAGCACGCCGAGCAGGTACACCTGTACCTGGAGCCCCTGCCACAGTTTCCGCTGCGGCGCGTGTCGGTCAAGCGCCTGCTGGCCAACCTGCTGGATAACGCCCTGCGCTATGGCGGACAGAGCGTCGAGGTGGTGACCAGCCTGGCCGGTGACGAGAGCGCGCCCTATGTGGTGCTCAGTGTGCTGGACCGCGGTCCGGGTATTGCGGCGGCGGAGATGGACGAGATCTTCAACCCCTTCATCCGTGGCGATCGTGCACGTGGCGGCAAGGGCACGGGGCTGGGCTTGGCCATCGTCAAGCGCATCGCGGCCCTGCACGGCGGCAGTGTGGAGCTGCGTAACCGCTCCGGTGGCGGCCTCGAAGCACGCATCTGTCTGCCGCTGGGGTTGTTGCTGCCGCGCCACGCCAGCTGATTCCTGCGACCAGCCCTGGGTGACTGGGCTGATCTATGCTGCACTGGTGATCAGCATGAGGTCCGCATGGCTGCAGCGACCGACCGACTGCCGAGGTGGAGCTGGTGGCTGCCGCTGCCCTTGCTGCATCTGGCAACCTGGATATCCCTGTCGACTCAGTTCGCCAGCGGCATTGCGCTCTGTTACCTGCCGTTTGTTCTGGGCCTGTGCGGTGTGCTCTGGTGGGGCGTGCGGGTGTTGCCGGCGGTCTATCTCAACGCGTTGCTGAGTGCTCCTTTGTGGGGGCTCGACTGGCGTCTGGCGCCGCTGCATGCACTGCCCGAGGTGTTGGCGCTGGGCCTGGCCTGGTTGGCCCTGGGCAGCCGTGGCGACGTGGCCCTGCCGAATCTGGGCAATCTCTGGCGCCTGCTGGTCCTTGGCGTACTCGGTCCCGCCCTGGTATTGGCCCTGGGCATGCAAGCCGGCCTATTGCTGGCAGGGCAGCTGCAGGTTGAGGCGTTGCCGGCGGCAGTGTTCCATGTCTGGCTGCTCGACAGCCTATGTGCCATCGCTCTGGGGGTGCCGTTACTGGTTTACCTCACGCCCTGGCTACGCCTCCGGCGCTGGGCATTGCCGGCGAGTCGCCTTTGCCGCAGATCGTCCGAGGGCGTTGCCGAACAGTGGTGGTTGCTGGTGCCGGTCGGGCTGGCGGCGTCTCTGGCGTTGTGGGGGCTGCCGATGTTGGTGCTGCTACCGCTGCTGGGCTGTGTACTGCTGTCTCTGGCAGTGCTCCGTGGTTTTGCCGGCGCCGTACAGGGGGTTGTGCCAACGCTGCTGGCGGCGCTGCTGTTGCCCTTGCTGCAGCCCATGACCTGGCAGACCGAGCATGGCTGGGAGGTCTACCTGTTCCTCCTGTTGCTGGCTGTCAGCAGCCTGCTGGTGGGCAGGGCGCGCAGTGATCTGCATGAGACGCGCCGTCAGGG
This sequence comes from Pseudomonas sp. GOM6, assembly GCF_029537485.1. Lineage (GTDB taxonomy): Bacteria > Pseudomonadota > Gammaproteobacteria > Pseudomonadales > Pseudomonadaceae > Aquipseudomonas. The sequence continues at coordinate 333,918 of NZ_JARPUS010000001.1, forward strand.
CGCGGCGCTGCAAACGGATCTGACCCTGGCCAACCTGGCGCTGCAGGCCTGCCCGCTCGGGGTGTCGATTTCCGATGTGCGCCAGCCCGGCGTGCCCTTCATTTATTGCAACCCGGCGCTGGAGCGCATCAGCGGCTACAGTCGCGAGGAAATTATTGGCGCCTCCAGCCGACTGCTGGTCGATCAGGATGAGTCGCAGAGCGGCCAGTTGCGTGTGCGTCAGGCTATCCGTAGCGGGGTGGTGCATCAGGAGGTGCTACGCAATTACCGCAAGAATGGCCAGTTTTTCTGGAACGAGGTGACGGTCGCGCCGTTGCTGGACGACTACGGTCAGGTCAGTCATGTGGTGACGCTTAACCATGATGTCAGCGAGCGCGAACGGATCGCCACAGAGCTGGCGCGCAGCCGTGAGGAGTTGCTGCGTCAGGCCCATCTGCTGAGCCAGACCGAGGCGGTGGCTGATATCGGTGGCTGGGTGCTGGAGGTGGCTGACCAGCGCATGCACTGGACCGATGGCTGCTTTCGCCTCAATGAACTGGACCCGAAGGATGGTGCGCCCAACCTGCAGGCCTCCCTGGCCCGTTATGACGAAGACAGTCGTCAGTTGATCGAGGCCACCCTGACCGAGGTACTGCGTACCGGCCAGGCCTTTGATCTGGAAGCGCGTCTGACTGGCGCCAGGGGCACCCAGCGCTGGGTACGGGTGAAGGGCTTTCCTGAGTTCGACGGCGAACGGCCGGTGCGCCTGTACGGGACACTTCAGGATGTCAGCGCCCGCAAGCGTGCCGAGCAGCAGTTGCGTGAGCGGGATGAGTGGCTGCGGCTGTTCTTCGAGGCGCCCCTGATCGGCATGGCCATGATTGGCCCGCAGCGGCAGTGGCTGGAGGTCAATTTCAAGTTGTGCCAGATCCTCGGGCGCAATCGTGAGGAGTTGCTCGCCTGCCGCTGGTCGGACATCAGCCATGGCGATGACCTGCCGCATGAGGAGCCGCTGTTTGCCGCCATGCATTCGGGCGAGCGGGATGACTACGAAATGGAGAAGCGCTTCCTGCGCAAGGATGGCAGCGCCGTCTACACCCGCGTCAGCCTGCGTGCGGTGCGCAGTGCCAGCGGGCAGCTGGAGGCCTGCCTGGGTCTGATCGAGGACATCACCGCCCGCCGCGAGGCCGAGGCGCGTTACCACACCCTGGTTGAGCATGCGCCTGAGGCCATCCTGCTGTTCAGCCCGCAAGGTGGCATCATCGAGGCCAATGCCAACGCGCTGCGCCTGTTCCGCTGCAGTCGTCATGACCTGCTCGGGCGCAAGCCAAGTGAGCTGAGCCCGCCGTCTCAGCTCGATGGCCGCGCGTCCGAAGCGGCCGGCCGGGCTTATGTCGCACAGGCGATTGCCGGCGAAATGCCGGTGTTCGAATGGCTGCACCGTGACAGCGTCGGTCGCCAGCTGCCCTGCGAAATTCGTTTGGTGCGCATGCCGGGTGAGCCGCTGCTGCTGCGCGCCAGCATCATCGACATCTCCGAGCGTCAGCGCTACCAGCGCGAGATCGAACGCCTGGCCTTCAGCGACGAGCTGACCGGCCTGCCCAACCGCCGTTTGCTGCAGGATCGCCTGCAGCAGGCCATGGCCCGAGAACGCCGCGAAGGGCTGTTCGGGGCGTTGCTGTTCATCGATCTCGACCATTTCAAAACGGTCAACGACAGCCTCGGTCATCCCGTTGGCGATGCCTTGCTGCGCGAGGTCACGGCTCGTCTGGGTAGCTGTCTGCGGGCCGAAGACACCTTGGCCAGGCTCGGCGGCGACGAGTTCGTCGTGCTGCTGGAAACGCTGGCGGACAACCAGGCCCTGGCGGCCGAACTGGCCGCTGAAGTGGGCGAGAAACTGCTCGAAGGCCTGCAGGGCTGCTTCCGCATTGGCGACCACGAGCTGGCGGTAACGGCGAGCATCGGCATTACCCTGCACCCGCTGGCGGGGCAGGATGCGGCCGATGCCCTCAAGCAGTCGGATACCGCCATGTACCGGGCCAAGCATGCCGGGCGCAATGCCCTGCATTTCTTCGCCGCCGAGATGCAGGCGGTGATCGACCAGCGCCTGCAGTTGCAGAGTGAGCTGCGCCAGGCGATCGCCCGTGATCAGCTGTCACTGATGTTCCAGCCGCAGCTGGTGCTGGGCAGTGGCCAGGTAGCGGGAGCCGAGGTGCTGCTGCGCTGGACGCATCCCGAGCGTGGCGAAATTCCACCGGCGCAGTTCATTCCCCTGGCCGAGGAAACCGGGCTGATCCAGGAAATCGGCGACTGGGTGCTGCAGCGTGCGTGCGCCTGTCTGGCCGACTGGCAGCAACAGTGGCCGCAGCTGGTGCTGGCGGTCAACCTCAGCCCGCGCGAGCTACGCCGTGGCGACTGCGCCGAGCGCATCCGCAGCTGTCTGGAACGCCACAAACTGCCGGCCCGTGGGCTGGAGCTGGAAATCACCGAGGGCGTGCTGCTGGAGGACGTCGAGCACTGCATTGCCACCATGCATCAGCTCAAGGCGTTGGGCGTGCGCTTCGCCATCGATGACTTCGGTACGGGCTATTCCTCGCTGACCTACCTGAAGCGCCTGCCGCTGGATCGGTTGAAGATCGACCGCAGCTTCATCAGCGACCTGGAAGGCGAGGCCAGCGGGCGCATGCTGGTGGAAACCATCCTGCTCATCGCCCGTAACCTGGGGCTGGAGTGCGTGGCCGAAGGCATCGAGAACGAGGCTCAGCTGGCCTGGTTGCGCCAGCATGACTGCCTGCTGGGCCAGGGCTTCTACTTCGGCCGGCCGCTGAGCGAGCGGGCGTTCCTGCAGTGGATGGCGGCTCGCGGCGGCTGAGCCGCGTGCTCGGCTCAACCGCGGCCGCGGGTCCGCGTCTGCCCCGGCATGGCGTTCTTCTCCAGGTACTGGATGATGATGCTGGCTACGTCCTTGCTGGTGGTGGTTTCGATGCCTTCCAGGCCTGGCGAGGAGTTCACCTCCATCACCAGCGGGCCGTGATTGGAGCGCAGGATGTCCACGCCGGCCACCGACAGGCCCATGACCTTGGCCGCGCGGATGGCGGTCATGCGTTCTTCCGGGGTGATCTTGATCAGACTGGCCTGGCCGCCACGGTGCAGGTTGGAGCGGAATTCGCCGGGCTTGGCCTGGCGCTTCATCGCCGCGATGACCTTGTCACCGACCACGAAGCAGCGGATGTCAGCGCCGCCGGCTTCCTTGATGTATTCCTGCACCATGATGTTCTGCTTCAGGCCCATGAAGGCTTCGATCACCGATTCGGCGGCCTTCTCGGTTTCACAGAGCACCACGCCGATACCCTGGGTGCCTTCCAGCACCTTGATCACCAGCGGAGCGCCGCCGACCATGTGGATCAGGTCGGGAATGTCGTCCGGCGAGTGGGCAAAACCGGTCACCGGCAGGCCGATGCCCTTGCGCGACAACAGTTGCAGTGAGCGCAACTTGTCGCGCGAGCGGCTGATGGCCACCGACTCATTCAGCGGGAATACGCCCTGCATCTCGAACTGGCGCAGCACCGCGCAGCCGTAGAAGGTGACCGAGGCACCGATACGCGGGATGACCGCGTCGAAACCCTCCAGTGCCTGGCCGCGGTAGTGGATCTGCGGTTTGTGGCTGGCGATGTTCATGTAGGCGCGCAGGGTGTCGATCACCACCATCTCGTGCCCGCGCTGTTGGCCGGCCTCCAGCAGGCGGCGGGTCGAATAGAGACGCGGATTGCGCGACAGGATGGCGATCTTCATTGGGCACCGGAGGGCGAGGTGAGCTGGGGTTTGTCTTGTACGTAGGTGAGCGCCGGGTTGACCACCAGCTGTCCTTCGATCAGCGCCTTGGCGCCGAGCAGCACGCGGTAGCGCATGGTCTTGCGGCAGGCCAGGGTGAAATCCACCGGCCACAGGCGGTCGCCGAGGGCCAGTTGGGTGCGGATCACGTAGCGGGTCTGCGCCTGGCCGTTGGAGCTCTTGATGGTCTTCATCGTCACCAGCGGCGCTTCGCAGACATGGCGACGCTGCACCAGGGTGCCGAAGTGGGCGGTGAAACGCACCCAGCGTTCGCCATCGCGCTCGATCAGGCTGATGTCGCTGGCGTGCAGGGCCGAGGTGCTGGCACCGGTGTCGATCTTCGCCCGCAGGCCGACCATGCCCAGTTCGGGCAGGTTGATCCACTCACGCAGGCCGATTACTGACAGCTGGTCGAACGTCTTCAAATCAGACTTTCCCGGAAAATTGGAAGGATTCTAGCTGTGCCATGTGACAACGGCATCAGGCAAGATTCAGTCCTGTGAAGGAGATGAGCATGAGCGACAAAGACGACGACAAGGTGCGCCTGGACAAATGGCTCTGGGCCGCGCGCTTCTACAAGACCCGCAGCCTGGCCAAAGAGGCCATTGAGGGCGGCAAGGTGCATTGCCGGGGCGAGCGCTGCAAGCCGGGCAAGGAGCCGAAGATCGGCGACGAGTATGTGCTGCGTACCGGTTTCGACGAACGAACCATCGTTGTACGGGCGTTATCCGTGGTGCGCCGTGGTGCGCCCGAGGCGCAGCTGCTTTATGAGGAAACGGCGGACAGCCTCGCTCGCCGGGAAGAAGCGGCGGCGCTGCGCAAGGCCGGCGCCCTGGGCGTGCAGACCGACGGGAAGCCGAACAAGAAGCAGCGTCGGCAGTTGCTCGGCCTGCGCGATTGAGTCAGCGGCTACGCAATACGCCGAGGCGTCCCACCACGGGCAGTTTCTGCAGCAGCGGCAGCAGGGGCTGGCACAGACGCTCCAGGCCGGCAGCGATCCATCCGGCCAGTGGTGTGCAGTAAGCCCAGGCGAAGCTGATCAGCGCGATGAACACGCCGCCTACGGCCACGTCCACCAGCCAATGGGCGCCGGTGACCAGGCGCGGCAGCATGAAGAACAGCACCAGGCCGATGCTGGTCAGCAGCTTCCAGCCACGAGCGAATTGCAGCATGAACAGGCCCCAGAGCAGCAGGACCGAGGCGTGATCGCCGGGGAAGCTGCGACTGGAGCGGTCCTTCAGCTCGAAAACGCGCTCCAGGCCGGGAAACGACTCGCTCAGGCGAATGGCGCCGGATACCTGTACGGAGGCGCTGGCGTGTTGCCAGCCAAGCGCTATCGCCAGCTTGGTGAACAGCACGCGGACGACCACCAGGACAGCGAGCAAGGCGAGAAAGTGCAGGAAGGCTGGGCGCAGTTCCTGGGGGCGGAACACCCAGCGCGGGTGGATCAGCAGGGTCAGCATCAGCGCGGCGACGAGGATGTCGCACAGGCGGATGCTGGTCAGCGCCCATAGCCAGTCCCATAGCGGATGCTGGTTGAGCGTACCGTTGAGGCTTTGGAATACCCAGAGATTGGCCGCGTCCCACAGGGCGCGAGTCGCGGGCAGCTGCCAGCTGAGCAGCAGGGCGAAGCCCAGCAGATTGAGGCCGATCAGTGCCGGCCATCGCCAGGCCGCTTGGATGCGCATGTCTTTGTCCATAAAATCCATCTCCTTTGTTTCGTGGCACACTCAGCGGCGCGTTTTATAAGTCGCTGCCATCGAAATGTCATCATTCCCTGATAAGCGGCAGTCCAATGCACGACCTTGATCACACCCAGCGTTTTCTGTTCGACGACACCGATGTGCGCGGTGAACTGGCCAGTCTCGGCGAGAGCTACCAGCATGTGCTGGCCAAGCACCCCTATCCGCAACCGGTGGCCCAATTGCTGGGCGAAATGCTGGCTGCCGCCTCGTTGCTGGTCGGTACCCTCAAGTTCGATGGCCTGCTGATTCTGCAGGTGCGCTCTTCCGGCGCGGTTCCGCTGCTGATGATCGAGTGCTCCAGCGAGCGCGAGGTGCGCGGCATTGCCCGCTACCACTCCGAGCAGGTCGCTGCCGATGCCGGTTTGCGCGAGCTGATGCCGGACGGCGTGCTGGCCATCACCATCGATCCGCGCCAGGGGCAGCGCTACCAGGGTATTGTCGATCTGGAGGGGGCGAGCCTGGCTGAATGCCTGTCCAACTACTTCGCTACCTCGGAGCAGCTGGCCACCCGTTTCTGGCTGCACGCCGATGGGCAGCGTGCCCGCGGCCTGTTGCTGCAGCAGTTGCCGGCCGAACGGCTGCGTGAGCCGGAGGAGCGCGAGGCCAGCTGGCAGCATGTGCTGACCCTGGCCGACACGCTGTCCGCCGAGGAGCTGCTGGGCCTGGACAACGAGACGGTGCTGCATCGCCTGTACCATCAGGAGGCGGTGCGCCTGTTCGAGCCGCAGGCGCTGTGCTTCCGCTGCAGCTGCTCGCGCGAGCGCTCCTCGCGCGCCCTGATCAGCCTGGGTGAAGTGGATGCGCAGGCGTTGCTGGAGGAGCATGATGGCCAGGTGGTGATCGATTGCCAGTTCTGCAACCAGCGCTACGCCTTCGACGCGGCCGATGTGGCCCAGCTGTTCGCCGGTGGTGGCAGCGAAGCGCCTTCGGGAACTCGCCACTAGTTCGATAGCCGAACTCTATTGAAAGCCATAGCGGACAAGAGGCTGCCAAGGAAAGAGCTTTTCTGGCATACTCCCGCGACTTTTTTATCGCTGTAGTGAAGTTTCTGACCCACTACACAAGTTTGGAAGACTCGGCCGCGGCCGACGGGGATCCTCATGACGCAAGCCAATACCGCCGTTTACACCGATATCAGCGCTGCCCAACTGGTCGAAGAGGCCATTCGCCGTGGCGAGGGTGAGCTGGCCGCCAACGGCTCTCTGGTGGTTCGCACCGGCCACCGTACCGGCCGTTCGCCTGCTGATCGCTTCATCGTGCAGGAGCCCAGCACCGAGTCGAAGATCGCCTGGGGCGCGATCAACCGTCCGTTCCCGGCCGACAAGTTCGATGCCCTGTGGGATCGCGTCGAGGCCTTCAACAATGCCCAGGAACACTTCGTTTCCCACGTGCATGTCGGTTCCGCCGAGGCCCACTACCTGCCGGTCAAGATGACCACCCAGACCGCCTGGCAGAACCTGTTCGGCCGCTGCCTGTTCATCAACCCGGAAACCTACAACCCGGGCGCCAAGGCCGAGTGGCAGATCCTCAATGTCGCCAACTTCGAGTGCGTACCCGAGCGCGACGGCACCAACTCCGACGGCTGCGTGATCATCAACTTCGCCCAGAAGAAGGTGCTGCTGGCCGGTATGCGCTACGCCGGTGAGATGAAGAAAGCCATGTTCTCCGTGCAGAACTTCCTGCTGCCGGAAGCCGACGTGCTGCCGATGCACTGCGCCGCCAACATCGGCGAAGAGGGCGACGTGACCCTGTTCTTCGGTCTGTCCGGCACCGGCAAGACCACCCTGTCCGCCGACCCGAGCCGCTACCTGATCGGCGACGACGAGCACGGCTGGGGCGAGGGCGTGGTGTTCAATATCGAGGGCGGTTGCTATGCCAAGTGCATCGACCTGTCCGAGAAGAACGAGCCGGTGATCTGGAAAGCCATCCAGTTCGGTGCCGTGCTGGAGAACGTGGTACTCGACGAGAACCGCGTACCGAACTACGCCGACGACAGCCTGACCCAGAACAGCCGCGCGGCCTACCCGCTGGAGCTGGTCGAGAAGCGCTCCGAGAAGAACCTTGGTGGCGAGCCGAATGCCGTGATCTTCCTGACCTGCGACCTGACCGGCGTACTGCCGCCGGTGTCGATCCTCAGCGAAGAGCAGGCGGCTTACCACTTCCTCTCCGGCTACACCGCGCTGGTCGGTTCCACCGAGATGGGCAGCGGCGGCGGCATCAAGTCGACCTTCTCCACCTGCTTCGGCGCGCCGTTCTTCCCACGTCCGGCTGGCGAGTACGCCGAACTGCTGATCAAGCGTATCCGCGGCTTCAACTCCAAGGTCTACCTGGTCAACACCGGCTGGACCGGCGGTGGCTACGGCGTTGGCAAGCGCTTCAACATCCCGACCACCCGTGGCGTGATCGCTGCCATCCAGAGCGGTGCTCTGGTGGGTGCCGAGACCGAGCAGCTGCCGATCATCAACCTGAGCGTGCCGAAGGCCGTTCCGGGCGTCGAAACCAATCTGCTCAACCCGCGCAACACCTGGGCCGACGGCAACGCCTACGACGAAGCCGCCAAGGGCCTGGCTCAGCAGTTCATCGACAACTTCAAGAAGTTCGATGTGTCTGATGCCATCCGCAACGCCGGCCCGCAGCTGTAAGCTCAAGGCCAATGAAAAAGCCGCCCTCGGGCGGCTTTTTTGTGCGCTGTCGACAGGCGATCAGGCACGGGTTGCAGCGTAGGGCTCCGGCTTGGCCGGATCGGTCTCAGGCCGCTCGGGGCGGCTGGCTATGTCTGCGATGTTCTGTGCCCGGTCGTTGCGCTGTTGTGCTTCACGCAGCTGCGTCGCGGTCTCCAACGGACTCGGCCGGCTATCGACTTCGCCTTCGCTGGCGACTGCCAGATAGGTTTCGATCTGCCGTTGCTGGGTGTTGGCGCTGTAGATGCGTGTCGCGGCATCGCGCTGGGCGGCCTGGCTCAGTTCGCGGCTTTCCTGGCGCTCGCTGACTCGGTCGGAAGCAGCGTCCACGGCCTTGTTCACCTGTTCGGGGCTGGCCGGGCCGTACTTGTTGATGACCTGGGTCGAGAGGGGCAGATTGCCGCTGTTGCCGGTTACCTGCATCGGTGCTCTCCCTGTGGTTGCCTTGTTTCACTTTAATCCAGGGCACAGGGTGGCATTAGATTGATTGGCGATAGGCTCGCCAGGGCTCAGGAGCCGTCAGGGGTCATAAGGCGCTCGTGAGCGTCGATGGTGTCTGCCAGGGCGCCTGGGTGGAACAGGCTGGCAAGAATCAGCAAGAGTGGTGCGAAGCGTTTCATGGCGGTCTCCCAAATGGTCAATGGAGGACTGCTGGCGGCTTCAGTCGATTACCTCGGCGCCCAAAATCGTTGGTTCAGGCAGGGCGGCGGGCATCGGACAGATCTGCAGGTATTTGATGCTTTCACGTGGAATCAGTAGCAGATCACCGTCCACCTCGATGCTTAGAAAAGGCGATTCGAGCTGTTTACGCAAGCTTCGGGCGACATCGACCGGATCTTCACTCTGCTTTGGGAAGCGCAATGCCAGGCGTTGGCCATCCTGGAAATACAGGTACAGGTTCTTCAGTGGCTTCATGGGGGCTCCTGTAAGGGCGCCCCGTGGGCGTCCCTAGTTGCGGTCGGCCAGCACGCCGATCAGGAAAAAGACTAGTAGCAGTACCGGCGACAGGGTGAAATTGTTGAAGTAGCCCAGGCCTTTGGCCAGCCAGGGCGTCAGGAAGACGATGGCCAGGCCATAGCCGATGGCGCAGACCAGTACGAAGATCAGGGTGCGCAGAATGAAGTTCAGGCTGCTGATGGAGCGCTGAACCCAGGCGTTGATACCCGGGCCGAACAGCACGAAGAGGGTGGCCATGATGGCCAGGGAGATGTCGTACAGGTTGCCGCGGCACCAGCGCGAGAGGGTGGCGATCAGGTCGAGTACGAGATCCATCGGGTGTCCTTGTTGTGATTATGGAGGTGCCGGCAGTTTACCGTCTGTCGGTCGGGCTGCGGTAGGCGCAAGAGCCAGGCCTTCGGCTCGCCAAACGGTCGCACGGTTCCATTTGCGAGCGGGGCTCAGGGCAGGAAGTGCTGCAGCAGGTCGTTGAGGAACAACTGGCCTTCGCGGGTGGCGACCAGGCGTTGCGGGTCGCCTAGCAGCAGCTGGCGCGCCTCGGCCTCGCGCCGTGCATCGACGAGGCTTTCCAGTGGCAGGCCGGTGCGCTGCTCGAACAGTGCGGCGGGCACGCCCTCGGTCAGGCGTAGCACGTTCATCAGGAACTCGAAGGGCAGTTCTTCGGCATCCAGAAGCCGCTCGCCGGCCTGGAAGGATTTGCCGCTGTCCAGGTAGTCCTTGGGCAGGCGGGTCTTCCAGGTGCGCGCGATACGCCCATGAGGGCTGCTCAGCTTGGCGTGGGCGCCGGCGCCGATGCCGAGGAAGTCGCCGAAGGTCCAGTAGTTGAGGTTGTGTCGCGCCGCCTTGCCTGGCTGGGCGTAGGCGGAGACTTCGTATTGCGCATAGCCTTCGGCGGCGAGCAGGGCCTGGCCGGCTTCCTGGATGTCCCAAAGCTGGTCGTCCTCGGGCAGCTCGGGCGGCTGGCTCCAGAACACCGTGTTCGGCTCCATGGTCAGCTGATACCAGGACAGGTGCGTCGGGCCCTGGGCGATGGCGGTGCGCAGGTCGTACAGCGCATCCGCGATGCTCTGCTCGGGCAGGCCATGCATCAGGTCGAGGTTGAAGTTGTCGAAGCCGGCGGCGCGCGCCATGTCGGCGGCGCGGATTGCTTCGTCACCATTGTGGATGCGGCCAAGAGCCTTGAGCTTGGCCTCCTGAAAACTCTGCACGCCAATCGACAGGCGATTGATGCCGAGGCTGCGGTAGTCGCGAAACTTGGCCTGCTCGAAGGTGCCGGGATTGGCCTCCAGGGTGATCTCGATATCACTGGCGAATGGCACGCGGCGCTGTACGCCTTCGAGCAGGCGGCCGAGGGCCTTGGCCGAGAACAGGCTGGGCGTGCCGCCGCCAAAGAAGATCGAGGTCAGCTCACGACCGTGGGCGTGTGCCTGATCGGCGTCGAGGTCGGCCAGCAGGGCGTCGACGTACTCCTCTTCCGGCAGGCTCGGGCCTGCGGCGTGGGAGTTGAAGTCGCAGTAGGGGCATTTGCGCACGCACCACGGGATGTGGATGTACAGCGCAAGGGGCGGCAGCTGGAAGCCACCGCCGGCGGGTGTGTTCATGCGAGCCCCAGGCGCTGCTTGAGCAGGGCCATGGCGCGGGCGCGGTGGCTGATGCGGTTCTTTTCGTCACTGGCCAGTTCGGCGCTGGAGCATTGACGCTCGGGCACCCAGAACAGCGGGTCATAGCCGAAGCCTTCGGCGCCACGTGCTTCGCGCAGGATGCTGCCTGGCCACAGGCCTTCGCAGAGGATCGGCAGTGGGTCGTCGGCATGCCGCACCAGGGCCAGTGCGCAGACGAACTGGGCGCCGCGCTCGGCATCTGGCACATCCTTCAGCGCTTCCAGCAGCTTGGCGTTGTTGGCGGCGTCACCCTGGCCATCGGCATAGCGCGCCGAGTAGATGCCGGGGGCACCGCCGAGGCAGTCCACGGCCAGGCCGGAGTCGTCAGCCAGTGCCGGCAGGCCGGAAATGCGCGCGGCGTTGCGTGCCTTGAGAATGGCGTTCTCGACGAAGGACAGGCCGGTTTCATCCGGTTCGACGCTGGAGAACTCGCCAATCGAGCGCACGCGCACATGCTCGCCGAGCATGGCTTGCAGTTCCTTGAGTTTGCCGGCGTTGTGGCTGGCCAGTACCAGTTCTGTGAAGGGCATGGTCATTCGTCCGGAAACACTTCCTGGTTGAAGGTAAGGGTATTGGGGGCGCTGTCACCGACCTGTACTTGAATGCTGAAGGTCAGCACTTCGCGCTGGCGCAGGGGGAATTCGGCCAGGTAGTACACGGCGCCGCTTTCCAGCACTTGCTTGAACTGCAGAGGGCTGGTCTGGCCCAGCAGGTTCTTCACGCTGCCGCTGACCTTGGCCGGCTGGCCTTTGCCGTCCTTGAGCGCGGCGATGTTGAGCACGCCGATGGTCTTGCTGCGGGTCAGACCCACGGCCGCGGCGATATCCGGTTGCAGGAAGCTGGAGTTGAAGGTGCTGTAGTGCACGTCCAGCTCGCCGAAGGTCTGTTTGCGCTCGGCAACGGCAGGCAGGGCGAGTAGCAGGCAGAACACGAGAGATACGAAGCGTTGCATGAGAGTCCTCCGGTGCGTCGGGGTTAGACGGCTGCGCGGCCATCGGCCAGGCCGGCCCCGCTGACGCGATAGATGCCGATTTCACCTAACAGATTAGGCCAGAGTCGGCTGCCCAGGTTGTGCCGGTGGGCGTGATCCACCGCCAGACGTGCTTCCACCTTTGCCCCCTGCTGCAGGCACAGGCGCTCGAAATCCTCGAAGGTACAGAAGTGGATGTTCGGCGTGTTGTACCAGGTGTAGGGCAGGAAGTCGGATACCGGCATGCGGCCTTTGGTGGTCAGGTACCAGCGGCAGCGCCAGTGGCCGAAGTTGGGGAAGGTGATGATGCAGGTCTTGCCCACGCGCAGCATCTCGGCCAGTACCCTGTCCGGGTACTTCAGGGCTTGCAGCGACTGGGTCATCACCACCACGTCGAAGCTGTTGTCGGCGAAGTTGCCCAGGCCTTCGTCGAGGTTCTGCTCGATCACGTTGACGCCGCGACTGATGCAGGTGGCGATTTTGTCCGGATCGATTTCCAGCCCATAGCCGCCCACCTGCTTGTGCTCGCGCAGGTGCGCCAGCAGTTCGCCGTCACCGCAGCCGAGGTCAAGCACCTGGCTGCCCTCCGGGATCCATTCCTGGATGATTTCCAGATCCGCACGCATGACTTACACCTCGATCCGGTTCATATAGGCGCTAAACCCCTGCAGATAGCGCGGGATCGGCATGAGGAAGGCGTCGTGGCCCTGCGGTGCATCGATTTCCAGGTAGCAGACGTTCTTCTTCGCGCTGAGCAGGGCGTCGACGATTTCCCGCGAGCGTGCCGGCGAGAAGCGCCAATCGGTGGTGAAGGACATCAGGCAGAAGTCCGCCTTCACCCCGGCCAGCGTCTTGGCCAGATCGTCGCCGTATGCGGCGGCTGGGTCGAAGTAGTCCAGGGCTTTGGTCATCAGCACGTAGGTGTTGGCGTCGAAGCGCCCGGAGAACTCCTCGCCCTGGTAGCGCAGGTAGCTCTCGACCTGGAACTCGACACTGTGGAAGTCGTAGTTGAGCTTGTCGGTCTTCAGTTCGCGGCCGAATTTCTCGCCCATGGCGTCATCCGACAGGTAGGTGATGTGCCCGACCATGCGCGCCAGCATCAGGCCGCGCTTGGGAATCACGCCGTGCTCCTGGAAGTGACCGCCGTGGAACTCCGGATCGGTGAGGATGGCCTGGCGCGCCACCTCGTTGAAGGCGATGTTTTGCGCCGACAGCTTGGGCGCCGAGGCGATGCACAGGCAGTGGCGCACGCGCTCGGGGTAGCTGATGGTCCACTGCAGGGCCTGCATGCCGCCGAGGCTGCCCCCCACGACCGCCGCCCACTGCTGAATGCCGAGCCGGTCGGCCAGGCGTGCCTGGCTGTGCACCCAGTCTTCTACCGTCATTACCGGGAAGTCGGCGCCATAGGGTTTGCCGCTGGCCGGGTTGAGGCTGGAGGGGCCGGTGCTGCCGTTGCAGCCGCCGAGGTTGTTGAGGCTGACGACGAAGAATTGGTCGGTGTCGATTGGCTTGCCGGGGCCGATGCAGCTGTCCCACCAGCCCGGTTTGCGATCATCGGTGCTGTGGTAGCCGGCGGCATGGTGGTGGCCGGAGAGCGCATGGCAGATCAGCACGGCGTTGCTGGCCGTGGCGTTGAGCGTGCCATAGGTTTCGTAGACCAGCTGGTAGTGGGCCAGGCTGCGGCCGCAAACCAGGGCTAGCGGCTCGTCGAAGTGCGCGGTCTGGGGCGTGACCAGGCCAACGGAGTCGGCGGGGAAAACAGTCGGCATCGAGCCTGCTCTCGTTCGAAGAAGAGCAGCAGTCTAAAGAGCACGGCCCCCGGCAGCAAGCACCGGAGGCCGTGGGCAAGTGCCTGAATCTAGAGGCTTTCAGGCCTGCTCAGAGGCGCTCTGTGGACGGATTGCGGTAGGCAGGCTGACCACCTTGCCCTGGCGCTGGATCGGTGCCGGTCGACGCAGCGCGCGGAGCATCTCGTTGGCCTGGGCCAGCTGGGTTTCCAGTTGCGCGGTATAGCTGGCCAGCTGCTGGCCGCGCTGGCGCGCCTGCTGGGTCTCCTGGGCCAGGGCCTTGAGCCGCAGCATGTGGGTTTCCAGCAACTGCTTGTGCTCCAGGGTGTGCTGCATCAGCGGCATCAGCGCGTCGCTGGCCCATTGTTCGGCGTCGTTGCGCAGGCGCTGGTGCAGGCCGATGACCTCCTGCACCAGGGTGGCGAAGAAGCGCCGGGTCAGGCTGCGCTGTTCGGTGAGCAGGGTCTTCAGGTGCAGGCGGAACTGGTCGGCCTTCTCGCGCAGTTGCTTGAGCTCACGCAGGTAGCGCTGACTGTTGAATTGCGGTGCATCCACGCCGTGCAGCGGGTTTTCTTCGTTGTGCCGGCGGTAGATGGCGGCGACCATCTTGTTGGCCATCTCGGCTTCCTGGGCCAGGTTGCTCAGGTCGTGGCCGACACTGCGGAAGAACTGCACGATGGCCTGATTGATGCCCAGGGTGGTCCAGCTGCCGGCTAGGCCCTGGCGTACCTGAGCCAGATGCTGCTCCAGGCGTTCCGGGCGCACGGCCGCACGCAGCAACTCGCCCTGGCGGCGCAGCAGGCGTTGGTTGGTCTTCAGACCGAGCAGGCGCTTGTGGTGCTGGCTGTGGTCTTCCTTGGTCTTGGCGGTCAGCTCGAACAGCAGTTGGCCATTGTCGTGCTGGTGCGTGGTGAGCAGGTGCTGCTGCTCGCGCACTTTTTCCAGACGCAGGCTTAGCACGTGCTGGCTGTTGTTGAGCAGGGCCAGCACCTGATTGACCACGCGGTCTTCGAGCAGGCGCTCCTTCTGCGCGACGATGCGCTCGCACAGCAGGTTTTCCAGATTGGCCAGTTGGCTGCGGTTGAGCAGAGCATCGTCCTGGCGCACCTTGGCAATCAGGGCCTGCTTGGCGGACAGCGGCAGCACGCTGGCGGCGGGGATGCCCAGCTGCTTGGCGGTGGTGTTCTGCACCAGGCCGATGGCCTTCTGCACGTATTCCTCGCCGGCCAAGTCATCCCACAGCACGTCGATCTTGTTCAGTACGGCGAACAGGCTGGCCTGGGTATCTTCGTCCAGCTGGCGGATATGTTCCTGCCAGATGGCCATGTCGCTGGCGGTGACGCCGGTGTCGGCGGACAGCAGGAAGATGATCGCCTGGGCACTGGGCAGCATCGACAGGGTCAGCTCCGGCTCGCTGCCCAGGGCGTTGAGGCCAGGGGTGTCGAGAATACGCAGGCCTTGACGCAGCAGCGGATGGTCGAAGTTGACCATGGCATGGCGCCAGGCCGGCACCAGTACCTGGCCTGGCTTGCCGGTCGCTTCCAGCATTTCCGGTAGGAAACCGAGCTGGATCGCCTGTTCCACCGCCATCGGTTTGGTTTTCGCGACCTGGGCGAAGGCCAGGGCCATATTGTTTGGGTCGCTGGGGTCCAGTGGAATGTTCACCCAGTGCCGGGGAATACGCTTGAACTGCGCCACGCTGGCGTCGGTCATGCGGGTTTCGATGGGCAACAGGCGGATATAGGAGCGTTCCGAGCGCGGGTCGAAGAACAGCTCGGTTGGACACATGGTGGTACGCCCAGCCTGGGACGGCAGCATGCGTTGTCCGTACTCGGAGAAGAACAGGCTGTTGATCAGCTCGGTCTTGCCGCGAGAAAACTCGCCGACGAAGGCCAGGGTGATGTGGTCGGTGCGCAGCAGTTTGAGGGCGCGCTCCAGGCGCGCATCCATGGCGTCCGAGCCGAGGCGGTTGTGCGCCAGCCAGCTGCGGTAGCGCGTAATCTCGCGCATCAACTCGCGCTTCCAGCCGACGTAGGCATCAACCTGCTGACTGAGACGTTCCATGCTCATCCTGGCGCTCCTCTGGGTGGCGCATCCTGCTTGGGCGGAGTTTCTGGCAGGGCTCTGCAATATACCCGGAGCTTTGCCGAAGATGACTGCATTATGCGGAGGCATGGGCGGGCGTCAATTGCGCTGGTTCACAACTCCTGCCCGGTGGCTGATCAAGGCGACCGAGCGGTCAGTCCTGGCAGGGGTGGCAGCTGGCGTGGCGCCTGGATACGCACGCGCTTCTGTCGGTTCAGCTCGCCGCTTTCCAGGTGAACCTGGCTCTTGGCGACGCCGAACGCCTTGCCGATGAATGCCAGCAGATGGGCGTTGGCCTTGCCTTCCAGCGGGGGCGCGGTCAGGCGAATCTTCAGCCGTCCGCCGTGCAGCCCGGCGAACTCGTCCTTGCTCGCCTTGGGCTGCAGGTGGCAGTCGAGCAGTAGGTCCTCGCCGTCCCAGCGGAACCAGCTCACATCAGCAGGCCGAGTACCGCCGGCATGTGGCTCATGGCCGCCAGGTTCTTCACCACCAGCATGTCGAGCAGGTTGATCGCGATAAAGGCGAAGATCGGCGAGATATCCAGGCCGCCGAGGCTCGGCAGTATCTTGCGGATGGGCGTCAGCAGCGGCTCGCAGATCTGGTTGACCAGTTGTGCGCCAGGGTTGTAGCTGCCCGGTGCGACCCAGGACAGGATGACGCTGATGATCAGCGCGAAGAAGAAGATCTTGAGGAACAGCGAGGTCACCCCGATCACCGCCCAGACCAGCAGTTGCAGCGGGTTGCCGGTGGTACCGTAGGCCAACAGCAGGGTCAGACCCATGATCGCCAGCTGCACCAGGATGGCCAGCAGCAAAGAAGCCAGGTCGAGACCGCCGAAGCCGGGGATGATCCGCCGCAGCGGTTTGAGCAGCGGCTGGGTGGCCTTGACCGCGAACTGGCTGAGCGGGTTGTAGAAGTCGGCACGTACCAATTGCAGGACGAAGCGCAGCAGGACGATCAGCAGGTACAGGCTGCCGAGGGTCTGCAGAACATAGATGGCGGCGGTGTTCAGTCCGTTCATGGGGATTCCTTATTGGCCCAGTTGTTCGGCGAGTTCGGCGGAGCGTTTGGCGGCGGCATCCAGTGCCTGTTGCACCAGGGTTTCGAAGCCACCGGCCTGGAAACTCTTGATCGCCGCTTCGGTGGTGCCGTTGGGCGAAGTCACCCGGCGGCGCAGCTCGGCGGCATCGACATCGCTCTCGGTGGCCATGCGTGCGGCGCCCAGGGCGGTCTGCAGCGTCAGCTGGGCGGCGATCGCGCGGGGCAGGCCGAGTTGCTCGCCGGCGGCGGTCATCGCCTCGATCAACAGGAAGAAGTAGGCCGGGCCGCTGCCGGAAACGGCGGTGACGGCATCGATCAGTTGCTCCTCATCCAGCCACAGGGCCAGGCCGACGGCGCTAAGCAGCTGTTCGGCTTGCTGGCGCTGTGCGGCAGAGACTTTCGCGTTGGCATACAGGCCGCTCACACCCTGGCGCAGCAGGGCTGGAGTGTTGGGCATGCAGCGCACGATGGCCAGGTCGCCGAGCCAGGCGCTCAGGCTGGCGCAGGTGATGCCGGCGGCGATGGAGACGATCAGTTGTTGCGGCTGCAGGCTGGGGGCAAGGGCCTGGCATACGCCCTTGAGCACCTGCGGCTTTGTCGCCAGCACCACCACGTCGGCGCCGCTCACGGCGTCGGCATTGTTCTCGAAGACTGCGATGCCGTATTCGTCTGCGACCTTGGTGCGCTGCTCGGCGCCTGGTTCGCTTGCGCGGATATGGCTGGCCGGAATGCCCTGGGCCAGCAGGCCGCCGATCAGGCTGGTGGCCATGTTTCCGGCGCCGATGAAGGCGATGCGCGGGTGGCTCATGATTCGCTTCCTTTATTAACTGGGTAATCGCGCGCACCAAACAGCGCCGATCCGATGCGCACCCAGGTAGCGCCTTCGGCCACGGCGGCCTCCAGATCTTGGCTCATGCCCATCGACAGGCAGTCGAGGTCCATCCCCAGGCCATCGCGCAATTCACGCAGTTGCGCCAATGGCACACGCTGGGCGACGGGGTCTTCCGTTGGCTCGGGGATGGTCATCAGTCCACGTAGTTTCAGGTGCGGCAGTTGTGTCACGGCGCGGGCCAGCGCCGGTAGTTCCTCGGGCGTGCAGCCAGACTTGCTGGTCTCGCCGCTGACATTGACCTGCAGGCAGATATTCAGCGGTGGCAGGTGCGCCGGACGTTGTTCGGACAGGCGCTGGGCGATCTTCAGGCGATCCACCGAGTGGACCCAGTCGAAGTGTTCGGCCAGCGGTCTGGTCTTGTTCGATTGAATGGGGCCGATGAAGTGCCAGATCAAGTCCAGGTCGCTCAACTCGGCCTGCTTGCCCAGTGCTTCCTGCAGGTAGTTTTCACCGAAGTCGCGCTGACCGCTGGCGAACGCCTCGCGAATGGCAGCGGCAGGTTTGGTCTTGCTCACGGCGAGCAGCCCGATTGCCGCCGAATCGCGCTGCGAGGCTTGCGCCGCCTCACGGATACGCGCGCGAACCTTTGCAATATTCTCTGCTATCGTGGACATTACTTGCGCTCTTAAGCCCGCCCATCAGGGGTCTGCGGCATTCTACCTGCTTGCATGTGATTGGGGAGTCCCATGGATATTACCGAGCTGCTCGCCTTCAGCGCCAAGCAAGGCGCGTCGGACCTGCACCTCTCGGCGGGTCTGCCGCCGATGATTCGTGTCGATGGTGATGTACGGCGGATCAACTTGCCGCCGATGGACCACAAACAGGTCCACGCGCTGATCTACGACATCATGAACGACAAGCAGCGCAAGGATTACGAGGAGTTCCTAGAAACCGACTTCTCCTTCGAAGTCCCTGGCGTGGCGCGTTTCCGGGTCAACGCCTTCAACCAGAATCGCGGCGCCGGCGCCGTGTTCCGGACCATTCCTTCCAAGGTCCTGAGCATGGAAGACCTCGGTATGGGCGAGGTGTTCAAGAAAATCACCGATGTACCGCGTGGCCTGGTGCTGGTCACCGGCCCGACCGGTTCGGGCAAGTCGACCACCCTGGCGGCGATGCTCGACTACCTGAACAACAACAAATATCACCACATCCTCACCATCGAAGACCCGATCGAATTCGTCCACGAATCGAAAAAGTGCCTGGTCAACCAGCGTGAGGTGCACCGCGACACCCACGGCTTCTCCGAAGCCCTGCGCTCGGCGCTGCGGGAAGACCCGGACATCATCCTGGTCGGTGAGATGCGTGACCTGGAGACCATCCGCCTGGCGCTGACCGCCGCGGAAACCGGTCACCTGGTATTCGGCACCCTGCACACCACCTCTGCGGCCAAGACCATCGACCGCGTGGTCGACGTGTTCCCGGCCGAGGAGAAGTCCATGGTTCGTTCCATGCTCTCCGAATCCCTGCAGGCGGTGATCTCGCAGACGCTGATGAAGAAAATCGGCGGTGGCCGGGTGGCGGCTCACGAGATCATGATCGGTACGCCGGCGATCCGTAACCTGATCCGTGAGGACAAGGTGGCGCAGATGTACTCTGCGATTCAGACCGGTGGTTCGCTGGGCATGCAGACCCTCGACAGCTGCCTGAAGAATCTGCTGAGCAAGGGCCTGATCAGTCGCGAAAGTGCGCGCGAGAAAGCCAAGACGCCGGAAAACTTCTAATAACGAGGCCGCCATCGAGGCGGCCATGCACGAGCAATACGGGCGGGATAGATGGAATTCGAAAAGCTGTTGCGGCTGATGGTGGAAAAGGGTGGTTCTGACCTGTTCATCACGGCGGGCGTGCCGCCGTCGATGAAGGTCAACGGCAAGATCATGCCGGTGACCAAGAACCCCATGTCGCCGGAGCAGACTCGCGAGACCGTGCACTCGGTGATGAACGAGCAGCAGCGCCGCGAGTTCACCGAGAATCACGAGTGTAACTTCGCCATCAGCGCCCGCGGCGTCGGTCGCTTTCGGGTCAGCGCCTTCTACCAGCGCAACCTGGCCGGCATGGTGCTGCGCCGCATCGAGACCAATATCCCGACCCTCGATGATCTCAAACTGCCCGAGGTGCTAAAGAAGCTGGCACTGACCAAGCGCGGCCTGGTGCTGTTCGTCGGTGCCACCGGTACCGGTAAGTCCACCTCGCTGGCGGCGATGATCGGCTACCGCAACAAGAACACCAGTGGCCACATCATCTCCATCGAAGACCCGATCGAGTACATCCACCAACACCAGAACTGCATCGTCACCCAGCGCGAAGTCGGCATCGACACCGAGTCCTTCGAGGTGGCGCTGAAGAACACCCTGCGCCAGGCGCCGGATGTAATCCTGATCGGTGAGATCCGTACCCGCGAGACCATGGACTACGCGGTGGCTTTCGCCGAAACCGGCCACCTGGCACTGGCCACCCTGCACGCCAACAACGCTAACCAGGCGCTGGACCGCATCATCAACTTCTTCCCGCCGGACCGGCACAACCAGGTGTGGATGGACCTGTCGCTCAACCTCAAAGCCATCGTCGCGCAGCAGTTGGTGCCGACCCCGGATGGCAAGGGGCGTCGGGCGGTGATCGAGGTGCTGATCAACACCCCGCTGGCTGCCGACCTGATCCGCAAGGGCGAAATTCACGAGCTCAAGGGCCTTATGAAACGCTCGACCGAGCTGGGCATGCAGACCTTCGATCAGGCTCTTTACAATCTCTACACCCAGGGTGAGATCACCTACGAGGACGCCCTGCTGTATGCCGACTCGGCCAACGACCTGCGCCTGATGATCAAGCTGGGGTCGGAAACCGACGGAGAGCACCTGACCAGCATGAGTCAGGGCCTCAGCCTGGAAGTCAGCGAGGAAGATCCGGGGCGGCGCTTCCGCTAGCCCCGGCGTCCTCCGCGCGCGGGCGAATGATCTTGCCGGCGCGCAAGCCAACGGCCAGCGCCTGCCCGTGGCGCTGCTCTCCGCTGCGGGCGCGTTGCATCAACTGCGGTATGAGCGGCCCTTCCGGCAGGCTCTTCCAGAAACGCACCGGCAGATTGTTCTCCAGTACGCCACGATTCAGGCGCGACGGGTTGAAGGTGCTTTCGTAGTAGGTCAGCCACAGCTGCTGACCTTCGTTGTCGGGCATCTGGGCCCATTGCCGCCATTGCAGTGGGCAGCGTTGTTCGTGTCGCAGGCGCTGGCCATCCCAGTACACGCCATCGCGTGGCGTGGCGATCAGCCAGCTGTGCGCGCCCATGCGCTCGGCAAAGTGCATGCTGGCGCTGGGCAGGATGTCGTGGGCCGGCTCGTGCCAGGCAACGAAGTCAGGGCTGTTCTCGGCGGAGCAGGGCTGGAAACGCAAAAAGGCATGTAGGTGATGCGCCTCGCGGCGTACGGCCTTGAGCCGTCTGTGCAGTTCACTGCCGTCCGGATCACCGGCCAGCATGGCGTTCCGTTCGCCCTGACAGACGCGCCACAGTACTCGGTACAGCAGGCTCCAGCGCTCCGCGCAGCGATAGCGAGCGGCCTGCTCCAGCAACTCCAGCAACTGACGCGGCACCTTGACCGGCGCGCTGGCTGCTGGCGGCTCAGTGGGGGCGTGTGCGCGGGCGAACAGATCGTCGTCCGCATCCTGCTCGCACCAGGTGATTGCCTGCGGCGCGACGTGCTGTGCCAGCAACTCGCGCGCGACCTGGCGCCAACCCCTAAAGCTGCCGTCGAAGTGGGCGGCGTGCATTACCAGAGCGCCATTTGTGCCGGCGACTCGCTCAGTTGCAGGCGCAGGTTGTGCGACTCACTTTCCTGCAGCGGCGGCCGGTAATCCTGGGTAACGATAAAGGGCCGGGCTTTGTCCAGGGCGCAGCGCAGGCGGGTGACATCCTCGTAGCGAATGCGCTTGTGTCGGCGCAGTGCGACCAGGCGCTTGGCGCTGAGCACGCCGATGCCGGGCACGCGCGCGATCAGGGCGGGTTCGGCGCGGTTGAGGTCGACGGGAAAATGCTCGCGATGATTCAGCGCCCAGGCCAGCTTGGGGTCGATGTCGAGCGCCAGGTTGCCGGGGCCGCTGAGCAGTTCGCCGGCCGTGAAGCCGTAGCCGCGCAGGAGGAAATCGGCCTGGTACAGGCGGTGCTCGCGCAGCAGCGGCGGCGCTTCGAACGGCACGCTCTTGGGGCTATGCGGAATCGGGCTGAACGCCGAGTAGTAGACCCGGCGCAAGCGGTAGGCGCCATACAGCGACTGCGCCGTGTGCAGGATGGTGCTGTCGTCGGTGGCGTCGGCGCCGACGATCATCTGTGTACTTTGCCCCGCCGGGGCGAATCGCGGGGCGCGTTTTTCCACGCGCGCTTCGCTCTCGCCCAGGTGGATCGACTGCATGGCCTGCTTGATGGTGCCCACCTGCTTCTCCGGCGCCAGGCGGATCAGGCTGCTCTCGGTGGGCAGTTCGATGTTGACGCTGAGGCGGTCGGCGTAGCGACCGGCCTCGGCGATCAGGAGTGGGTCGGCGTCGGGAATGGTCTTGAGATGGATGTAGCCGCGGAACTGGTGTTCCTCGCGCAGCAGCTTGGCCACCCGCACCAACTGTTCCATGGTGTAGTCGGCAGAGCGGATGATGCCCGAGCTGAGGAACAGGCCGCTGATGCAGTTGCGCCGGTAAAAGTCGAGGGTCAGGGTGACGACCTCCTCGGGGCTGAAACGTGCGCGTGGCACGTCGCTGGAGCGGCGGTTGACGCAGTACTGGCAGTCGTACAGGCAGAAGTTGGTCAGCAGTATCTTCAGCAGCGCCACGCAGCGCCCGTCCGGCGTGAAACTGTGGCAGATGCCCATGCCGTTGGTTGCCCCCAGTCCGCTCTTGCCCTTGGAGCTGCGTTTGGGAGCGCCGCTGCTGGCGCAGGACACGTCGTACTTGGCGGCATCGGCGAGAATGGTGAGCTTGTCGATCAGCTGCATGGCGTCACTCGTGTACTGTTTTTATATACAGTATTTGAGTGATTGCAAGGCGGCAAGGCCGAAGTTGTAACGCAAAAGGCTTTCGCCAGCGCGGGCAACCTTGCGTAGAGTGCGCGGTCAGTACAGTGACATTAATCGCAGGAGGCACGCATGCAGCGACAGGACACACACAGCAAGGTTATTGGCTATCTGCTCTGGATCTTTGGCTTCCTTGGCGCCCACCGTTTCTACTACGGCAAGCCGGTGACCGGGACTATCTGGTTTTTCACCCTGGGGTTGTTCTTCATCGGCTGGATCATCGACCTGTTCCTGATCCCGGCGATGGATCGTGAGGCGGACCTGCGTTTCACCGCGGGCGATACCGATTACAACGTGGCCTGGATTCTGCTCACTTTCCTCGGTGTATTCGGCGTGCACCGCATGTACCAGGGCAAGTGGATCACCGGGATCATCTACCTGTTCACTGGCGGGCTGTTCCTGGTTGGCGTGCTGTATGACTTCTGGACGCTGAATACCCAGATTTCAATCAAGAACGCTTCCCGCGCCTGATCTGCGCCCATGAAAAAGCCCGCCGACTGGCGGGCTTTTTTGTTGCTGGGGTTCAGGCCTGGTAGCTGATGCGCCCATCCACCAGGGTGTAGCGCACCTGGCCGGGCAGGCAGTGACCGATGAACGGGCAGTTGCTGCCTTTCGAGCGCCAGGTTTCCCCGGCCAGGGTCTGGCCTTCGTTGTCGAACAGGGTGATGTCGGCTGGCGCGCCGACGGCCAGGCGCCCGGCGGGCAGGCGCAGGGCCTTGGCCGGGCCGCTGGTCAGGCGCGCCAGCAGGGTCGGCAGGTCGAGCAGGCCGTCCTGCACCAGGGTCAGTGCCAGCGGCAGCAACAGTTCGACACTGCTGATGCCCGGTTCGGTGGCGCCGAAGGGGGCCAGTTTGGCATCCGCCTCGTGGGGCTGGTGGTGGCTGGCGATGGCGCCGATCACGCCGTTCTTCACTGCCTCGCGCAGGCCGTCCCGGTCGAAGGCGGTGCGCAGCGGCGGCTGCACGTGATACAGGCTGGAGAAGCCCAGCAGCGACTCGTCGGTGAGGATCAGCTGATACATTGCGACGTCGGCGCTGACCGGCAGGCCGCGAGCCTGGGCCTGGGCAATCATCTCGGCACCACGGGCGCTGGTCAGCTGGCTGAAGTGGGCGCGCACGCCGCTCTGCTCGACCAGCAGCAGGGCGCGGGCCAGCGCCACGGTCTCGGCGGTTTCCGGGATGCCGGCCAGGCCGAGGAAGCTGGCCGTCGGGCCCTCGTGGGCCAGGCCGCCTTCGGCCAGCTCGGCGTCCTGGGCGTGGAATACCAGGGTCAGATCGAAGGTGGCGGCGTACTCCATGGCGCGGCGCAGGTTGCGGTTGTTGGCGAACGGCGCCAGGCCGTTGCCGAAGGCCACGCAGCCGACGTCACGCAGGGCGACCAGCTCTGCAAGTTGCTCGCCGGCCAGGCCTTTGGTCAGGGCGCCGATGGGGAAGACCTTGGTGTGCCCGGCTTCCTGGGCGCGATCGAGAATCAGCTCGGCCACCGCCGAGGTGTCCAGCACCGGCTTGGTCAGCGGCGGGCAGCACAGGCTGGTGACACCGCCGGCCGCGGCCGCCAGGGTCTCGCTGGCGATGCTGCCCTTGCGGCTGTAACCCGGCTCGCGCAGGGCGACGGAGAGGTCGACCAGGCCGGGGGTGGCGATCAGGCCGCGGGCGTCGATCTCGCGGTCGGCGTTGAAGCCGGCCGGTGCCTGATCGAAAGCAGCCAGCTTGCCGCCGTCCAGGTAGAGGTCGCGAACCTGGTCCAGACCGCTGGCGGGATCGATGACTCGGGCTCCGAGGATACGGGTGCGCATCAGTTCTGCTCCTCGGCATCGAGTTGACGCTGGGTGGTCTGGCCGCTCATGGCCATGGACAGTACGGCCATGCGGATGGCGATACCGTAGGTGACCTGGTTGAGGATTACCGAGCGCTCGCCGTCGGCCACTGCTGACTCGATTTCCACGCCGCGGTTGATCGGCCCGGGGTGCATGACGATGGCGTCCGGCTTGGCCAGCTTGAGGCGCTGCTCGGTGAGGCCGTAGAGGCGGTAGAACTCGCCCTCGCTGGGCAGCAGGCCGCCCTGCATACGCTCGCGCTGCAGGCGCAGCATGATCACCACATCGACGTCCCGGAGGCCTTCGGTCAGGTCATGATGGACGCTGACACCGTACTGCTCGATGCCGATCGGCAGCAGGGTCTTCGGGCCGATCACGCGAATATCCGGGCAACCCAGGGTTTTCAGCGCCAGCATGTTGGAGCGCGCCACCCGCGAGTGCAGGATGTCGCCGACGATGGCCACCGAGAGGTTCTCGAAGCTGCCCTTGTGGCGGCGGATGGTGAGCATGTCGAGCATGCCCTGGGTCGGGTGCGCGTGACGGCCGTCGCCGCCGTTGATGATGGCCAGGTTGGGACAGACGTGCTCGGCGATGAAGTGCGCGGCGCCGGAGTCGGCGTGGCGCACGACGAAGATGTCGGCGGCCATGGCTTCCAGGTTGCGCAGGGTGTCGAACAGGGTTTCGCCCTTGCTGGTCGAGCTGGTCGACACGTTGAGGCTGATCACGTCGGCGGACAGACGCTGGGCGGCCAGCTCGAAGGTGGTGCGGGTGCGCGTGGAGTTCTCGAAGAACACGTTGCACACGGTCTTGCCGCGCAGCAGCGGGACTTTCTTCACGGCGCGGGCGCCGACTTCGAGGAAGGAGTCGGCGGTGTCGAGAATTTCCGTCAGCAGCTCGCGGGGCAGGCCGTCGAGCGAGAGGAAATGGCGCAGCTGGCCTTGGTCATTCAGCTGCAGCGAGCGCGAGGCGGCGGTAGGCATGGTGGCAGGCCTTAGGAAGCGGTAAGGGTTTGCAGCTCGAGGGCGAGCGGCGCAGGGCCGGACAATTTTACCCGCTCGTGGGGCGCCAGGGCGAGGCTGGCACCGAGCACGTCGGCGTGGATCGGCAGCTCGCGGGCGTCCAGGTCAAGCAGGCTGACCAGGGTCACGCTGGCCGGGCGGCCGTAGTCGAACAGTTCGTTGAGGGCGGCGCGAATGGTGCGCCCGCTCATCAGTACGTCGTCGATCAGCACCAGGTGCTGGCCTTCGATCTCGAACGGCAGGGCCGAGGGGCGCACCTGCGGGTGCAGGCCGCTCTGGGTGAAGTCATCACGATAGAAGGAGACGTCCAGGGTGCCCAGCGGTTGGTCCAGGTCGAGTTCGTTGAGCAGCGCTTCAGCGACCCATACACCGCCGGTGCGAATGCCGATGAAGTGCGCCTGGGCGATGCCGCGGCGTGCCAGCAGGCTGCGCAGGTCGGCGGCCATGCGTGGCAGCAGCTGTTGGGGATCGGGCAGGGTCATGGCGTTCCTCGCATTGGATTTATAGGTTCTGTTCCAGCCAGCCTTCCAGCAGCAGGGCGGCAGCCAGGGCATCCACCGGGCGTTCGCGGTAGCCACCGCGCTGGCCCTGGTTCAGGCGCTGGCCCTTGGCTTCGAAGGTGGTCAGGCGTTCGTCATGGGTGTGCACCGGCAGGTTGTAGCGGCCGTTGAGGCGGCGGGCGAATTTTTCGGCGCGCTCGCTCATCTCGCTTTTCGTGCCGTCCATGTTCAGTGGCAGGCCGACGACGATGGCGTCCGGCTGCCACTCCTTGATCAGGGCTTCGACCTTGCTCCAGTCCGGTACGCCGTTCTGCGCCTTGAGCACACAGAGCTCGCGGGCCTGGCCGGTGATGGCCTGGCCGACGGCGACGCCGATCTGTTTGGTGCCGTAGTCGAAGCCCAGCAGCAGGCGTGGCGAGCCGCTCATGCGTGGCCAGCCTGGGCGCTGAGCAGGCTGAGGTTGATGCCCAGGGATGCGGCGGCAGCAGCGAGGCGCTGGTCGAAGGGGATGCTGAAGAGGATTTCACTGTCGGCTGGACAGGTCAGCCAGGCGTTGTCTGTCAGCTCCTGCTCCAGCTGGCCAGCTTCCCAGCCGGCGTAGCCGAGGGTGATCAGGTGCTGGTTGGGGCCCTGGCCGTCAGCGATGGCAAATAGCACATCCTGGGACGTGGAGAGCGCAAGCTCGCCCAGTTCCAGGGTGGCCTGATAGGTATGCCCGGTCGGGTGCAGGACGAAGCCGCGGTCGGTCTGTACCGGGCCGCCAGAGAATATCGGCAGGCTCTGGCACAGGGCGGGTGGTGTGTCGTCCGGACGCAGTTGCTCCATCACGTCGGCCAGGTTGAGACCGCTGGGGCGGTTGATCACCAGGCCCATGGCACCTTGCTCGTTGTGTTCGACCAGGTAGGTGACGGTTTGCGCGAAGTGCGGATCGGCCATGTGTGGCATGGCGATCAGGAAGTGGTGCTTGAGGTAGCTGGCGGCAGTTTTCATGGGCGATAGTTTCCGCCCAGCTGACGCCCGCTTCAAGCGCCAAGCAGGGTTCAGTTGCTGGACAAGCGGTCGCCGCGCTCGAAGCGCCAGGTGCGGATGATCTCCAGGCGGTCGATATCGGCCAGGTCGCCGGTGAAGGGTGCGAAGGGCGCGGCCAGGCGCACGATGCGCAGGGCGGCCTGATCCAGCACCTGCTGGCCGGAGGATTCGAGGATCTGTACTTCGTAGATGGTGCCGTCACGGTTGATCGACACCAGCAGGCGCAGATTGCCGTAGACCCGCTGGCGGCGAGCTTCTTCCGGGTAGTTGAGGTTGCCGACGCGCTCGACCTTCTTGCGCCAGTCGTCCTTGTACCAGGCGCCCTTGTCACGCATGGTCGAGGCGGCGTTCAGGCGCAGGATCTTCGGTCGCTTGGCGTATTGCTGTTGCTCCTGGGCCAGTTGCGCTTCCAGGCTGGCGATTTCCATGGACAGCTGGGAGCTGTCGAACACCGGCGCTGGGCGAGCATCCGGCTCGGGCTGTTTCTCTTCGCGTTTGGTCGGGGTTTTCTGCTGTTGCGGACTGCGCGTGGCCAGCGCCGCCTTGGGCGCTTCCTGGGGCTTGCTCGGTGCGGGCGCGGCGGCGGGGGTGACCTTGTTGACCTGGGTGTCGTGGAAGGGTGCCTGCTCGGTGGTCTTGGGGGCGGCTTTTTCTTCCAGGCTGCCGCTGCCCTGTTGGTTGTCCTGGGCGAGGAAGTCGGCCTCCTTGGGCTTCTCCTCGCTCTTGAAGGTGGACAGGGTGATCTCCAGGGTCTTGCTGATCTCGCTGGGCTTGGCCAGGGTGAAGCTGACCCCGAGAATCAGTGCCAGGTGCAGCAGGGTGGCGATCAGCAGGGTGAAGCCCAGGCGGTCCGCGGGGCGGACGCCTGAACTGGCAAGCTCGGTAGGAAGGGTGGTGGCAGCGTTCATCGGGCGTTGGCTGGCTTCAGAGTGTCGCGCAGTCTGCCGGCTCAGGGCGGCGACTCGCAAGCCGCAAGCGCCAAGCTGCCACCTGGATCAAGCTTTGCGTGCCTGCAGCTTGGTTTCGATGGCGTCCATCAGGTGTTCGCCGATGCGGGTGTCGTAGGCCTTGTCGATCTCGCGGATGCAGGTCGGGCTGGTTACGTTGATCTCGGTGAGGTAGTCGCCGATCACGTCCAGGCCGACGAACAGCAGCCCTTTCTCGCGCAGGGTCGGGCCTACGGTCGCGGCGATCTCGCGATCCCGATCGGTCAATGGGCGCGCTTCGCCGCGGCCGCCGGCGGCCAGGTTGCCGCGGGTCTCGCCCTGGGCCGGGATGCGTGCCAGGCAGTAGGGCACCGGTTCGCCGTCGATCATCAGGATACGTTTGTCGCCATCGACGATGGCCGGCAGATAGCCCTGGGCCATGATTTGCTGGGTGCCATGGGCGGTTAGGGTTTCCAGGATCACCGACAAGTTGGGGTCGCCGGCGCGGTGACGAAAGATCGAGGCGCCGCCCATGCCATCCAGGGGTTTGAGAATGATGTCACGCTGCTTTTCGGCGAACTCGCGCAGAATGTCCGGCCTGCGGCTGACCAGGGTTGGTGGCATGCATTGGGGAAATTGGGTGGCGAACAGCTTTTCGTTGCAGTCGCGCAGGCTTTGTGGGCGATTGACGATCAACGTGCCAGCGCGCTCGGCCTGCTCCAGCAGGTAGGTGGTGTAGACGAACTCCATGTCGAAGGGCGGATCCTTGCGCATCAGGACCACGTCCAGCTCGCTCAGTAGGTTGTCCTGTTCGTCATCCAGCTCGAACCAGTGCTGCGGGTCCGCGAAGACGCGTAGCGGACGCATGCGGGCACGCGCCTCGCCAGTCGTTTGGTAAAGGTCTTTTTGCTCCATGTAGAAGAGTGACCAGCCGCGGGCTTGTGCGGCGAGAAGCATGGCCAGCGAACTGTCCTTCTTGAAGTTGATCTGGGCGATGGGATCCATGACGATCCCCAGGCGGATGCTCATGAGCGGAACCTGCTGGCAGCGAGTCGGAGAGGGCACAAGGGTGGCGTTGAGGGCCGGTTCGGTCAAGAAAAACCCCGAGTATTAGGGGCTTATAGATTGCATCTGTAGAGTGTGCTAAAAAGTCCGGACGATCGGGGCGCAGCCCGTCAGTGTTACGGCCTCAGCCACACTGTGATGTAGATAAAAAATAATTACCGAGGCGATGGTAGGGCAGACATGGAACAGCATTCCGAAGGGTTGAGAGTCATGGTGATCGACGATTCGAAGACGATTCGCCGTACCGCCGAGACTCTGCTGAAGAAGGTGGGCTGCGAGGTCATCACCGCGGTAGATGGTTTCGATGCATTGGCCAAGATTGCCGATACCCATCCGAGCATTATTTTCGTTGACATCATGATGCCGCGTCTCGACGGCTATCAGACCTGCGCTCTGATCAAGAACAACAGTGCTTTCAAATCCACGCCGGTGATCATGCTGTCTTCCAAGGACGGTTTGTTCGATAAGGCTAAGGGACGCATCGTCGGTTCCGACCAGTACCTGACCAAGCCATTCAGCAAGGAAGAGCTGCTCGGTGCCATCAAGGCGCATGTGCCCCAATTCGTCCCAGTGGAGCAAGCCTCCTGATTTCCGGCCACAAGCCGGTGACGCCTATTCCTAACGGGGAACCTCATGGCTCGTATTCTGATTGTTGATGACTCGCCTACCGAGATGTACAAGCTGACCGCCATGCTTGAGAAGCATGGTCACCAGGTGCTTAAGGCAGAAAATGGCGGCGATGGTGTTGCCCTGGCGCGTCAGGAGAAGCCTGATGCAGTATTGATGGATATCGTCATGCCGGGCCTCAATGGCTTCCAGGCCACGCGTCAGCTGACCAAGGATGCCGAAACCAGTCATATCCCGGTGATCATCGTCACCACCAAGGATCAGGAGACCGATAAGGTCTGGGGCAAGCGTCAGGGCGCGCGCGACTACCTGACCAAGCCGGTGGATGAAGATACCCTGATGAAAACCCTCAATGCGGTACTGGCCGGCTGATACGCCGCGTCAGTCCGTAGCCACATAAGAAGAACAGACCAAGGCCGGCATGTCGGACGCTCAATCTCCTTTCCAGCTTCTTGTCGCTCTCGATCAGCGCTGTCGTGCGTTGGCGGCCGGTCTGCCGTCGCAGCAACAGGCAGTGCAGACCTGGAGCGGCATCGGCTTTCGCATGGGCGATCGCTACTTTGTGGCTCCCATGGGGGAGGTGGGTGAAGTCCTGCATGAGCCGCGTTACACCCTGCTGCCAGGCGTCAAAAGCTGGGTCAAGGGCGTGGCCAATGTGCGTGGCCGGTTGTTGCCAGTGATGGATCTGTGTGGCTTCTTCGGTAGTGAGTTGTCACCGCTGCGTAAACAGCGCCGAGTGCTTGTGGTCGATCACAACGAAGTCTTCGCTGGCCTGACGGTCGACGAAGTCTTTGGCATGCAGCACTTTCCAGTGGATGCGTTTGCCGAGCAGCTGCCACCGCTGGAAGCGGCGATTCAGCCGTTTATTCATGGGGTTTTCCAGCGTGAGCGTCCCTGGCTGGTGTTCAGCCCGCATGCGTTGGCGCAGCACCAAGGCTTTCTTGACGTGGCGGTATAAACAGTTTTTCGGTTGGGTCGGCAGTTGTCGGCCCTTTGGCGTTATATGGGAACCGTAGTGCGGTAGGTCCAGGCGGGGGCCAAAAAAATGAAAAAAATCGATGCAGGCAATCTCTTGGCAGGTGTGCGCAGTAACACGCTGATCGCCGGACTCTTCGTGGTCCTGATCATTTCCATTGTGTTGCTGTTCGCCAACTTCGCCTACCTCAACACCCAATCCGGCTACGACAAGGAATACATCAGTCACGCGGGTGAATTGCGCGTACTGTCTCAGCGTATTGCAAAGAACGCCACGGAAGCGGCAACCGGTAAGGCCGAAGCCTTTCCGCTGCTCAAGGAAGCGCGTCGCGACTTCGAAGAGCGCTGGGGTTTCCTGACTTCCGGTAACGAGGCCAGCGGTCTGCCGGCTGCTCCCGAGTCGGTCAAGCCGCAGATGGATGAGGTGCAGAAGGACTGGGATATCCTGCGTCAGAACGCCGACGCCATTCTGGCCAGCGAGCAGACCGTTCTGTCGCTGCACCAGGTTGCGGCAACCCTGGCCGAAACCATTCCGCAGCTGCAGGTCGAGTACGAGGAAGTGGTCGACATCCTGCTGCAAAGCGGTGCGCCGGCCGCCCAGGTGTCCGTGGCCCAGCGCCAGTCGTTGCTGGCCGAACGTATCCTCGGCTCGGTGAACAAGGTGCTGGCCGGTGACGATGACTCTGTACAGGCCGCCGACATGTTCGGTCGTGATGCCAGCCTGTTCGGTCGCGTACTCAAGGCGATGATCGAAGGCAATGCCGCCATGGAAATCACGGCGGTGACCGACGTGGATGCCCTGGAGCGTCTGGCGGAAATTTCCGAGCTGTTCCAGTTCGTATCCGGTTCGGTGGACGAGATTCTCGAAACTTCGCCTGAGCTGTTCCAGGTGCGTGAGTCCGCCAACACCATCTTTACCGGCTCGCAGACCCTGCTGGACAAGTCCTCCGGTCTGGCTTCCGAGTTCGAGAACCTGGCCGACGGCCGTTACTTCAATACTCTGGCCGGTTATGTGCTGGGTGCCATCGCTCTGGCGGCGATCATCCTCATCGGCCTGGTAATGGTGCGCGAGACCAACCGCCGTCTGGCCTCTACCGCCGAGAAAAACGAACGTAACCAGTCGGCGATTCTGCGACTGCTCGACGAAATCGCCGACCTCGCGGACGGTGACCTGACGGTGGCCGCAACGGTAACCGAGGACTTCACCGGCGCCATCGCGGACTCCATCAACTACTCCATCGACCAGCTGCGTGATCTGGTCGCGACCATTAACTCGACCGCCGTACAGGTATCGGCCGCTGCCCAGGAAACCCAGGCGACTGCCATGCACCTGGCCGAAGCCTCCGAGCACCAGGCGCAGGAAATTGCCGGCGCCTCCGCGGCGATCAACGAAATGGCCGTGTCGATTGACCAGGTATCGGCGAACGCCGCGGAGTCCTCCGCGGTAGCGGAACGTTCCGTAGCCATCGCCAACAAGGGCAACGAAGTCGTACACAACACCATCACCGGCATGGATAACATCCGTGAGCAGATCCAGGACACTTCGAAGCGGATCAAGCGTCTGGGTGAGTCGTCCCAGGAGATCGGTGACATCGTTAGCCTGATTAACGACATTGCCGACCAGACCAACATCCTCGCACTGAACGCCGCGATCCAGGCCTCCATGGCCGGTGACGCCGGTCGAGGCTTCGCCGTGGTAGCGGACGAGGTACAACGCCTCGCAGAACGTTCCTCGGCGGCGACCAAGCAGATCGAGGCGCTGGTTAAGACGATTCAGACCGACACCAACGAAGCGGTAATCTCCATGGAACAAACCACCTCCGAGGTGGTACGTGGTGCCCGTCTGGCGCAGGACGCCGGTGTGGCCCTGGAGGAGATCGAGAAGGTATCCAAGACCCTCGCGGCCCTGATCCAGAACATCTCCAACGCCGCCCGTCAGCAGGCCTCCTCGGCCGGCCATATCTCCAACACCATGAACGTGATTCAGGAGATCACCTCGCAGACCTCCGCAGGTACCACCGCTACCGCCAAGAGCATCGGTAACCTGGCTAAGATGGCCAGCGAGATGCGTCGTTCGGTATCCGGCTTCACCCTGCCGGAAGGCCAGGCCTGATCAACGGAGGTGCGGTGTCCTGAGAGGGGCGCCGCCCAGGGCACTCGCGCATGAACGAGGGGCATGGCATGCAGCCAAGCGGCGCTTGGGCGTTGAAACCCCTGGCCGAGATGTCGCCGACGGAGTTCCGCGATTGGCAGGCGCTCTTGGAAGAGCGTACCGGCGTAGTGATCAATGAACAGCGCCGGGCGTTTCTGCAGACCAATCTGAGCGCGCGCATGCGCGAACTGGATGTGGCCGACTACTCCAGCTATTACCGCCAGGTGACTGACGGTCCACGTGGCGCAGTGGAGTGGTCGACCCTGCTGGATCGGCTGACCGTTCAGGAAACGCGCTTCTTCCGTCATCGCCCATCGTTTGATGTTCTGCAGCGTTATCTGCGTGCGCGCTTGGTCACGGACGAACAGGCCCAGCCCCTGGCACTTTGGAGCGTGGGTTGCTCCAGCGGTGAAGAACCGTACTCGATGGCCATCTGCGCTGCCGAGGTGCTGCGTGAACTGGAGAGCGCCCGCCAGTTTGGTGTGACTGGCACCGATATCAGCCTCAGTGCGTTGAGCAAGGCGCGTGAAGCGGTGTACGGGGCGCGCAAGCTGGAACAGATGGATACCGACCTGTGCGAGCGTTATTTCGTCGCCCAGGAAGATGGCCGGTGCAAGGTTGTGCCGGATTTGGCCGCGCGAGTCTGCGTGGCCCGTTTGAATGTGCTGGAGCTGGCCAAGGCGCCACAGGCCGGCATGGACGTAATTTTTTGCCAGAACCTGCTGATCTATTTCCGCCGCTGGCGTCGCCGCGAAATCCTCAACCGCCTGGCTGAACGCCTGGCGCCTGGGGGCATGCTGGTGGTCGGTGTCGGTGAAGTGGTCGGTTGGCAGCACCCGGAGCTGGAACCGGTGGCTGACGAGCGGGTACTGGCGTTTACCCGCAAGGGCTAAGAAGAATGACTGGAGCAGGTATGGGTGATCGGCACGACTATGTCGCCCTGGAATGGGTCAAAGGCGAAATCGCAGAAACCCTGAAGCAGGCGCGTCAGGCCCTGGAGGCGTTCGTCGAGAACCCGCAGGACGCTACTCGCCTACGTTTCTGTCAGACCTATGTGCATCAGGTCCTCGGCACCCTGCAAATGGTCGAGTTCTATGGCGCGGCGCTGCTCGCCGAGGAAATGGAGCAGCTGGTGCAGGCCCTGCTCGACGAGCGCGTGGGCAATCAGGGCGAAGCCCTGGAAGTGCTGATGCAAGCCATTCTGCAGCTGCCGGCCTATCTGGATCGCATCCAGACCGCCCGTCGCGATCTGCCAATGGTCGTTCTGCCGCTGCTCAACGACCTGCGAGCTGCCCGTGGCGAAAACCTGCTGTCGGAAACCAGCCTGTTCTCCCCGGATCTGTCCGGTCGCCTGCCGGCATTGCCCCTCGACTCCCTGGACAAGCTGCGTACCGACGACCTCCCGGTGCTGTTGCGCAAGCTGCGGCAGATGCTGCAGATGGCCCTGGTCGGTGTGATCCGCAACCAGGACCTGGCTACCAACCTGGGCTATATGGCGCGGGTCTTTGCGCGCCTGGAAAACCTGTGCCATGAGGCGCCGCTCGGCTCTCTCTGGCAGATTGCTTCCGGTATGGTCGAAGGCCTGGCCAATGGCAGCGTGGTCAACAGTGCCTCGGTACGGACCCTTCTGCGCCAGGTCGACAAGGAGCTGAAACGCCTGGTCGAACATGGCGCCGATGGTATCAACCAGGCTGCTCCGGACGAGCTGACCAAGAACCTGTTGTTCTACGTGGCCAAAGCCCCTGCGCAGTCGCAACGCATCAGTGCGCTCAAGGAGCGTTATCGCCTTGAGGACGCGCTGCCCGATAGCAGCACGGTGGACGAGGAACGAGCGCGCCTGGCTGGCCCGGATCGCGACGCCATGCGCTCAGTGGTGGGTGCGCTGTGTGAGGAACTGGTGCGGGTCAAGGACAGTCTCGACCTGTTCGTCCGCAGTGACCGCAAGCAGGTCTCTGAGCTGGACGCCCTGCTGGCACCGCTGAAGCAGATTGCCGACACGCTGGCCGTGCTTGGTTTCGGCCAGCCGCGCAAGGTCATTGTCGACCAGATTGATGTCGTACACGGGTTGTCGCTGGGCCAGCGCGAGCCCAGCGATGCGGTGTTGATGGATGTGGCCGGTGCACTGCTGTATGTCGAAGCGACCCTGGCCGGGATGGTCGGCCCCGCCGACGATGCGCAGAGCGAACAGAGTCATCTGCCGACGACCGACGTGGCACAGATTCACCAGCTGGTGATCAAGGAAGCGCGCACCGGCCTGGAACAGGCCAAGGACGCGATTATCGAGTTCATCGCCTCGCAGTGGAATCACGAGCACCTGGCGCGCGTGCCCGAGTTGCTGACTCAGGTCCGTGGTGGCCTGACCATGATCCCGCTGACTCGCGCCGCCAGTCTGCTGAAAGCCTGTACCCGCTATATCGAAGAGCAGCTGCTGGTGCGCAAGGCCGTTCCCAATTGGCAGAACCTCGACACCCTGGCCGATGCCATTACCAGCGTCGAGTACTACCTGGAGCGTCTGGCAGAGGATCATGCGAGCCAGGGCGATCTGATTCTCGACGTGGCCGAGGAAAGCCTGGAGAGCCTGGGCTATCCGCTCAAGGACAAGCCCTCGATCCTCGACCGCGTCGAAGAGGCGCCGGCACCGCTGGCCGACCCGCTGCAGGACATCGAAGTACTGGCCGCCGAAGAGGTGGCAGTCGAACCGCTGGCTGAGTTTGCCCCCGAGGCGGACGAGTTGTCGCTTCTATCTTGCGATGAAGCGGGTGATGAGCTGAGTACCGAGTTCGCTGAGTTGGCGAACGAAGAAACCCACGAGTTGCTGGTTTCCGACGATAACTGGAGCCTGGGCGAGTCCGGTGAGACTGATGCCACTCATATCGATCTGAGCCTGGACGCGCCTCTTGAGCTGGACGTTAGCGATGAGCTTTCATCGAGTGAAGAGATCCAGCCCACTCAGGCCGAGGAGCTGCCGAGCCTCGTTGACGATTCTGTTGAGGAGCTGGGCCTGGACGGCACGCCGGCCAGCTGGGATGAGTTGGAAATTGCCGACCTTGAGCTGCCTGAGGTCGAGCTGCCCAGTGCGCCATTCGAGCCCGAGCCGGTAGCAGCGGCAGAAAAGCCGATGACCATGGCCGAGGTGATGGCCGCGCCCGTGCAGGCAATCAACCCGCCCGCCCAGGATGTACCGCCAT
Source organism: Pseudomonas sp. GOM6 (assembly GCF_029537485.1). Taxonomy (GTDB): domain Bacteria; phylum Pseudomonadota; class Gammaproteobacteria; order Pseudomonadales; family Pseudomonadaceae; genus Aquipseudomonas. Next base: position 369,889 of record NZ_JARPUS010000001.1, read on the forward strand.
CCCTGCTGCCACCGCCCGCCGATGAAGAACCGGTGGACGAGGATCTGCTGGAGGTTTTCATCGAGGAGGCCGGCGAGGTTCTCGAAACCATCAACGAATACCTGCCGCAATGGCGCGCCGATACCGACAACAAGGACGCCCTGACCGAAGTGCGGCGTGCCTTCCACACCCTCAAGGGCAGTGGGCGTATGGTTCGCGCGCTGATCATTGGCGAGCTGGCCTGGTCGATCGAGAACATGCTCAACCGGGTGCTGGATCGTAGTATCCAGCCGAACGAGCCGGTGCAGCAGGTCATCGCCGATGTACTCGAGCTGATGCCGGCGCTGGTCGATGAGTTCGCCGCCAAGGCCCAGCGCCAGCGTAACGATGTCGATTACTTGGCCGCCACGGCTCATGCTCTGGCGCGTGGCCAGGTGCCGAGTGCCCCGGCCGCCGCGCCTCAGGTCGAAGAACACCAGCCCGAAACCGTGGAAGCCGCGGGGCTTACCGGTGTCGAGGAGGACGGCCTCGACCCTCTGCTGCTGGAAATCTTCCGTAACGAGGCGGAAACCCACCTCGATACTCTGGTTGGTTTCCTTGCCGATTGCGCCCAGGAGTTGCCGCAGCCGGTCACCGACAACCTGCAGCGTGCCCTGCACACCCTCAAGGGCAGTGCGCACATGGCGGGCATCCTGCCGATCGCCGAGATTGCCACGCCGCTGGAGAAGCTGGTCAAGGAATTCAAGACCAATCTGATCGACATGGATCTGGCCGAGGCTGAGTTGCTGCGCGATGCCGAGCAGCTGTTCCGCGCGGGGCTTGAACAGCTGGAAAGCCAGCCTCTGGCAGCTATTCCCGGTGCCGAGGAATTCCTGGAACGCGTGCAGAAGCTGCACCAGAGCCGTCTGGACAGCGCAGAAAGCGCACGTCTGGATGAGCAGGATCAACGCGACCCTCAGTTGATTTCGATCTTCCTGGCAGAAGGCATGGACATCCTGCTGGATGCCGATGAACTGCTGCGCAAGTGGCGTGAACATCCCAGTGAACAACAGGAACTCAGCGCCCTGCTGGAAGAGCTGACCACCCTTGGCCGTGGCGCCGAGATGGCCGAGCTGCCGCAGATCGATGAACTGTGTCAGGCCCTGCTGGCCCTGTACCAGGCCGCGCTGGATGGCCGTTTGGCCGTCAGCGAACGCTTCTTCACCGAAGCCGAGGCCGCCCATGAGGCGCTGATCGGCATGATGGATCAGGTTGCCGCGGCCCTGCAGGTCAGCCCGCAGCCGGAACGTGTAGCAGCCCTGCACAACCTGTTGGCGCAGGCGCTTGACCCTGCCGCTCTGGCGCTGCTCGCTAGTGAGACGCCGGGCCTGGAAGTCATCGAGCTTGATGAGGTGCCTGCCGCCGCCACCGAAGCTTTTGCAGCCCCGATCGAGGAGGTTGCTGCAGCCTTGCCGGAAGACCTCGACGCCGAAATGGTAGAGATCTTCCTGGAAGAGGCCGTCGATATTCTCGACAGCGCTGGCCAGGCACTCGACCGCTGGCTGGCCGACCCGGACAACACCCTGGCGCTATCGTCCTTGCAGCGTGACCTGCATACCCTCAAGGGCGGCGCGCGCATGGCCGAGATTCGCGCCATCGGCGATCTGGCCCACGAGCTGGAGTCACTGTACGAAGGCCTGGTGGATCGCCGGTTCAGCTACTCACAGCCACTGGCAGGGCTGTTGCAACAGAGCCATGACCGTCTGGCTGTGGTGCTGGAGCAACTGCAGCACGGTCAGCCGCTGACGGACTCTTCCGCGCTGATCGACGCCATTCGTTCCTTTCGCCAGGGCGGCAGCCTGGCCGCGCCTGTCGAGGTGAGCGCGCAGGCGCCTGCAGTGCTGGACGAACCGTCGAGTGAAATGGACCTGGCTGACCTGGCCGAGGCCGAGCTTTCCGCTCCGCAGCTCGACGATCTGCCGGAGCTGCACATCGAGCCTGAAATTGATGCGCCGGTCGAAGAGCTGCCAGAAGAGCTGCCGGCTCTGAGTGCCGAGCAGTGGCATATCGAGGAAACGTTACCGGCCCTGGGCGCCGAACCACTGGACGACAAGGCCGTGCCAGTCGACGCCTCCGCAGATGACGAGACGCCGGAAATGGATCTGGCTGAGTTGCCGGAGGCCGAACTTTCCGCTCCGCACCTCGACGAGCTGCCGGAGCTGCACATCGAGCCTGAAATTGAGGCTCCGGTGGAAGAGCTGCCAGAAGAGCTGCCGGCCCTGAGTGCCGAACAGTGGCATATCGAGGAAACCCTGCCCGCCTTGGGGGCTGAGCCGGTGGCCGAAGACATAGCGGCCGTGACCGAGTCGAGCCTGGCGTCGGTTCAACCGCCTGTAGCGGAGGCCCCGGTGGTCGACCGCGACCCGGAACTGGTGGAGATCTTCCTCGAAGAAGGCTTCGACATCATGGACAGCGCCAACGCTGCCTTGCTGCGCTGGATGAGCGATGTCGACAACACCCTGGAAGTGGAAGCCCTGCAGCGTGATCTGCACACCCTCAAGGGCGGTGCGCGGATGGCCGAGATCCGCGAGATTGGCGATCTGGCCCATGAGCTGGAGTTCCTCTACGAAGGCGTCGGTGACGGCCGACTGAAGGCCAATGGCGATCTGTTCGGTGTACTGCAAACCTGTCACGACAGCCTGTCGTCGATGCTCGACGCGGTACGCGACAACCGAGCCGTCCCCGATGGCCTGGAGCTGATCGCCACCATCAAGCGCCTGCGCGCCAATCCCGATGCGCAGTTGAGCATGCCAACCAGCGTGCATCTGCAACCGGCGCAGGAAGAGAGTGCGCCGGCAGGCGATGACAACGATGAAATTCTCGACATCTTCCTGGAGGAAGGTGATGACCTGCTGGAGGCCATGGAGGCTGCCATTGGGCGTTGGGAGGCCAATCGCGAAGATGGCGCCGCCATCGACGAGCTGCTGCGCATTCTGCACACCCTCAAGGGCGGTGCCCGGTTGGCCGGACAGAAGCGTCTGGGCGATCTCAGCCACGACCTCGAACAACACCTGACCGAGGCGCAGCAGCAAGGCGCGCCTTGGCCGGATAGCCTGTTCCTCGATGTGCAGTCCGGCTTCGAAGGCCTGCAGAAGGAGCTTGATCAGCTGCGGCGGCGCCTGGATGACAGCCATGCGGCCGATTTGCAGCTTGCCCCTGCTATCGATCCGGCTCCGAGTGCCCCCGCACCGGTCACGCTGAACACGCCCATTGTGGCCGCCAGCAGCCAGCCACAGGCGCAAGAGCAGACCAAGGTGCTGCCGTTCGTTCAGCGTGCGGCCGAGGCGGCGGCCAAGGCGGCCAGCCAGCGTGCCCCGCAGGAACTGGTCAAGGTGCCGGCGGAACTGCTCGAAGGCCTGGTCAACCTGGCCGGTGAGACCTCGATCTTCCGCGGTCGCGTGGAGCAGCAGGTCAGCGACTTCGGTTTCACCCTCGGCGAGATGGAAGCCACCATCGAGCGGGTACGCGATCAGCTGCGTCGCCTCGACATCGAGACCCAGGCGCAGATCCTCAGTCGTTATCAGGCCGAGGCCGAGCGTGCTGGCTACGAGGACTTCGACCCGCTGGAAATGGACCGTCACTCGCAGTTGCAGCAGCTGTCGCGCGCCCTGTTCGAGTCCGCGTCCGACTTGCTCGACCTCAAGGAAACCCTGGCCACGCGTAACCGCGACGCCGAGACACTCCTGCTGCAGCAGGCGCGGGTCAACACCGAGCTGCAGGAAGGCCTGATGCGCACCCGCATGGTGCCGTTCGACCGCCTGGTGCCGCGTCTGCGCCGTATCGTCCGCCAGGTGGCAGGCGAGCTGGGCAAGCAGGTCGAGTTCCACGTTGGCAACGCCGAAGGCGAAATGGACCGCACCGTGCTGGAGCGTATCGTTGCGCCGCTGGAGCACATGCTGCGTAACGCCGTTGACCACGGTATCGAATCGGCCGACAAACGTCGTGCCGCCGGCAAGCCGGACGTGGGCAACATTCGCCTGAGCCTCGGTCGCGAGGGTGGCGACATTCTCCTGACCCTGGCCGACGACGGTGGTGGCATTCGCCTCGACGCGGTCAAGCGCAAGGCCATCGAACGCGGCCTGATGGACGAGGGCAGCGACCTGACCGACCACGAGATCCTGCAGTTCATCTTGGAGGCCGGTTTCTCCACCGCCGAGAAGGTCACGCAGATCTCCGGGCGTGGCGTGGGCATGGATGTGGTGCATTCGGAGGTCAAGCAGCTCGGTGGCTCGATGAGCATCGAGTCGACCCTGGGCGAGGGCACCCGTTTCCTGATTCGTCTGCCGTTCACCGTGTCGGTCAACCGCGCGCTGATGGTGCGCTCCGGTGAAGACCTCTATGCCATCCCGCTGAACACCATCGAAGGTATCGTGCGGGTTTCGCCCTATGAGCTGGAGGCCTACTACGGCCCTGATGCGCCGCGCTTCGAATATGCCGGCCAGGCCTACGAGCTGAAGTACCTGGGTGACCTGCTGAACAACGGTCAACAACCCAAGCTGGTGGGCCAGAGCCTACCGCTGCCGGTGATCCTGGTTCGCTCCAGCGAGCACGCCGTGGCGGTGCAGGTTGACGTGCTGGCCGGTTCGCGCGAAATCGTGGTGAAGAGCCTCGGTCCGCAGTTCGCCGGCGTGCATGGTATTTCCGGGGCGACCATCCTCGGTGACGGCCGCGTGGTGGTGATTCTCGACCTGCTGGCGATGATCCGTGTGCGTCACGCCCATCTGCTCGGTCTGCAGCAGGCTCCGCGCCTGGTCAGTCCGGCGCCGGAGACGCTTGAGCACGATGCGGCGCGGCCGACTCTGGTCATGGTGGTGGACGACTCGGTCACCGTACGCAAGGTCACCAGTCGCCTGCTGGAGCGCAACGGTATGAACGTGCTGACGGCCAAGGACGGGGTCGACGCCATTGCCCAGCTGCAGGAGCACAAGCCGGACATCATGCTGCTGGACATCGAGATGCCGCGCATGGACGGTTTCGAGGTGGCCACTCTGGTGCGTCATGACGAACACCTGAAGGATCTGCCGATCATCATGATCACCTCGCGTACCGGTGAGAAACACCGCGAGCGAGCCATGGCCATTGGCGTCAACGAGTACCTGGGCAAGCCGTACCAGGAGTCGGATCTGTTGGACAACATCCTGAAGCTGGTCAAGGACAAGGCCGATGACTGAGAAATCTGCTGCTCGTATCGCGGTGATTGCCGACACCTCGCTGCAGCGTCATGTGCTGCAGCAGGCGCTGGCCGGTAGCGGATACCAGGTAGTGCTCAACAGTGACCCGGCACGCCTCGATGAGGAAGCGCTGTCGGCCTGCGAGACCGACCTGTGGCTGGTCGACCTGGCTCAGTCGGAAGACTCGCCCCTGGTCGATAGCCTGCTGGAAAACGCCAGTGCGCCCGTCTTGTTCGGCGAAGGTCATGCGCCGGAACGCCATTCGGAGAACTATCCGCGCTGGGAGCGCCGCCTGTTCGGCAAGCTCAAACGCCTGGTGGGTGACCCGACTCAGGCTGTCGGGCCGAGCCTGGAGGCCCTGATGGCCGAGGCACAGCGCCCCGGTCGAGTAGACCTTCCCGCGGCGCTGGCCGATACGCCGCTGGTCGCCGGTGAGCCGGCGCGCCAGGTCTGGTTGTTGGCGGCTTCGCTCGGTGGCCCGGCGGCGGTGAAGGCCTTTCTGGATGCGCTGCCCGGCGGTCTGCCGATTGGTTTCGTTTATGCCCAGCATATCGATGCGACCTTCGAAGCCGCCTTACCCCAGGCGGTCGGCCGCCACAGCCAATGGCATGTGAATCCCGTGCGTCATGGCGATGCCGTGCGTTGTGGCGAGGTGGTGGTCGCTCCAATCAGTCAGGAGCTTGGCTTCGCCGACGATGGCCTGATGCAATTGACCGAGCGCCCCTGGCCGGAGCCTTACAGTCCGTCCATCGACCAGATGATGCTCAACCTGGCTCAGCAGTTCGGTGCCCATTGTGGGGTGATCGCCTTCAGCGGCATGGGCAGTGATGGCAGCGCAGCTGCTGCTTATGTGCGCCGCCAGGGCGGCGTGATCTGGACGCAGAAGGCTGACAGCTGCGCCTGCCCGAGCATGCCCGACAGCCTGCGCGAAGGTGGTTACAGCAGCTTCAGCGGCGAGCCGCGCGAGCTGGCCGCAGCTCTGGTCAATCATCTGGCCGAGCAGTGCGCCTGACTCACAGCCCTTTCAGGAAATTCCCATGAGCCAAGATATCGCCCCGCAGAATAGCGTCAGCAGCCTTACCGCGCTGCTGGTGCCGCTGGCCGACCGTACCTTGCTGCTACCCAACGTGGCGGTCGCAGAACTGATTCCCTACCGCGCCCCGCATGTCACGCCTGGCCTGCCGGACTGGTTCCTCGGCCAGGTGGCGTGGCGTGATCTGCAGTTGCCGCTGCTGTCCTTCGAGGCGGCCTCCAATGGCCAGGCACAGATCGGTCCCGGTGCACGGGTCGCGGTACTCAATGCCATGGGCGGGCGTGACAAGGTCAAGTTCATCGCCCTGCTGGTGCAGGGTATTCCACGTTCGATGAAGGTCGAGGACAACCTGGTGCGCGCCAACGCCGAGCTGGAACCTCTGGAGCTGGATGCTGTGCAGCTGGGCGAAGCCGTGGTGAAGATCCCCGATCTGGCTGGGTTGGAGCAAAAACTGGCGGATGCCGGCCTGATCTGAGGTGGGCTCGATTCGGCTGGCGCGGCTGGGCAATCTTGATGTCGCCTGCAGTAGCGTCGTCGGTCAGCAGTTCGAAAAGCACAGCCACGACGAGTTTGTCATCGGGGCCAACCTGCTCGGCGAAGAGCTGATCTGGCTCGATGGTCGCAGCTTTACCGCGGGCGTTGGCGCGATCACCACCTACAACCCCGGTGAGATCCAGGGGGGCGGCGCGCGTGCCGGCCTGCCCTGGCGTTATGTCAGCCTCTATATCCCCCCTGAGCAGCTGGCCATCCATCTTGGCCAGAGTTCACTGCAGTTCGAGCGTCCTTTGCAGCAGGCTCCAGGTTTGGCCAGCGAGCTGGCGCAGGCGGTTGGGTTGTGCCTGAGTGATGATGCGTTGTTACGCGAACGCGGCGAGGAGTGCGTGACCTTGCTGCTCGGGCGTATTGCCAGTGGCGCGGGTGTGCGCCTGTCGGCTCCGCGCGATGCCGGCTCGGGAGCTGTGCGGCGTCTGCAGGAGTTGCTGGCGGCCCGCCTGGAGTACACGCCAAGCCTGGATCAGATGGCGGCCGAGCTGGGACTTTCCAAGTTTCATCTGCTGCGCAGCTTTCAGCGCCACACCGGGCTCAGTCCACGACAGTGGGCGATGCAGTTGCGCACCCGGCGAGCCCAGGGGTTGCTGCGTCAGGGCTTTACCGCGGCTGAGGTCGCTCATACCCTCGGTTTTGCCGATCAAAGTCACCTCACCCGGCACTTCCGTGCGGCCTACGGCCTGCCGCCGGGACGCTATCAGGCACTTGTGCGCGAGTAAGTGCAATCCGGTACAAGTCAGCGCCGAGAGGCCGCGGCAGACTTCTCGCCCATTGATGACGATGGGGTGTCCGTAATGCTGGCGATCTTTCTTTCTGCCCTGGTTTTTGGCCTGGCCTTCTGTGCTTCACCTGGAGCGGTGTTCAGTGAAACCCTGCGCCGAGGCTTGGGCGGTGGCTTTCGGCCCGCGCTGCTGGTGCAGTTGGGCTCGCTGATCGGCGATGCGTTGTGGGCGCTGATTGGCCTGTCCAGCCTGGCTCTGTTCCTGACCCAGGACAGCGTGCGCCTGCCGCTGACCCTGGCCAGCGCTGCCTATCTGGCCTGGCTCGGCGTGCAGAGCCTGCGCGACGCCTGGCACGCCCCGCTGGCGGATGACCCGGCGGTGGCTCAACAGGGGCGCGCAGCCTTTGGCGCCGGAGCCTTGCTGTCGCTGTCCAACCCGAAGAACCTGGTGTTCTGGGGTGCCCTCGGCGGTGCGTTGGCCGGCATCGTTGACGGCACGCCGAGTGAGGCGCAATTGGCGGTGTTCTTCGCCGGCTTCATGCTGGCGTCGCTGCTCTGGTGTTTCATCTGCGCGGCGCTGGTGGACTGGTTGCGGCGCCATACGTCATTGCTCTGGCAACGTCTCAGTTACGCCGGCTGCGGGGTATTGCTGCTGGTGTTGGCCGGCCTGACCTTGCGCGGTCTTTAGAAAGCGAAAGCCCCGCCAAGGCGGGGCTTTCGTCAGATCGAGGCGATCAGCGCTGGGACTTCAGCTCGGCCTTGATGTCGGCCTGCTCCTTGGCCAGGTTGGTTTCGGCCTGGGAGCTGGTCCAGTAGTCGGCGTTCTTGATGCCGAGCTTCTCCGGGTGGAAGACCGGGTCCTTGCCTTCCTTCTTCTGCGCCTCGTAGTCCTTCAGGCAGGTGTAGGCGATCTTGTGCAGCAGGATGATGGCGATGATGTTCAGCCAGGCCATCAGGCCCACGCCCAGGTCACCGAGGTTCCATGCCAGATCGGCGGTCTTGACGGTGCCGTAGACGGTCGCGGCGATGATGCCGAACTTCAACAGCAGGGTCATCCAGGGACGGTGGATCTTGCGGTTGATGTAGGAGATGTTCGTTTCGGCGATGTAGTAGTAGGCCAGGATGGTGGTGAAGGCGAAGAAGAACAGGGCGATGGCGACGAAGGCGTTACCGAAGCCCGGCATGATGTTCTCCATGGCGGTCTGTACGTAGCCAGGGCCTGCGGCGACACCGGCGATACCGGTGAACAGCGCGCTACCGTCCGGTGCCTGCACGTTGTACTGGCCGGTGATCAGCAGCATGAAGGCGGTGGCGGAGCAGACGAACAGGGTGTCGATGTACACCGAGAAACCCTGCACCAGACCCTGCTTGACCGGATGGCTGACAGCGGCAGCAGAGGAGGCGTGCGGGCCGGTGCCCTGACCGGCTTCGTTGGAGTACACGCCGCGCTTCACGCCCCACATGATGGCCATGCCGAGGATGGCGCCGAAGCCGGCTTCCAGGCCGAAGGCACTCTTCAGGATCAGCGCGATAACGCCAGGCAGCTGCTCGATGTGCAGCAGGATGACGACCAGGGCGACCAGGATGTAGCCCAGCGCCATGAACGGCACCACCACCTGGGTGAAGTGGGCGATACGCTTGACGCCCCCGAAGATGATCAGGCCGATCAGGATCGCCAGGACTGCGGCGGTGACGGTCGGTTCGATGTCGAAGGCGGTCTGCACGCTGGAGGCGATGGAGTTGGCCTGTACGCCCGGCAGCAGCAGGCCGGTGGCGAAGATGGTGACGATGGCGAAGACCCAGGCGAACCATTTGATGCCCAGACCCTTCTCGATGTAGAAGGCCGGGCCGCCACGGTACTGGCCGTCGAGGTCTTCCTTGTACACCTGGCCGAGGGTGGATTCGACGAATGCCGAGCTGGCGCCCAGGAAGGCCACCATCCACATCCAGAACACCGCACCCGGACCGCCGAAGGTGATGGCGGTGGCCACACCCGCGATGTTACCGGTACCGACGCGGCCGGCGAGGGTCATGGTCAGGGCCTGGAACGAGGTGATGCCGTGCTCGTCGGAGCGGCCGCTGAGCATCAGCTTGATCATTTCTTTAAAGTGGCGAACCTGCAGGAAGCGGCCGCGCAAGGAGAAGTAGAGGCCGACACCCAGGCACAGATAGATCAGTGCGGGGCTCCAGACCAGTCCGTTCAGTGTCGAGACTAGTTCGTTCATTTAGTGCTCCTAAGGCCATGGGTTTGCAGCAGCTTCCTTGTGGGAAAGCATGGAACCCTGGCGAATTGTTATTGGAGAGAGGTCGATGCGAGTGTGCACCGGCCTGGACATGCGCACCGAGGGAGTGGGCCACAAGGCGCGCCGTTGGCTTGCAGAGCATGCCAGAGGCGGACGCTCGCTCCGTTCATCCAAGTCACATCTTGTTACGTCCAGGCGACAGATCGGGTCAGAAATGCGGCCTGACCAGATACAGTGGGTCTAAAAATCGCCCCACAGCTGTTGGGCCACCGCCAGTGCCACCACCGGTGCGGTTTCGGTGCGTAGCACGCGCGGGCCGAGCCTCGCGCTCTGGAAGCCGGCCGCTTTGGCCAACTCGACTTCGCTGTCGCTGAGGCCGCCCTCAGGGCCAATCAGAAAGGCCAGCGTTTGCGGCTTGGCGTGGCTCTGCAGCGGCGCCGCCACCGGGTGCAGCACCAGTTTCAGCTCGGCCTGCACGCTGGCCTGCCACTCGTTCAGGGGCGCCGGCGGGTGGATGATTGGCAGTACCGAGCGACCACACTGTTCGCAGGCGCTGATCGCCACCTGGCGCCAGTGGGCCAGGCGCTTGTCGGCACGCTCGTCTTTCAGGCGCACTTCACAGCGCTCGGACACGATCGGAGTGATCTCGGCCGCCCCCAGTTCGGTGGCTTTCTGGATCGCCCAGTCCATCCGTTCGCCGCGCGATAGCCCCTGGCCCAGGTGCACGCGCAGCGGGGATTCGGCCTGGCCCGGGAGTTGTTCGTGTAACTCCACCCGCACGGCCTTCTTGCCCACCTCGATCAGCTCACCCCGGTACTCCTGTCCGCTGCCGTCGAACAGTTGCACGGCGTCACCCACGGCGTGCCGCAGTACGCGGCCGATATAGTGGGCCTGGGCTTCGGGCAGCGCGTGCTGGCCAAGGGAAAGTGGGGCGTCGACAAAGAAGCGGGACAGGCGCATGGTGTCATTCACGAAGGGCGGAGGTCGCTAGTTTAAGCCTGTGCCGAGCATCTGGCATGGCTTATCCGGCCGGTTGCAGGAGCCACACCACCTCGTCCGCCGGGCACTGCCCCTTGAGGCCGCCTTTCAGTGGCTGGCGGACCTGCTGCTGCAGGCGGTAGTGCGCGCCATACAGCTCCGTCAGTTCGTCTAGCGGCACGGAGAAGGGTGGCCCGGGCAGCAGGCTTTGCTCGTAGTCGAAGCTGATCAGCAGCTGGGGGGCGTGGGCGCTGATTTCGGTCAGGTGACGGGCGTAGTCCGGGCGCATACCGGGCGGCAGAGCCACCAGCGCAGCGCGGTCGTAGATGGCGTCAACCGGGCCGAGCCGCTCCGCGCTCAGTTCGAAGATATCGCCGACGAACACCTTGAGGTCGCCGCTTTCGTAGCATTTCAGCGTGGCGCCCAGGCTGTCGATTCGCGGCGTCTTGCCCTGTTCGGCGAACAGCTGCTGTACCGCCACCTCGCTCAACTCCACGCCCACGACCTGGTAACCGGCATTCAGCAGCCAGGCGATATCCAGGGTCTTGCCGCACAGTGGCAGCAGCACCCGGCTGCCCTTGGTCAGGGCCAGTGCGGCAAAGTGTTCGATCAGCAGCGGGTTGGCGGTCGGCTCGTGAAAGCCGATCTGGTTGTTCGCCCAGCGCTGGTGCCAGAAGTCATGTTCCATCGTTCAACCCGGATCGCGGTGGTTGGGGTAGAGGTCTTCGGCAACCGCCACGCTGACCGACTCGCGCGTGGCGATGTCGATGCCTTCGCTGGCCACCTCGGCGAGAAAATCGATCTGCTCCGGGGTGATCACGTAAGGCGGCAGGAAGTACACCACGCTGCCCAGCGGGCGCAGCAGTGCGCCACGGCTCAGCGCATGCTGGTAAACCCGCAGGCCGCGGCGCTCCTGCCAGGGGTAGGCGGTCTTGCTGGCCTTGTCGGCGACCATCTCGATGGCCAGGGCCATGCCGGTCTGGCGTACTTCAGCCACATGTGGGTGATCGGCCAGGTGCGCGGTGGCGCTGGCCATGCGTGCGCTGAGGGCCTTGTTGGCCTCGATCACCTTGTCCTGCTCGAAGATATCCAGCGTCGCCAGCGCAGCGGCACAGGCCAGCGGGTTGCCGGTGTAGGTGTGCGAGTGGAGGAAGGCGCGCAGGGTGGCGTAGTCGTCGTAGAAGGCGCCGTACACCTCATCGGTGGTGAGCACCGCGGCCATCGGCAGGTAGCCGCCGGTGAGTGCCTTGGACAGGATCAGGAAGTCCGGGGTAATGCCGGCCTGCTCGCAGGCGAACATGGTCCCGGTACGGCCGAAGCCGACGGCAATCTCATCGTGGATCAGGTGCACCCCAAAGCGGTCGCAGGCCTCGCGCAGCAGCTTGAGGTAGACCGGGTGATACATGCGCATGCCGCCGGCGCCCTGAATCAGCGGCTCGACGATCACTGCCGCCACTTCATGGGCGTGCTCGGCCAGGGTCTGCTCCATGGCGGCGAACATCGTGCGCGAGTGCTCTTCCCAGCCCATGCCTTCGGGGCGCAGGTAGCAGTCCGGGCTGGGCACCTTGAGGGTATCGAGCAATAGCGCCTTGTAGGTGTCGGTGAACAGCGCCACGTCACCGACCGACATGGCCGCCACCGTTTCGCCATGGTAGCTGTTGCTCAGGGTGACGAAGCGTTTCTTTTCCGGTTTGCCGGTATTGATCCAGTAGTGGTGGCTCATCTTCAGCGCCACCTCGATACCGGAGGAGCCGTTGTCGGCGTAGAACACCTTGCTCAGTCCGGCCGGGGTGATCTGTACCAGACGCTCGGACAGCTCCACTACCGGCGCATGGGTGAAGCCGGCCAGCATCACGTGTTCCAGGCTTTCCAGTTGTTCCTTGATGCGTGCGTTGATGCGCGGGTTGCCGTGGCCGAATACGTTGACCCACCAGGAGCTGACGGCATCCAGGTAGCGCTTGCCGTCGAAGTCTTCCAGCCATACGCCGTCGCCACGCTTGATCGGGATCAGCGGTAGACGCTCGTGATCCTTCATCTGGGTGCAGGGGTGCCACAGCACGGCAAGGTCGCGCTGCATCCACTCGGTGTTCTGGCTCATGGGCTCTCTCCTCGACAACGGCCAGTGAGACTACCAGAAGGCTGCGGTGGGCACGTCCGTTTGCGCAGTATCCGTGGCGTATGGCGTTGCGATGGCTCGGCCCATCCCTTGGCTGCCATTCATTCCCCTAAAAGTGCCGCTCAGAGGCGCGCCGGGAACCTGGCAGGGGCGGAGTGACCCAAAGGTCTCGCTTCTGGTGGCTCGGTCAATAGATCTGGTTACTCGATATTTCGAAGCGAAAAATTCCGCTTTTATTCGATGCATTTGCCGCTAGGCTTGGCCAACTCTCAGTACGGAAACGATGCAATGCAGTGGCGCAATTCCAACTCCCGTTATGGCCTGATCAGCATCCTGCTGCACTGGTTGGTGGCCCTGGCGGTGTTTGGCCTGTTCGGCCTTGGGCTGTGGATGGTCGGGCTGGACTACTACAGCAGCTGGTATCGCACCGCACCCGACCTGCACAAGAGTATTGGTTTGACCCTGTTCGCCGTGATGCTGGCGCGTCTGGTCTGGCGCTTCGTCAGTCCGCCGCCGCCGGCGCCGGCCAACCACGGTGCTGTCACTCGCCTGGCCTCCAAGGCCGGGCATGCCTTTCTCTACCTGGCGCTGTTCGCGTTGATGATCAGCGGCTACCTGATTTCCACGGCCGATGACCGCGGCATTGCCGTGTTCGGCCTGTTCGAGGTTCCGGCGACCCTGACCAGCATTCCGGACCAGGCCGACGTCGCCGGCCTGGTCCACGAATACCTCGCCTGGGCGTTGGTGATTTTCGCCGGCCTGCACGCCCTAGCGGCACTCAAACACCATTTCATTGACCGTGACGCCACCCTGGTGCGCATGTTTGGTCGCACCGGCAAGTAACCCACAAGGAGACTGTTAATGTTCAAGAAATCCTTCGCTGCCCTGACCCTGGGCGCCGCTCTGTTCGCTGGCCAGGCCATGGCCGCCGACTACGCCATCGACAAGCAAGGCCAGCACGCCTTCATCAACTTCAAGATCAGCCACCTGGGCTACAGCTGGCTGTACGGCACCTTCAAGGACTTCGATGGCAGCTTCAGCTTCGACGCCAAGGCGCCGGAAGCGAGCAAGGTCAGCGTCAAGATCAACACCGCCAGCGTCGACTCCAACCACGCCGAGCGTGACAAGCACCTGCGCAGTGGCGACTTCCTCAACGTCGACAAGCACCCGACCGCCACCTTCGAGTCCACTTCGGTCAAGAGCACCGGCGAAGGCACTGCCGACATCACCGGCAACCTGACCCTCAACGGTGTGACCAAGCCGGTGGTGATCGCTGCCAAGTTCATCGGTGAAGGCAGCGACCCGTGGGGCGGCTACCGCGCCGGTTTCGAAGGCAGCACCACGCTCAAGCTGAAGGACTTCGACATCCAGAAGGATCTCGGCCCGGCTTCCCAGGAAGTCGAACTGATCCTCTCCGTGGAAGGCGTGCGTCAGTAATCTGCGTGGCGGCGCGCCGGCCAGGTGCCGGCGCGCTCAGCCTGCGATCAGCGGTATAAAAAAGCCGGCCCTGGGGCCGGCTTTTTTCATGAGGCGAAGCCCTATTCCGAGGCGTCGCTCTTGCGGGTCAGCAGGGCTGGCTTCTCACCGCGCGGGCGGGAGTTGCTCAGGCTGTCCAGCTGCTCGGCAGTGGGCAGGCGCTCACCCTTGCGGATGATCAGCGGCTGCTTGGCGGCACGGCTGTCCTGCACAGCGGGTTCCTGGCGCTCGTAGCGCGGCTCCTCGCGACGGCGACCGCCGCCATTGCCGCGCTGCCCTTGGCCCTGGCCGCGTTTCGGGCCTTGCCCTTGCCCCTGGCCCTGACGCTGTCCGCCGGGCTTGCCCTGGCCTTGTTTCTGGCCGCCTTGGCGCTGACCGCCCTGACCGCGTGGCTGAGCACTGCCCTGGCCGCCACCCTGACCACCGCGGCGCGGGTTGCGCCCCTGCGGCTTGGGCTGCGTCGGCACGTAGTCCGCGCGATTGCCAAAGTTGTCGAACTCGTCGTCGAGGAACTCCTCGGGATCGCGCTCCGGCGGCAGGGCCAACGGGGCGGCTGGCTTGTTCGCCTGGCGTGGCAGGTTCTGTTGCGGCTGCTGGCCGCCTTCACCCTGGCCTTTGCCCTTGCCGCGACGGCGCTTGCGCTTCTTCGGCTGCCCTTCGCCGGTGTCGCCCTCGGCCTTGGGCTCGTGCTTGGCTTCGTGCTTGGGTTTGTCCGCGCGCGGCTTGCGTTCAGGGCGAGGGCCGCGCGGCTCGGGCTTCTCCACCTCGATGCTGGCCGCATCGAAGCCCTGCATGTCGCCATCCGGAATCTGCTGCTTGGTCATGCGTTCGATGGCCTTGAGCAGCTTCTCCTCGTCCGGCGCGACCAGAGAGATGGCTTCGCCGCTACGTCCGGCACGACCGGTGCGGCCGATACGGTGCACGTAGTCTTCTTCGACGTTGGGCAGCTCGTAGTTGACCACGTGGGGCAACTGGTCGATGTCCAGGCCGCGGGCGGCGATGTCGGTGGCGACCAGGATGCGCACCTGGTTGGCCTTGAAGTCGGCCAGGGCCTTGGTGCGCGCGTTCTGGCTCTTGTTGCCATGAATCGCAGCGGCCGGCAGGCCGTGTTTCTCGAGGTACTCGGCCAGGCGGTTGGCGCCGTGCTTGGTGCGGGTGAACACCAGCACCTGTTCCCAGGCGCCGAGGGTGATCAGGTGCGCCAGGAGGGCACGCTTGTGTGTGGCCGGGATGCGGAACACACGCTGCTCGATGCGCTCGACCGTGGTATTCGGCGGCGTGACTTCGATGCGCTCGGGGTCGCGCAACAGCTTGTTGGCCAGGGCGATGATGTCCTTGGAGAAGGTCGCCGAGAACAGCAGGTTCTGGCGCTGAGCCGGCAGGCGCGCGAGGACCTTCTTCACGTCGTGGATGAAGCCCATGTCGAGCATGCGGTCGGCTTCGTCGAGGACCAGGATCTCCACGTGAGATAGGTCGACGCTACCCTGTCCGGCCAGGTCGAGCAGACGGCCGGGACAGGCCACCAGCACGTCCACACCTTTGGCCAGGGCCTGCACCTGCGGGTTCATGCCGACACCGCCGAAGATGCAGGTGCTGACCAGCGGCAGATCGCGGGCGTAGACCTTGAAGCTGTCGTGCACCTGGGCAGCCAGCTCGCGGGTCGGCGTCAACACCAGCACGCGCGGCTGTTTCGGGCCGTGGCGGTGTTCGCGATCCGGATGGCCGCCCGGGAACAGGCGCTCCAGAATCGGCAGGGCGAAACCTGCGGTTTTACCAGTACCCGTCTGGGCGGCGACCATCAGATCACGGCCTTGCAACACGGCGGGAATGGCCCGCTGTTGCACCGGAGTGGGCTGGGCGTAGCCGGCCGCTTCTACGGCGCCGGCCAATGCCTCGGAGAGACCGAGGGAAACAAAGGACATGTGTAATCCTGTCAATGTGGGGCGAAAGCCCGATGGGGAAGCTGCCTGGCTTGAATCGCTCTCGCTGAACGATCCCGTCCGGTACTGCTGGGCGATGGGTTGCCGAGCATCCGGGCGCAAGCCTGGCGGAAGCCCGGAGTATAACAGAGCAACGTGGTGGCGCCGCTAGCTGTCCGTCGCCTGAATTGCTTGCGCTGGATCAATCTTTCGCGGCAATCGGTGTGCTGTCGGGGGTGGCATAACGGGCCTGCAGGCGAGCGTAGGCGTTTTCCTGCTTGAAGCGCCGCAGTTCTGCACTGAAGCGTTCGGCCAGTGCCGCCAGCTCTGTGGTCTGGCGCAAGGCCAGATACAGGCGGTCCGTACCGACAGCCTTGGGGTTGTAGCCGAGTTGCTCGCCCAGGCCAAGCTGGGCGGCGAGGAACAGCCCGGCGCGGCGGTCGTTGACCACCAGATCGACGCGCTGGCGCACCAGCTTGCCGAGGTTGGCTTCGTGGCTCGGTGCTTCCTCGCGGCTGAAAAGGCGTGAGTCGCGGAAGGCCTGGTCGTTGTACCAGTAGCCTGGCGAGGTGCCGATCAGCAGGTCGCGCAGGTCGTCCAGTTGGCGGTAGGGGTAGGGGCGGCTGCGCGAGTAGAAGAGGACAAACTCGACGTCCGACAGCGGTTCCTCGACGAACAGCATGTGCGCTTCGCGTTCGGGGATGCGGAATATATCGAGGATGCCGTCGGCCTGGCCCTGCTCGAAGGCCAGCAGGCAGCGCTTCCAGGGCAGGAACTGCCACTCGACCTCGACCCCCAGACGGCGTAGCACCTCGGCGCTGATCTCGTAGTCGAGCCCGGTGGGCTGGCCGTTTTCCTCGTACACATAAGGTGCCCAGGCCTCGGTGACGATGCGCAGCGGCTCAGCCCGAGCCGTGAGTGCAAGGCAGCAGAGGAGCAGGGTGGCAATTATCTGGCGCTGGAATAGTGGCATTCGGCCAGAGTAATGGCTTTCACTCCGGCCGAATAGTCAGCAATAAGTCGCAGGTCGATCAGTCAACCACTCGGTAGCAGGGGACGTAGGCGCTGCCGCCCGGCAGCTTCATGCGGTGCTGCTCGACGAAGGCCTGCAGCAGACGATCCAGGGGGCGCATGATGCTCGGATCGCCCTTGATCTCGTACGGGCCGTGTTCCTCGATCAGGCGGATGCCATGGGCCTTGACGTTGCCGGCGACGATGCCGGAGAACGCCCGGCGCAGGTTGGCGGCCAGCTCGTGCAGCGGTTGCTCGCGGGTCAGGTTGAGTGCTGCCATGTTGGCGTGGGTGGCCTCGAAGGGGCGCTGGAAGCCCTCGTCGATCTTCAGCAGCCAGTTGAAGTGAAAGGCGTCGTTGTGTTCACGGCGGTGGTGTTCCACTTCGCGCATGCCCTGGGCCATCTGCCGGGCCACTTCGGCCGGATCGTTGATGATGATGCGGTAGCGTTCCTGGGCTTGCTTGCCCAGGGTGGCGCCGATGAAGTCATGCAATTGTTGCAGGTAGGGCGAGGCGTTCTTCGGTCCGGTGAGGATCACCGGGAAGGGCAGGCTGGCGTTGTCCGGGTGGGTGAGGATGCCGAGCAGGTAGAGGAATTCTTCGGCCGTGCCGACGCCGCCGGGAAAGATGATGATGCCGTGTCCGACGCGGACGAAGGCCTCCAGGCGTTTCTCGATATCCGGCAGGATCACCAGTTCGTTGACGATCGGGTTGGGCGCTTCGGCGGCGATGATGCCCGGCTCGGTCAGGCCCAGGTAGCGCGCGCCGCTGATGCGCTGCTTGGCATGGGCGATGGTGGCGCCCTTCATCGGCCCCTTCATCACGCCCGGGCCGCAGCCGGTGCAGATGTCCAGACCGCGCAGGCCGAGTTCGTGGCCGACCTTCTTGGTGTACTTATATTCCTCGCTGCTGATCGAGTGGCCGCCCCAGCACACCACCATCTTCGGCTCGACGCCGTTGCGCAGGGTGCGCGCGTTGCGCAGCAGGTGGAAGACGTAGTCGGTGATGCCTTCGGAGCTGTCCAGGTCGATGCGCTGGTTTTCCAGCTCGCTCTGGGTGTAGACGATGTCGCGCAGGGCGCTGAACAGCATCTCGCGGGTGCTGGCGATCATCTCGCCGTCGACGAAGGCGTCGGCCGGGGCGTTGCGCAGCTCCAGGCGGATGCCGCGATCCTGCTGGTGGATGATCACCTCGAAATCCGGGTAGGCCTCGAGGATGGTCTTGGCGTTGTCGCTGTGCGAGCCGGTGTTGAGGATGGCCAGGGCGCACTGGCGGAACAGGCGGTAGACGTTGCCCGAGCCGGTGGCGCGCAGTTGCTGCACTTCGCGCTGGGAGAGGGTTTCCAGGCTGCCTTTGGGGCTCACCGAGGCATTGATCTTGTTGCGGGTCAGAGTCATCGAGGCTTCCGTGTCGAGCGGCGACGTACGCCGGGGAGGGCGCCGTCAGGAACTGACGGCGCGCTGAGCCTGGTATCTGATCGCGCCGCCCGTGCCGAGGGGCACGGGCAGTGTGGCCTCAGCGGGGTAGCTTGAGGTTGTTCCAGATGGCCAGGCTGGGGTCTGCCTGGTTCAGGGTATAGAAATGCAGGCCCGGTGCGCCACCCTCTAACAGGCGCTCGCACATTTCGCTGACTACCTGCTCGCCGAAGGCCTGGATGCTCTCCAGGTCGTCGCCGTAGGCTTCCAGCTGCTTGCGGATCCAGCGCGGGATCTCGGCGCCGCAGGCGTCGGAGAAGCGCGCCAGCTTGCTGTAGTTGGTGATCGGCATGATGCCCGGCACGATCGGTAGGTCCACACCCAGCTTGCGCACGCGCTCGACGAAGTAGAAGTAGCAGTCGGCGCTGAAGAAGTACTGGGTGATGGCGCTGTTGGCGCCGGCCTGGCACTTGCGCACGAAGTTCTGCAGGTCGTCCTCGTAGCTGCGCGCCTGCGGGTGCACTTCCGGGTAGGCCGCCACTTCGATGTGGAAGTGATCGCCGGTTTCGTTGCGGATGAACTCGACCAGCTCGTTGGCGTAGCGCAGCTCGCCGCTGGCCATGCCCATGCCGGACGGCAGGTCACCACGCAGGGCGACGATGCGCTGGATGCCGGAATTTTTGTACTGGCTGAGCAGGCTGCGCAGCTCGTCTTTGCTGTCGCCGACGCAGGACAGGTGCGGTGCGGTCGGCACGCCGACATCGCCGTCCAGTTGCAGCACGGTGTTCATGGTGCGGTCGCGGGTGGAACCGCCGGCACCGTAGGTGCAGGAGAAAAAGTTGGGGCTGTAGCTGGCCAGCTGGCGCGCCACGTTCAGCAGTTTTTCATGTCCGGCTTCGGTCTTGGTGGGGAAGAACTCGAAGCTGTAACTACGTGGGTCTTGCGACATAACTTGGGTCCTTGCAGACACGAAGAAGGCGGGGCGTTGCCGCCCCGCCTTCCCGGTGCATCAGTAGCGGTAGGTGTCCGGCTTGAACGGGCCTTCTACAGTGACGCCGATGTACTCGGCCTGCTGCTTGGTCAGTTGGGTGACCACGCCGCCGAAGCCTTTGACCATCTCCAGCGCCACTTCCTCGTCGAGCTTCTTCGGCAGCACTTCCACGGTCAGGCGCTCGGCCTTCTTCTCGGCGCTGAGGTCGGCGAACTTCTGTTCGAACAGGAAGATCTGTGCCAGCACCTGGTTGGCGAAGGAGCCATCCATGATCCGGCTCGGGTGGCCAGTGGCGTTACCCAGGTTCACCAGGCGGCCTTCGGCCAGCAAGATCAGGTAGTCGTCGTTGGCCGGATCGAAGCTGCCAGCACCGGTGCGGTGGATCTTGTGCACCTGCGGCTTGACCTCTTCCCAGGCCCAGTTCTTGCGCATGAAGGCGGTGTCGATCTCGTTGTCGAAGTGACCGATGTTGCACACCACGGCGCGCTTCTTCAGGGCCTTGAGCATGCCGGCGTCGCAGACGTTGACGTTACCGGTGGTGGTGACGATCAGGTCGATCTTGCCCAGCAGCGCCTTGTCGATGCTGGCCTCGGTACCGTCGTTGATGCCGTCGATGTACGGCGACACCAGCTCGAAGCCGTCCATGCAGGCCTGCATGGCGCAGATCGGGTCGATTTCGGTGACCTTGACGATCATGCCTTCCTGGCGCAGCGACTGCGCCGAGCCCTTGCCCACGTCGCCGTAGCCGATGACCAGGGCCTGCTTGCCGGACAGCAGGTGATCGGTGCCGCGCTTGATGGCGTCGTTGAGGCTGTGGCGGCAGCCGTACTTGTTGTCGTTCTTGCTCTTGGTGACCGCGTCATTGACGTTGATCGCCGGGACTTTCAGGGTGCCGGCCTTGAGCATGTCGAGCAGGCGGTGCACGCCGGTGGTGGTTTCCTCGGTGATGCCGTGGATACGCTCGAGCATCTGCGGGTATTTCTTGTGCAGGATCTCGGTCAGGTCACCGCCGTCGTCCAGCACCATGTTGGCGTCCCACGGCTGGCCGTCCTTGAGGATGGTCTGCTCGATGCACCACTCGTACTCTTCCTCGGTCTCGCCCTTCCAGGCGAACACCGGGATGCCGGCGGCGGCGATGGCGGCGGCGGCCTGGTCCTGGGTGGAGAAGATGTTGCAAGACGACCAGCGCACTTCGGCGCCCAGGGCGGTGAGCGTCTCGATCAGCACGCCGGTCTGGATGGTCATGTGGATGCAGCCGAGGATCTTGGCGCCTTTCAGCGGCTGGCTGGCAGCGTACTTGCGACGCAGGCCCATCAGTGCCGGCATTTCGGACTCGGCGATGGTCAGTTCCTTGCGGCCCCAGTCGGCCAGGGAAATGTCGGCCACTTTGTAATCGGTAAAGGCAGCGCTCATGCGAAAGCTCTCCATTCGTTGTCTGCGAATGGGCGCCGTTGATGCGTTCGGGTAAACGCCCCATCCGAGCCTGACAAATCTCCGTCAACCAGAGTTTGCTGCAGCGCCCCTCGGACAGGTGGCGGGCACGACCGGGCGGAGCCGATCGCGTGAAGCTCGGCGATTATAGCCATGCCGTGCAGCTTGCCCAAGGCTTTCCGTCGCATGCCAAGCGATGCCATTGAAATCCTTGCCGCGCGTCATCAGCCCCGGCCGGCAAGATGTTGGCACAGAGGGCTCTGGAAGGCTGGAGTGACGCTCACAGGCCAATGGCTTAAGCCTGTGCGCGCGCTCGCGACTGCTTCGCCGAGGGGCTGCGGCGACCTGACCCTTGGCGGGAGCAGGCGGACTGGCAATACTGTCGGCCTTTTGGCAAACGACTGGCTGAAGATGATGACCTCGAAAACCCTGTTGGCCGTGCTGGCCTGCACCCTGATCGTCGGTTGCGATCGGGTCGACCCCAACTCGCCACTGGGTCAGCGCCAGGCGATCTTCAAGGACATGCTGAAAACCAGCGAGGACCTCGGCGGCATGCTGCGCGGGCGTCTGGTGTTCAATGCCGAGCGTTTCGCCCAGGGCGCGGCGCACCTGGACGAGATTTCCCGCAAGCCCTGGCAGCACTTCCCGCAGGTGCGCGAGAGCAGCGATGGCAGCCAGGCGCGTGACGAGGTCTGGCAGCGCCAGGAACGCTTCCAGCAGTTGGCCCGCGAGCTGGAAGCGAGCACCGCCGAGCTGCATGCGGCGGCTCAGGTTCAGCCCCTGCGCAAGCCGGCGCTGGTCGATCCGGTGGCCAAGGTCGAGGCCGCCTGCCGGGCCTGCCACGACGAGTTCCGTATTTACTGAAAGCCGGACACGCCAGCCGCGCGTAGCTGCTCACGCAGCGCCAGAACCTGTGGTTCGCGAAAGAATGCAACCAGCTGTGCGGCGCGGCGGGCGCCGATTCCGGCATAGGCGTCCCATGTCGCGTTATCACGGGCGGCCAGGCTGTCCCAGTCTTCTCCCAGCGGCGCCGAGCCGCTGGGCGGCAGGCCGAGGGCGCGTAGCCACTGGGCAAAGGGGCGTTGCCGCGCCAGCGCAAAGCTGGTGCTGAGCCTGGCGGCACTGCGCGGGCCCAGGCCTGGTCGCGAGGCCAACGTTGCTTCGTCCAGCGCCAGCCAGTCCAGCAAGCCTTGTGGCTGCAGTGTGTCCCAGGTGTCGGCGCCGACCTCGGGTAGGGCCAGGCCGCGCTTGCCACTCAGCCACTCCAGGCGTGCGCTGAACTGGCTTTCACAACCTGGCGTCGGCTGCCAGCAGCTCAGGCCGTGATACCTGGCGGGGTCGGGCACGGCCAGTGCTGCACGCACCTGGCTGCGCCAGGCAACCTGCTCCAGTCGAGGAATGGTCAGGCCGGCCAGGGTAATGCTGACCTGGTCGCCAGGGCGTACATCCAGCGCCTGCCAGCGCTTGAGCGAGCCGAGGCTGACGCGCTGCACGGTGCGGCCATCTAGCTCCACCGGCGCCAGGTGCAGCAATGGGGTGATGCGCCCACTGCGGCCGATCTTGAACTGCACGGCGCGCACTTCGCTCAGTGCCTCGCGCAGCGGGTATTTCCAGGCTGCGGCCCAGTGCGGCGGCGCGGCGACCCAGCCAGTGGCCGGAGGCCGTTGCCCCTGGCGCAACACCACGCCATCGCTGGCGAAGGGCAGGGCAGTGTCGTACCAGTGTTCGCGCCACTGTGCGGCGTCGGCAGCTGTGCGCAGCGGTTGGGTCAGCGTCGTGCTATCGGCGAAGCCCATTGCCTGCAGGCCCGCCAGGCGCTCGCTCATCTTCGGCGGGCCGTTGGGCCAGTCCCAGACAAACAGGCCGATCTGCGCCGCAGTGGTCGCATTCAGCGTCGTGCGCGCCAGGGCGCCGGCTACCCGGCTGCGCGCGTTCTGCCCGCCCGCACGGCGCTGCACATGCCCGTCCAGGCGCCAGTACAGCTCGCCCTGCAGGATCAGCTCGGCACGCTTTGGCAGCTGGAGGGGAATGGCCGGAATATGGCGCGCCTGTGCCGTCCAGTCCTGGCCGCTGCGACCATCGCCGCGGCTGATTACCTGGCTCAGGTGCCCGTCGCGATAGACCAGGGTGACGGCCACGCCATCGACCTTGGGCTGAATCCACAGGTCGGTTCGCTTGGCCATCCAGGACGTTACTGCCTGCAGGTCGGGCAGTTTGTTCAGGCCGGTCTGCGCGACCGGATGGGCGGTGGGGCCGCCGGCACCCTGCAGCGAGTCGGTGGCGGGTGAAGCGAGTGGAGCGAAGCAGTCCTGCCACTGCGCCAGGCGTTCGCGGCTTTGGTCGTACAGCTCGTCGCTGACCAGTGCACGGCCTTCGACATGGTAGGCGTGATCCCAGGTGGCCAGACGCTGTTGCAGGGCAGAGACTTCAGTGGCGGCCCGTGCGGCGGACCATTCGGGGCAGGTGGCGGCCGACAATGGCGCCGCACAAAGCGCCAGGCATAACGCGATCCAGCGTGACATGGGGAGCATCCTTGCTCTCGATATGACCAGGCAAGCCTAGCGCAGCGGGCGCCAGGTGCGAGGCCCATAAAAAAGCCCCGCACATGCGGGGCTTCTGGCGTTGCTGCCTGTGGCTCAGAGGCCGGCCGCCGCGCGCAGGGCGTCGACCTTGTCGGTCTTCTCCCAAGTGAATGTGCTGAAGGTGTCGTTGCCGACGGTCTTCTGCTGCGGGGTGCGGCCGAAGTGGCCGTAGGCCGCGGTGTCGCGGTACATCGGGTGCAGCAGGTCGAGCATCTTGGTGATGGCATAGGGGCGCAGGTCGAACACTTCGCGCACCAGCTGGATGATCTTCTCCTCGGCGATCTTGTGGGTGCCGAAGGTGTTGAGCGAGATGGAGGTCGGCTGTGCCACGCCGATGGCGTAGGACACCTGAATCTCGCAACGCTCGGCCAGGCCGGCGGCGACGATGTTCTTGGCCACGTAGCGGCCGGCGTAGGCGGCCGAGCGGTCGACCTTGGACGGGTCCTTGCCGGAGAAGGCGCCACCGCCGTGGCGGGCCATGCCGCCGTAGCTGTCGACGATGATCTTGCGCCCGGTCAGACCGCAGTCGCCCACCGGGCCGCCGATCACGAAGTTGCCGGTCGGGTTGATGTGGAACTGGGTGTCCTTGTGCAGCAGTTCGGCCGGCAGGGTGTGCTTGATGATCAGCTCCATCACCGCCTCGCGCAGGTCAGGCAGCGCGACATCCGGGTTGTGCTGGGTGGACAGCACCACGGCGTCGATGCCGACCACCTTGCCGTCTTCATAGCGGCAGGTGACCTGGCTCTTGGCGTCCGGGCGCAGCCACGGCAGCAGGCCGGACTTGCGCGCCTCGGCCTGGCGCTCGACCAGGGCGTGGGAGAAGCGGATCGGCGCCGGCATCAGCACGTCGGTTTCGTTGCTGGCGTAGCCGAACATCAGGCCCTGGTCGCCGGCGCCCTGGTCTTCCGGCTTGGCGCGGTCGACGCCCTGGTTGATGTCCGGGGACTGCTTGCCAATGATGTTCATCACGCCGCAGGTGGCGCCGTCGAAGCCGACGTCGGAGCTGGTGTAGCCGATGTCGCAGATCACGTCGCGGACGATCTGCTCCAGGTCGACCCAGGCGCTGGTGGTGACTTCGCCGGCGACGATGGCGACGCCGGTCTTGACCAGGGTCTCCACGGCCACGCGGGCGTGCTTGTCCTGGGCGATGATGGCGTCGAGGACGGCATCGGAAATCTGGTCGGCGATCTTGTCCGGGTGGCCTTCGGACACGGATTCGGAGGTAAACAGGGAGTATTCGCTCATTTCAAAGTCCTATTCATTCCTGAGGTTGCTTCGCATCCGGCTTGGCGAAGTGCCGTACCTGAATCTGAAAGCCGTTCTTGAGGCCCACATAGAGGCTCTCGCCGGGCATGAGCCCCGCGGCGTCGGCCCAGCGGGCCAGTTCTTCCTGTTCGAAGCCAAGCCAGAGATCACCGCAGGCCGTCCTGGCCCAGCTCTGGTCATGGCTGCATAACTCGGTGATCAACAGGCTGCCGCTTGGCTTGACCAGGCGGGCCAGTTGTTTGAGCGCCTCGGCCGGGGCGGCGAAATGGTGCAGCACCATGTTCACCACCACGCAGTTGGCGGCGTCGATGTCGTCGATGAGGGCGTCGGCGAGCTTGAGTTCGACATTGCCCAGTTGTTCTGTCTGGCAGCGCTGGTGCGCCAGCTCCAGCATCGCCTCGCTGTTATCCAGGGCTGCCACGTGGCCGAAGCGCCGGGCCAGGTCGGGCAGGAAACCGCCATCGCCGGGGCCGACCTCCAGCGCGCTCGCGCTGCCGGGGAAGCCCAGGGCGTCGAGCAGGGCCAGCACGCTGTCGCGGTACTGCGGCAGACCGGCGATCAGGTCCTGCTGGGCCTGGAACTTGTCTGCGCTGCGGGCAAAGTAGTCGCGGCTGGCCGCGGCGCGCTGGGCGTGCACGGCGGCGATGCGCGCGCGCACGTCCTCGGCCAGTTGCAGGGCATCGACTTCATTGAGCAGGGCGCTGTGCAGCACGCCGCCGAGCAGTTCGCTCTGAGGCAGGGCGCGGCGATAGAAGATCGCATTGCCCTCGCGGCGGGTCGCCACCAGTCCGGCCTGGGCCAGTACCTTGAGGTGGTGGCTCATGCCGGACTGGCCGATGGCAAAGATCTGCGCCAGCTCCAGCACGCCGAACGAGTCGTTGGCCAGCGCGCGCAGCACGTTCAGACGCAGCGGATCGCCGCCGGCCTTGCACAGGGCGGCGAGTTCGTCGGCGGGCTCGAAGTGGAGCTGAGGTGCGCGCGCATTCATGGGGACGGCAGTCTAGTCGGTCATTTTTCAGGCAGCAACACCAATATCAAAAAGTTTTGATATTTGCTTTCGGGTTTTTTTGCAGTGAATGGTGGCGGGCATCGACCATCTGTCATTGCCCCTGAGTGCCAGGCTGGGCGAAAATACGCGCCTTTTTCCGTGACCCGTCCCCCCAGGAGATTTTTCGATGCCCAGCCGTCGTGAGCGAGCCAATGCCATTCGTGCGCTCAGCATGGATGCCGTGCAAAAGGCCAACAGCGGCCACCCCGGTGCCCCCATGGGCATGGCGGACATCGCCGAAGTGCTGTGGCGTGACTACCTGAAGCACAACCCGCAGAACCCTAACTGGGCTGATCGCGACCGTTTCGTGCTGTCCAACGGTCACGGTTCGATGCTGATCTACTCGCTGCTGCACCTGACCGGCTACGACCTGGGTATCGACGACCTCAAGCAGTTCCGTCAGCTGCACAGCCGCACCCCGGGTCACCCGGAATACGGCTACACCCCGGGCGTGGAGACCACCACCGGTCCGCTGGGCCAGGGCATCGCCAACGCCGTCGGTTTCGCCATCGCCGAGAAGGTGCTGGGTGCGCAGTTCAACCGCGACGGTCATACCGTCGTCGACCACTTCACCTACGCCTTCCTCGGCGACGGCTGCATGATGGAAGGCATCAGCCATGAAGTCTGCTCGCTGGCCGGCACCCTGGGCCTGGGCAAACTGATCGCCTTCTACGACGACAACGGCATCTCCATCGACGGCGAAGTCCACGGCTGGTTCACCGACGACACCCCGGCGCGCTTCGAGTCCTATGGCTGGCAGGTGATCCGCAATGTCGACGGTCACGATGCCGAAGAAATCAAGATCGCCATCGAGACCGCGCGCAAGTCCACCGACCGCCCGACCCTGATCTGCTGCAAGACGGTGATCGGCTTCGGTTCGCCGAACAAGGGTGGCAAGGAAGAGTGCCACGGCGCGCCGCTGGGCAACGACGAGATCGCCGCCACCCGCGCGCAGCTGGGCTGGAACCACGGCCCGTTCGAGATCCCGGCCGAGATCTACGCCGAGTGGGACGCCAAAGAAGCCGGCGCCGCCCGCGAAGCCGATTGGGACCTGCGTTTCGCCGCCTATGCCGCCGCGCATCCGGAGCTGGCCGCCGAGCTCAAGCGTCGCCTGGCCGGTGAACTTCCGGCCGACTTCGCCGAGAAGTCTGCTGCCTACGTGGCCGAAGTCGCCGCCAAGGGCGAGACCATCGCCAGCCGCAAGGCCAGCCAGAACGCGCTGAACGCCTTCGGCCCGCTGCTGCCGGAATTCCTCGGCGGCTCGGCCGACCTGGCCGGTTCCAACCTGACCCTGTGGAAAGGCTGCAAGGGCGTCTCCGCTGACGATGCCGCCGGCAATTACCTGTTCTACGGCGTGCGCGAGTTCGGCATGAGCGCGATCATGAATGGCGTCGCCCTGCATGGCGGCTTCATTCCCTACGGCGCGACCTTCCTGATCTTCATGGAATACGCGCGCAACGCCGTGCGCATGGCGGCGCTGATGAAGCAGCGCGTGCTGTTCGTGTTCACCCACGACTCCATCGGCCTGGGCGAAGACGGTCCGACCCACCAGCCGATCGAACAGCTGGCCAGTCTGCGCGGCACGCCAAACCTGGACACCTGGCGCCCGGCCGATGCCGTGGAGTCCGCCGTGGCCTGGAAGTACGCCATCGAGCGCGCAGACGGCCCGTCCGCGCTGATCTTCAGCCGCCAGAACCTGCCGCACCAGGCGCGTGACGCCCAGCAGCTGGCCGATGTGGCCCGCGGCGGCTATGTGCTGAAGGACTGCGCCGGCGAGCCGGAGCTGATCCTGATCGCCACCGGTTCGGAAGTCGGTTTGGCCGTGCAGGCGTTCGACAAGCTGAGCGAGCAGGGCAAGCATGTGCGCGTGGTGTCGATGCCGTCGACCAGCGTGTTCGACCAGCAGGATGCTGCCTACAAGCAGGCCGTGTTGCCGCTGCAGGTGGGGGCGCGCATCGCCATCGAGGCCGCCCATACCGACTTCTGGTACAAGTACGTCGGCCTGGAAGGGCGCATCATCGGCATGACCACCTTCGGTGAATCGGCGCCGGCCGCCCAGCTGTTCGAGGAGTTTGGCTTCACCGTGGCCAATATCCTGGAAACCGCCGCCGAGCTGCTGGACGCCTGAGTCACCCCTCTCCCGCTTGCGGGAGAGGGGCAGGGGGAGAGGGC
Source organism: Pseudomonas sp. GOM6 (assembly GCF_029537485.1). Lineage (GTDB taxonomy): Bacteria > Pseudomonadota > Gammaproteobacteria > Pseudomonadales > Pseudomonadaceae > Aquipseudomonas. Next base: position 398,029 of record NZ_JARPUS010000001.1, read on the forward strand.
TGCGTTGCCGGCGACCCTCTCCCCATCCCTCTCCCATGAATGGGAGAGGGGCTGCCATGTCATCGAGAGAGCCCATGCCCAACGCCCGCCCCTACAAAGTCGCCCTCAACGGCTACGGCCGTATCGGCCGCTGCGTGCTGCGTGCCCTGCACGAGCGCGGCGCGGCGGCGGGTATTGAGGTGGTGGCGCTGAACGATCTGGCCGACCAGGCCAGCATCGAATACCTGACCCGCTTCGACTCCACCCACGGGCGCTTCCCCGGCGAGGTGAAGGTCGACGGCGATTGCCTGCATATCAATGGCAATTGCGTGAAGGTGCTGCGCAGCGCCGAGCCGGAAGGCATCGACTGGGCGGGCCTGGGCATTGACCTGCTGCTGGAATGTTCCGGCCAGTACACCACCCGTGTGCAGGCCCAGCGTTTCCTGCATGCCGGCGCGCCGCGCGTGCTGCTGTCGCAACCGATGGCCAGCGAGGCGGATATCGACGCCACCGTGGTGTTCGGCGTCAACCAGCAGCACTTGACGGGTGCCGAGCGCCTGGTGTCCAACGCCTCCTGCACCACCAACTGCGCGGTGCCGCTGCTCAAGCTGCTGAACGAGACGCTGGGCATTGAGTACGTGTCGATCACCACCATCCACTCGGCGATGAACGACCAGCCGGTGATCGATGCCTATCACCACGAAGACCTGCGCCGCACGCGCTCGGCCTTCCAGTCGGTGATTCCGGTTTCCACCGGCCTGGCGCGGGGCATCGAACGCCTGCTGCCGGAGCTTCAGGGCCGCGTGCAGGCCAAGGCGATTCGCGTACCGACGGTTAACGTCTCCTGTCTGGATATCACCCTGCAGGTGGCACGCGACACCAGTGCCGCCGAGATCAACGCCGTGCTGCGCCAGGCCGCCGAGAACGGCCCGCTCAAGGGCCTGCTGGCCTACACCGAGCTGCCCCATGCCAGCTGCGACTTCAACCACGACGCTCATTCGGCCATTGTCGACGGCAGCCAGACCCGGGTTTCCGGCCCGCGCCTGGTTAACCTGCTGGCCTGGTTCGACAACGAATGGGGCTTCGCCAACCGCATGCTCGACGTCGCGGAACATTTCCTCGCCGTCGCCAATTCCTCCAAGTAACCAGCCCCCGTGAAGGACTGACCATGACCGTTCTGAAGATGACCGATCTCGACCTCGCCGGTAAGCGCGTGCTGATCCGCGAAGACCTCAACGTGCCGGTGAAGGACGGCGTGGTAAAGAGCGATGCGCGCATCCTCGCCGCGCTGCCGACCATCAAGCTGGCCCTGGAGAAGGGCGCGGCGGTGATGGTCTGCTCGCACCTGGGCCGTCCGACCGAGGGCGAGTTCTCCGAGGAGAACAGCCTGGCGCCGGTCGCCGTCTACCTTTCCAAGGCCCTGGGCCGCGACGTGCCGCTGGTCAAGGACTACCTTGGCGGTGTCGAGGTCAAGGCTGGCGAGCTCGTGCTGTTCGAGAACGTGCGCTTCAACAAGGGCGAGAAGAAGAACGCCGACGAGCTGGCCCAGCAGTACGCGGCCCTGTGCGACGTGTTCGTGATGGACGCCTTTGGCACCGCCCACCGCGCCGAGGGCTCGACCCACGGCGTGGCTAAGTTCGCCAAGGTTGCGGCGGCCGGCCCGCTGCTGGCCGCCGAGCTGGAAGCCCTGGGCAAGGCCCTGGACAAGCCGGCCCGACCGATGCTGGCGATCGTCGCCGGCTCCAAGGTGTCGACCAAGCTCGACGTGCTTAACTCGCTGGCCGACATCTGTGACTCGCTGATCGTCGGCGGCGGCATCGCCAACACCTTCCTCGCGGCTGCCGGCCTGCCGGTGGGCAAGTCGCTGTACGAAGCCGATCTGGTCGAGACCGCCAAGGCCATCGCGGCCAAGGTCAGCGTGCCGCTGCCGGTCGACGTGGTGGTCGCCAAGGCTTTCGCCGAAGACGCCGAGGCCACCGTCAAGGCAGTTAAGGACGTCGCCGAGGATGACATGATCCTGGATATCGGCCCGCAGACCGCCGCGCAGTTCGCCGAGATGCTCAAGGCCTCGCAGACCATTCTGTGGAACGGCCCGGTCGGCGTGTTCGAGTTCGACCAGTTCGGCAACGGCACCAAGGCGCTGGCCCAGGCCATCGCCGAGAGCCCGGCCTTCTCCATCGCCGGTGGTGGCGACACCCTGGCGGCGATCGACAAGTATGGCGTGGGCGAGCAGATCTCCTACATCTCCACCGGGGGTGGTGCCTTCCTCGAGTTCGTCGAAGGCAAGGTGCTGCCGGCGGTGGCAGTGCTGGAAGCGCGCGCCAAGGCCTGATACAGCGCACTGCCGGTCTTGCCCTGCTAGGGTGAAAGACGAGCCTCGGTACTGCCTCGGTTAAACCCTGGGCAGTTCGGGTTGTCCGATTTCTCGTGCAAGGAGTAAGGCCATGACCAGGTGGATGCTGCTGGGGGTTGTCGGTGTGCTGTTGGCGGGTTGCGCGGGTGATGCCCGCGAAAAGGCCTGCAGGGTGTTCAGCCCCGCGCAGATTGAAACGCCGAGTAGCCAGGGCGCGGAGCGCATGGACGGGCAGGGCGGTGGTGCCAATGGCGGCATGCCCAGCCAGCGTTGTGATTGAGGAGAGCGAATGAAAGGCTTGTGGCTGGTTGGGGTGCTTACTGCGCCGCTGTGGCTATCGGCGTGCGCCGATCAGCCTGTCGCACATGATCAGTGGACCCGCTGGGTTTGCGACAATCACACCGAGGTGTTGTGGCGCCCGGCAGGTGAGGATGCGATCGATCTGCGCCTCGGCGGCAGTGATATCGCCCACCGCCTCAAGCGTCAGCCCGCGGCCTCGGGGGAGCTGTACAGCGACCCGATCCTGGCCTTCCACTCCAAGGGTGAGGAAGGGCTGGTGTACCGGGTCGGCAGTGAGCAGGTCGTCGGGCGCAACTGTAAGGCGCGCTGAGCGGCGAGGATTTTGCAACAACCGCGTGGCCAACTGGCCGCGCGCACCGGAAGCGGGCGAAGCCGTACCTTCCGGATAACTTGAACCAGGCCTGCCCGTGGGGCAGGCTGCACGATTAACGACCCTTTTTCCGGGAGACAGGAACACATGGCACTGATCAGCATGCGTCAGATGCTGGACCACGCCGCCGAATTCGGCTACGGCGTGCCGGCTTTCAACGTCAACAACCTCGAGCAGATGCGCGCCATCATGGAAGCGGCCGACAAGACCGATTCCCCGGTGATCGTCCAGGCCTCGGCCGGTGCTCGCAAGTACGCTGGTGCCCCCTTCCTGCGCCACCTGATCCTGGCCGCCATCGAAGAATTCCCGCACATCCCGGTGTGCATGCACCAGGACCACGGCACCAGCCCGGATGTATGCCAGCGCTCGATCCAGCTGGGCTTTTCCTCGGTGATGATGGACGGCTCGCTGAAGGAAGACGGCAAGACCCCGGCCGACTATGACTATAACGTGCGCGTCACCCAGCAGACCGTGGCCTTCGCCCACGCCTGCGGCGTGTCCGTGGAAGGCGAGCTGGGCTGCCTGGGCAGCCTGGAAACCGGTATGGCCGGTGAAGAAGACGGCGTTGGCGCCGAAGGCGTGCTGGACCACAGCCAGCTGCTGACCGACCCGGAAGAGGCCGCGGCCTTCGTCAAGGCTACCCAGGTCGATGCCCTGGCCATCGCTATCGGCACCAGCCACGGCGCCTACAAGTTCACCAAGCCGCCGACCGGCGACGTGCTGTCGATCGAGCGCATCAAGGAAATCCACAAGCGCATCCCCAACACCCACCTGGTGATGCACGGCTCCTCCTCGGTACCGCAGGAGTGGCTGAAGGTGATCAACGAGTTCGGCGGCGACATCAAGGAAACCTACGGCGTGCCGGTCGAGGAGATCGTCGAGGGCATCAAGCACGGCGTGCGCAAGGTCAACATCGACACCGACCTGCGTCTAGCCTCCACCGGTGCGATCCGCCGCATGATGGCCGAGCACCCGAGTGAGTTTGACCCGCGCAAGTTCTTCGCCAAGACCATCGTGGCCATGCGTGACATCTGCATCGCCCGCTACGAAGCCTTCGGCACCGCCGGCAACGCCTCCAAGATCAAGCCGATCTCCCTGGAAGGCATGTACCAGCGTTACGCCAGTGGCGAGCTGGCCGCCAAGGTCAACTAAGCGACCTGTTGCACCGAAAGCCCCGCTCCGCGGGGCTTTCTCGTATTGGGGAGGTCGATATGTCGTCACGTAGCCTGGCGCTCGGTGCGTTACTGCTGTTGGCCGGCTGTGCCGGCCAGGCGCCGATCGAGGAGGGGAACACCCCTGTCGTTGTCGTGCCGAGTGATCCGCAGCACTGCATCACGCGCGCCGAGTGCACGACCAAGGTTTCGCGCACTTTATTGTTTGTCTTTGACTACGCCGCGGCTGGTGGCGACCTGGTCCGGCGCCGCGAGCGCCTGTTGTTCACGCCGGCGGAGGCTGCGCCGAGCGACTGGCCTGCAATTCGCATTCACCTGGCCGAGCCGGTCGACGGTCGCTTCGCGTTCAGCGCCGAGTGCCGACGGCAATCCTGTCGTTACACCCCCGAGCAGTTGCTGCGGGTCTACCGCAGCTACCTGGCCGATCAGCCCTGTTCGCTGCTGCTGGACAGTGCGGTGCGGGTTTGCCCGCAGCGCTGAGTGAAAACTGAGCGGGGCCGTGCAGGTCGCGGGCTCTCTGGGCTGCCGCGTTTGCTCCCGCGGTTATCCACAGATTCATCCCCGATTTCTGTGCGCAACTCATTGAATGGCAATGAGTTATTCAGCGGGCGGGGTGATCCGACCAGTGTCAGTGCCGGGATGCTGGCCTGGCGCTATCGTTAATGCATCCTTGGCAATGGAGCGCCCACTGTGCGCAGGGCTGCGCTTCATTGTGGAGGTGCTTGCCATGCCCAACGAACCCTCCCGACTGACCTGCGAGCAGTTGAGCAGCTTCAGTCCGATGGATTTCCTGACCCCGCACTACCGCCAGCAGCTGCATGCCAGCCTCAACTATCTGCAGCGCCCGGCGGGGACGCCGCTGCTGCGCAGAGGCGAGCGCTCCCTGGCGCAGTACTACCTGCTGGCCGGCAAGGTCAGTGTCGAGGATGGCACTGGCAAGCGTGCGCTTGAAGGGGGCTCGCCCGAGGCGCACCTGCCGTTGAATCCGGGGCCGACCAATCCCGTCACGGTTCGTGCCGTCACCGATGTCTGCCTGTTCGCCGTCGAGCATCACCTGCTGGAGCGGTTGTTGAGCTGGAGCCAGGAGGCGGCCTATGAAGTCAGCAGCCTGACGGATCGACAGGAGGAACAGGCTGAAGACGACTGGCTGACCCGTCTGCTGGCGACCCCCCTGTTTGGCCGCCTGCCGCCCTCGCACCTGCATGCGCTGCTGGCCCGTTTCGAATACGTCGAATACCAGGCCGGGACAACGGTGGTGCGTTACGGCGAACCGGGTGAACACTTCTTCGTGATCAAGCATGGGCGGGTGCAGGTTGGGTTGCCCTCGGCCAGTCGTGAACAGCCGACGCTGGTACTGGAGCGGGGCGACTTCTTCGGCGAGGAGGCGCTGATCAGTGGTGCCGTGCGCTCAGCCAGCGTGACCATGCTGGAGAACGGCGAGCTGGCGCGTCTGCACCGTGACGATTTCGTCGAGCTGGTACGCCCGACACTGATTCCGCGCATCAGCACGCAGGATCTGCAGCGCTGGCAGCAGCGCGAGCAGCGCAAGCACCTGCTCCTGGATGTGCGGCTGGCTGCGGAATACCGCTTAGGTCATCTGCCGGAGAGCCTTAGCCTGCCGGTGGCGAGCCTGCGTACCCAGGCGTCGGTGCTCGACCGTTCCACCTGTTATGTGGTGACGCCGGAAGGCGGAATTCGCAGCGAGCTGGCGGTGCACCTGCTCAACCAGCTGGGGTTCGATGCCTACCTGCTGGGTGATGATCGCGAGGCGGTTGCCTGAGCCCGTCGGCCAGGGTCATGCACCATCGGCGCCCCGGCGGTTACACTGGCGCGCATGAGCACCCCCTTCAAATACCTTCAGGGCTACCCGGCGAACCTGCAGCAGCAGGTGATGCAGATGGTCGCGGAAAACCGCCTGGGCGATTACCTGGCCGCGCGTTATCCACAGCGCCATCAGGTGCAAAGCGACAAGGCACTCTACGGCTATGTGCTTGAGCTCAAGCAGGAGTTCCTGCGCAGCGCGCCCGCCATCGACAAGGTCCTCTACGACAATCGTCTCGACCTGACTCACCGGGCTCTTGGTCTGCACACCGCCGTCTCGCGCGTACAAGGCGGCAAGCTCAAGGCGAAGAAGGAGATTCGGGTGGCCAGCCTGTTCCGCGAGGCAGCGCCGGAGTTCCTCAACATGATCGTCGTCCACGAGCTGGCGCACTTGAAGGAAAGCGAGCACAACAAGGCCTTCTACAAGCTGTGCCAGCACATGCTGCCCGACTATCACCAACTGGAGTTCGACCTGCGTCTGTACCTGACCTGGCGCGAGCTGCCCTGACGCTAGCGCTTGCTCGTTTACTGAGCAGGTGCATGCAGCCCGCCGAGCGCCTGGCCTGCAGCGCGCTATCCCCGCTTTATCCACAGACTCATCCCCGTTTGCTGTGGGCAACTGCAGTCGCCAGATGCAGCCGTCACGGCTAAGGTTAATGCGGCCACCGTCGTCAATTGTGTCTGGAGACAAGCCGCATGGGGAGCAATCTGCGCGAAGTTCCGAGGTTGTTGGGCGCCTTGTTTACCTGGTCTTACGAGGGTGTCTCTTGAGCATGAAGCTGGCGGGGCGTCACAGGTTGATCCGTCTTCCCCTGCAGGCTGCGCGGGTTGTTTGTGCGTTGCTCAGTTGCCTGTTTGCCTTCCAAGCCACGGCGCGCGAGTTGCAGGTGGTGGGTACCTATTTCCCTCGCATTTACGAGCAGAGCGCGGATGGTCGTTTCACCGGTCTTGGGCCGGCCGTACTGGAGTCGATGGCGGGATCGCTGCGCAGCGAGTTGCACTTCGAACTACATCCCTGGGCACGCGCCCAACGCATGGTGGAGCGGGGCGAAGCGGACATTCTGGTAGGCCCTTACCGCACCCCTGAGCGTGAGCTGCGTTTTGCCTTTGCCGCCAAGCCTTTCTATCAGGACCGCATCCTGTTCTACGCACGCAGTGACGTTGATGTTGCCTGGAACGGCAACTACGCGGATCTGCAGGGACGACGCGTGGCCGTCGTGCGCGGCTGGGTGTATGGCGGTCAGTTCGAGGCGGCCCGCGAATGGTTGCAGCCTATTTCAGTGGAAAGTGTCGAGAACGGCCTGCGAATGCTGATGGCCGGGCGTATCGAGCTGCTGGCCAGCAATCAGCGCAATACCCTGCCTCACCTGGTGGCGCTGAACCAGCAGGCGAGCGTGCGTGAGTTGTCGCCCTTGATCGATGTGCAGCGAGGCTACTTTGCTTTTCCGCGCGATGCCGCCCATGTCCAGTTGCGCCACCGTTTCGATGAGGCGTTTCAGCATCTGATCGACAACGGTGCGCTGCGCCGCCTGGCAGAGACTTTGGACGTCAGTGTGCCCTAGGCGCAATCTCTGCGGCTCACTCTACCTGCAGCACCTGCCAGCGCACCTGGCCGACCTGTACCCAGTCGCCAGGGCCCTGGCCCAGCAATTGTTGGCCGAGTGGCGCATGCGGGCTGATCAGCAGGATCTCGCCCTGCGCATCGGGAAGCTTGAGTCCGGCGCCGTCCGGGCCCAACAACAGGCGCTGGCGCCGCCCGTCGGTGCCTTCCAGGCATACCAGCGCGCCGAGCTGAATACCGTTTTCGTCCTCATAGGCGCGTAGCTGCATGGCGCGCCACGCAGCCAATGCTCGGCGTATCTCGGCGACCCGGCGCGACTGTCCGGCAGCGAGGTAGGAGGCCTCCAGACCACGGGTGTCGTACTTGTTCTCTGCCTTGCTTTCTTCGTGGGTAGCGGCCTGGTGGGCGGCCTCGGCGGCGGCGATCAGGCTGGCCAGGTCGGCCTCGAGGCGATCGCAGACCTGTTGCTGGAGCAGGAGTTTGTTCATGACTGTATCGGCAGGGGACGAGCGTGCAGGTTAACAGTCGTCTCGAGAGTCGTCGCGAACTAGACTGCCTGCAGTACGGCAAGATGAGGTGCATGGCAATGCATGGCGCTCGTTGGCGTTGGCTGGGATGCCTCTTCGCTTTCTGCCTGTCCGGCGTGTCGCAGGGTGACACGCTGCAGCTCTATACCGAGGAATACCCGCCGATGAACTTCGCGCGCGAAGGGCGGCCGACAGGCATGGCTGTCGACCTGGTGCGCGAGTTGCTGGCGCGCACGGGAGATGGGGCGCGCATTCACCTGGTGCCTTGGGCGCGGGCCTACCGCGAGGCGCAGGGCGAGGCGGGCCACGGAGTGTTCGTGACCATGCGCACCGCCGAGCGCGAGAAACTTTTCAAGTGGGTCGGCCCGGTTGCAGTGGTGATCACCAGTTTCTATGCCCTGAAGGGCTCAGGCATCCGCGTCGAGAATCTGGAGCAGGCCGGCAAGCTGGGCAGCATTGCCGTGCCGCGGCAGTGGTACAGCTATCAGGAGTTGCGCGCGCGCGGCCTGAACAATCTCTATGCGGTGAGTGGGCCGCAGCAGATGATGGACATGCTGCGTCATCGCCGGGTGCCGGTGGTTGTCGCCGACAATGTCACGTTGGAGAGCCTTCTGGCTCTCGGCGGTTTGCGTCTCGAGGAGGTCGAGCCGCTTTATGGTTTTTTGCGCAGCGAAGCCTACATCGCGTTCTCGCCGGCAACCGATGACCGTCTGATTGCGCAGTGGCAGCAGGCGCTGGATTCGATGAAGGCCGACGGCAGCTTCGCCCTGATTTATCGGCGCTGGTTGCCTGGCTCTGATCTCCCGCCCGGGCTGATCACACTGCCTGGAGAGTCTTCACTCGCTCACTGAATGCTCAGGGGCGGCGCATGCCGATATGCGCGATGCCGTCTTCCAGATAGACCTCGGTAACGGGCAGAAAACCGTAGTGCGCGTAGTAGTGGCGCAGGTGAGCCTGGGCCGACAGATAGATAGGCAGTCCCGGCCAGCGCTCGGTGCAGGTGTGCAGGGCCTGCTCCATCAGCTGGTGCCCCAGGCCGGTGCCACGCGCATGTGGGGCGGTCACCACGCGGCCGATCACTACCTCGCCGGCCTGAAACCTTGGGTCGAGCAGACGCAGGTAGGCCAGCAGTTCGTCGCCGTGCCAGGCCATGAGGTGGCAGGTATCACCTTGCAGATCCTGGCCGTCCACTTCCATATAGGGGCAATTCTGCTCCACCACGAAGACGCGGGTACGCAGGGCCAGCAGGGCGTACAGTTCTTCCTTGCTCAGCTGCTCGTGGTGTTTGCAGGACCAGTGAAGGTTCATCGGGGCCTTCTGTGCGGTTTGAGGCCGTTACTTTAACCCGCTTGCCAGAGCAGGCTCGCCAGTTTTTCCACCCGCTTACAGTGCTGTGCATACCTCGACGGGTACGGCTGTTCTGAGCGGGGTCGCCGGCATTTCCGTGAAGATGTAGCGCACGTGGGTACTCTTCGAAAAGGCGTAGGAGAAATTCACACCGAAGAAACCGCTGTAGCAACGCGACAGGTGAGCGGCATCGGTAAAGCCGGCGGCCTTGATGGCCGCGCCGGTCGGCATTCCGGACAAGGCCAGGATGATGAAGTCTATGAGCCTGTACCAGAGCCGGTGCTTGCGCAGCGGTGCGCCTACCTGCTGGCTGAAGAGACGGATCAGGCCGGATTCTGAAAGACCAACCTCTTCGGCCAGCGAGCTGACCGAGATGTTTTGGGCCGCAGTTGATCTGATGCGTTCGACGACGTGGCGAACGCGCGGGTCGATGGGCATCCGCTCGGTACTCGCCCCCTGATAGATGATCGACTCTACGCGGCGCTCTGCCTCGCCCAGGCTTGGTGCGTCTTCACGCAGGCTGAGCAGATCGTGCACGAGGCGTTGTTCGTCGGCGTGATGGTAGTAGACCCCGCCGTGCGACGCGCGCATCTGTCGTTTCAGGGTCAGGAAGTCGGGCTGTGCGGCGTCCAAGTAACAAGAGGAGATGACCGCATCCCGGTTGTCGATGCTGATGCGCGCCCCCGCCGGGATCAGCATGCTCTTGACGCTGACCCAGCGGCTGTCATCGGCCGTTTGAAATTTGATGCTGCCCTCCAGGCTGGTGACCAGTGAAGCTGCACCCGAGTGGAAATTGCGAATGCGCAGCTGCGTGCGGCCCAGGTAGGTGTAGCGGGTTCTGGATATATAGATAAGGGCCGGTGGGGTAGTGGGGCTTATGGTTACAGTCTTCATATTTAATTCTTGTTCTATATGAAAGTTGTAACGTCCCTGGGCTGGGGCGGCTTAAATCCTTTTTGCCGTGGGTTTGCTGCAGGATAGGAGATGGGTAAAACCTGTCAATTGTTCTATCTCGGGTTTGTGAGTTTCGTATGTCGTATAAAGGTATTAATACTTCGGCAAATTAAATACCTGTTAATTGTTCTTGATGGTGTTTTTGGGGCTTGTTTTTTAGGGTTTTCAGGGCGCTTTTCGGTGGGCGTGGTTTGTTGTTACTGATATTCACGGTGCGGGCGTTAAGTGTTTGTTAGTGGGTGCATTCTGCAGCCTCGATATATTTGTATGAATTGAGCCTGGCTGACGATTGTTGGCCGATTGGGCGCTTGCTAGCTTCTCGCCGCCACAGCTCCGATCTGGTTGTAAGGGGGCTGGATCAGGTTTTCCGCAATAACAAATCCAAGAAGGAATAGAACATGGTTTTCAGAGTCTCAGTTGCCAAGACGTTCCTGCTGGCCGCTTCACTGGTGGTCAGCTCCTATGCGGTGTCGGCTCCGTCCGCTCCCTGCTCGAATTGCACCCGTGGCCCGGCGCCGACCGTGGCTTCGCTGAAAGCGTCCAGCGGCCCTTTCAGCACGTCCAAGTTCAGTGTCTCCGGCTACCTGCGTGGCTTCGGTAACAGCACGGTGTATTACCCGACCAACACCACCGGCAAGATGGGCGCCATTGCCGTCATCCCGGGTTATCTGTCCTACGAAAGCAGTATCGAGTGGTGGGGGCCGCGCCTGGCGTCCCATGGTTTCGTGGTCATGACCATGAACACCAACACCATCTACGACCAGCCCGACAGCCGCGCTAACCAGCTCAGCAGCGCACTGGACTACCTGATCAGCCAGAGCAACTCCCGCACCAGCCCGCTGTACAACAAGATCGACAGCACCCGTCTGGGCGCCATCGGCTGGTCGATGGGCGGCGGCGGCTCGCTGAAGCTGTCCACGCAGCGTTCGATCAACGCCATCATCCCCCAGGCGCCGTATTACGCCGGCTACAACACCTTCAACCAGATCACTACGCCGGCACTGATTCTGGCCTGTGAGTCCGATGTCGTGGCGCCGGTGGCGTCCCATGCCTCGCCGTTCTACAACCGCATTCCCAACTCCACGCCCAAGGCCTTCCTGGAAATCAATAACGGTTCGCACTTCTGTGCCAACTCCGGCTACCCGGATGAGGCCTTGCTGGGCCTGTATGGTATCTCGTGGATGAAACGCTTTATCGACTTCGACACTCGCTACAGTCAGTTCCTCTGTGGCCCCAACCACTCTGCCGATTACAGCATTTCCGAATATCGGCAGAACTGCCCGTACTGATCAACTTGTCCAGGGGAAAGCCGTTCGGCTTTCCCCTCTTAGTCTGCAATTTTCGGAGTGACGCGCTTGTATGAACTGCGCGTGATTACTGATTGTTGTCATTTTCCCGCCTTGTTAGTTTTTTTGTTCGCGGCCTTATGCTGATGCGTTATGGCAACGGCTTTTTAACAACAAAAACTAATGAAGGTGACTGTGATGAACGGCAAACTTTCCCTGGCCAGGTTGGCCCTTTTTGCAGCGTCTCTGCTGGCCTGCTCCTATACCTTTTCAGCTCCCAGCCCATCTGCTCCCTGCAGTAACTGCACCCGCGGACCAAACCCCACCGAAGCCTCGCTGAAGGCCAACTCCGGACCATTCAGTGTTTCCCGCTTCAGTGTGTCCGGCTTCCTGCGTGGTTTTGGCAACAGCACGGTGTATTACCCGACCAACACCACCGGCAAGATGGGGGCCATCGCTGTCATTCCCGGCTATCTGTCCTATGAGAGCAGCATCGAATGGTGGGGGCCGCGCCTGGCGACAGCCGCGCTAACCAGCTCAGCAGCGCACTGGACTACCTGATCAGCCAAAGCAACTCACGCACCAGCCCGCTGTACAACAAGATCGACAGTACCCGTCTGGGCGCTATTGGCTGGTCGATGGGGGGCGGCGGTTCGCTGAAGCTGTCCACGCAGCGCTCGATCAACGCCATCATCCCGCAGGCGCCTTACTATGCGGGTTTCAACCGCTTCAACGAGATCAACACGCCTGCCCTGATTCTGGCCTGTGAGTCCGATGTCGTTGCCCCTGTCGCTGTTCATGCTTCGCCGTTCTACAACCGTCTTCCCAACTCGACACCCAAGGCCTTTCTGGAGATCAACAACGGCTCGCACTTCTGTGCCAACTCCGGCTACCCGGACGAGCGCCTGCTGGGTATGTACGGCATCGCCTGGATGAAGCGTTTCATCGACTTCGATACCCGCTACAGCCAGTTCCTCTGCGGCCCCAACCACTCGGCGGATTACAGCATCTCCGAGTACCGTCAGAACTGCCCTTACTGAGGACTGTTCGAACCACCAGCCAAGGGCGGACTTTTTAATCCGCCCTTTTTATTTGTGCCGCCGTGACCTGTGCCTCCACCTACACTCGATGGGGAGAGGCGGAGGTGCACATTGGCGGGTGAAGTGTCCGAGTATGCGATCTACCGGCGGGTGATATCCCAGCTCATGCAGGGGCAGGAGCAGTTGCCGAGCCTGCCGAAGCTGACGCTGGAAATTCGCCGCGCGTTAAAGGATGGGGCGGTGAATACGGCAGTTCTGGCGCGCCTGATCGGCCGTGATCCAGCCTTGTCGGCACTGCTGATGAAGCATGCCTCGTGCGCCCTCTACCGTCATCCGGTAGCCCCCAGGTCCCTGCAGGACGTGATAGCCCAGCTTGGCCTGCGCGAGGTGGATCGCATCACCATGGTGCACAGCGTCAAGAGCCTGTTCACCCTGCACAGCCCAGGGCACAAGCAGCTGTTTACCGATGTTTGGGGGCGCCTCACGCTCAAGGCGGGTATATGCGTTGTGCTTTCCCGCCTACTGGGACGGGTGACGCCGGAGCACGCGCTGCTGGCTTGCCTGCTGGGAGAGGTGGGCTCCCTGGCAGTGCTGTCGGCGTTCAAGGACGGGGCGCAGATTCCCTCCACGCCGCTGTATGCCAAGTTGTGCCGAGAATACAGCGGGTCGCTGGGCGTGATTTTGTTGAAGCAGTGGACGGTGGATGACGAGTACATCCAGGTGATCCGCTGCACGGGTAACTGGCAATACAGCGGCGGGCCGGGCCTGGATCTGATCGATCTGGTCAACCTGGCTCACTACCACGTGTCGAGGGTGAACGATGCCGAGCCTGAGTTACCTCAGCTGCAGACCCTGGCGGCCTATCAGAAGCTGGCACCGCCACTCAATTTGATCAATGCGCGTGGCGAGTTGGAGTTGCTGATCAAGCACTGGGCGGACGTCGATGAGATTGCCAAAACCCTGCACTAGCGTTCTCCTTCCCCTGCTTATGGGGGCTTTCTTTTGGCTACCCGCGCAGGCCGAAGAGCGCTGGGTGGTGGCCGTGGCAGAGTTGCCGGGGCTGGCTGAGCGTGATGGTAGCGGCCCATTGCTGGCGCAGTTGGAGGTGTTGGATCGCCAGCTCGACGGGGTGAGTCTGGACGTGCGCGTAGTGCCCTTTGCGCGCTCCTTGCTGTTGGTACGTCAGGGGCAGGCCGACCTGCAGATGCCCTATATCGGCCTGCCACAGGCGCCTGCAGGTCTGCGCTATGGCCGGCAGGCGCTGGGGCAGGTGAATTTTGCCCTCTACAGTCGGCGCATGGAGCCATTGCGGCGCGAGCAGCTGCTGGCGCCAGGCTGGCTGCTCACGGAGAAAAAACTCGTCGACAGTGGCTTGAGTTCCGAGCTGCAGGAGGCGCTGGCCCCGCTGCTGGGGCGCAGCTGGCGCCTGGAGCAACTGCAGGCACGGATCGGGCCCCGGCCGGAGCTTGATACCCTGGCCTTTCCCTATCGGGTGGAAACCGATCGCGCTCATGCCGAGGTGCTCGGCTTTCCGGCGTTGCCCAGCAACACCATCCGCAGCAGCCTGGAGAAGCTCATGCTCGGGCGTATTCAGGGCTATGTGCTGGCGCCGTTGAACGTCGAGGTGGAGATCGACCGCATGGGCTTGCGTGAACAACTGCAGGCGGTTCGCTTCGCCGACTATCAGGCTCTCTGGCTGGTGGCGGATAGCACGCGTGGCGCTGCAATCGAGCAGCGTTTCAGCGCGGCGCTCAAGGTGTTCAAGGCCAATGTTGAACTCGACCGCGTCGGTCCCGCCTTGCAGGGGCAGGAACACTGGCAGCCCTGGCCCTGAGGGCTCAGCCCTGCCTCGGGGCTTGGGGCAGACAGGCTACGAGCGCTCCGTTCGCGGCTGGCCGCCGTGCTTGTTGTCAGGCTTAAACGTACTCGGCCGCCGCATGCGCCGAGGCCCAGGCCCACTGGAAATTGAAGCCGCCCAGGTGGCCGGTGACGTCCAGCACCTCGCCGATGAAGTACAGCCCCGGCGATTTTTGCGACTCCATGGTCTTCGAAGACACCTCGCGGGTATCGATGCCGCCCAGGGTCACCTCGGCGGTGCGGTAACCCTCGGTTCCGGCAGGCACCAGGCGCCACTCGTTCAAGCGGTTCGCGACTGCACCCAGCTCGGCCGGGGTGTACTGCTTGAGCGGTTTGCTGACGAACCACTGTTCGGCCAGCAGGGTGGCCATCTTCTTGGTGAACAGTTCGGCCAGCAGGGTCTTCAACTCGGTATTGGGACGTTCGCGCTGCTGGGTGGCCAGCCACTCGGGCAGGTCGATATGCGGCAGCAGATCAATTTCGATGGCATCACCCGGGTGCCAGTAGGAGGAAATCTGCAGGATCGCCGGGCCGCTCAGGCCGCGATGGGTGAACAGAATGTTCTCCTTGAAGCTCTGGCCGTTGCAGCTGACTACACAATCTTCCACCGAGGTGCCGGACAGTTCCGTGCACAGCGCCTTGAGCTGCGGCTCGGTGATGGTGAACGGCACCAGGCCGGCGCGGGTCGGCAGCAGGTTGTGGCCGAACTGTTTGGCCACCTGGTAACCGAAGCCGGTGGCGCCGAGGGTGGGAATGGACAGCCCGCCTGTGGCGATCACCAGCGACTCGCAGTTGAACTCGCCGGCGCTGGTGTGCAGACGGTAGCCGCTGTCGGTCTTGGCGATGGTTTCGACCGAGGTGTCCAGGCGCAGGTCGACGCCGTGCTCGTCGCATTCGGCCAGCAGCATGTTGAGGATGTCACTGGCCTTGCGGTCGCAGAACAGCTGGCCGAGCTTCTTCTCGTGGTAAGGCACATCGTGCTTGACCACCAGCTCGATGAAGTCCCACTGGCTGTAGCGGGCCAGGGCCGATTTGCAGAAGTGTGCGTTGTGCGAGAGGAAGTTGGCCGGCTCGCAGTACAGGTTGGTGAAGTTGCAGCGCCCGCCGCCGGACATCAGGATCTTCTTGCCCGGTTTATTGGCGTGATCCAGCAGCAGCACGCTGCGCCCGCGTGCGGCGGCCTTGGCTGCGCACATCAGGCCCGCGGCACCGGCGCCGATGATGATGACCGGGAAGAAGGACAAGGGTTGCACCTCGGTTGTTCGTGGAAGGCGCGCATTCTAGCGGAAAGCGCGGCGGTGCCTGGGGGCAGTCGTCGCGTAGCCCGGTGTTCAGGCGCTTTTTGTGGGAGCGACTTCAGTCGCGATGGCTCTGCGGCTCAGGTGTTTCCCAGGATTTCACCCTGCGCAGCGCTTTTGCAGGGAGGGCTTTCGCGGCTGAAGCCGCTCCCACAGAAAGGCAGGTCCTGCCACAGCTCAAGCCGCCTTGGCCTCACCCTGCTGCGGCTGACGCTTCTGCAGGTGCGCCACCAGCGTGCGCAACGGCGCCAGCTGGCGGCAGATAAGGCCGAGCTGCACCTGCACCAGACGATGGCCCTCGTCCATCTCGTCGGGCAGTTGCTCCAGCTCCTCGGCCAGGGCCTGATCCTGTTCGTCATACACCGCCACGGGCTGGCCGTCGCGCAGGTTGCCGGCGATGGCGTCCAGGGTCTGACTGATATGCGCCACGGCGCGGTCGTGGAGGGCATCGCTGGCATCGTCGGCCAGGCTGGCACGGTGGGCGCCGAGGGCTGACAGGTAGCTGAGCAGGGTGTGTGACAGCACCAGGAAGCGGAAGCCGGTTTCGGCATCCTTACGGAAGTGGCCGGGCTCCAGCAGCATGTTGGACAGGGTGGTCGACAGCGCTGCGTCGGCGTTGTGCGCGTTGCGCCGGGCCAGGCGATAGCTCAGGTCGTCGCGGGCGCCGGACTCATACTGCTGCATGATCTGCAGCAGGTAGCGGCTGTTGCTGCTGAGCGTGCTGGCCAGCACCTGATTGAGTTTGCGCCCCTGCCAGTCGGGCAGGATGAAGAACACCGCCAGGCCGGCGATCACCGTGCCCAGTACGGTATCCACCAGGCGTGGCCAGAGCAGGGCATAGGCATCGCTGATCTGGTTGAAGCACAGCACCACCACCAGGGTCATGGCGCTGGTGGCCAGGGTGTAGCGGTCGACCCGGTTGGTGAAGAACACCACGCCGGCGACCACGGCGAACAGCGACTGCAGCAGCGGGTCGGGGAACAGGCGGATCAGTGCCCAGCCCAGCACCAGGCCGAGCATGGTGCCGCTGACCCGCTGCACCAGGCGCAGACGGGTGGCGCCATAGCTGGGGCGGCAAACGAACAGTGTGGTGAGCAGAATCCAATAGCCCTGCTGTGGGTGAATCCAGTGCAGCAGGCCATAGCCGGCGAGCAGGGCGATGGACAGGCGCAAGGCGTGGCGGAACACCAGGCTAGTCGGCGTGATGTGCTGGCGCAGGCGGGTCAGGGCGTCCTTGAGGTTCTGCGGCGAGCGGTCGAGCAGGGCGCTGTCCTGCTCGTCGGCCAGGGCGTCCGGGTTGCTCGCGCTGGTCAGTTTGCGTTCAAGCGTCGCCAGGTTGCCGGCCAGAGCGCCGAGGGCGCGCAGCAGACGGCGCCAGGCCGGGTTGTTCTGCTCGCGCAGATAGTTCATCGAGGCATCCAGCTCGGCCATGGCCTGGCTGTTGTCGTTGTAGTCGAACGGCTGGCGCAGGCGGATGGCCCGGCCCAGCGCCTGGCAGGCCTTGCCCTGCTGGCTGAGCAGGCGGCCGCAGCGGAACATCACGTCGCTGTGGAAGAAGGCCTCGGCCAGAGCGTTGTAGGGATAGTGCGAAGAGCTGGCGCGCTCGTGGATGTCCTGGGCGATGAAATACAGCTTGAGGTAGCGATTGGTCTTCTGTCCGCTGCGCTTGCGGCTCATACGGTTGAGGATGATTTCCTTGGCCAGGTTCAGCGCGCTCACCACCCGGCCGTTCTGCCGTGCCAGTTCGAGGCGGCGGGCCTCGATGTCGATCTTGCGCACCGGCTCGAACAGCGAGGCTTTCAGGCGCAGATAGGTGCCCAGTTCGTCGAACACCCGCGCCAGTGCCTGCTGCACCGGCTGCTGGCTGAACAGTGCGCTCCACAGTACCGCCAGCAGGCCGTACCAGGCCGCGCCGCAGATCAGCAGCAAAGGCTCCTGCCAGAAGATGCCCTGGGCACCACCGCGATGCTCCAGACCGATGGCGGTATAGATCGCCAAAATCAGGGTGGCCGAAGCGACCGCCGCGTAGCGCTCGCCAATGCCGCCGAGCAGGGTCATGCCGAACGCCGCCAGGGCCAGGCCGGCGCCGAACAGTAGCGGCGTCGGAAACAGCAGTTGTACGGCGCTGGCGGTGGCGGCGAAGCAGATCAGGGTCACGATCAGCGCCTGCAGGCGCCCGCGCCAGTGGTCATCGCTCTCGGCCAGCGCGCTGGCGATGCAGCCGAGGAACAGCGGGATGACGAACTCGATGCGTTCCAGGTACCAGCACAGCGCCATGGCACCGGCGAGGGCGATGAACACCCGAACGCCATAGGTGAACTTCTCGCGCGCCCAGAGCTGGCGCAGGGTGTCATTCAGCGATGAGGACATGGCAGCCTGATAAGTGAATAGGTTCGCCGTGAAGACGGCGGTGAGCCCGCGGGAGGCACCATTTAGTCAGCATTTGCGCAGAGTATTTATCCGCCGGCAATGAAAACGGGCCCGCAGGCCCGTTTTGTCTGGTTCAGGCCACGAGGCTAACTCGTGGCCATCATAACGCCCCAGCGTTTCAGTAGAAGCTATAGGTGAAGCCGGCCTGCACCGTGCGCGGTGCGCCAGGGTAGGCATAGTTCTGGAACCCGCTTTCCTCATAGTCCTCGTTGAACAGGTTCTTCAGGTCGAGGTTGAGGCGCAGCTGCTCGTTGACCTGGTAGTAGCTCAGCAGGTCGACCGTGGTGTAGTCCTCCATCTCGAAGGAGGTCGCATCGGTTTTGCCGGCACGGTCGTCGACATACTTGATGCCGGCGCCCAGGCCCAGGCCGCGGGCGATGCCATCCTGGAACTCATAGACGTTCAGCAGGCTGGCGCTGTTGCGCGGGATGTTGGCCAGACGTGTGCCTTCGGGAATCGAGTTGTCTTCGGTCACTTCGGCATCGACATAGGCGTAACCGGCGATCACCTTCCACTCGGGAGTCAGGTTGCCGGTGATGTTGAGGTCGAAGCCGCGGCTGCGTACTTCACCGGCGGCGATCTGGTAGTTGACGTCGACCGGGTCGACGGTCAGCACGTTCTGTTTGACGATGTGATAGATCGCCGCGTCGACGCTGTACTGCTGGTCGGGCGACTGCCATTTCAGGCCCATCTCGTAGGCCTTGCCTTCCTCCGGGTCGAAGCCATCGCCCTGGCGACTGGCGCCGCTGTTGGGTTTGAACGAGCGCGAGGCGTTGACGTAGGCGTTGAGGTTGTCGGTCAGGCGGTAGGTCAGCCCGACGCGAGGCGTCGTGGCATTGTCCTCGTTACTCCAGCCGCTGCCCGAGACATAGTCGCGGTACTCATGGTCGAAGTGCTCGAAGCGCACACCGATCAGCGCTTGCAGGCGCTCGGTCAGCTGCACCTGGTCCTGGATGAAGGCGGCCATGGTGTCGAGCGTTTCGTAGTTGTCGGTGGGTGTCCGGGTCAGTGCCGGGCGTGCCTGATCGAGTTGTGGGTCAAAGAGGTCGACCGGGTAGGCAGTGGTAGAGCCGCTGGAGCGGCGGATCAGCGACTTGTAGTCGTAGTCTTCATATTCGATGCCGGTGATCAGGGTGTGCTCCAGCCCCAGGGCGGAGAAGTTCCCGGTCAGGTTCAGCTGCGCGTCACGGTCATCCCATTCCAGCTTGCGCCAGCTGAAGTTGCGCCCGAGTGTTCGGCCGTCGGCCTGCAGGCCGTTGGCTTCCACGGCATTGCCCTGCAGGGTGCCGTTGAGGTACTGCACGCCACCGGCCATTGTCCAGTCGTTGTTGAGCAGGTGCTCGAAGCGTAGCTGCACCATTTCGTTGTCGTTGTGCAGCATGTTGTCGCTGCCTTCGCCCCACACGTTGGTGTCGCGCGAGGCGGTACCGGCCTGATTGGCATAGCGGGTCAGGCCGCGATCCAGTGGGTGGTTGTTGCGCAGGATGTCGGCTTCCAGGGTGATCCGCGTGGCGTCGGTGGCTTGCCAGCTGAGCATGGGCGTGACGCCATAGCGTTCGCTCTCCACATTGTCGCGGAAGCTTTCCCCGCCTTCGCCGACCAGATTCAGGCGATAGGTCAGGCGCTGCTCTTCGTCCAGCGCGCCAGTGGCATCCAGGGTGCCGCGTTGCATACCCTGGTCATCGAGCTGACTGCCCACCACCAGGTGGCTCTCGGCCTGCGGCTGCTTGGACACCACATTGAAGGTGCCGCCGGGATCACTGCGGCCGTAGAGGGTCGAGGCGGGGCCGCGCAGGACTTCGACTCGTTCGATGTTGTAGGCGTCCGGTGCATTCGGGTAGCCACGGTTGACCGGGAAGCCGTTGCGATAGAACTCACCGCTGGTGAAACCGCGCACGGTGTAGCCGGTCAGGCCCTGGCCGCCGAAGTTGTTGCCACGGCCGACGCCGCCGGCATAGTCGAGGGCGTCCGTCAGCCGGGTTGCGCCGGTGTCTTCCAGTGCGTCGCGAGTAACGATGCTGATGGATTGCGGCGTGTCGTGTACGGCGCTGTCGGTGCGCGTGGCGCTGGCTGAGCGCGTGGCATGGTAGCCCTTGACGGGACCGTCTGGGCGTTCTGTGCTTTCGGCGTTGGCATCGATGTTGGTGGCGTCCAGTTGCAGCGGTGTGCTTTCGGCCCAAACAGCAGGGGCGTGACAGCTCAAGACACAGAGGGCGAGCAGGGTAAGGCGCATGTCGAGGGAGTTTCCGGAGGGCAGATATTATTGAGTCATTATCTTATTTGATAATGATTGTATTTTATTGGATTGGCCGGGCCATAGGGAAGATGCCTGTGTGCATGGGCTTGCAGGCTGGTGGTGGCGCAGAGGTTTGAGAGGAAGTGCGTAGGAGAGGTGGACGCAGTTTGCCTGCGTGCCGCTGTTGCTGGAGAGCAGAGAGCAGTGATCCCGGCGTTGCGCCGGGCTCACGGGCTCACGGGATCAGTCGTCGCCGTCGTCGTCGTCGCCGCCATCGACCTTCATGCCCAGCTCCTTGATCTTGCGGGTCAGGGTATTGCGGCCCCAGCCCAGCAGTACGGCGGCATCGCGGCGGCGCCCGGCGGTGTGCTTGAGGGCCGTCTCGATCATGATCCGCTCGAAGGCCGGTACGGCGCTGTCGAGCAGGCTGGACTGGCCGCGCGCCAGCGCCTGGTCGGCCCACTGGCGCAGGCCCTGCTCCCAGTTGGTGGCCGGGGCGTTTTCCTGCGGCTGGGTCAGCAGTTCCGGTGGCAGGTCATCGACATGCACCTCGCGCCCGGAGGCCATCACGGTGATCCAGCGGCAGGTGTTCTCCAGCTGGCGTACGTTGCCGGGCCAGGGCAGGTGCTTGAGGTAATCCTCGGTCTCGCTCTTCAGCAGCTTGGGCTCCACCGCCAGCTCCTGGGCGGCCCGGGCGAGGAAGTGGCGGGCCAGGGTGGGGATGTCCTCGCGGCGATCGGCCAGGCGCGGGATATGGATACGGATCACGTTGAGGCGGTGGAACAGGTCCTCGCGAAACTTGCCGGCCTGCACCAGGGATTCGAGGTTCTGGTGGGTGGCGGCGATGATGCGCACATCAACCTTGACCGGCGTATGGCCCCCGACCCGGTAGAACTCGCCATCGGCCAGCACGCGCAGCAGGCGGGTCTGGGTGTCGGCCGGCATATCGCCGATCTCATCGAGGAACAGGGTGCCGCCGTCGGCCTGCTCGAAGCGCCCGCGGCGCTGGTTGGCGGCGCCGGTGAAAGCGCCTTTCTCATGGCCGAACAGCTCGGACTCCATCAGGTCCTTGGGAATCGCCGCCATGTTCAGCGCGATGAACGGCGCCGCCGCGCGTGGGCTGTGACGGTGCAGGGCGTGGGCGACCAGTTCTTTACCGGTACCCGACTCGCCGTTGATCAGCACGGTGATATTGGAGTGGGAGAGGCGGCCGATGGCGCGGAACACCTCCTGCATCGCCGGTGCTTCACCGATGATTTCCGGAGTACGGCTCAATGCCGCCGGGGCTTCCAGGCCCTGCTGCTCCTGGGCGTGCTGGTTGGCGCGCTTGACCAGGGATACGGCCTCGTCGACGTCGAACGGCTTGGGCAGGTACTCGAAGGCGCCACCCTGGTAAGAGGCGACCGCGCTGTCCAGGTCGGAGTGGGCGGTCATGATGATCACCGGCAGGCGCGGGTGCAGGTCACGGATCTGCGCCAGCAGGTCGAGGCCGCTGGCACCGGGCATGCGGATGTCGGAGATGATCACGTCCGGCTGCTGGCGGCTCAGCTTGCTCAGCACGCCGTCGGCGCTGTCGAAACTCTGGGTGGTCATGCCCTCCTGCTGCAGGGCCTTTTCCAGCACCCAACGGATGGAGCGGTCGTCATCGACGATCCAGACGGTTTCACTGCGGCTCATGTGTGCATGGCTCCTTGTTCCAGCGGCAGGAAGATCGAGAACACGGTATGGCCGGGATGGCTCTCGCACTCGATCAGGCCCTGATGCTGACTGATGATGTTCTGGGTGATGGCCAGGCCCAGTCCGGTGCCATCCGGACGACCACTGACCATGGGGTAGAAGATGGTTTCCTGCATGTCCTGCGGAATACCGGGGCCGTTGTCGATGATCTCCATCTTCACCACCAGGCGGTGGCGGGTGTGGCCGATGGTGAACTGGCGCAGGGTGCGCGTGCGCAGGCTGATGCGGCCCAGGCGCAGGTCGCTCTGTGCAGACAGCGCCTGCAGGGCGTTGCGCACGATGTTGAGGACGGCCTGGATCATCTGCTCGCGGTCGATCAGCACGTCCGGAATGCTCGGATCGTAGTCGCGCACCAGGGTGATGCTGCCCTGGCTTTCGGCCTCGATCAGACTGGCGACGCGCTCCAGCACCTCGTGGACGTTGGTCATTGCCAGTGACGGCAGCTTGTTCGAGCCGAGCATGCGGTCAACCAGGTTACGCAGGCGGTCGGCTTCCTCGATGATCACGTTGGTGTAGTCGCGCAGGCCCTCGTTGGGCAACTCGCGGGCCAGCAACTGGGCCGCGCCACGGATGCCGCCGAGCGGGTTCTTGATCTCGTGGGCCAGGCCGCGGACCAGCAGCTTGGTGGTCTCCTGCTTGGACAGCTGCGCCTCTTCCTTGGTGATGCGCAGCAGGCGGTCGCGCGGGTGTACTTCCAGCAGCAGCAGGGTCTTGCCGGCGCTGAGGATCGGCGTCACGGCATAGTCGACGGTCAGCGTCTGGCCATTGAGCGCGGTGAGCATGGCCTCACGCTTGGTGAACGGATGGGCGTGCTCAACGGCCTGGCGCAGCGAGCTGAGTGCTTCCGGTGATTCGGTGAACAGTTCGCTGATGAACTGGCCGTGGCTACGCTGGCCGCTGACTGCCAGCAGCATTTCCGCCGCCGGATTCATGTACTCCAGGCACAACTCGGCGTTGAGCAGGATGGTGGCGGTGGTCAGGTTGTCCAGCAGTAGGCGATGCAGTGCGTCGTTGATCATGGCAGGGTCCTGGCAATGGGCAGGAAAATGCAAGAAGCAAACCAAAGCCCCGAAAAGACGCGTGGTTTTTGCTGCAGGCGCGGGTCAGGCCATGTTTCGGCGCAGCTGCTGGCGCTGCGAGTGAACCAAAACAGGGAGAGCATAGATCTCGGTGCATTCTTATGCACCGATTTGGTGCCTGATCAAATGAAGGGCACGAAGGGGATGTCTCTGGGTTCTTTGGGTTTGTCTGCGATCGGGCACTCCGGGCGTACGCCCCAGTCGCCTTTTTTGCACGGATTGGTGCGGCGTTTCTCGGCCAGCGAGATGCGTTTCATGTGAAAGGGTTGGCTGGGCGTGCGTTCGACGATGCGGCCCTGACTGTCGATGATTTCCACGGAAATCTGGTGGGTGCCGCGGTCGATGTTTTCCAGCGGGAATACCGGGCTGCGGCCAGTCTCACCGGAGGGTTGGCCGTCCAGGATCAGGCGGAAGCTATGCCCAGCGTGCAGGGAAGGGTCGCTGCTGGCAGTGACGATCAGGTTGCCGGCCGGATCGCGAATGGTGGCATCGGGCTCGGGCACCAGGATGCGCAGCACGTCATAGGCCGGCTCGACCCGTGTGGTTGGGTAGGCCGGTATGGCGGCTGGCGGAGCCTGAGTGGGCGCCATTTTATTACTCGGTGCAATCTCCACCCGCTGGGCCTTTTCCGAGGGCGGCTGGTCGGTGAACACCCGGTTGCCCTCGGCGTCGATATAGGTGTAGACCCCGGCGTGTGCGGGCAGGCAGAGCAGGCCAACTAGCAGGCAGAACAACAGGCGGGGCATGGGGCTCCTTGGTGATCAGGGCGTGCGGGGTGTGGGTTTGGGGGGCGTGACGCGTGCCGGGCTGTTGGTGCTGATGCGCTGCACGGTAAAGATCACCGGTGCGCTCTGTTGTACCTGGCGTTCACCGCTGAGTACTTCTACAGCCAGACTATGTTCGCCACGGTCGACATTGACCACCTGCAGGCGCGGTACGTTGCTCGGTTGGCCGTAGGGTTGGCCATCCAGCAGCAGGCGTAGCCGATGCCCCGGCATCAGGCGTGGAACGATGTTGACGTTAACGCTGAAGGTGCCGTTGTTGGCACGCAGGGCTTCTTCGCTGGGCAGGTCGGTCAGCTCCAGCGCCTGGTAGGGTGGGCCGCTGGCCTCGGGCTCTGCCGATTGCGCTGGAACGACGGGCTTCTGTGATTCCACCGTATTGGTCGGCGGCAGGCTCACGGCTTCCGTGCTCTGGCCTTCCGGTGGCTGGTTGGTGAACACAGTGTTGCCGTTGGCATCGGTGTATTTGTAGATCTGGGCGGCGGCCGGCAAGGCCAGGGCGCAGAGCAGGCAGGCAGTAAGCAGGCGCATCGTCAGGCTCCTGAGTGATCCTGCGGCAAGAGTTGCATCGCAGCTGCGGGTTGGCAAGCGGCGCGGCGGTGGGGCGTGGTCTGGTGCAACAAAATGGCAGAAAAAAAGAGGCCTCCCGAAGGAGGCCTCTTTACTAACCGCGATGGATTAGACGCTGTAGTACAGGTCGTATTCCAGCGGGTGTACGAAGGTGCGTACTTTGATTTCTTCTTCGGACTTCAGCTCGATGTAGGCATCGATGAAGTCGTCGGAGAACACGCCGCCCTTGGTCAGGAACGCACGGCCCTTGTCCAGCTCTTCCAGCGCTTCCTTCAGGCTGCCGCATACCTGCGGGATGTTGGCAGCTTCTTCCGGCGGCAGGTCGTACAGGTTCTTGTCGGCAGCATCGCCGGGGTGAATCTTGTTCTGGATACCGTCCAGACCGGCCATCAGCAGTGCAGCGAAGGCCAGGTACGGGTTGGCAGCCGGGTCCGGGAAGCGCGCTTCGATGCGGCGGGCTTTCGGGCTGGAAACGTACGGGATACGGATCGAGGCGGAACGGTTGCGAGCCGAGTAGGCCAGCATGACCGGAGCTTCGAAGCCCGGCACCAGACGCTTGTAGGAGTTGGTGGACGGGTTGGTGAAGCCGTTCAGGGCCTTACCGTGCTTGATGATGCCGCCGATGAAGTACAGGGCGGTGTCGGACAGGCCGGCATAGCCTTCGCCAGCGAAGGTGTTCTTGCCATCTTTGGAGATGGACATGTGCACGTGCATACCCGAACCGTTGTCGCCGTACAGCGGCTTCGGCATGAAGGTAGCAGTCTTGCCGTAGGCGTCGGCCACGTTGTGTACGCAGTACTTCAGGGTCTGAACTTCGTCAGCCTTGGCCACCAGGGTGTTGAACTTCACGCCGATTTCGTTCTGACCGGCAGTGGCCACTT
The DNA here is from genome assembly GCF_029537485.1 of Pseudomonas sp. GOM6. GTDB lineage: Bacteria > Pseudomonadota > Gammaproteobacteria > Pseudomonadales > Pseudomonadaceae > Aquipseudomonas. The sequence continues at coordinate 423,609 of NZ_JARPUS010000001.1, forward strand.
CGTGGTGGTGCACTTCAACGACCAGGCCCATTTCTTCCAGGGCGTTGCACATGGCGGTACGGATTTCGTGGTCGTGGTCGACCGGCGGAACCGGGAAGTAGCCACCTTTGACGGCCGGGCGGTGACCCTTGTTGCCGCCTTCGACGTCGCCGTCGGTCATCCAGGCAGCCTGTTCGGAGAAGATCTTGAACATGGAGCCGGAGATGTCGGACTTGAACTTCACTTCGTCGAAGATGAAGAACTCAGGCTCCGGGCCGACGAATACGGTGTCACCGATACCGGTGGTCTTCAGGTATTCCTCGGCGCGCTTGGCGATGGAGCGCGGGTCACGGTCGTAGCCTTGCATGGTGCTCGGCTCGATGATGTTGCAGACGATGATGACGGTCGGCTCTTCGGTGAACGGGTCCAGCACGGCGGTTTCGTCGACCGGCTGCAGGATCATGTCGGAGGCTTCGATGCCTTTCCAGCCGTGGATGGAGGAGCCGTCGAACATCTTGCCGTGCTCGAAGAAATCTTCGTCCAGGGCGTCACGGGCCGGCATGGTCACGTGCTGCTGCTTGCCCTTGGTGTCGGTGAAGCGCAGGTCAACCCACTTCACGTCGTGTTCTTTGATCAGTTGAATCGCCTTCGACATGCTGTCCTCCAGGTGGAAAGGAGACAGGCACTTACCTGTCTCCGAAAAATTGGCGTAAGGCCGGGCGCGATAGTCGGCCAGACCTGACTGCCTCACAAGGGAGCAAATTGCGTGCCAGTGCCCCGGAATGGGCAGAATGGCTGCGGCGCAAGGGTGGCGGGGGCTGAGGCGTTTTTTTGAGCGCTTTTATGCACTTATCTGGTGCTTTAAAAAATCATTAGGCGCCAAATTGGTGCATTAAACCTGCTTTTGCGGTTTTTGGTTAAAGCTTGAGCAATTTCCGCTATAATCCGCGCCCCTGTTTTTTGGCCTAGCTCCCGGCGCCCGTTTTCCCATGAAACTCATCGTCAAACCCTTCGCGGAAATCACCATCAAAAGCCGGCCGGTGCGCAAGCAGTTCATCCGCCAGCTGGCCAAGAACATCCGCACGGTGCTGCGCGATCTGGATCCGGCGCTGGACGTGCAGGGCGAGTGGGACAACCTTGACCTGATCAGCCAGGTCAGCTCACCGAAGGTGCAGGCCGAGATGTTCGAGCGCCTGCGCAACACGCCGGGCATCGCCCACTTCCTCGAAGTGCACGAATATCCCTACGTCGATTTCGATGACACCTTCGAGAAATGCCGTGCCCATTTCGGTGCGCAGATCGCCGGCAAGGTGTTTGCCGTGCGCTGCAAGCGCGCCGGCAATACCCATGACTTTTCCTCGGTGGAGCTGGCCACCCATGTCGGCAGCCGCCTGCGCCGCGAGTGCGGCGCCGCGGGTATCGACCTGAAGAAGCCCGAGGTCGAGGCGCGTTTCGAAGTGCGCTACGACCGTTTGCTGATCGTCCACGCCCAGCACGAAGGCCTGGGCGGCTACCCGCTGGGCTCGATCGAGCAGACCCTGGTGCTGATGAGCGGCGGCTTCGATTCGACCGTGGCCGCCTACCAGATCATGCGCCGCGGCCTGCTGACCCACTTCTGCTTTTTCAACCTCGGTGGTCGTGCCCACGAACTGGGGGTAATGGAGGTGGCGCACTACCTGTGGCAGAAGTACGGCAGCTCGCACCGCGTGCTTTTTATTAGTGTGCCGTTCGAGGAAGTGGTCGGCGAGATCCTCTCCAAGGTCGACAACAGCCAGATGGGCGTGGTGCTCAAGCGCATGATGCTGCGCGCTTCCAGCCGTATCGCCGAAGAGTTGCACATCGATGCTCTGGTCACCGGCGAGGCGATCAGCCAGGTCTCCAGCCAGACCCTGCCAAACCTCTCGGTGATCGACTCGGTCACCGACACCCTGGTGCTGCGTCCGCTGATCACCGCGCACAAGCAGGACATCATCGACACCGCCACGGCCATTGGCACCGCCGAGTTCGCCAAGAATATGCCCGAGTACTGCGGGGTGATCTCGGTCAACCCGACTACCCGTGCCAAGCGCGGCCGCATCGAGCATGAAGAAAGTCTGTTTGATATGGCCGTGCTCGAGCGCGCCCTGGAGCGCGCCACGCGAGTGACCGTGGACAAGGTCATCGACGAGCTGGGCCAGGATGTGCAGGTCGAGGAAGTGGCCGAGGCGCTGGCCGGGCAGATCATTATCGACATCCGCCACCCGGATGCCGCCGAGGACGAGCCGTTGGAGTTGCCGGGCATCGAGGTACAGCCTCTGCCGTTCTATGCGCTGAACAACAAATTCAAGGAACTGGATGAGACTCGCCAGTACCTGCTGTATTGCGACAAGGGCGTGATGAGTCGCCTGCATGCTCACCATTTGCTCAGTGAGGGGCATGCCAATGTGCGCGTCTACCGCCCACGCTAGAACCACGCGCCTGCTGGCCGAGGTACGCCGCCGGCGGCCTCCCGACCCGCGCCTGACGTAATCGCCTATTCACAACGGCCAGGCAGACTGCCAGGCCATAGCTTTCAGAATCCTCAATCGAGACGACATCGTGATCGAAAAACTACGCAACATCGCCATCATCGCCCACGTCGACCATGGCAAGACCACCCTGGTAGACAAGCTGCTGAAGCTCTCCGGCACCCTCGACCGCAAAGAAGCGGAATCCGAGCGCGTGATGGACTCCAACGACCAGGAAAAAGAGCGCGGCATTACCATTCTGGCGAAGAACACCGCCATCAAATGGAACGGCTACAACATCAACATCGTCGACACCCCCGGCCACGCCGACTTCGGCGGTGAGGTTGAGCGCGTGATGTCCATGGTCGACTCCGTGCTGCTGGTGGTCGACGCCCAGGACGGCCCGATGCCGCAGACCCGTTTCGTGACCCAGAAGGCGTTCAAGGCCGGCCTGCGTCCGATCGTGGTGGTGAACAAGGTTGACCGTCCGGGCGCGCGTCCGGACTGGGTCATCGACCAGATCTTCGACCTGTTCGACAACCTCGGCGCCACCGACGAGCAGCTGGACTTCCCGATCGTCTACGCCTCGGCCCTGAACGGCATCGCCGGCATGGACCACGAGAAGATGGACGACAACATGGATGCCCTGTTCCAGGCCATCATCGACCACGTACCGGCCCCGGACGTTGACGTCGACGGCCCGTTCCAGATGCAGATCTCCCAGCTGGACTACAACAGCTTCCTCGGCGTGATCGGCATCGGCCGCATCGCGCGCGGCAAGATCAAGGCCAACACCCCGGTGGTGGCCATCAGCGACGACGGCTCTAAGCGCAACGGTCGTATCCTCAAGATCATGGGCCACTCCGGCCTGCAGCGCGTGGAAGTGGCCGAAGCCGAAGCCGGCGACATCGTCTGCGTCTCGGGTATGGACGAGCTGTTCATCTCCGACACCCTGTGCGACCCGCAGCACGTCGAAGCGCGTCCGCCGCTGACCGTCGACCAGCCGACCGTGAGCATGACCTTCCAGGTCAACGACTCGCCGTTCGCCGGTAAGGAAGGCAAGTTCGTCACCAGCCGCAACATCAAGGACCGTCTGGACAAGGAACTGCTGCACAACGTGGCCCTGCGCGTTGACGCTGGCGACTCCGCCGAGAAGTTCAAGGTTTCCGGTCGTGGTGAGCTGCACCTGTCGGTCCTGATCGAAACCATGCGCCGCGAAGGCTTCGAGATGGCCGTGGGCCGTCCGGAAGTGGTGATCATCGAGAAGGACGGCGAGAAGCAGGAGCCGTACGAGAACGTCACCATCGACATCGAAGAACAGCACCAGGGTGCAGTGATGGAGCAGATGGGTCTGCGCAAGGGCGATCTGACCAACATGATCCCCGACGGCAAGGGCCGTATTCGCCTGGAATACACCATTCCGGCGCGTGGCCTGATCGGCTTCCGTAACAACTTCCTGACCCTGACCTCGGGCAGCGGCATCCTGACCTCGACCTTCAGCCACTACGGCGCGATCAAGGCCGGTGAAGTCAGCAACCGCCAGAACGGCGTGCTGGTCTCGATGGCCACCGGTACCGCGCTGACCTACTCGCTGGAAACCCTGCAGAGCCGTGGCAAGCTGTTCCTGAGCCCGGGCGACGAGATCTACGAAGGCCAGCTGGCCGGCATCCACAGCCGTGACAACGACCTGGTGATCAACCCGACCAAGGGCAAGAAGCTCGACAACATGCGTGCTTCCGGCAAGGACGAGGTCATTGCCCTGGTTCCGCCGATCAAGTTCACCCTCGAGCAGGCGCTGGAATTCATCGCCGATGACGAGCTGGTGGAAGTGACGCCGAAGTCGATCCGTCTGCGCAAGAAGATGCTCAATGAGAACGACCGCAAGCGCTACGAGCGCAGCAAGGTCTAAGTCTCGCGCAGTGAATGAAAGCCCCCGGCGGAGTGATCCCCGGGGGCTTTTTCTTTAGCGGTGCAGCAAAGCGCTTTGGGGCGCTACGCGTTGAGCGAGCTGGCCGAGCCAGACGCTGCCCAGTACGACGAGCATGCCCAGTAGCTGCAGCGGGCTGAGGCTCTGCTGCAACAGCCCCCAGCCGAGCAGTACGGCACTGACCGGGCTGAGGAAGCCCAGCGAGGACACTGTCGCCGGTTCCAGGCGGGCGATGCCGCGGAACCACAGCAGGTAGGTGAAGGCGGCGCCGATCAGGCTCAGGTAGGCGATGCCGGCCAGGTTGGCCAGCGACAGGCTCGGTGGCGTCGGCTCCAGCAGCAGAACCAGGGGGATCAGCAGCACGCCGCCAGCCACCAGTTGCCAGGCGGTGAAGGTCAGGGTCGAGGTCGGCGGCTGCCAGCGACGGCTGAGCACCACACCCAGCGCCATGGATAGCGCACTGAGCAGGCCAGCGGCGATGCCGAGCGGGTCCAGTGTCGCCTGAGGTGTGAGCACCAGTAGCGCTACGCCGAACATTCCCGCCAGCGCGCCGACGATGGCCAGGCTGCGGATGGGCGTGCCCAGGCTCAGGCGGGCCAGCCCGATCACCAGCAGCGGCTGCAGGGCGCCGAGGGTGGCGGCGACCCCGCCGGGCAGGCGATAGGCGGCGACGAACAGCAGGCTCCAGAACAGCGAGAAGTTCAGCGCGCCGAGCAGGAATACGCGGCCCCACCAGCGTCCCTGTGGCAGCTGGCGCACCAGCACGAGCAGCAACAGGCCTGCCGGTAGGGCGCGCAGCAGGGCCATGGTCAGCGGATAATCCGGCGGCAACAGCAGCGTGGTGACCACGTAAGTGCTGCCCCAGATCGCCGGGGCAAGGGCGGTGAGCAGAAGATCGGTCGAGCGGCTCATGACGTTACCTCAGGCGAGTTCGAGAATCTGCTGCAGCGGGCGGCGCGGTTTCTGCGGCCAGTTGCCGGGTGCGGCGCGGCCCATGGCGACCAGCATCACCGGGATTTCGTCGGTACCCAGACCGAAGTGGGTGGCGACGGCCGGGGCGTCGAAGCCGGTCATCGGGCAGGCGCCGAGGCCCAGCGCCTGGCCGGCCTGCATCAGTGTGGCGGCGGCGAGGGTGGCACTGCGTATCGCTTCATCACGTCGTGCCCGTGGCGAGTCGGCGTACAGCTGCTTGGCGGCCTGCTGCCAGCTGCTGGGCATGTTCGCCGGCATGAAACCGGCCTCGACCGAAGGCTGCAGGCGCGCCGGTAGCTGGTCGGTATCCGGCAATACGCCGCAGAGGATGAAAGTCACGGCGGCCTCGCTGACCTTGGGCTGGTCCCAGGCCAGCTGGCGCAGGCGCTGTTTGGCGGCGTCGCTGCGCACGGCGATGAAGCGCCAGTTCTGCAGGTTGAAGGCGCTGGGCGCGCGGCTGGCCCAGCCGATCAATTCGTGGATGGTCGAGTCATCCAGACGGGCCTGCGGGTCGAAACTGTTTAGGGAGCTGCGTTGGGCGATGGCTTCGAGTAGTGGATGCATGGGGTGACACCTGTCGAGTGGGATTGAGGACAGGCTAATTCGTCACTCCAGGATTGATAATCGACGTTAATATTAACGATCTATTTACTCAGAGTGTTGAATGCATGGACCGCTTTACGGCCCTTAATGTCTTTCGCCAGGTGGTCGAGCTCGGCAGCTTTGCTGCCGCTGCGCGTCAGTTGAACCTGTCGCCGGCTGCGGTGAGCAAGAACATCAACGAGCTGGAGGCGTATCTGGCGGCGCGCCTGCTCAATCGCACCACGCGGCGACTGAGCCTGACCGAGGCGGGTAGTCGCTATTACGAGCAGGTGGCGCGGGTGCTCGATGACCTGAGCGAGGCGGACCAGTCGCTGGGGCCGCTGCAGCAGCAACCGAGCGGCACGCTAAGGGTCAGCGCGCCGATGTCATTCACCCTGGTGCGCCTGGCCGAGCTGGTACCGCGTTTTCTCGAACGCTACCCGCAGTTGTCGCTGGACCTGCAGCTGGAGGATCGGCGCGTCGACCTGATCAAGGATGGCTTCGACCTGGCGCTGCGCGGCAGCGATCGCCTGGAGGACTCCAGCCTGGTGGCGCGCCAGCTGACCACGCTCAACCATGTGTTGTGCGGCTCGCCCGAGTATTTCCGACGTCATGGGGTGCCATCCGAACCGGATGACCTGCGCCGGCTGGAGTGCGTGCAGTTCACCTTGTCCGGGCATGCCACTGAGTGGGTGTTCCAGCGTGGCGAAGAGACGCGCCGGATAGCGGTACACGGGCGCTACCGGGTCAACTCCAGCCTGGCACTGTGTACGGCGTTGCGCGGCGGGCATGGCGTCAGCCTGGTGCCAGAGCTCTATGTGCGCGAAGACCTGGCCGCCGGGCGTCTGCAGGCGGTGCTGAAGGAGTGGCAGATGGTGCAGACGCAGCTCTATGCCATCTATCCGACGCGCCGTTACCTGCAGCCCAAGGTGCGGGCATTTGTCGACTTTCTGGTGCAGGAGCTGGGGCGCGATTCAAGCGTATAGCCTCACGCGCGGTTGCCCTCGTGTGCGTGCGACCTTCAACGTGACGCCTTTTCGCACCTCGATGGCGCAATGCTTCTATCGTTAACCCTGTGAAGTCAGCCAGTCTTGCGTAACCCTCCGGCGTCCTGGCCTGGTGCGCGCGACGATTGGCGGATAGCTGCAAACTGCGAGGTGCGTGGCTCGGCATTTGCTAGTCCAGACCTTTCGCAGTTTCGTCCGATTCAGGAGTTCGACGATGAATGCGCTGTTGCTGCCCGGGGTGGGAGCCCTGGAAAAATTCAGCTTCGCCCGCAAGTTCCAGCTGCTGGCGCTGCTGTTCCTGCTGCCGCTCGGCTACGCTGCCTGGTCGATTGGCGACAACTACCTGGGCAAGCTCGAGGTGGTCGATAGCGAGCACTCCGGGGTGATCCAGTTGCAGGCGCTGGACCGTGTCGAGCGAGCCCTGGTGGAGCAGCGCAACCTTACGGCCCGCTGGAAGTCCACCGAGCGTGGCCGTCAGGCCACGGATGAAACCCAGGCCGCCATGGCCCGCCTGCAGCAGCGCGAGAGTGATCTGGACCAGGCGCTCGACCAATTGCAGCAGACCCTCACGGACGAGGGCGCCAGTGAACCGCTGCTGAACAGCCTGCAGGCCCTGCGCGGGCAGCGCGACGGCTTGCGCGCCCAGGCCCTGAGCAGCGTCGGCTGGTGGCCGGATGCCTACGACCGCTACAGCCTGGCTCTGCAGCAGCTCAACGTGCTACGCGAGTTGGTGGCGACCGAGAGCGGGCTGATTCTCGACCCCTGGCTGGAAACCTATCTGCTGATGCAATTGGCCACCCAGGATGCGCCGCGCCTGCAGCAGCAACTCGGCGTGCTCGCCAGCGTCGGTCAGGGCGCGGTGGCGGCCGGGCAGTTCAGCCTGCAGAGCCGTCTGCAGCTGCGGGAAATTCGCAGCGCCACCGGCGTCTCGCGCCAGCAGCTGGGCAAGCTCGGCGAGCGCCTGCGGGACGAGCTGCCGAAGTCCTTGTCCAGCTGGATGCAGAGCTATGCGCAGAGCCTTGAAGCGCTGGATGCCTGGCTCGCCGAACTGGATCAGAAAATGTACGGCGATGCCGGCCTGACGCTCGACGTGGCGGCGTTCGAGCAGGGCATGGACGGTGCGCATCGCCAGGTCGAGCAGTTGCAACAGGCCACCCTGCAGGCGCTCGATCAGCGCTTGCTGCAATATCGCAGCAAGGCGCTGCAGGCACTGATTCTGACCCTCAGCGCCTTCGGTGTACTGGTACTGTTGGCACTCTATGCCCTGGCCTGCCTGCAGGCGTCGATCCGCGGCAGCAGCTGGCGCATCACCTCGCTGGCGCAGTCGTTGCGCGATGGCGATCTGCGCCGCCATGTGTCTGTGCACGGCAAGGATGAGCTGGCCCTGATCGGCGCGGCCTTGAACGATGCCGTGGCGCAACTGCGGGGATCGCTGCAGGGTGTCAACCGTGAGAGCGCCGAACTGAGCGACACCGTGCTGGTGCTCGGTGACGAGGCGCAGCGTGCTCTTGCCGCCGTGGAAGCACAACAGCAGCAGGTCAGCCAGATCGCCGCAGCCGCCACGCAGATGGCGGCCACCGCGCAGAGCGTGGCGGAGAACTGCGAGATGGCCGCGCAGGATGCCAGCCAGACCCGGCAGATTGCCGAGCAGAGCAACCAGCGCAGTCAGCAGACCACCGCCAGCATGCATCAGCTGACCGCGCGGCTGGGCGACACGGCTGCCGCGCTGGGCGAACTGCGGGAGCAGGCGCAGCAGATCGACAGGGTGGTGGATGTGATCAAGAGCATCGCCGAGCAGACCAACCTGCTGGCGTTGAATGCCGCCATCGAGGCTGCCCGCGCTGGCGAGGCCGGCCGCGGCTTTGCCGTGGTCGCCGACGAGGTGCGTTCGCTCTCGCAGCGCACCCAGGAATCGACCCGCGAGATCAGCGCCACGGTCGAAGCCCTGCAGCGTGTGGTGCTGCAGTCCGTCGAGCTGATGCAGGCCGCCTGCGGCCAGGCCGAGGTCGAGGCCGGCTCGGTGACCGAGTTGGGCGAACACCTGGGGCAGATTGCCGGTGCCGTGCAGCGGGTCAGCGACATGCTTACCCAGATCGCCGCCGCCGTGGAGCAGCAGGCAGCCACGGCCGAGGAGGTCAGCGGCAATATCCAGCGCGTCGACCAGGCCGCCTCCGAGCTGTTGCAGGGGGCGCAGACGGTACATGGCGTGGCTGACCGCCTGGGGCAGGGCAGCCGCAGTCTGGCGCAAAATACCGCGCACTTTCATCTGGAGTAGGGCCTGGCGGCTTGACGCTTTTTTAACAATGGCCTAGGCACAGTGGCGTGGTTTTCTCTCATGGGTGAGCCGCGATGACCACTGTGCAAACTCCTGCCGGGCGTGCTGGCCGGGTCGACTGGGCCGGCCTGGGCTGGGCCTTCCTGTTTTTCTGGTACTTCTCCGGCGTGACCCAGGGGTTGATCCAGCTGACCGGCACGGCCGGTTTTACCGGCTTTCGCCAGGCTTTTCTCTTGAGCAGCCTGTGGCTGATCCCGCTGCTGCTGTTCCCCGCGCGGGCACGTCTGCTGGCTGCGCTGATCGGCGTGCCTCTGTGGCTTTGCTCGCTGGCGGCGTTCGGTTACTTCCTGATCTACGGTCAGGAGTTCTCGCAGAGCGTCATCTTCATCCTCTTCGAGTCCAACCTGAGCGAAGGCAGCGAATACCTGGCGCAGTACTTTGCCTGGTGGATGGTGCCGGTCTATCTGGCCTACGGTCTCGGTGCCTGGCTGCTGTGGCGCAAGGTGCGCCCGGTCTATCTGCCGCGTCGTGCGGCGCTGCTGGCCAGTGTGGCGTTGTTCACCCTTTCGCTGGGCTACCCCGCGATCCGCCAGTTCATCAAGCAGGATGATCCCCGCAGCGCTTTCGATCACTTTGCCGCACGTCTGGAGCCGGCCACGCCCTGGCAGTTGCTGGTGGGCTATCAGCAGTACCGCAGCCAGTTGGCCAATATGCAGGACCTGCTCGATGGCGCCAGCAAGATCGCCCCACTGACCGCGTTGCAGGATGCCCATGCGGGGCAGCCGGCGACGCTGGTGCTGGTCATCGGCGAGTCGACCAACCGCCAGCGCATGAGCTTGTATGGCTATGCTCGCGAAACCACGCCGGAGCTGGACAAGCTGCGCGACCAGTTGCAGCTGTTCGATAACGTGGTCACGCCGCGGCCCTATACCATCGAGGCCCTGCAGCAGGTGCTGACCTTTGCCGATCAGCAGCACCCGGATGCCTACCTGAAGACGCCGTCGCTGGTCAGCCTGATGCAGCAGGCCGGTTATCGCACCTACTGGATCACCAACCAGCAGACCATGACCAAGCGCAACACCATGCTCACCACCTTCTCCAAGGAGGCCGACGAACAGGTCTACCTGAACAACAACCGCGAGCAGAACGCCCGCCAGTATGACGGTGATGTGCTCGACCCCTTCGCCAAGGTGCTGGCTGATTCCGCGCCGCGCAAGTTCATCGTGGTGCACCTGCTCGGTACTCACATGAGTTATCAGTATCGCTATCCGCCTGAGTACGAACGTTTTACCGACCGCAGCGGCGCGCCGGCGCATGTCACCGATGACCAACTGCCCACCTACAACAGCTACGACAATGCGGTGCTGTACAACGACTTCGTGGTGTCCAGCCTGATCAAGCGCTTTGCCGCCACCGACCCCAACGGTTTCCTGTTGTACCTGTCCGACCATGGCGAGGCGGTGTTCGATGCCGCCAAGCCCGAGGTGCTGGGACGTAACGAGGCGGCGCCGACCAGCCCGATGTACACCATTCCTTTCATGCTCTGGCAGTCACCCAAGTGGCAAGGCAGGGACTATCGCTTTGCCCAGCAGCGTCCCTACAGCAGTGCCAATCTGATCCATACCTGGGCCGAGCTGGCCGGGCTGAGCTTTGCCGAGCTGGACTCCAGCAAAAGCCTGGTCAGCCGTGACTTCAAGCCGATGCCGCTGCTGATCGGCGACCCGCACCAGCCGCAGAACCTGATCGACTTCAGCCTGATCAAGCCGAAGGCCACCACGGCGGGCGGGCTGGTCCTGCAGGCGCCGGTAGACGGCGGCGTACACCCTCTGTGAACCCGCACTGTGCCGGGGATTAGCTCGGTGCGGGTGCTGTCAGCCTTAGTAGGTAATTTGCGTGGAGTGATCGTGCGTTCTCGTTGTTCTGTCCATAAAGTCGCGGCGGCGTAGCCAACACAACAAGAACAATCGGGGACACTGATCATGAAGCGAGTTTTGACGCCGCTGGCGCTCGCCTGCCTGCTGGCAGGCCCCTCTTCGATTCATGCCGCGGCTTACAGCGGCATGGTGGTATTCGGCGACAGCCTGAGTGATGCCGGACAGTTCGCCATCGGTAGCAATCCGATTCGCTTCACCACGCAGACCGGGCCCTCCTACAGCTACTTCTCCACTGAAGCATTCGGCAGCTCCTCACCGATGCTGATAGGGGAGGGGCTTGGTCTGGGCCAGCAAACAGCCTCCACCAGTGCCCTGCGGCAGAGCCAGGGGCTGGCCGACGGTGACAACTGGGCGGTCGGTGGCTACACCACTGCACAGATCTATCGCTCCATTACTCAGCCAGGTGGCTCGGTCGTCGCTTCCGGTGGTGTTCCGCTGCGTACCCGTGATGGCTATCTGGCCGGTGGGCGCGTGGCGAACTCCGACACGCTTTTCTACGTCAATGGCGGCGGTAACGATTTCCTGCAGGGGCTGGTGGTCAGCGTACCGACGGCCGAGGCCGCTGCTGTTCGGCTGGGCGATTCGCTGCGCGCGCTGCAGGCTGCCGGCGCTCGCTACATCATGACGCCGTTGTTGGTCGACGTACCTAACCCGAGCACGGGCGGAGCGTTCAACCAGGCCCAGTTCGCCTTGTCGCAGGCCTACAATGCCGAGCTGGTGCGGCAGATGGCGAGTGTCGACGCCGAGGTGATTCCGCTCAACGTACCGCTGCTCTATCGCGAGGTGCTGGCGAGTCCGGCTGCCTTCGGCTTTGATGCCCGGCAGAACCTGCAGGGAACCTGCTTTTACGCAGCTGCAATTACCGGTGCCACGGGTTGCCAAAACGCGACCTGGGGCTCAACGAGTGCGACACCTGATCCAAGCAAGCTGATCTATGCCGATCTGGTGCACCCGACTACCGCGATGCAGCAGATCCTCGCTGACCAGGGCTTGTCGATTCTGGCTGCACCTTGGGAAGTCAGTCTGTTGCCGCAGGCCGCCGATACCGCGCTGGATAACGCGCGCGCCAAGCTCCAGCAGCAGTGGCTAGGCGACTGGGGCCGCTGGCAGGCGATCGGGCAGTGGCGTGGCTTCGCGGATGGCGGCGTCAGCCGTAGCGACTTTGACGGTGCCGATACCAGTGCCGAAGGGGATGGCAAAGGCAAGACCCTGAACCTGGGCGCCAGCTATCGTCTGGATCAGGACTGGCGCCTGGGCTTGGCGCTGGCGGTGGAGGATCAGGATCTGGAGCTGGGGGCGCGGGATTCCGAATACGGTCTGCGCAGCTACCTGGCCAGTGCCTTCGCTCAGTATGACGATGGCCAGCTGTGGGGCGACCTGACGTTAAGCGCAGGCTACCTGGACTATCACAGCCTGGAGCGCCGCTTCGCCCTGGGTATCACTACCCGTACCGAAGAAGGGGATACCGATGGCCAGACCTTGGCGATCGGAGGTCGGCTGGGTATCGACCTGGCGGCGACCGAGCGTCTGCGTTTGCGCCCCTTCATCAGTGCCGACTACGCCCACACCGAGGTCAACGGCTATCGCGAGAGCGGCGCCAGCTCTACGGCGCTCAGCTATGACGACCAGACACTGGAGTCCAAGCGACTGGGGGTTGGCCTGCAGGCCCGTTTCGCCCTGGCGGCCGATGCTGAGTTGTTCGGCGAGATCGCCCGTGAGTACGAGTTCGAGAATGATCAGCAGGACGTGGAGATGCAGCTGAACAGCGTCTCCGGCCTGGACTTTGAGCTCAAGGGCTACGAGCCGGATGCTGATGTCACCCGTGCCACCCTCGGCCTGCGCCAGCAGCTGGCCAAGGATCTGGCCTGGCAGCTGGGTTACAGCTACCAGCACAGCGGCGATGACGATCAGCACGGCATCAGCCTGGGGCTGGTGCTCGACTGGTAACCAGCAGGCTGTCCTGCAGCCACTGCTTGAGCCAGCCTGCGGCCAGGGCTGGCGCCTGTTCGCCGTGGCGGCTCAGGCTCTCGCACAATTCGGCAAAACTGGCGCCGCCCAGCAGGTATTGCAGGGCGGCGCCTTCTTGTTGGCTTGCCGTTCGGTAGCGACATATCCGCGCCTGGCGCCAAACCAGGCACCACTCTTCGGTGGCCAGCGGTTGGCTGCCGGGGAATTCAGCGTCTTCCTTCACCGCGCGCCACAGCGCCACGCTGTTGTAGCGGCAAGGCAGGCGCTGCAGGCTGGGGTGGGCGGCGAACTTCAGTGTCGGCCAGTGCTCGGCCGGTAACGCGGCAACCTGCTCCAGGCTCAGCGCCTCGGCATCGGCCGCGTCGAAGGCCAGGGTAAAGGCCCACTCCAGGCGGGCCAGCTCTGCCAGTGGTGCGGCCTGCTCGGCGATCAGGTGCTGTTCGATAAAGCCCGGCAGTTGCTCTCCCAGCCAGCGCAGGCTGTAGTGACGCGGGGGATGCTCGCGCAGGTAGGCGAGCATCAGTGTGTCGAACGCCTCATCGCCGAGCCAGGCGTGCGCGGCGGGATAGTCGTCGCGCAGGGTTTCCAGCAGGCGTGCGCGGTAGGCGTTGTGGTAGATGGCCAGGCCACGGGCACCGCTGAGGGTCGGGCCGTCGCGTAGCTCCGGCAGCAGCGCGTGCATGGCCTGCGGGTCGTCGCCGAGCAGGTAGCGCTCCAGCTCGCGCTGCCAGTCGTTCAGGCGCATCGGGCCTCCTGCGCGCTGGCAGCAATACGCCGGGCCTGCTGCAGCTCATCCAGCAGCTCGCTGAGCGGCGGCAGCTGGTCATCGCGCTCCAGTAGGGTGGACACCGGGCCGAGGTGTTCGAGGGTGCGGCGATAGAGCTGCCACACTGGGTCGGCCACCGGATGGTCGTGGGTGTCGATCACGTAGTCGCCGTAATCGCTATGCCCGGCCAGGTGCAGCTGGCGGATGTTCTGTGGCGGCAGTGCGCGGATGAAGTCCCAGGGCTCGAAACCCTGGTTGCGGGCGCTGACATAGACGTTGTTGACGTCCAACAGCAGCTGACAACCGCTCTCGGTACTGAGGGCGGCGAGAAAGTCCCATTCGCTGAGGGTCGAGCTGGCCGGCTGTACGTAGCTGGAGAGGTTCTCCAGCACCAGGGGGCGTTCGAGGATGTCCTGCACCTGACGTACGCGCTGGACCACATAGGCCAGGCTCTCCTCGTGGTAGGGCAGGGGCAGCAGGTCGTGTAGCTGGTGGGCGTTGCCCCGGGTCCAGCACAGGTGGTCGGAGACCCAGGCCGGCTGCACCCGCTCGATCAGCCGTTTGAGACGCTGCAGGTAATCGCGGTCCAGTTCATGGGGGCCACCGATGGACAGCGACACGCCATGCATCACCAGTGGGTAGTGTTCGCCAATGGCGTCGAGGTAATAGAGGGCCTTGCCGCCCTCGACCAGATAGTTCTCGGAGATGACTTCGAACCAGTCCACCGCCGGGCGCTGGTCGAGGATCTCCTGGTAATACTGGCTGCGCAGGCCGAGGCCGTGGCCGAGATAAGGTCGCATGCAACTCTCCGTCGGTGGCGGGCCGGCCGGCGGCACGGCCCGCCGCTGCATCATTCGCCGACGGTACCGCCCGCAGCGTCGCACTCGGCCTTGGTCATGGCCTTGAAACCGTGGCCTTTGCACACTGCCTGGCCCTTGCAGGCGTTTTCCGCGGTCTTGCAGTCGTTCTGCCCCTTGCAGGAGGTCACGCCGTAGCAGTGCACCTGGGCTTCTTCGGCAACCACCTGGGTCGGCAGGCTGGCGAACAGGCCGGCGGCGGCCAGGGCCAGGGCGGCGCCGGTCATGGCGGAAGCGGTCTTGTGAGTCATGGTCTGTTCCTCTCAGTGGGCCGGCCGGATGCCGGACATCACACTAGAGTCGGTCGCCCGAAAGGCGTTACAGCGCGTGCAAAAAAAAGCCCGGCATAAGGCCGGGCAAAGTTGCTGAGTAGCTCGGGGTCAGTTCATGCCGATCCAGTTGGGCAGGGCCAGGGAGATGAAGGGCACGTAGGTGACCAGCATCAGGAAGGCCAGCAGGATCATCAGCCACGGCAGGGCCGCGCGGATGGTGGCGGTCAGCGGCATGCCGGTCACCGCGGAACTGACGAACAGGTTGAGGCCCACCGGCGGCGTGACCAGACCGATCTCCAGGTTGACCACCATGATGATGCCCAGGTGGATCGGGTCGATGCCCAGTTGGGTGGCGATCGGGAACAGAATCGGCGCCAGGATCAGGATGATCGCCGAAGGCTCCATGAAGGCGCCGGCGATCAGCAGCACGATGTTCACCACCAGCAGGAAGGTGATCGGCGTCAGGCCGGCCTCGATCACCCAGGCGGTGATCTGCTGCGGTAGCTGCTCGGTGGTCAGTACGTGGGCGAAGAGCATGGCGTTGGCGATGATGAACATCAGCATGATGCTCAGCTTGCCGGACTCCAGCAGCACCTTGGGCACTTCAGTGACGCGCAGATCCTTGTACACGAACAGGGCGATGAAGGCCGAGTACACCGCGGCCACGGCGGCGGCTTCGGTCGGGGTGAACATGCCGGAGTAGATGCCGCCGAGGATGATCACCATCAGCAGCAGACCCCAGATCGCCTTGCGTGCGGCACCGAGCCATTCGCGCAAGGTGGCGCGCGGCAGGGCCGGCAGGTTCTTCTTCACCGCCACGATGTAGATCGCCACCATCAGCGTCAGGCCGAGCAGCACGCCCGGCACCACGCCGGCCATGAACAGCTTGCCCACCGAGGTTTCGGTGGCGGCGGCGTAGACCACCATGACGATCGACGGCGGAATCAGAATGCCCAGCGTGCCGGCGTTGCAGACGATGCCTGCGCCGAACTCCTGCGGGTAACCGGAACGCACCATGCCGGCGATGGCGATGGAGCCGACCGCGGCCACTGTGGCCGGCGATGAGCCGGACAGCGCGGCGAACAGCATGCACGCCAGCACCGCAGCAATCGCCAGGCCGCCACGGATGTGGCCGACGCAGGCGTTGGCGAAGTCGATCAGGCGACGGGCCACGCCGCCGGTGGTCATGAAGGCGCCGGCCAGCAGGAAGAACGGAATCGCCAGCAGGGTGTAGTGCTCGCTGGTCTCGAACAGCTTGATCGCCAGCGAGCGCACCGAGTCGGGGCTGAAGAAGATGATGGTCAGCGAACCTGCCAGGCCAAGGGAAATGGCGATCGGCACGCCGATGAACATCAGCAGGAACAGCATGAAGAACAGGAACAGCACGGTCATGGCTTGTGCTCCTCATGCTCGGACAGTTTGACGGCTTCGGCGGCCTCGTCGGCCAGGCCCAGGCCGGTCTGCTGGCCGCGCAGGATGCGCACCAGAATCTCGGCAAAGCGAATGAACACCAGGGCAAAGCCCAGCGGAATGATCAGGCCGATGTGCCACTGCATGATGCCGTAGTGGCCCAGGTCCTCGGCGCCGATGGCGGCGGTGAACAGGGTCTGCACCCATTCGAAGCTGGCCACGCTGATCAGTCCGGCATAGCCCAGGCAGCACAGGCAGGCGATCACGCCGATCACGCGCTGAATGTGTTTGGGCGCCAGCTTGACCAGCGCATCCACACCGATATGGCCGGCGGTGCGCACGCCATAGGCCAGGCCGAAGAAGATCAGCCAGGCGAACAGAGCCTTGGTCAACGCACTGCTCCAGGTCATGGCCTGGGCGGCTTCGAGAATGGTGTCGCCAATGGCGAACAGCAACTCGCTTGCCCCTTCCCAGCGGTCGGCCAGGTTGTAGAACAGGGTGTAGAGGTTGTTGAGGATGACGTAGACGAAAGTCACCAGCGTCATGGACCCCAGGAGGAAGGCGATGAAGGCCTCCTCGAAGTGATCCCAGAGTCGCCGCAAGGCAGTCATGTTGGGTTCTCCAGCGTGATGGGCACGACCCCGCGACGGACTGTCGGCAGGGTCTGTGGTTGCGGGCATGTGCCCGCAACACGGGTGGCTCGGGCCACTCTTACTGGTTGGCGGCTTCGGCGGCCTTGATCAGGTCAGGACCGATCTCGCCCTCGAACTTCTTCCACACCGGCTTCATCGCCTCGCGCCACTCGGCACGTTGCTCAGGGGTGAGGGTGAGGATTTCGGTGGTCTTGGCGTCGAGGATGCGCTGCTTGTCGCCCTGGTTCAGCGCGTCCGCCTGCTTGTTCACCTCGGCGGTGACTTCGACGACGATCTTGCCCAGCTCGCTGCGCACGTCTTCCGGCAGGCCGTTCCAGAACTTGGTGTTGGTGATCAGCATGTAGTCCAGCAGGCCGTGGTTGGACTCGGTGATGTACTTCTGCACCTCATGCATCTTCTGGCTGTAGATGTTCGAGTAGGGGTTCTCGGCACCGTTGACCACGCCGGTCTGCAGGCCCTGGTAGACCTCGGCGAAGCTCATCTTGCGCGGGTTGGCGCGCACGGCCTTGAACTGCTCTTCCAGTACGGCGGAAGCCTGCACGCGGAACTTCTGGCCACGGGCATCCTTGGGCTCGAGTAGCGGCTTGTTGGCCGACAGCTGCTTCAGGCCGTTGTGCCAGTAGGCCAGGCCGGTGATGCCCTTGGATTCCATCGAGGTCAGCAGCTGCTGGCCTTCAGGGCTCTGCTGGAAGCGGTCGACCGCGGCCATGTCGTCGAACAGGAACGGCAGGTCGAACACCTGCAGCTGCTTGGTGTACTGCTCGAACTTGGCCAGCGACGGGGCGATGATCTGCACGTCGCCGAGCAGCAGCGCTTCCATTTCCTTGCCATCGCCGAACAGCGAGGAGTTCGGGTACACCTCGACTTTCACTTTGCCGGGCAGGCGTTCTTCGGCCAGTTTCTTGAACATCAGGGCGCCCTGGCCTTTCGGCGTGCTGTCGGCGACCACGTGGGAGAACTTGATGACAATCGGATCGGCGGCCTGGGCCAGGCTGGAAATGCCGAAGGACAGGGCGCAGGCGAGCGCCATGGCAGTCTGCTTGAACATGCGGAGTTTTCCTTTGTTGTGATTGTTGGGTCGAAGCGCGTGGCACGCCTCGCTTACTTAAACACTGTAGACGGGGCGGCATCGGGGGTAGCTATAGCAACCCGGATGCCAGCTCGGAAAACGCCTGCAGCCCACTGTTTTCGAGGGCTTCGCTCACTGCGGTGGCGGTTTTTCGCCAGGTGACAGGAAGTGCCTGGCGAAAAACCGCCAGTACCTGCCGGGGCTTCTGATGTTACGACTGCTTGGGGCGCCAGGCACAGTAACCGGGGCGTGGACCGATGCGCGGGTGGTTGCGGCAGGTGTCCGGGCGCTTGTCGTAGATGGTGCACAGGCGCGTCTTGCGGTCCAGGTACATGCAGTCGTTGTTGCTCATGCGGGTCAGGGTGAATATTCCCGACTTGGCGTTGAAGCGCTCGATCATGCCGTCCTTCTGCAGGCGTTTGGCGATGTTCTTCGGCGGCTCGCCGCGCTCGAATTCGTCGACCAGGCCGATGCGGATCAGGTCGCTGATGCGCACTTCCACCGGCAGGGTGCAGCAGGTGGACATGCAGCTGCTGCACATGTCCTTGTTGTACTTGCTCCAGGTTTCCAGGCGGTCGATTTCGGCGGCGGCGATCAGTTGCGGTTTCATCTTCGGGCTCGGTTGCGCGCTGGCGCAGGATCAGGGCGCGCGATCATAGCCGGCGCATGGCGTTTGTGAACCCTTTCCCGCTCGGTGGCAATGTAAGCTTTGGCTTACAAGGCGTGCCGGCGAACGCTGCTGTCAGATTGCCAGCGGCAAGATTAATCTTGCTTTCAAGGACTTAGCGCAGGAAGCGCACCAGAAATAACAGGGACATGAGGGATTGTTCGCCAGGACGGCGCACCGATCACGGATGTCAGGAACCAGTCTGCAGAGCCCCGCATCAGCGGGGTTTTCTTTTTTCTGCCGCGACAATCGCCGTGGCGCTGGTGTAACCCACCCATCATCGTTTTCCCGGTTCAGCCTGCCTGCCAGCGCTGGCGCAGTGCGCTGGGCGCCAGCCCGGTCCAGCGCTTGAACGAGCGGCGGAAGTTGGTGGCGTCGTGAAACTGCAGGTAGGCCGCCACTTCATCATTGCTCTGCCCCTTGATCTGGTAGAGGTACAGGGCCATGTGCTTGCGCGCCAGGTCGAGCTGCTCTTGGAAGTGCGTGCCGTGCTTGTGCAGCTTGCGCTTGAGGGTCGAGGGGCTCATGCCCAGGGCCAGTGCCACGCTGTCCAGTTGCGGCGGGCGGCGCAGGTTGGCCAGCAGGTGGCGGTACAGGTGGTCGAGTAGGCTGCTGTGAAAACCCAGTTGCTCCAGCAACTGTTCGCTCTGCTGCTGGGCGGCGCTGCCCGCTGTTTGTGCGGCGCCCGGCCAAGGTTGGTGCAAATACTCACGCGGCAGGCTGAGCAGGTCCAGCGGGGCATCGAAGCGCACCTCCTCGCCCAGGTGCACCCAGTACTGTTCCACCTGGCGCGGCCGCGCCTGGGCAATGCTCACTTGCCAGGGCAGCGGTGCGCCGGCCAGCCAGCGGCTCATGGCCAGCAGCGCGGTCATCGCCGACTCGACCAGAAAGCGCTGCTGATTGCCGGCGCCGCAGCTGTCCAGCCAGTACAGGTGGACGTGGTGTTCGTCGAGCAGCAGGCGCGGGCTGAGCAGGGGGCTGAGCAGGGCGCGCTGGCGACAGAGGATATCCAGCGCCTGGCCCAGGTTGGTGGCGTGCTGCAGGGCGTGGCTGGCGGCGCCGTAGTGGCCGGGCAGCAGCCGCTGGCCGAACAGGAAACGGGTGTCGTCGGCGGCCAGCAGGCGCTC
This sequence comes from Pseudomonas sp. GOM6, assembly GCF_029537485.1. Lineage (GTDB taxonomy): Bacteria > Pseudomonadota > Gammaproteobacteria > Pseudomonadales > Pseudomonadaceae > Aquipseudomonas. The sequence goes on from NZ_JARPUS010000001.1 coordinate 443,560, forward strand.
GCCATTGTCGATCAGTTGCAGGAACTGCTGCGGGCTCAGGCGCGCATGGCCGGTTTGCAGGTCTTCGTGGAACAGGCCGGTGCCGCGCAGCAGGCGATGGCTATCGATGCCACGCGACAGCGCCAGGTCGACCAGTACCGCCGGCTGCCAATGGCCGGGGATGAAGCGGCTGTCGTTCTCGTACCAGGCGTTCTTCAGGGTCATGGCGGGCCTCAGGCGCTGCGCGGGTAGCGCGGCTGCTTGGCGCGGGCCAGGGCCAGGTTGAGGCGCTGCAGCAAGCCATCGGCATCGTCCTGCAGGGCCATCACGCTGGCCACGCTGGCGCGCAGCTGCAGGCGCTCGCCGTGGGCGCGGGCCTTGTGCGCCAGATGCTCGACGGCCTGGCGCAGCTCCTCGGCCAGCTGCCGGGCCTGGCGCTCGCCGGTATCGGGCAGCAGCACTACGAAGCGGTCGCCGGCCAGGCGGCAGAGCAGGTCCTGGTGGCGCAGGTTGAGCAGCAGCAGCTGGCTCAGGGCCTGCAGCACGCGGTCGCCCTCGGCGTGGCCGTGCAGGTGGTTGATGCGGCTGAAGTCGTCCAGGTCGAGGATCACCAGCGACAGCGGTTGCTGCGCGGAGCGGGCCTGCTGCAGCGCCTGCTCCAGCTGGCGGCGCAGGTACTCGGCGGTGTTCAGCGGGGTCAGCTTGTCGAACAGGCGGTGCTCGCGGAACAGCCGCTCGCGCTTCTCCATCTGTGCGCTGATGGCCAGCTGCTCGCGGTGCCAGTGGTAGATGCCGAGGGTCAGCAGCACCAGGCCCAGTGGCATGGGCGCGGACTCCAGCCAGTGATCCCAGGTGATGCTATCCGGCAGTTTTATGAACTCGTCGAGGGCATCCACCCACCAGGAAAAGAACACCAGGCCCAGGCCCATGGCCAGCAAGCTAGTGACCCGTCCGGTCGGCCGGCTCTTCAGCACCAGGCCGAGCCAGACCAGGCACAGCAGGGCCGAGCCACCTTCGCCGAGGATATCCAGCCAGACCCATTCGGCCAGCGGCTTGATCTGCCCTGCGCCCAGGTGCAGCAGCAGGGCGAGGTTGCTGGCCAGCAGCAGGGCGGCCAGTTTCAGGCGGTGCAGTCTGAGCAGCGAGGGCATGGGCAGGGCTCCGAGTAGCGTTGCGCGCAGCAGAACAGAGCCATGTGACGGAATGGTTGCAGTGGGGGAGGTCGATTTGGCTCAGAGGTTTTTGTCGTCGCTCGGGAGCTAGGTGGCAATTGTGGGAGCGGCTTCAGCCGCGATGCGCTGTGGTTGCTGGCATCGCGGCTGAAGCCGCTCCCACAAAAGCATTCGGCAGCCAGGTCATTTCAGTTCAATTGGCTCGGCAAATCCCGGCAAAGCCCCGTGTTTCGCGGGTTCGGCGCGGTGCTGTCACGCAACCGTCATACCGCACTCCTAGCTTGCGCTCCCAGTCGCCGGCCATTGCCGCCGGCCAACAGGCTTATCTGGGGAGATCAGCATGCACAAGCGACAACTCAATGCCCGCCGGGCGGGCTTTCGTATCAGCGTCCTGGCGCTGGCCATCGCCACCACGCCGCTGTGGGCGGCCGAAGAAGGCGTCGAACACGTCAACGTGGTCGGCCAGGCCGCCAGCCTGGACCAGGCCCTGAAGGAGCAGCGCCGCGCCGACCAGATCGAGAGCGTGGTGCATGCCGATGGCGTGGCCCAGTTGCCGGACCAGAACGCCGCCGAAGCGGTGCAGCGCCTGCCGGGTGTGTCGGTCGAGCGCGACCAGGGCGAAGGCCGTTTCGTCAGCGTGCGCGGTCTGGGCCCGGACCTCAACAGCGTGACCATCAACGGCACCCTGGTGCCGGCGCCGGAGAGTGACCGCCGCGCCGTGGCGCTGGACGTGTTGCCGGCCGAGCTGGTGCAGTCGCTGTCGGTGGTCAAGAGTCTGACCCCAGACATGGACGCCAATTCTCTCGGCGGCACCATCGAGGTGGAGAGCCTGTCCGCCTTCGACCACGACGGCCTGTTCTACACCGGCAGCGGCGAGGCCAGCTACGACGACAACAGCGAGCAGACCAGCCCGAAATTCTCCGGTGCCATCAGCGATCGCTTCAGCCTCGGCGACGGCATCGACAACTTCGGTGTGGCCGCCGCGTTGAGCTGGCAGCAGCGCGACTTCGGCTCCGATAACGTGGAGACCGGCGGCGACTGGGACTTCGAGGACGGCGCCCGCCTGCAGCAGCTGGAGCAGCGTGACTACGACATCCGCCGCGAACGCAGCGGCCTGGGCCTGAACTTCGACTACCGCCCGGACGACTACTCCAGCTATTACCTGCGCACCCTGTACAGCCGCTTCAAGGACACCGAGACGCGCAACGCCGCTGGCGTCGAGTTCGCCGATGCCCAGCTGCCCGGCGAGAGTGGCGACGCCGAGGGCTGGCGCGAGCTGAAGGATCGCGAGGAAACCCAGGACATCCAGTCCTACGTGTTCGGCGGCGAGCGCCTGATCGGCCAGTGGACGCTGCAGGGCCAGGTCGGCTACAGCCAGGCCGAGCAGGACACCCCCGGGCACATCGCCGGTGCCGTGTTCGAGGGCAACGACGACTTCGCCGACGTCGGCTTCGGCGACAGCAAGAAGCCGCGCCTGAATATCGGTGACGACTTCTACGACCCGAGCAACTTCACCCTCGACGAAGTGGAGTGGGCCGAGGAGAACACCGAGGACACCGAGAAGAACATCAAGCTCGACCTGGCCCGCGACTACGACCTGGCCGGCTACGCGGCGCAGGTCAAGTTCGGCGGCAAGCTCAGCCGGCGCGACAAGAGCAATGACACCGATATCTGGACCTACGAAGACCTCGACGCCGTGTTCAGCGACGCCGAACTGAACATGGATCAGTTCAGCAAGGGCCAGGTCGACTACAGCCTGGATCGTTTCGGTCCCGGCCTGTCGGCGGACAGGATCGAGAGCCTGCTCGGTGGCCTCAACCGCGCCGACTACTACAACGAGGAAGAGTCGCGGGTGAACGACTTCGACATGAGCGAAGACATCGACGCGGCCTACCTGATGCACACCCTCGACATCGACGATCTGCGCATCATCGCCGGCCTGCGCTACGAGGGCACCGAGTTCGAGGCCAAGGGCACCGGCATCCGCGACGGCGACTACGAGGCCATCGAGGCCAGCAACGATTACCACCACTGGCTGCCCGGCTTGCACGCGCGCTACCAGCTGGACAAGGACACCCAGCTGCGTTTCGCCTGGACCAACAGCGTGGTGCGGCCGACCTTCGGCCAGCTGGCGCCGGGCTTCGTCATCGACGGCGACGAGGCCAGCTTCGGCAACCCGACGCTTGACCCGCTGGAGTCGCGCAACTTCGACCTCGGCATCGAGCACTACCTGGGCCGCGCCGGCGTGGTGTCCGCCTTCCTGTTCTACAAGGACATCGAAAACTTCGTCTACAACGCCGACCTGGCCGGCACTGGCGACTGGCTGGCGTTCGACGAGGCGAATACCTTCGCCAACGGTGACAGTGCCGACCTGTGGGGCTTGGAGCTGGCCTACTCGCAGAAGTTCGACTGGCTGCCGGCGCCGTGGAACGGCCTGCTGCTGGGCGCCAACGCCACCTTCAGCCGCTCCGACGCCAGCATCAGCGGCTTCGACACGGACAGCGGACGCAACCTGGAGCGCGACATCGACCTGCCGTTCCAGTCCGACACCATCGGCAACCTGATGCTCGGCTGGGAGAACGACAAGCTCAGCCTGCGCCTGTCGGCCAACTACAAGTCCGACTACCTGTACGAGGTGGCGAGCATCGACGACAAGCAGCACGACCTGCACGTGGATGACCAGGTGTTCGTCGACTTCAGCGCCGGCTACTACCTGACCAAGGGCCTGCAGCTGCGCTTCGAGGCGCAGAACATCACCGACGAGAGCTACTACGTCTACGCCGGCAGCCGTTCCTACAACGCCCAGTACGAAGAGTACGGGCCCACCTACAAGCTGGGCCTGACCTACACCAACTTCTGATTGAAATCGACCTGCTGCGCGTCGGTCATGCGTCGTTGGAAGAAGCCTCAGGATGCTCATTTACCACTCGTAAATTCCGCTCCTTCGGCTGCTCCCGCCTAGCCTGGCTCTAGCTCGCGAGGTCTTGCATTGGCGTGTGCCCGGACAGGCATGCGCCCAACGCATCGCTAAGGACATCAGCTGTATGAAACCCATGTTTACCCATTCCCTGTTGCTCGCCAGCCTCCTGTTGGCAGGCTGCGACCAGCTACCGTCGGCGGCCTCCGCCGCCAGCCCGAGCCTGGCCCTCAGCCCCTGGGGCGCCTCGGCCAAGGTCAAGGCCGAAGACCTGCGCTTCGTGCCTGCCGAGCTGACTGCTGGCGCTGACCTGCGCGTTGCCGCCAGCGAGCGCAACGGCTTGCTCCTGCTCGATCAGGACGGCGCCGAACTGGCGCGCCTGCCAGGCAGTTACTCGACGTTGGACAGCCGCGTCGCCGGCCAGCAGCTGATCGTCGCCAGCCTGGACAACGCCACCCAGCAGGCCGCCCTGGTCAGCCTGGATGTCGCCGCCCGGCAGTGGAGCCGCCCGCAGCTGCTGCCGGCGCGCGACTACGCCATCAGCGGCCTGTGCCTTTACCGCGACGATGCGGCCAACCTCTACCTGTTCCTGATTGGCGAAGACGGCCAGGGCGAGCAGTGGCTGGTCGGCGCCGGAAACCAGCTGAATGCCGAGGCTCAGCGCGTACGCGGTCTACCGCTGCCGCCGCAGGCCGAGTACTGCCAGGCCGACGACGCCGGCAACCGGCTGTTCGTCAACGAGGAGAACGTTGGCCTGTGGGCCTACCCGGCCCATCCGGAAGCCGATGCCAGCCGCGTGCCGGTGGATATCCGCGCGCCGTTCGGCAGCCTCAAGAACAGCGCCGGGGCCATGGTCAGCGTGCCTGGCGGCCTGCTGGCGCTGGACCCCGGCGCCGCCGCACTGCACCTCTACCAACAGCAGGGCGAAGCCTGGCAACCCGTATCCAGCCTGCCGCTGAAGGGCCTGGAAGAGCCCGAGCGCCTGGCCGTGCGCAGTACCGAAAAAGGCTTGGGGTTGCTGGTGCAGGACGATGGCGCCGGGCGCTTCTACCAGGGCGAGCTGAACTGGCAGCCGGCCGCCGTCGAGCTGCCGCCAGTGCTGGCGAATGTCCCGGCCCTGCGCCAGAGCGAGCCGGTCGGCCGCCACGGCGACGCCGCCGACGATCCGGCGATCTGGGTGCACCCCGAGCAGCCGGCGCTGTCGCGCGTACTCGGCACCAACAAGAAGCAGGGCCTGCTGGCCTATGACCTGGACGGCAAGCTGCTGCAGGAGCTGCCGGTCGGCCGCCTGAATAATGTCGACGTGCGCGCCGGTTTCGACCTCGGCGGTACCACAGTGGATCTGGCCGTGGCCAGCAACCGCGACCACGACAGCATTCACCTGTTCGCCATCGACCGGGTCAGCGGCGAGCTGCGCGAGGCCGGTGAGATCCGCACGCCGATCAAGGAGATCTACGGCATCTGCCTGTTCCAGCCGGCATCCGGCGAGCTGTACGCCTTCGCCAATGGCAAGGACGGCAGCTTCCTGCAGTACCGCCTGGACGGAGCCAGCGGCGAAGTGAAAGGCGAACTGGTACGGCGTTTTGCGGTGGACAGCCAGCCCGAGGGCTGCGTCGCCGACGACCAGCGCCAGCGCCTGTTCCTCGGTGAGGAGGATGCAGGCGTGTGGGCCGTGGACGCCCGCGCCGATGGCCCGACCGAGCTGACCTCGGTGCTGAGCGTGGGCGAGGTGCTCAAGGCCGACGTCGAGGGCCTCGGCCTGTACCAGGCCGGCACGCAGGACTACCTGGTGATCTCCAGCCAGGGCAACGACAGCTACGTGGTGCTGGATGCCGAACCGCCCTATGCGCTCAAGGGCGCGTTCCGCGTCGGCCTCAACGGCGCGCTGGGCATCGACGGCGCCTCCGAGACCGACGGCCTGGAAGTCACGGCCGCCAATCTCGGCGGGCCCTGGAGCCAGGGCATGCTGGTGGTGCAGGACGGCCGCAAGCGCATGCCGGAGGCCACGCAGAACTTCAAGCTGGTGCCCTGGAGCGAAGTGAGCAAGGCGCTGAAGTTGGACTGACTGTCATCAGCCAGTAACCGCGACGTAATCGAATAGCACCCATTCACCCTCTCCTCTGGGAGAGGGCAGGGGTGAGGGATGTGCCACGCACGACTCATCCCGCCATGCCAAAGGAGCCACATCATGCACGCCACCCTCGAACAGATGACCGTCTGGAGCCTGATCGGCGACGCCAGCCTGCTGGTCAAACTGGTCATGCTGACCCTGCTCGCCGCCTCGTTGGCCAGCTGGTACCTGATCATCCAGCGCAGCCTGCTGCTGGGCCGTTGCGAGCGCCTGCACAAGGACTTCCTCAAGCGCTTCCGTCAGCAGGGCGACCTGGCCCAGCTGTACCGCGAAGGCAACGAGCAGGCCGACGCTGACGCCGCGCTGGAGCGACTGTTCCGCGCCGGCTACGGCGAATTCGCCCTGCTTCAACGCCAGCCCGGCGCCAGTCACGAGGCGGTGATCGACGGCGTCGAGCGCGGCCTGCTGGTGGCCATCGCCGAGCAGGAGGAGCGCCTGGAAAAAGGTCTGCCCTTCCTCGCCACGGTCGGTTCGGTCAGCCCTTACATCGGTCTGTTCGGCACCGTGTGGGGGATCATGAATTCCTTCATCGGTCTGTCCCAGGTACAGCAGGCGACCCTGTCCACCGTCGCACCGGGTATCGCCGAGGCGCTGATCGCCACCGCCATCGGCCTTTTCGCGGCGATTCCCGCCGTGGTCGCCTACAACCGCTTCGCTGCCCGCGTGGCGACGTTGAGTGCGCGCTTCTACGCCTTCGGCAACGAGCTGCAGGGACGCCTGCAGCGCAAGCTGCAGGGTGCGCCGAACCTGTCCCAGGCCGCCTGAGGAGAGGGCCATGCGCAAACCGCACAGCAAGTACGGCGCCAAGGCCGAGATGAACGTGGTTCCCTATATCGACGTGATGCTGGTGCTGCTGGTGATCTTCATGGTCACCGCGCCCATGCTCACCCAGGGCGTCAAGGTCGAGCTGCCCAAGGTCGCCGCCGAGGCGCTGCCGGCTGACAGCCAGCAGCAGATACTCACCCTGTCGGTGCAGGCCGATGGTGGCTACTACTGGAACCTCGGCCCCGAGCTGGATATCGACAGCCGTGGCGACAGCGCGGTGGACCTGGCCGAGATGAGTGCCAAGGTCGGCGCGCTGATCGCCGCCAACGGTGACACCCAGGTGTATATCCGTGCCGACGGCGGCGTCGATTACGCCCGCGTGGTGGCCGGCATGGCCGCGCTGCAGCAGGGCGGGGTGAGCAATCTCGGCCTGATTACCGAGGCGCCGCAGTGAGTGCCGCGCTGATGTCTTCGTCGAGCCTGAATTTCCCCCGTTTGCCGAGTCCCCTGGCCTGGCGCAACTGCGTAGCCGCCGGGGTGGCGCTGGGCCTGCACGCTCTGGTGCTGGGGCTGCTGCTGGCGCAGTGGCCGAGCAGCGTGCCCGAGGCGCCGCAGGTGCGCACCCTGACCACCCGCTTGATCACCCTGATGCCGCCCGCAACGCCGCAGCCGGAAGTTGTGCCGCTGCCGCCCGTAGCGCCCGAGCCGGTCAAGCCGCTGGAGCCCGTGGTGGAGGTGCCTAGGCCTGATCCGCGTATTCAGCAGCAGAAGCTGGAGCAGGCCGCCTTGGCTCGCAAGCGGGTAGAGGAGCGGAAGCGCGAGGAGCAACGCCTGGAGCAGCAGAGACTGGAACGTGAGCGTGTCGAGCAGCAGCTGGCTCGCCAGCAGGAACAGCAGCGCCTCGCCGCCGAACAGGCCCTGGCCGCCGAGCGCGCCCGCCAGGCCGAAGTGGCCGCGGCCGCCAGTCGCCAGTACCTGCCGATTGCCAAGGAAGCGCCGGACTACCCCGAACGTGCCCTGGACAAGGGCATCGAAGGCGATTGCACGGTGAGCTACCGGGTCAACCCGCAGGGCCGGGTGGAGAACCCGCAAGTGGTTGGCGAGTGTCATCCGCTGTTTATCCGCCCGTCACTTTCCGCCGCTAAAAGCTTCCGCTACCAGCCACGCATCGTCGATGGCCAGGCCGTAGCCGTGGACGGGGTGAAGAACACCTTCCACTACCGCATCGAATAACTCCGCACTGCCAGCCCACCTCGACCACCCCCTCTCCCTGCGGGTGATGGCCGGGGTGCGGGCCAGGCAACGCCCTGCAGACCAACCAGAATCGAGACCCCGTGATGAGCCACGAACACAACCAGTTCCACGCCCGCCTGGAAGCCCACGATGACATCGCCATCAACCCCAGCGCCAACCCGACGCTGGCCGAGCTGATCAACCCGAGCCGGCGCAACGTGCTCAAGGGCGGCCTGAGCCTGGCCGCGCTGGGCTTCTTCGCCGGCGGCATCAGCGCGTGCGGCAAGGCCAGCGCCAGCCCGCTGCTGAATTTTCGCGGTGTGCCCGTACAGCTTGACCCGCAGTTCGATCAGGTGCTGGTCGCCGAGGGCTACCGCGCCGTGCCGTTCTTCTCCTGGGGCGACCCGGTGGAAGCCGGTGCGCCGACCTGGAACCCGGACGCCAGCGACGACTGGCAGGCCCAGCTCAAGCAGGCCGGCGACAACCACGACGGCATGGAATTCTTCGCCTGCGAAGGCGAGGAGGGGCGTGGCCTGCTGGTGATGAACCACGAGTACGTCAACCCACCGCTGCACCCGTCCGGGCAGATCGACCAGTCCAAGCCGCGTCCGTTGGCCGAAGTGCGCAAGGAGCAGGCCGCCCACGGCGTGTCGGTGATCGAGGTGAAGCAGGGCGCCGACGGCCAGTGGCAGCGGGTCATGGATTCGCCCTACAACCGCCGCATCAGCATGCTCACGCCAATGCGCATCGCCGGGCCGCTGGCCGGGCTCGATGCGATGAAGACCGCCAGCGACCCCAGCGGCCTGGAGGTGCTCGGTACGCTGAACAACTGCTCCACCGGCATCACGCCCTGGGGCACCTTCCTCACCTGCGAGGAAAACTGGCACAACTACTTCATCAACCGCGATAAGCAGGACTACGAGAGCCGCGTGTCGCACAAGCGCTATGGTCTGGCCAAGGAAGGCACGAGCAAGAACTACGCCTGGGAAACCGCCGATCCGCGCTTCGACGCCACGCCCTATGCCGAGCAGCCCCACGGCGGCCACGTCAACGAGCCGCACCGCTTCGGCTGGGTGGTGGAGATCGACCCCTTCGATCCGCAGAGCCAGCCGGTCAAGCGCACCGCCTTCGGCCGCTTCAGCCGCGAATGCGCGGCGCTGAGCATGACCGCCGACGGCCGCCTGGCCTACTACTCCGGCGATGACTCGAAAGGCGAGTACGTCTACAAGTTCGTCCCTGCCGGGCGCTTCGACGCCGCCAACCCCAAGGCCAGCCGCGACCTGCTGGACGCGGGCACCCTGTATGCCGCGCGTTTCGATGCCGATGGCAGCGGCCAGTGGCTGGCCCTGGTGCACGGGCAGAACGGCCTGACGGCAGAGCACGGCTTCGCCAGCCAGGAAGAGGTGCTGCTCAACGCACGTGCCGCCGCCGACCGCGCCGGTGCCACGCCGATGGACCGCCCCGAGTGGGCCGCGGTGCACCCCAAGACCCGCGAGGTCTACGTCACCCTGACCAACAACGACGGGCGCGGCGACAAGCAGCCCACCGACAAGGCCAACCCGCGCCCGCACAACCTGCACGGGCAGATCCTGCGCTTCAATGAACAGGACGCCGACCCGACCGCCACGGCCTTCACCTGGGAGCTGTTCCTGCTGGCCGGCGAAGCCAAGGGTGCCCGTGACAAGGACGGCAAGGCCGTGCCGGCCAACCTCACCGGCACCATCGACGGCGACCTGTTCTCCTCGCCGGACGGCCTGGCCTTCGACGTCGCCGGGCGCCTGTGGATCCAGACCGACTACGACGACATCGATCCGGCCATGCACAACATGGGCTGCAACCAGCTGCTTTGTGCCGACCCGCGTACGCGCGAAGTGCGTCGCTTCATGGTCGGTCCGCGCGGCTGCGAAATCACCGGCCTGGCCTGGAGCCCTGATGGCAGGACCATGTGGGCCAATATCCAGCACCCCGGCATCAGCTACCCGGCCAGCGACGGTCACACCCGCCCGCGCTCGACCACGGTGATGATCACCCGGGAGGATGGTGGGGTGATCGGCGCCTGAGTGTTGGCTGTAGGTTGGGGCGTGGCGGTTATGGGCGCCAACCTATGGCTGCGCCGGTCCCTTCGGCGCTGGGTTGATCGCGGCTGAAGCCGCTCCCACAGGATGTTCCGGGCTTGTGTGGGAGCGGCTTCAGCCGCGAATCGGGCAAGCCTCTGCTGCTTGGCTCGGGCTCTCGTGGACATTCGGGCATCACCTCACGAACGCGCTGCCAATCGACGCATCCGCGGGTGGGCTCGGCAGCCTTGGTCGCTTAACATTTCGGTCTTTCTCGGAGGGCGGAACATGAGCGAAACCTACGGCGTCGGCGACGCCTCCTATCGCGCTGCAGGCGGCATCGATGGCCTGCGCCGGCTGGTGGACGACTTCTATCGCTACATGGACGAGCTGCCCGAGGCCGCGGAGGTGCGTGCCCTGCATCCCGCGAGCCTGGATTCGGCCCGCGACAAGCTGGCGTGCTTTCTCAGTGGCTGGCTGGGCGGGCCGCGGTTGTTCGCCGAGAGGTATGGCGCCATCGGCATTCCCAGCTTCCATGCGCAGTGGCCGATTGGTCCAGCTCAGGCCGAGGCCTGGCTGCTGTGCATGGAAAAGGCCATCGCCGAGCAGCCTTATGCCGCTGACTTCGCCACCTACCTGCTGGCCCAGTTGCGCGTTCCGGCGCAGCGCATCGTTCAGGCCAGCGGCGCGCGGCACGGGCACTAGCGGCTGTTATCGGCCGCAGGCATAGACACTATCGAAAGCAGCGATTTCCGCTCGAAACCGCTGCCGCCTAGAGTGGCTCCACGTTCACAGGAGATCACTCAGATGCCCCGTATCGACATCATGTCCATGATCGGCAGCGCCGTCCCTGAGGCGTTGCGTAGCAGCGGCCATCTGGTCTGCTGGTATGTGCTGGTCGACGGCGTGGCGTGCTCCGGGCCTTTCGTTGCCCCCGATCTGGCCGAGGATGCCAAGCGCTTTTTCCAGCGCCACCTGCGCCCGCTCTGACGTTCCTGCCCCCGATGCTCCTGCGCTGACAATGGCGCATTTGGCAGCCCCGGCTGCCTGTTTATTCCCTAGCTTGCCCGCCCATCCCCGGCGGGCTTTTTTTATCTGCTCCAATTGCCTGCGCACTACTGTCGGGCGAGGTTATGGCGACAGGTCGCGCAGGATGGTCGAGCGCCTGGCCTCGTCCTGGGGAAACACCCGGCCGTTGCGCAGGCACTCGAACAGGTGCTCGAACACCACGCCGGGGCGACCCCTGGCGTCGCTGCGGAAGTAGGAGTGGCCCTTGGGCATGTCGTAGCGGGTGTTCACGTCGTCGCAGTCCACCGCGTACAGGTTGTGCGGGGCCAGGTCCATGTTTTCCGGGCCGCTGTGGCCGAGGCGGCGCGAGGCGATGCGGTTCTTCAGGTTGGCCGCCTTGCTGCCGCGCAGGGCCAGGTCGTCGGAGGCGTAGTAGACCACCACGTTGCGCGAGGCGTGAGAGATCAGCTCGCCGCGCTGGCCACGGTGGATGCTCTCGTTCTCGATGTCCGCCGCCACCAGGAAGGTGTTGCGAAACAGCATGGGCACGCCGTTGGCCAGGTCGTAGCGATCCCACTCGCAGAGAGTCTCGCGCAATACCCGGTTACCCATGGAGTGGGCCAGCACGTTGATGCGCTTGAGGCAGCTTTCCTCCCCGGCTTCCTCGCGGCGGTCGCGCCAGCGCATGAACAGGCTGAGCGCGCGGGCCAGGGAGATGGCGCTGTAGTCGGCGGACTTCTGGTCGTCCCAGTAGTCCTGGACGATGCCCAGGTCGTTGTCGCAGGGCCAGATGACCGGGATCACCAGCACTTCCTTCGGGTCCTTCAGGTCGCACAGATCCTGGAATTCCTGCGCTGCGGCGAAGATGTCGTCGGGCAGGTTGGAAAATCCGTGAATGTACAGCAGCACCTGGCGGCGCGGAGCCTTCTGCAGGCGATCGAGAAAGGCCTGGCTGCCCACTTCGATCAGCTTCTTCTTGCTCTTGCGCTCGCAGAAGTACACCGAGTGGCTGGGGGCGTTGTTACGCAGGTCGAACTCAAAGGGGCGGCCGGCGACCGTCTCGATCGAGGCCGTGGGGAAGCGGTTGGTGATGAAGAGCATGGATGTTCTCCCGTGGCGTGGCGGCGATGGGCAGAACAACGCGGGAGAAAGGGACGGCGCACTCCTGTGCATCCGGCCTCTGCCTGATCTAACGCTAGGCCGGCTGCAGAGCGGCGCCACTACCATTCGGCGCCTCAGTCTTCGGGGCGGCTGGCCAGGATGCGCGCACGACGGCCGTCGACGCTGGCCAGTTGCAGGAAAATTCCGGCCGCCAGCATGGTCAGCACGCCGACGCAGAGGAAGGTGGCCTGGAAGGCGCCGAGCACGCTGCTCACCTCCTGGCCGATGCTGGCGCTGAAGCCGCCGAGCAGGGCGGCGGCGCAGGCCACGCCCAGGCTTAGCGAGAGCTGGGCGACCACCGACAGCAGGCTGTTGCCGCTGCTGGCGCTATGGTCGTCGAGGTCGATCAGGGTCACGGTGTTCATTGCCGTGAACTGCAGCGAGTTGATGCCGCCGAGCACTGCCAGCTGGGTCAGCAGCAGCCAGGTCGGGTAGTCGCCATCGACCAGCGCCAGGCTGGCCAGGCCGAGGCCCAGCGCCAGGGTGTTGCTAGCAAGTATCACGCGGTAGCCGAAGTGCTCGATCAGTGGGCGCGCCAGGGACTTGGCCAGCATCGCCGCCAGCGCCAGGGGGATCATGCTCATGCCGGCCTCGGCCGGCGAATAACCCAGCGCCACCTGCAGCAGCAGCGGCACCAGGAACGGCAGGGCGCCGCTGCCCAGGCGCGAGAACAGGTTGCCGAGAATGCCGACGGCGAAGGTGCGGGTGCGAAACAGGCTGGGGGCGAACAGCGGTTGCTCGATATGCCCGGCGCGCAGCCAGTAAGCGGCCAGGCAGGCCAGGCCGGCGAACAGCAGGAGCATCACCCGCAGGTGCGGCAGGTGCAGCTCGCCGAGGCCCTCCAGGGCGATAGTGATCAGCACCATGGCGGCGCCGAACAGCAGGAAACCGGGAATGTCGAAGCGGCTGCGCTCGGGCCCGCGCAGGTCCGGCATCAGTTTGAACGCGGCGATGCAGCCGAGCAGGCCGACCGGCAGGTTGAGCAGGAAGATCCAGTGCCAGGAGGCGTACTCCACCAGCCAGCCACCCAGGGTCGGGCCGATCAGCGGGCCGAGCAGGCCGGGAATGGTGACGAAGCCCATGATCCGCACCAGGTCGCTGCGCGGGTAGGCGCGCAGCACTACCAGACGGCCCACCGGCAGCATCAGGGCACCGCCCAGACCCTGGACAATGCGCGCCAGTACCAGCTGGGTAAGGTTGGCCGACAGCGCGCACAACAGCGAGCCGAGGCTGAACAGCACGATGGCGCTGAGGAAAATGCGCTGGGTGCCGAAGCGGTCCGACAACCAGCCGGAGGCGGGAATCACGATGGCTACGGTGAGCATGTAGGCGATCACCACCGACTGCATGCGCAGCGGGTCTTCGTGCAGGTCGCCGGCCATGGCCGGCAGCGCCGTGTTGAGAATGGTGCCGTCCAGGGTCTGCATGAAAAAGGCGATGGCCACCACCCAGGGCAACAGGCGGGCGGTGGTGGCGGGCAATGGCAGCGAGCTGGGCATGAGAGGCCTTGCTGGGGTGGTTGTCTGGACTCTAGGTGCCTGGCGCGTGTGTGGCCAGCCTTAGCCCCTTCGCGGCAGCAGCGCCCAGCAACCGATCAACGCCGGCAGGCCGAGACCAAGCCAGGCCAGGGCGTCCCAGGCGCCATCGCCAAGCAGGGCAACGACAAGCCCGGCGGCGCCGAGCACCGCCAGCAGGCCTGGCAGCAGGAAGGTCGACTGCCTCACGCCACCACCTCGTCGCGCAGGGCCGCGCGTGGCGCGCGGCGGCGCACCCACCAGAGGTACAGGCCGCTGCCGAGGACGATGATGGTCAGCACGTCGAGTACCGCCCAGAGCAGCTGCATCGGCCGCCCGCCGTAGTCGCCGAAGTGCAGCGGCTGCGACATGGCCAGCGCGTCCATGTACCAGGGGCGTTCACCCACGGCGGTCACGGCCAGGGTCTGCGCGTCGATCAGTACCGGCGTCCACAGGTGCGAGGTCAGGTGGCTGTCGCCGACCATGAACACGGCGTAGTGGTGCTCACTGGAAAAACGCGTGCCGGGGAAGGCGATAAAGTCCGGGCGCATGCCGGGTGCGGCTGCACCCGCGATGCGCAGCAGTTCGTCGGCCGGCGCGCGCGAGGTCAGCGGAGGGGCATCACGATAAGGCTCGACCATGGCCGCCAGGGTGTCGTTGCGCCAGGCCTCGATCAGTAGGTCGGCGCAGGCGCTGATCACCCCGGTGATGCCCACCGTCAGCGCCCAGGCCAGGGTCACGATACCGAGCAGGTTGTGCAGGTCGAGCCAGCGCAGGCGGGTGGATTTGTCGCGGCGCACCTCGGCGAACTTCAGCTTGCGCATGAACGGCGCGTAGAGCACCACGCCGGAGACGATGGCGAGCACGAACAGCAGCCCCATAAAGGCCAGCAGCCACTTGCCCGGCAGGCCGGCGAGCAGGTCCACGTGCAGGCGCAGCATCAGCATCATGACGCCGCCATTGGCCGCCGGCATCGCCACGGCTTCGCCCGTGCGTGCGTCGAGCATGAAGGTGTGCGAGGCATTGGGTTCGGTGCCGGCCGTGGCGGCGGTGATGGCCACCACGCCGTTGGGCTCGTCCGCTTCCCAGCCGAGGTATTGCAGCACCTCGCCGGGACGATGCTGCTCGGCGGCCTCGACCAGTTGCTGCAGCTCCAGGCGCGGCGTGTCCGCGGCCATCTCGCGCAGCTCGGGGGCTTCGCCGAGCAGGTGTTCCAGCTCATGGTGAAAGATCAGCGGCAGGCCGGTCAGGGCCAGCAGCAGGAGAAACAGGGTGCAGATCAGGCTGGTCCAGGTGTGGATGAAGGACCAGCGACGAAGGGTGGTTGAACGCATGGTGCTGGCGGCCGGACTGCAGGGCCGCGCAGTTTAATCAGCCGCTGACGGTGCTGGAACCAGGAAAAATCTACCGCGGTCATCGGCAACCTCTATTACAGCGAGGGCACGGTCTGTCGTCTGCGCCATGACTGTGCCCGGCGCTGCAGTTCGGCCAGGCTATCGAGGCCCTGGCGGCGTGCCTGGCTGAACAGGATCAGTGTCAGCTCGGCGGTGGCCAGGGCATCGGCGCTGGCGTTGTGGCGTTCGGCGGCCTGCAGTTTGAAGTAGTCCAGCCAGTCATCCAGCCCGACACGGCGCTGCGGCCCTCTGGGGCAGAGCAGAGGTGCCAGGTCGGCGACATCGATAAAGGGGTGTTGCAGGCGATAGCCGAGCTGGCGTTTCAGTGCCCGCTGCAGCATGTGCTGGTCGAAGGGCGCATGGAAGGCCAGTAGCGGGCTGTCGCCGACGAAGTCCATGAATTCGAGTAGGGCTTCGGTCGGCTCGCGGCCGGCGGCGATGGTGCTGGGCGCGATGCCGTGGATCAGGGTGCTGGCGCTGGCCTTGTGATTGGGCTGGCACAGGGTGCATTCGAACTGTTGGGAGAAGTCGATGGCGCCATGCTCGATCACCACTGCACCGATGGCCAGCAGGTGGTCGCGCTGCAGGTTGAGGCCGCTGGTTTCCAGATCCACGACCACCAGGCGCTGCGCGCTCAGCGGGCGGTCATCCAGCGGGCGCGGCGCCGTCAGCCCGTCGCAGCGCGGATCGTAGGTGGGCCTGAGCCAGTCGAGGACGCGTTTCATTGGGCGGCATATCCTGTGGGAGCGGCTGGGCGGCACGCCGCTTTAGCCGCGATTGGGGCAATAGCCGCATTAGAGTTGCCTGGTTTTATCGCGGCTAAAGCCGCTCCCACGGAGAGAGAAGGTGTTGTCATAACGGATACCTCAGCGCCAGGCTGGCCTGCAGGCGCTGGGCCTGGCGGAAGGACTCGCGCAGGATGCGCCGGTCCAGGTGGTTGAGGCTGTCCGGATCGAGGCGGTTGGAGAACTCCAGGCCCTGCGCCGCCTGATGCTGGTGCAGTTGCAGGCGGGTCTGCTGGATGAAGTGGTAGGCCTCTTCGTAGGCCGCGCCGTCCTGGGGTTCGATCACTTCGCGGCGTACCAGTTCGGCGAAGCGACGCTGGGTGTTGCACTCGTCCACGCCGTGGGCCAGGGCCAGCAGGCGGGCGCCGTCGACGAAGGGCGTCAGGCCTTCCTTCTTCAGGTCCAGGGTGTCCTTCTCGACACCCTTGCGCGCCACCACGAAATCGCGGAAGCGCCCCAGGGGCGGGCGATGGCTCAGGGCGTTGGCGGCCAGCATGCGCTGGAAGATGCCGTTACCGGCGATGTCGGCGAACAGTTGCCGGCGCAGCTGCGTGCAACCCTCCTCGGGGCCCCAGACCACGCGCAGGTCGAAGTAGATGCTCGAGCCCAGCAGGTTTTCCGGCGTGGCCTCGCGTACGAAGCTGGCGAAGCGCCGTGCCCACTCCTGGCGCGACAGGCACAGCTCGGGGTTGCCGGCCATGATGTTGCCCTGGCACAGGGTGAAGCCGCAGTCGGCCAGCAACTGGTTGATGCGCCGTGCGCGTGGCAGCAGCAGCTGGCGGATGCGCTCGGCCTCGGCGGCGCCGTCGGCTTCGAACAGAATGCCGTTGTCCTGGTCGGTGTGCAGGGTCTGCTCGCGGCGGCCTTCGCTGCCGAAGACCAGCCAGGTAAAGGGCACGCCGGGGTCGCCGAGCTCCTCCAGTACCAGCTCGATCACTCGGCTCACGGTGTGGTCGTTGAGCAGGGTGATCAGCTGGGTGATCTGTGTCGAGCTGGCGCCGTGGGCGAGCATGCGTTGCACCAGCAGGCGGATGTCGCCGCGCAGCGCCACCAGGGTGTCGATACGCGGCGCCTGGCGGATGGTGCGTGCCAGGTGCACCAGGTCGACGCGTTGCAGGGAGAACAGGTCGCGTTCGGAGACCACGCCGACCAGGTGCTCGTCCTCCACCAGGCAGATGTGGGCGATATGTCGCTCGGTCATCGCCAGAGCCGCGTCGAAGGCCGTGGCCTGGGGGGGCAGGTGGAACGGATGCTGGGTCATCAGCGCACTGATCGGCTGCTCCAGCGAGTCCCCGGCGGCCACCACCCGGCGCAGATCGCGCAGGGTAAAGATGCCCAGCGGGCGTTGCGCCTCATCGACGATGACGATGCTGCCGACATGCTGCTCGTGCATCTGCCGCACGGCGTCGCGCAACGAGGTGTCCGGTGGGCAGGCGACCGGTTGCTGCATGGCCAGTTCGCGCAGGCTGGTGTCCAGTGAGTACTGGGCGCCGAGGTTCTCGGCCGCGCGCAGCTGCACCTGCTGGTTGACCTGGTCGAGCAGGCTGGACACGCCACGCAGGGCGAAGTCGCGGAACACCGTGCACTGGGCGAACAGGCGGACGAAA
Organism: Pseudomonas sp. GOM6; assembly: GCF_029537485.1. Lineage (GTDB taxonomy): Bacteria > Pseudomonadota > Gammaproteobacteria > Pseudomonadales > Pseudomonadaceae > Aquipseudomonas. The sequence goes on from NZ_JARPUS010000001.1 coordinate 461,280, forward strand.
GCGGCCTTGCCCAGCAGCAGGCAGAAGGTGTCTTCGCCCGCGAGGTGCGCGGTGCGGGTGGCACGTTCGCCGAGCAGCGCGGCCAGCGGGAAGCACTCGCCGCTGGCGATCTCGAAGGTGGTCTCGTTGCCGCCCTTGGCGCTGTGCGGGCGCTCGCCGACCACCAGGCCCTGCTTGACGATATAGAAGTGCTGCACCACGCCGTCTTGCGGGGCGATGATGGTCTCGCCAGCGGCATAGAAACGCAGTTGGCAGTTCTCTACCAGAAACGCCAGCTGGGCACTTTCCATCTGATTGAACGGCGGGTATTTGCGCAGGAACTCCATGGTGCCGTGGATGTTCTGCATCACTGCCGTCTTGCCTGCGTCTTGGATCGCCATGGGCGCTGTCCGCTGATCAGTTCTGCCCCATGTTAGTCGGGCTGGCGATCTACGCCATAGGACCTAGGTCGCAGCAGGTTATGGGCGGATAATGCCTGCTCAGGTCATGCACGGAGGTTTCCATGTCCCACGCCATCGCCGAGCTGCTCGGCATTCGCCACCCCATCATCCAGGCGCCCATGGTCGGTGTGTCGACGCCGGAATTGGCCGCGGCGGTCTCCAATGCCGGTGGCCTGGGTTCGCTGGGCATCGGTTCCAGCAGCCCGGCGCAAGCTCGTGAACTGATCGAGCAGACCCGCGCGCTGACTGACAAGCCATTCAATATCAACCTGTTTTGCCACCGTCCGGCGTGCGCCGATGCGCAGCGCGAGTCGCAGTGGCTGCAGTGCCTGCGCCCACTGTTTGCCGAGTTCGGCGCCGAGCCGCCGCAGCAACTGCGCGAGGCCTACCGGAGCTTTCTCGCCGACCCGGTGATGCTCGACCTGCTGCTGGAGCAGCGCCCGGCGGTGGTCAGCTTCCATTTCGGCCTGCCGCCGCAGGACTGGGTCGATGCGCTCAAGGCAGCCGGTATTCGCCTGCTGGCCTGTGTCACCCGTTCGGCCGAGGCGCGCCTGGCCGAAGCAGTGGGCGTCGATGCGCTGGTAGCGCAGGGCGTCGAGGCCGGCGGCCATCGGGGCGTGTTCGAGCCGGCCGCTGGCGACGCCGCCATCGGCACCCTGGCGTTGGTGCGGGTGCTGGTGCGGCAGTGTCGCCTGCCGATCATCGCCGCCGGCGGCATCATGGACGGTGCCGGCATCAAGGCCGCGCTGGCCCTGGGCGCGGCCGGGGTGCAGATGGGCACGGCCTTCGTGCTGTGCCCGGAGTCCTCGGCCAATGCCGCCTACCGCGAGGCACTGAAGAGCGAACGGGCCCACGACACGGCGATCACCGCCAATATCTCCGGCCGCCCGGCGCGTGGGCTGGTCAATCGCCTGTATGGTGATGCTGGCGCACGGCTGCCGGACTATCCCATCGCCTACGACGCGGCCAAGGCGCTGCACGCCGTGGCCAGTGCCCAGGGCTGCCACGATTTCGCAGCGCAGTGGGCTGGCCAGGGGGCGCCGCTGGTGCGCGAGCTGCCCGCGGCCGAGCTGCTGGCGCTGCTGGTCGAGGAAATGCAGCGGTCATGAAAAAAGGCCAGCGGGTTGCCCCGCTGGCCTTTTCTACCTCCGCCCGGAATCAGGGCAGGGTGAACAGCACGTGCTCTATCCACACAGTCGCTGCGTCTGTCAGCTCGCAGGCCTTGTTGTTACTGGTGCTGCTGCACAGCTTTCATTTGAATGATATTTCCTGTTTTTTTGCGTATTTTTGGCTCGATTCATGAGCGTTGCAGGATGGTGCTTGTCAATAAAAGGTTTCTGTTGAAACTATTTTTCGTTATCCTGTATGAATGTTCAGCTTTTCCAAAAGCCTCCTCACATCTCGTTTTCGGACGCTCCCGCTTTGGCGTCCTGCTTTCTGTGCGGCCCTGTCTGCACTGTCCACTTCCGCTTCGGCGGTTCCTCTGCCTCGTCTTGAGCACTGCAACTGGAGAACAATATGAAACTCTCTACCAAGCTGGCCGGCTGTCTGGCCCTGGCCCTCGGCACTTCCTCTTTCGGCGCCTTTGCCGCCGATGCGTGTGAAGTCGATCGCGCCATCAATTTCGGCGGCATGAGCTGGGATTCGAACCTGGTCATGGTCGATATCGAGCGCTTCATTCTGGAGAACGGCTACGGCTGCAAGACCCAGGTCCAGGCCGGCGAGTCGGTGGCCATCCTCGCCGGCCTGCAGCGCGGCGATGTCGACGTAATGTCTGAAGTCTGGAGCAACAGCCTGCGTGAGCCGTGGGAAAAAGCCCTGAAGACCGGCAAGGTAAAAACGGCCGGTGAGGCCTATCAGGGCGAGGAAGCCTGGTACGTTCCGCGCTACACCGCCGAGCGTTTCCCCGAGTTGAAGGCGGCCAGTGACCTGCCCAAGTTCAAGGACAAGTTCGCCGACCCGGAAGAGCCGGGCAAAGGCCGCTTCTATGGTTGCCCGGCCGGCTGGGGCTGCGATGCCACCGCGCGCAACCTGTTCAAGGCCTTCGAGCTGGGCGAGAGCTTCACCTACTACTCGCCGGGCACCGCCGCAGCGCAGCGTGCGGCCATCACCTCGGCCTACAAGCGCAAGCGCGACATCGTCTTCTACTACTGGGTGCCGACCCCGCTGGTGGGTGAGCTGGACCTGGTCAAGCTGGACATGCCGCCCTACGACGAGGCCGCGCACCAGTGCAACACTTCGGCCGACTGCGCCGATCCCAAGCCCAGCGCCTACCCGCAGAACCCGGTGCTGACCGCGCTTAACAGCGAGTTCAGCCAGCAGGCGCCGAAGCTTGCCGCGTTCTTCGCCAAGGTCAATGTGGCGCCGGACGAGCTGAACAAGGTGCTGGCCTGGGCCAATGCCGAAGGTGCCGAAAGCGACGAGACGGCGCGCCAGTACCTGCGCGAATACCCGCAGTCCTGGAGCCAGTGGCTGCCAGAGGATGTGGCCGAGCGCGTCAAACAGGCTCTCTGAGCTGCTGAACAGGCGCCAGCCTAAGGCTGGCGCCTGTTGCCCTTCCTGCTAGAGAAATCCTATGTCGAATTCCTTTCCTGAATTGCTCCCCGCGCGGGACATGCGCCAGGCCATCGACCAGTTCGTCGAGCAGCTGGTGACCCAGTACGCAGACAGCCTGGAACGTCTGTCCGCGCCTTTCCTGCATCTGCTGGTGTGGCTTGAGCAGCTGTTGCGTGGCGCCCCCTGGTGGCTGGTGGTGCTGGCCGTCGCCGGTCTGGCCTGGCTGGCCAGCCGGCGCATCGGTCTGGCCGTGGCGATGGCCGCGCTGCTCTGCGTGGTCGGGCTGCTCGGCCTGTGGGATCGAGGCATGCAGACCCTGGCCCTGATGATCATGGCCACCGGTCTGTCGGTGGTGATCGGTATTCCCACCGGCATCCTGATGTCGCGCTCGGACTGGCTGCGTAAACTGATGCTGCCGGTACTCGACGTCATGCAGACCATGCCCGGCTTCGTCTACCTGATTCCGGTGGTGATGCTGTTCGGCCTGGGCAAGATCCCGGCGATCATCGCCACGGTGATCTACGCCGTACCGCCGCTGATCCGCCTCACCGACCTGGGCATCCGCCTGGTCGATGCCGAAGTGCTGGAAGCCTCGCGCGCTTTCGGTGCCAATGCCCGCCAGCAACTGTTCGGCGTGCAGCTGCCACTGGCCCTGCCGAACATCATGGCCGGCATCAACCAGACCACCATGATGGCCCTGTCGATGGTAGTGATCGCCTCGATGATCGGCGCCCGTGGCCTCGGCCAGGAGGTGCTGCTGGGCATCAACCGCCTGGAGGTCGGCCGTGGCCTGCTGGCCGGTATTGCCATCGTCGCCCTGGCGATCATCTTCGACCGCATCACCCAGGCCTACGGCAAGCGTCAGAGTGGAGAGCGCCCATGAGCAAGATCGAAGTCCGTGGCATCTACAAGCTGTTCGGCAAGCAGCCCGAGGCCTGGCTGGACAAGGCCCGCGCCGGCATGAGCAAGGAGCAGATGCTGGCCGAGGGCAAGCACGTGCTTGGCCTGCGCGATATCAGCCTGAGCATCGAGGCCGGCAGCATCTATGTGATCATGGGCCTTTCCGGTTCCGGCAAGTCGACCCTGATCCGCCACTTCAACCGCCTGATCGAGCCGACCGCCGGCGAGATCCTGGTCGATGGTCAGGACGTGATGAAGCTGGCGCCGCGCGAGCTGGAACGCTTCCGTCAGCGCACCATGAGCATGGTGTTCCAGCGCTTCGGCCTGTTGCCGCACCACAGCGTGCTGGACAACGCCGCCTACGGCCTGAAGATCCAGGGCGTGGCCCGCGCCGAGCGCGAAGCCAAGGCGCGCCACTGGCTGGAGCAGGTCGGCCTGGCCGGCTTCGAACAGCAGTTCCCGCACCAGCTGTCCGGCGGCATGCAGCAGCGCGTCGGCCTGGCCCGCGCGCTGGCCACCGATGCCGAGATTCTGCTGATGGACGAGGCCTTCTCCGCGCTCGACCCGCTGATCCGCCGCGAGATGCAGGACCAGTTGCTGGAGCTGCAGGCCAAGCTGAACAAGACCATCGTGTTCATTACCCACGACCTCGACGAAGCCCTGCGCCTGGGCAACCGCATCGCCATCCTCAAGGACGGCGCGCTGGTGCAGGAAGGGACGCCCGAGGACATCCTGCTGCACCCGGCCAACGACTACGTGCAGGCCTTCCTGCAGGACGTCAACCGCGGCAAGGTGCTCACCGTGTCCCATGCCACGCGCGCGGGCAAGTTGACCCTGACCACCCGTACCGAGCCGGCCGCGGCGTTGCAGCGTCTGCAGCAGCTGGGGCTGGATTACGCGCCGGTGCTGGATGGCAAGGCTCTGCGCGGGGTGCTCACCGTGAGCGCGGCGCAGCGGGCCCTGGCCGAGAACGCACGCTCGATTGCCGGTTTCCTCGACGAAGTGGCCTCGGTGCCCGCCGACACCGGCCTGGACAGCGTGCTGGCGCAGATGCTCCAGGCTCGCCAGCCGCTGGCGGTGACCGGTGATGACGGCGAGTTCGTCGGCTGGCTGTCGCGCAGCAAGGTGGTCGAGCTGGTCAGCCCTCCGGAGCAGCCGGCAGAGTAGGTCGCCGGCCCTCCTGGCCTGCAGGTGGGGCTGGGGGCGTATGTTGGGCTTCGCTGCACTACCCAGCCCGTCGGCATCCGCCGGGCAATAAAAAACCGCCCTCAAGGGCGGTTTTTTTCACTGCAGCGACGCGTTAGAGGCCGTTGGCGGCCTTGAACTCGCGGCGGCGGCGGTGCAGGACCGGCTCGGTGTAGCCGTTCGGCTGCTTGGTGCCTTCGACTACCAGTTCCAGGGCGGCCTGGAAGGCGATGTTGCTGTCGAAGTTCGGCGCCAGCGGGCGGTACAGCGGGTCATTGGCGTTCTGGCGATCCACGACCGGGGCCATGCGCTTGAGGCTCTCGACTACCTGCTCCTCGGTGACCACGCCGTGGCGCAGCCAGTTGGCCAGCAGCTGGCTGGAGATACGCAGGGTGGCGCGGTCTTCCATCAGGCCGACGTCGTTGATGTCCGGCACCTTGGAGCAGCCGACGCCCTGGTCGATCCAGCGCACCACGTAACCGAGGATGCCCTGCGAGTTGTTGTCCAGTTCGTTCTGGATTTCCTCAGGCGTCCAGTTGGTGTTCGGCGCCAGCGGGATGGTCAGGATGTCGTCCACCGAGGCCGGGGTGCGCTTGGCCAGTTCGGCCTGACGGGCGAACACGTCAACCTTGTGGTAGTGCAGGGCGTGCAGGGTGGCGGCGGTCGGCGACGGGACCCAGGCGGTGTTGGCGCCGGACAGCGGGTGAGCGACTTTCTGCTCGACCATCGCAGCCATCAGGTCAGGCATGGCCCACATGCCCTTGCCGATCTGCGCGCGGCCTTGCAGGCCGGTGGCCAGGCCGATGTCGACGTTGTTGTTCTCGTAGGCACCGATCCACTTCTCGGACTTCATGGCGGCCTTGCGCACCACGGCGCCGGCTTCCATGGAGGTGTGGATTTCGTCACCGGTACGGTCGAGGAAGCCGGTGTTGATGAACACCACGCGCTCGCTGGCGGCCTTGATGCACGCCTTGAGGTTGACGGTGGTGCGGCGCTCTTCGTCCATGATGCCGACTTTCAGGGTGTTGCGCGGCAGGCCGAGGACGTCTTCGACGCGGCTGAAGATTTCGCCGGCGAAGGCGACTTCTTCCGGGCCGTGCATCTTCGGCTTCACGATGTACACGGAGCCGGTGCGAGTGTTCTTGCGGCTGGTGTTGCCATTCAGGTTGTGGATGGCGATCAGGCTGGTGAACAGGCCGTCCTGGATGCCTTCCGGAACTTCGTTGCCGGCGGCGTCGAGGATGGCCGGGTTGGTCATCAGGTGGCCGACGTTACGCACGAACAGCAGGCTGCGGCCGTGCAGGGTCAGCTCGGAGCCGTCGACCTGGGTGTAGACGCGGTCCGGGTTCATGGTGCGGGTGAAGGTCTGGCCGCCCTTGCTGACTTCTTCAGCCAGATCGCCCTTCATCAGGCCCAGCCAGTTGCGGTAGACCACGACCTTGTCGTCGGCATCGACGGCGGCCACGGAGTCTTCGCAGTCCATGATGGTGGTCAGGGCGGCTTCCATCAGCACGTCCTTGACGCCGGCGGCATCGGTCTGGCCGATCGGGCTGTTGGCGTCGATCTGGATCTCGAAGTGCAGGCCGTTGTGCTTGAGTAGCACGGCAACCGGTGCAGCGGCTTCGCCCTGGAAGCCGATCAGCTGCGCATCGTCGCGCAGGCCGGTGTTGCTGCCGCCCTTGAGGCTGACGACCAAGCGGCCGTCGACGATCTTGTAGGCGGTGGAGTCGACGTGGGAGCCGGCGGCCAGCGGCGCGGCTTCGTCGAGGAAGGCGCGGGCGAAGGCGATGACCTTGTCGCCACGGACCTTGTTGTAGCCCTTGCCCTTCTCGGCGCCGCCTTCTTCGCTGATCACGTCGGTGCCGTACAGCGCGTCGTACAGCGAGCCCCAGCGGGCGTTGGAGGCGTTCAGGGCGAAGCGTGCGTTCATCACCGGCACGACCAGCTGCGGGCCGGCCAGGCGGGCGATTTCTTCGTCGACATTCTGCGTGGTGGCCTGGAAGTCGGCCGGCTCCGGCAGCAGGTAGCCGATTTCCTGGAGGAAGGCCTTGTAAGCAGCGGCGTCATGCGCCTGGCCTTTGCGCGCCTGGTGCCAGGCATCGATCTGGGCCTGCAGCTCATCACGTTTGGCCAGCAGGGCACGGTTCTTCGGGGCCAGATCGTTGATCACGGCTTCGGCGCCAGCCCAGAACGTGTCGGCAGCGATGCCGGTACCGGGGATGGCTTCATTGTTAATGAAGTCGTAAAGGGCTTTGGCGACCTGCAGACCACCAACTTGAACGCGTTCAGTCATTGCTTGCCTCACTCTGCTCAGGACCAGCTCAAAAACCAGGCGGGACGCCATGTAGTTCGAGCCGCGGAATACTACATGAAGCTTCTGGAAAAATCAGTGGAGTTGCGTCGCGGATAGACCGAAAGGCGCATATTAGTCACGTAGCGCCATATATGTTCTCAAATATTTCAATAATTGTTCTAGGTAAATCTATAAACGGTACACAATTTATCTGGCTGCGTTGCAGTGACGCCGCGTCGCACCCGCTATGCTGTGGTTTTCTGGAGATTCGACATGTCGATAAACCGTGCTGCAGTTGCCGATCTTGACGCCCTCGTCCCGCTGTTCTGTGGCTATCTGACGTTTTATCAGCGTGAGCATGACGAGGCCGAGGTGCTCCGTTTCCTCGCGCAGCGCCTGGAGCGGGGCGAGTCGGTGGTGTACCTGGCTCGTGATGGCCAGGGCCGTGCGCAGGGCTTCGTCCAGCTCTATCCGTTCTTCGCGTCGCTGCAGTTGTCACCGGCCTGGTTGCTCAGCGATCTGTTCGTTGCGCCAGCGGCGCGCCGTCAGGGGTTGGCCGAGGCGCTGATGGACAGCGCCCGCGTCCATGCCGAGGCTACGGGGGCCTGTGGCCTGCAGCTGGAGACGGCCAAGGATAATTTCGCCGGCCAGGCGCTCTACGAAAAGCTTGGCTATGTGCGCGATGAGGTGTTCTATACCTACTGGCTCGCGCTCTGATTCGCTGCCGAGCGCACCTTATTTCGAACTGCCGCAAGGAGTTACCCGTGGATCATCTGGTTCTCACCGTTATCGCCCCGGATCAGCCGGGCCTGGTCGAACGCATCGCTCAATGCATCGCCGCGCATGGCGGCAACTGGCTGGAAAGCCGCATGTCGCGCATGGCCGGGCAGTTCGCCGGCATCCTGCGGGTGGCCGTGCCGAGCGAGAGCCGCGATGAGCTGACGGCCGGTCTGCAGGGCCTGAACAGCCAGGGCATTCGCGTGCTGGTGGCCGAAAGTGGGGTGGAGCCGGCCAGCGAGTGGAAGCCGATCCTGCTCGACCTGGTGGGCAATGACCGCCCCGGCATCGTGCGCGATATCACTCGGCTGCTGGCCGAGAACGGCGTCAATCTGGAGCGTCTGAATACCGAAGTCGCGCCGGCGCCGATGAGCAGTGAACTGCTGTTCCATGCCGAAGCGCTGCTGGCGGTGCCGCTGACCCTGTCGCTGGATCAGCTGCGCGAGCGCCTGGAGACCCTGGCCGATGACCTGATGGTAGAGCTGAACCTGCGCAGCGAGGATTGACCACAACTATCCCCGATTTGTGGGGGTGAAGCTGTGGATAGTCTGGGGAGCCCCGGCGCACTGCCTAGTGCCCCGGGGCTTTCTATTGCCTGATCAAAAAAGCCGCATCGTCAGTGGCTTGTGCACAAACGCCGGGGATGGCTCTGTGGATAGTGCGGGGATGGATGGCGCCAGGCCAGGCGTGGCGGCTCCCGCCGGCCGTTGCGCGTATTTCGTCCAGTGTTGGGCGGCAGCAGGATATCCCCGAAAGCTGTGGATGAAGCTGTGGGAGAGCTGGGGGATAGCGGCCCCAGCCCAGCAGCAGCGCGGGCTGCGCGGTTTCGTGCAGAAAATCGACAGGTCGCCGAGCTTGCGCACAGAGGGCGTGGATGACTCTGTGGGTAAGGCCGGTATGCACCGTTGAGAGCCTGATATGCCTAGGCTTCGCCGGTTTTGCGCAGTATTTGTTCAACGCTTGCGGGGCGGCTGAGCGGTGGATGGCGCCAGCGCCCCTGTCGTTGCCGACTATCCCCGGTTTCCCGGGATAGCCCTGTGCATAAGATGGGGGCGTCTGGCTGCAGGCCGCGCAGGGCGGCGCCTGGCGCCGTCTGAGCAGAAACTGGCCAGCGCCGCCTGGCTTGTGCACAGAGCCTGGGGATCGGCCTGTGGAAAAGCTTGGGAACAACCGCGCCAGGCCAGAAGCGGCGCGGTTTTGTCGGAACTGTTCGTTTTCTAGGCGGTCTGCCCGCGGCGGCGCATGCCCAGCCAGATATCCAGGCTGTAGATAAACAGCGCCGCCCAGATGCAGACGAAGGACAGCAGCTTGCTCGACTCCAGTGTCTCACCGAACAGCAGCACCGCCTGCAACAGCACCAGGGTCGGGGCGATGTACTGCAGGAAACCCAGTGTGGTGTAGGGCAGGTGGCGCGCGGCGGCGTTGAAGCACAGCAGCGGCACCAGGGTGATCGGCCCGGCGGCGATCAGCCAGAGCGCCTCGCTGCTGCTCCAGAAATCGGGTTGGGCGCTGACCGCTGCCGGATGCAGGAGCAGCCAGCCGATCGCCACCGGCAGCAGCAGCCAGGTTTCCACCACCAGCCCGGGCAACGCAGCGACCGGTGCCTGCTTGCGGATCAGCCCGTAGAAACCGAAGGTCAGTGCCAGTACCAGCGATACCCACGGAAGGCTGCCGACCTGCCACAGCTGCTGCAGCACGCCGACAGCGGCCAGACCGACCGCGACCCACTGCAGGCGGCGCAGGCGCTCGCCGAGCAGCAGCATGCCGAGCAGCACGTTGATCAGCGGGTTGATGTAGTAGCCCAGGCTGGCCTCCAGCATGCGCCCGTTGTTCACCGCCCAGACATACACCAGCCAGTTGCTGGCGATCAGCAGGCCGCTGCCGGTGAGCACCGCCAGGCGTTTGGGATTGTCGCGCAGTTCGCGCCACCAGCCGGGGTGCTTCCACAGTTGTAGCAAAATCATGCCGAACAGCGCCGACCACAGCGCCCGGTGCACCACGATTTCCAGTGGCGGCACCGCCTGGATGGCTTTGAAGTAGAGCGGGAACAGGCCCCAGATGATGTAGGCGGCAATGCCGAGGATGTAGCCCCGAGTGGGGAGGGCGGTGGCCATGACGGTCCTTGGTGGTTAGGCAGCTAACAAAGTCAGCTGATTCTAGTGCCGGCCCAGGGAGTTTGTCTGTGTGATCAGCTTTGTTCGGAGAAGGGCGCGTGCAATGGCCGTAAGGAAGGTTTTACAGGGGGCTGATGGTCTTTAAGGGGGGCTTTGTATCAGTGCTTAACCCGTCGCGGCTAAAGCCGCTCCCACAGGACCATGTGTTGGCTTTTGTAGGAGCGGCTTTAGCCGCGATCAAGAGTGAACAACCCTGCAGTGCCTGTCTTTGATCGGCGCGCCGCTTCGCTACTGCCGTGTTATCGCGCTCGCTTAAACAAAAGGGCTTCAGAACAACCGCAACGGCTCCTCGTCCAGCGCCGCCAGCTGCTCGCGCAGCGCGAGGATCTGGTCGCCCCAGTAGCGTTCGTTGGCGAACCAGGGGAAGGCCAGCGGGAAGGCCGGGTCGTCCCAGCGGCGGGCGATCCAGGCGCTGTGGTGCATCAGGCGCAGGGCGCGCAGGCCTTCGATCAAGGCCAGTTCGCGGCTGTCGAAGTCGTGGAACTCCTGGTAGCCGTCCATCAGCTCGGACAGCTGGCCCAGGCGCTCCTGGCGCTCACCGGCGAGCATCATCCATAGGTCCTGCACGGCCGGGCCCATGCGGCAGTCGTCGAGGTCGACGATATGGAAGGCGTCGTCGCGGTGCAGCAGGTTGCCGGGGTGGCAGTCGCCGTGCAGGCGGATCGGTGTGTAGCGCACGCGGGCAAACAGCTCGTCCAGGCGCCCCAGCAGATCGCGCGCCACCGACTCGTAGGCCGGCAGCAGGCTGCGGGGAACGTAGTCGCCCTCCAGTAGCGTCGCCAGCGAGGCATGACCGAAGTTGTCCACCGCCAGCGTTTCGCGATGCTCGAAGGGGCGGCTGGCGCCCACGCCATGCAGACGCCCGAGTAGCTGGCCCAGGCGGTACAGCTGGTCCAGGTTGCCCGGTTCCGGCGCGCGGCCGCCGCGGCGGGGGAACAGGGCAAAGCGAAAGCTGGCGTGCTCGAACAGGCTCTCACCATCGCGTTGCAGTGGCGCCACCACCGGTACTTCGCAGTCGGCCAGCTCCTGGCTGAAGGCATGTTCCTCGCGAATCGCCGCGTCGCTCCAGCGCTGCGGACGGTAGAACTTGGCGATCAGTGGCTGCTCGCCTTCGATGCCCACCTGATAGACGCGGTTCTCGTAGCTGTTCAGCGCCAGCACGCGGGCGTCGCTGAGGTAGCCGAGGCTCTCCACGGCGTCGAGGACCAGGTCGGGGGTGAGGGTGGCGAAGGGATGATTCATGAGCGGCTCCAGTCGGGGCGCCCAGTGTAGCCCTCAATCGCCAGGTTTAGGGGTTCGGGCCAGGCAGTAGACGTCTACCCGCGTGGCGCCGGCCTTGGTCAGCAGACGAGCCAGGGTATCGGCGGTGGCGCCAGTGGTCAGCACGTCATCCACCAGGGCGAGGTGCCGCCCGGTGACCTGAGCCTGCGGGTGCAGGGCGAAGGCCTGGCGCAGATTGCGTTTGCGTGCGGCGGCGTCGAGCTCCTGCTGGTGCGCGCCTTCCTGCGGGCGTTGTAGCCAGTGCGGCTGCATGTTCAGCTGCAGGCTCTCGGCGAGCCAGCTGGCGAGCATGCCGGCCTGGTTGAAACCGCGCTGGCGCAGGCGCTTGCGCCCAAGCGGCACCGGTAGCAGCAGGTCGGGACGGGGCAGGCCTTCGGCGAAGGCATGTTGCAGATGATGTGACAACAAGGCTGCCAGCAGGCGTCCCATCGGCCACTGCTGCTGATGCTTGAAGCGGGTGATCAGGCTGTCCACCGGAAAGGCATAGCGCCACGGTGCTTCGACCCGGGAAAAACCGGGTGGGCGTTTCTGACATTGCCCACACAGCAAGCCCGCGCCAGGCAGCGGCAAGGCGCAGACCTGGCAATGCTCGGCCAGCCAGGGCAGCTCGGCCTCGCAGGCGCTGCACAGCGGCTCGGTGGTGTCGGTCTGCTCGTCGCAGATCAGGCACCGCTGTTTGTTTTTTGTCCAGATGTAAACTGCTTTATCTTCGCGTGGTTGACAGCGCATGGTCCTTCCCTTGACGATGCCTCAGCCGTGTTGCACAGCCTAGAACAAGGATTACCCCATGAGCGCCAGTACCGCTTCCGTTACCCGTCACGATTGGTCTCTCGCCGAGGTCAGGGCGCTGTTCGAGCAGCCTTTCAATGACCTGCTGTTCCAGGCCCAGACCGTGCACCGCGCGCATTTTGATCCCAATCGCGTGCAAGTCTCGACCCTGCTGTCGATCAAGACCGGCGCCTGCCCGGAAGACTGCAAGTACTGCCCGCAGTCCGGTCACTACAACACCGGCCTCGACAAAGAAAAGCTGATGGAAGTGCAGAAGGTGCTCAAGGCCGCCGAAGAGGCCAAGGCCATCGGCTCCACGCGCTTCTGCATGGGCGCGGCGTGGAAGCACCCGTCGGCCAAGGACATGCCCTATGTGCTGGAAATGGTCAAAGGCGTGAAGAAGCTCGGCCTGGAAACCTGCATGACCCTGGGCAAGCTCGATCAGGAGCAGACCAAGGCGCTCGCCGAAGCGGGCCTGGACTACTACAACCACAACCTCGATACCTCGCCGGAGTTCTACGGCAACATCATCACCACCCGCACCTACAGCGAACGCCTGCAGACCCTGGCCTACGTGCGCGAGGCGGGAATGAAGATCTGCTCCGGCGGCATCCTCGGCATGGGCGAGTCGGTGGACGACCGCGCTGGCCTGCTGATCCAGCTGGCCAACCTGCCGGAGCATCCGGAGTCGGTGCCGATCAACATGCTGGTGAAAGTGAAGGGCACGCCGCTGGCCGAGGAGAAGGACGTCGATCCGTTCGACTTCATCCGTACCCTGGCCGTGGCGCGGATCATGATGCCGAAGTCGCATGTGCGCCTGTCCGCCGGTCGCGAGCAGATGAACGAGCAGATGCAGGCCCTGGCCTTCATGGCCGGTGCCAATTCGATCTTCTACGGCGAGAAGTTGCTGACCACCGCCAACCCGCAGGCGGACAAGGACATGGCCCTGTTCAAGCGCCTCGGCATCAAGCCGGAGGAGCGCGAGGAGCACGCCGACGAAGTGCACCAGGCTGCCATCGAGCAGGCGCTGGTCGAGCAGCGTGATGCCAAGCTGTTCTACGACGCCGCGGTCTGACGTTCCACACTCCCTGCTTGTGGGAGCGGCTTCAGCCGCGATGCTTTTCGGCACTCGCGGCTGACGTTGTTCCTGCAGCCATCAAGGTTGTTCATGTCTTTCGATCTTGCCTCGCGCCTGGCCGAACGCCGCGCCGCCCACCTGTATCGCCAGCGCCCGTCGCTGGAAGGCCCGCAAGCGCCACGGGTGCGGGTCGACGGCCGCGAGCTGCTGGCCTTCTGTTCCAACGACTACCTGGGCCTGGCCAATCACCCCGAGGTGATCCGTGCCCTGCAGCAGGGCGCGGAGAAATGGGGGGTCGGCGGCGGCGCCTCGCACCTGGTGATCGGTCACAGCACGCCGCACCACGAACTGGAAGAGGCGCTGGCCGAGTTCACCGGCCGCCCGCGCGCGCTGTTGTTCTCCACCGGCTACATGGCCAATCTGGCTGCCGTCACCGCGCTGGTAGGTCAGGGCGACAGCGTGCTTGAGGATCGCCTCAACCACGCCTCGCTGCTGGATGCCGGGCTACTGTCCGGTGCGCGTTTCTCGCGCTATCTGCACAACGATGCAGTCAGTCTGGCCAGCCGTTTGGAGAAAGCCACGGGCAATGCCCTGGTGGTCACCGACGGCGTGTTCAGCATGGACGGCGACCTGGCCGACCTGCCGGCACTCTGTGCCGAAGCGCGCAGCAAAGACGCCTGGGTGATGGTGGATGACGCCCATGGCTTCGGCCCGCTGGGCGCCACGGGTGGCGGCATCGTCGAGCATTTTGGCCTGGGACTCGAGGATGTACAGGTACTGGTCGGCACCCTGGGCAAGGCGTTCGGCACGGCCGGAGCCTTCGTCGCCGGCAGCGAAGAGCTGATCGAAACCCTGATCCAGTTCGCCCGCCCGTACATCTACACCACCAGCCAGCCGCCGGCGGTGGCCTGCGCCACGCTGAAGAGCCTGGAGCTGCTGCGTGCAGAGGGGTGGCGCCGCGAGCATCTGAACCGGCTGATCACGCGCTTTCGCGCCGGCGCCGCAGAGATCGGCCTGCGCCTGATGGACAGCCCGACGCCGATCCAGCCGATCCTGGTCGGCGACAGTGAGCGCGCGTTGAAACTCTCGGCGCTGCTGAAAGACCGCGGCTTGCTGGTCGGCGCCATCCGCCCGCCAACCGTGCCGGCCGGCAGTGCGCGCTTGCGCGTGACGTTCTCCGCGAGCCATACCGAGGCACAGCTCGAACAGCTCCTCGAAGCGTTGGCCGAATGCTGGCCGCAGGTGAATGGTGATGCGTGACCGACTGATTCTGTTGCCCGGCTGGGGGCTCGGCAGCCTGCCGCTGGAGGTGCTGGCTGAAGCCCTGCGCGGTCTTGATCCGGCGCTCAAGGTGGAGATCGAGCCGCTGCCTGAGTTGCTCAGTGGCGAGCCCCGTGACTGGCTGCTGGAGCTGGACGAACGCCTGCCCGCCGACACCTGGCTCGGCGGCTGGTCGCTGGGCGGCATGCTTGCCAGTGAACTGGCCGCGCTGCGCGGCGAGCGCTGTCGCGGCCTGCTGACCCTGGCCAGCAATCCCTGTTTCGTCGCGGGCAGAGACTGGCCATTTGCGATGGACGAAACCACCTTCGACGCCTTCGTCGCCGGTTGCCGCGAGCATCCGCAGGCAACGCTGAAGCGCTTCGCCCTGCTCTGTACCCAGGGCGCCGATGAGGCACGCAGCCTGGCGCGGCAGCTGCAGACCGCGGCGCCGCAGCAGGCCCCCGAGGTGCTGCTGGCCGGTCTGGAAGTGCTGGGCAGTTTCGACGGGCGCAGCGCCATCCAGCGCTTCGCCGGGCCGCAACTGCACCTGCTGGCCGGCGCCGATGCGCTGGTGCCGGCCGAGGTCGCCGGCGAGTTGCTGCTGTTGCAACCGGATATCGAAGTCGGCCTGATCGAAGGCGTCAGCCATGCCTTCCCGCTGGAACGCCCGCACGAAGTGGCGGCGGCCATCGAGGCCTTCATCAGCGAGGCACGCGATGACTGACTGGCACGAACAAAACGGTCTGCCGGACAAGCGCCGGGTGGCGGCCTCCTTCTCCCGCGCTGCCGCCAGCTACGACAGCGTGGCAGCCCTGCAGCGCGATGTCGGCATCGAGCTGCTGGCGCGCCTGCCGGTGCAGCCGCCGCAGCGCTGGCTCGATCTCGGCTGTGGCACCGGCCACTTCAGCCGTGTGCTGGCGACGCGCTTCCCGCAGGCCGAGGGCATTGCCCTGGATCTGGCCGAAGGCATGCTGCAGCACGCGCGCCCGCTGGGCGGCGCACAGCGCTTCGTCGCCGGTGATGCGGAGAGCCTGCCGCTACGCGACGGTTGCCTGGACCTGATCTACACCAGCCTGGCGGTGCAATGGTGCGCCGACTTCACGGCCGTACTCGACGAGGCGCACCGCGTGCTCCGCCCCGGTGGCGTGCTGGCATTCAGCAGTCTCTGTGTCGGCACCCTCCAGGAACTGCGCGACAGCTGGCAGGCGGTGGACGGCTTCGTCCACGTCAACCGCTTCCGCCGCTTCGCCGACTATCAGCAACTGTGTGCCGAGAGCGGCCTGCACGGGGTGAGCCTGGAGCGCAGGGCCAAGGTGCTGCACTTCCCCGACCTGCGCGTGCTGACCCACGAATTGAAGGCGCTTGGTGCGCACAACCTCAACCCCGGACGCCCCGGTGGGCTGACCGGCCGTGCCCGCATCCGCGCATTGGTCGATGCCTACGAGCGCTTCCGTCAGCCGGCAGGGCTGCCCGCGACCTACCAGGTGGTATACGGCGTCCTGCGCAAGGAATATTGAAAATGACGCGGGCCCATTTCGTTACCGCCAGCCACCCCCTGCTGTTGGATGAGCTGGTGGGCCAGGAGATGCGAGGAGAAATCCGGACATGAAACAGGCGTATTTCGTTACCGGCACCGACACGGAAATCGGCAAGACCACCATCGCCTCCGGGTTGCTGCATGCGGCGCGGCAGGCCGGCCTGAGCACGGCGGCGGCCAAGCCGGTGGCCTCTGGCTGTGTGCAGACAGCGGAAGGGCTGCGCAATGATGACGCCCTGGCGCTGCTCGGCGAGTGCTCGCTGCCGCTGACCTATGCCGAGGTCAATCCATTTGCGTTCGAGCCGGCCATCGCTCCGCACCTGGCGGCGCGTGAAGCGGGTATGCAACTGGATGTGGCCGGCCTGCTGCCGGCCGTGCGGCACGTCGTGGCAAAAGGCGCGGACTTCACCCTGGTCGAGGGCGCTGGTGGTTGGCGCGTACCTCTGGCGGGGGAAGAAAGTCTCTCCGACCTGGCCCGCGCCCTCGGCCTGCCGGTGATCCTAGTGGTCGGCGTGCGTCTGGGCTGCATCAACCACGCCGTGCTGACGGCTGAGGCGATTCGCCGTGACGGGTTACGCCTGGCCGGCTGGGTGGCCAATATCGTCGATCCGCAGACCTCGCGCCTGCAGGACAATCTGGCGACTTTGGCCGAACGGCTGAACGCTCCGTGCCTGGGCCAGGTGCCATACCTGGAGGCGCCGAGCCCGGCGGCCATCGCCGCTCACCTTCGACTGCCTGAGTTATAAGCCAGCGGTCGGTGATTGCGCTTTTGCTGTACATTTTTTGAGCGTTTTCTGCTTCAATTGCTGGCAAGAGTCTGTCCCCGTCAGGGAGTCATCTGTATGGAAATCTCCGGTAACGCCTTCAGCGCAGGTCTCAGCGGCATTCAGGCCGGGCAGCGTCGTGTCGAACAGGCCGCCGGCGAAATCGCCAGCTATGCCGTCACCGCGCCGCCCGCCAATCAGACCCAGGGACCGGAACAGGTCAATCCTGGTCGCGAAAGCCAGGCCAATGGCTCGGTCGACCTGGCCGAAAGCCTGGTGGGGCTCACCCAGGGGCGTAATGAAGTACAGGCCAGCGCACGTGTAGTGGAGACTGCCGACGAAGTGCTGGGTACCCTGATCGATACTCGCGCCTGAGCGGAGTAACCCGAGGGCTCGCCCTGCCGGGCGAGGAGGAGTTTCATGCTGATCGGCAGCGCCACGCTCTATGTTGCGCCTTTGCCGTTGCCCCAGGCGGCCCGCCCCGTTTCGTCCAGCCTTTCGTTGCCCTCTTCTGGCGAAGAGCCGCTTTCGACCAGTCAGCCGGCCGAATCCGAAGAGTCGACTGCACTGCGCGAGGAGTCTGCCAGCGCCTCATCCGCGCAGCCGGATGGAGAGAAGCCGCCCCCCCGTGAAGCCCAGCAGCAGCGTCAGGAACAGCTGGAAATCGCTGAACTCGTCAGCCGCGACCGCGAAGTCCGTGCCCACGAGCAGGCTCATGCCGCGGTAGGCGGCAGCTACGCCGGTGCGCCGACCTACAGTTTCAAGACGGGCCCCGATGGTCGGCGCTATGCCGTCGGCGGCGAGGTGAGCATCGACACCAGCCCGATCCCCAACGACCCGGAAGCGACCCTGCGCAAGATGGAGGTGGTGATCCGCGCCGCCTTGGCCCCGGCCGAGCCGTCGGCGCAGGATCGACGGGTCGCCGCGCAGGCCAGTGTGCAGGCGGCAGAGGCGAGGGTCGAACTTGCCCAGCAGCAGCGCGAAGAGCAGGTCGCTGCCGCCGAGGAGCGCGCCGCCCTGCGTGCTGAACGCGAGGCGGAGGAGGAGAAAGCGGACAAGACCGCCACCGATTCGGCTGCCTCGCAGCAAGGGCTGCCTGAGCCACCTAGACTGGATTTGTATCTGCGTCTTGCCCAGTTGCAGAACCCCGAGCCTGTGGTCGATCTGTCCGTCTAAAGAGTGACGGGCGGATGCTTGACAAGGGTAGGGCGTAAACGTATGTTTCAAACGCCTGTTTGAGTGCCGGGCCGGTAAGTGCCTGCCGGGCGCCGGGAGAAATCCCGCGAACGACCGCTCCAGACGGTCACCCTAAACACTAAGGAATCCACCGTAGAGGTTTACCGCTATGCCTGAGTACAAGGCCCCCTTGCGTGATATCCGCTTCGTTCGCGACGAACTGCTCGGCTACGAAGCGCACTATCAGAGCCTGCCGGCTTGCCAAGATGCTACCCCGGACATGGTCAACGCCATCCTCGAGGAAGGCGCCAAGTTCTGTGAGCAAGTCATCGCTCCGCTGAACCGTGTGGGTGACACCGAGGGCTGTACCTGGACTCCGGAAGGCGTGAAGACTCCGACCGGCTTCAAGGAAGCCTACCAGCAGTTCGTTGAAGGCGGCTGGCCGAGCCTGGCCCATGACGTCGAGCACGGCGGCCAGGGTCTGCCGGAATCCTTGGGTCTGGCCATCAGCGAAATGGTTGGCGAAGCCAACTGGTCCTGGGGTATGTACCCGGGCCTGTCGCATGGCGCCATGAACACCATCTCCGAGCACGGCACCGACGAGCAGAAGCACACCTACCTGACCAAGCTGGTCTCCGGTGAGTGGACCGGCACCATGTGCCTGACCGAGCCGCACTGCGGTACCGACCTGGGCATGCTGCGCACCAAGGCCGAGCCGCAGGCTGATGGCTCCTACAAAGTGTCCGGCACCAAGATCTTCATCTCCGCTGGTGAGCACGACATGTCGGGCAACATTGTCCACATCGTGCTGGCCCGCCTGCCCGACGCCCCGCAGGGCACCAAGGGTATCTCCCTGTTCATCGTGCCGAAGTTCCTGCCGAACGCCGATGGTTCTGCCGGTGAGCGCAATAGCGTTTCCTGCGGTTCGATCGAGCACAAGATGGGCATCCACGGCAACGCCACCTGCGTGATGAACTTCGACGGTGCCACCGGCTACCTGATCGGCCCGGCCAACAAGGGCCTGAACTGCATGTTCACCTTCATGAACACTGCGCGTCTGGGTACCGCCCTGCAGGGTCTGGCCCACGCCGAAATCGGTTTCCAGGGTGGCCTGAAGTACGCTCGCGAGCGTCTGCAGATGCGTTCCCTGACTGGCCCGAAAGCGCCGGACAAGGCTGCTGACCCGATCATCGTCCACCCGGACGTGCGTCGCATGCTGTTGACCATGAAGGCGTTCGCCGAAGGCAACCGCGCCATGGTCTACTTCGCTGCCAAGCAGGTTGACCTGGTCAAGTACAGCCAGGACGAAGAAGAGAAGAAGGCCGCTGACGAGCTGCTGGCTTTCCTGACTCCGATCGCCAAGGCGTTCATGACCGAAGTCGGCTTCGAAGCGTCCTCCCACGGCATGCAGATCTATGGCGGCCACGGCTTCATCGCCGAGTGGGGCATGGAGCAGAACATGCGCGACTGCCGTATCTCGATGATGTACGAAGGCACCACCGGCGTTCAGGCCCTCGACCTGCTGGGTCGTAAGGTTCTGATGACCCAGGGCGGCGCGCTGAAGAACTTCACCAAGATCGTGCACAAGTTCTGCCAGGCCAACGAAGGTAACGAAGCCATCAAGGGCCTCGTTGCACCGCTGGCGCAGCTGAACAAGGAGTGGGGCGACATCACCATGAAGATCGGCATGGCTGCGATGAAAGATCGCGAAGAAGTCGGCGCCGCCTCCGTGGACTACCTGATGTACTCCGGCTACGCCTGCCTGGCCTACTTCTGGGCCGACATGGCGCGCCTGGCTGCCGAGAAACTGGCTGCCGGCACCGACGACGAGGCGTTCTACAAGGCCAAGTTGCAGACCGCGCGCTTCTACTTCCAGCGCATCCTGCCGCGTACCCGTGCCCACGTCGAAGCCATGCTGTCCGGCGCCAACAACCTGATGGAAATGGACGAAGAGCACTTCGCTCTGGGCTACTAAGCCCGGTCCGACCTCAGGTCAGAAAACCGCAGCCCTCGGGCTGCGGTTTTTTTTGCCTTGGGGAAACGTTTCGTCGCCTGCCTGGCAGAAACCGGCGGCAAGGTAGATGCCTGCGGCGGCCCGTGCAGGCAAAATGCCGCCTTTCTTGCCGGCTGGAGAATCCGCTGTGCCGCGCTTTACCGCCTACCGCCCCAGTCACGTGCTGACTTCCCTGCCGCTCTTGCTGGCCGGCCTGCTGGTGGCGCGCGTGGAACAGCTCAGCGAGTTCTTCCTGTCGCTGTTCAATGTGCTGCCTACGCTGCTGATGCTGCTCGGTGGGGCTTTCTGCGTGGCCTATGGTCGACAGCGTGAGCTGGCGGTGCTGGCGACTATCTACTTGGCCTATTTTCTGCTGGATATCCAGGTCGATCACTTCCGCGCGCAGGGGCGGGTGCGGGCAGATGCGGCGCTGGTTTTTCACCTGAGCTGCCTGCTGCTGCCGCTGCTTTATGGTTTGTTCGGTGCATGGCGTGAGCGCAGCCACCTGCTGCAGGACCTGCTGGCACGTGCTGCCGTGCTGCTGGCTATCACCGGCACGACCTGGGCCCTGGCTCGGCGTTTTCCGGAAGCTGTGCAGGCCTGGTTGGTGCAGATCCACTGGCCGCTCTGGCATGGCCAGTGGATGAACCTGATCCAGTTGTCCTATCCGCTTTTTTTGATCGCTGGGGTGCTGCTCGCGGTGCAGTACCTGCGGCAGCCCCGTCCTCTGCACATGGCGCTGTTGCTCGGCCTGTTTGGCTTGCTGTGGATGCTGCCCAACACCTTCATCAGGCCTCATGCGCTGCAGGTGATGAGTAGCCTGGTGATGCTGATGCTGGTCGCTGCCGTGGTTCACGAGGCGTATCAGATGGCCTTTCGCGACGAGCTCACCGGTCTGCCCGGGCGCCGTGCGCTCAATGAGCGGTTGGAGCGCCTGGGGCGTAACTATGTGCTGGCTATGACTGACGTCGATCACTTCAAGAAATTCAACGACACCCACGGTCACGATGTCGGTGATCAGGTGCTGCGCCTGGTGGCCAGCCAGTTGCGCAAGGTCGGCGGCGGCGGGCGAGCCTACCGTTATGGCGGCGAGGAGTTCACCCTGGTGTTCCCCGGCAAGAGCATCGAGGACTGTCTGCCCTACCTGGAGGCGGTGCGCCAGGCCATCGAGGCTTACCAGTTGCAGCTGCGCGACAAGCAGAGCCGGCCGAAGGATGATCAGCAGGGCCGTAACCGACGCGTTGGTCAGGCGGCGCAGAGTGTTTCGGTGACCATCAGCATCGGTGTGGCGGAGCGCGATGTCGAGCAGCGCACGCCGGTGGAGGTGATCAAGGCTGCCGACCAGGCGCTGTATGCGGCCAAGGGTGCGGGCCGCAATCGGGTTTCTGTCCACGGTCAGCGCCGGCGCGGCGCAGTACGGGTCAAGCCGCAGACCGGCTAGACAGTCGAGTTATGGTCGTGCATTCAGCGCTTGCAGCGTCGTTGTCGGGGCCGCCGGCCGCGCAGTAGCGTGGCAGGATCAGCGCGGCCGTCCCGGCGCGCGCCTCCGTGGAGAGTCTGCAATGCCCGAGTACAAAGCCCCGCTGCGCGACATGCGCTTTCTTGTCGACGAAGTGTTCGACTACGCCTCGACCTACAGCCAGATCGGCGCCAGCGATGCCACTCCGGATATGGTCAGCGCCATCCTCGAAGAGGGGGCGAAGTTCTGCGAGCAGGTATTGGCGCCGCTCAACCGCAGTGGTGACGAAGAAGGCGCGGTCTGGAACGAAGGCGTGGTGACCACGCCCAAGGGCTTCAAGGAAGCCTTTGCCCAGTATGTCGAGGGCGGCTGGAACGGCTTGTCGGCCGATACCAACTATGGCGGCCAGGGCCTGCCGCATTCGCTTGGCCTGATCATCTCGGAGATGGTCGGCTCAGCCAACACTTCTTGGGGCATGTACCCGGGCCTGACCCAGGGCGCCATGTCTGCCATTCACGCCCACGGCAGTGAAGAGCAGAAGCAGACCTACCTGACCCGACTCACCGAGGGTACCTGGACCGGCACCATGTGCCTGACCGAGCCGCACTGCGGCACCGACCTGGGCATCATCAAGACCCGCGCCGTGCCCCAGGCCGACGGCAGCTACGCGATCTCCGGCACCAAGATCTTCATCTCCGCCGGTGAGCACGACATGAGTCAGAACATCATCCACCTGGTGCTGGCCAAGCTGCCCGATGCGCCGGCCGGCACCAAGGGTATCTCGCTGTTCATCGTGCCCAAGTTCAACGTCAATGCCGACGGTTCGCTGGGCGATCGCAACGGCGTGAGCTGCGGCTCGATCGAACACAAGATGGGCATCAAAGCGTCGGCCACCTGCGTGATGAACTTCGACGAGGCCAAGGGCTTCCTGATTGGCGAGGCCAACAAGGGCCTCAACTGCATGTTCACCATGATGAACCATGCGCGTCTGGGCACCGGCATGCAGGGCCTGTGCAACGGCGAGGCCAGCTACCAGGGCGCCGTGCGCTATGCCCACGACCGCCTGCAGATGCGCGCGCTGACCGGACCGAAGGCACCGGACAAGCCGGCCGACCCGATCATCGTGCATCCGGACGTGCGGCGCATGTTGCTGACCATGAAGGCGTTCAACGAAGGTAACCGCGCGCTGGCCTACTTCACCGCACAGCTGCTTGACCTGAGCCACAGTCCGGACGCCGACGAGGCGGCTGCGGCAGAAAATCTGCTGGGCTTTCTGACCCCAATCTGCAAGGCCTTCATGACTGACACCGGCCTGGAGGTCACCAGCCTGGGCATGCAGGTGTTCGGCGGCCATGGCTACATCCGCGAGTGGGGCATGGAGCAGCTGATGCGCGACTGCCGCATCGCGCCGATCTACGAAGGCACCAACGGCATCCAGGCACTCGACCTGCTCGGGCGCAAGGTGCTGGGTAGCCAGGGCAAGCTGCTCGCCGGCTTCACCAAGATCGTGCACAAGTTCTGCGAGGCTCAGGCCGAGCATCCGCAGCTCAAGGCGCAGATCGCCGAACTGGCCAAGCTCAACCGCCAGTGGGGCGAGCTGACCCAGCGCATCGGCATGGCCGCGATGAAGAACCCGGACGAAGTCGGCGCCGCCTCGGTCGACTACCTGATGTACTCGGGCTACGTGGTGCTGGCCTACTTCTGGGCGCGCATGGGCGTGGTGGCTCAGGCGCAACTGGAGGCCGGCAGCGACGATGCCGACTTCTACCAGGCCAAGCTGGCCACCGGCGAGTTCTACTTCCGTCGCCTGCTGCCGCGCGCCTCCGCGCACCTGGCCGCTGCCGATGCCGGCAGCGATTGCCTGATGCGCCTGAGCGCCGAACAGTTCTTCTGACAGTCGGTCGATAGCCACAAAAGGCCCGCCTCGTGCGGGCCTTTTGCGTTAGTCAAGGTGGCTCTTGGGGTGTGAATTGTTGGTCATAACGTGAACCTATGTGTCTGAAAAGGTGTTCGGTTAGACTCGATTCTCTGCATCATTCGGCCGCATTTCGGCCGCGTCGTAGCTTCGCTTGAGGATAGTCAGATGGCCGATTACAAAGCTCCCCTGCGCGATATGCGCTTCGTGCTCAATGAAGTATTCGAGGTTTCCAAGCTGTGGGCCGAGCTGCCCGGCCTGGCCGAAGTGGTGGATGAAGACACCGCCGCCGCGATTCTCGAGGAAGCCGGCAAGGTGACCGGTGGCGTGATCGCCCCGCTGAACCGCAGCGGCGACGAAGAAGGCTGCTCCTGGACCGACGGCGTGGTGAAAACCCCGGCCGGTTTCCCCGAGGCCTACCAGACCTATGCCGAAGGTGGCTGGGTCGGCGTGGGTGGCGCACCGGAGTTCGGCGGCATGGGCATGCCGAAAGTGATCGGCGCCCAGGTCGAGGAGATGGTCAACTCGGCCAACCTGTCCTTCGGCCTGTACCCGATGCTGACTGCCGGCGCCTGCCTGTCGATCCTCAACCACGCCAGCGAAGAGCTGAAGGCGCAGTACCTGCCGAACATGTATTCCGGCGTCTGGGCCGGCTCTATGTGCCTGACCGAGCCGCATGCCGGCACCGACCTGGGCATCATCCGCACCAAGGCCGAACCGCAGGCCGACGGCAGCTACAAGATTACCGGCACCAAGATCTTCATCACCGGTGGCGAGCACGACCTGACCGAGAACATCGTTCACCTGGTGCTGGCCAAGCTGCCGGACGCCCCGGCCGGCCCGAAAGGCATCTCGCTGTTCCTGGTACCGAAGGTCATGGTCAATGCCGACGGCTCGCTGGGCGAGAAGAACTCGCTGTCCTGCGGCTCGATCGAGCACAAGATGGGCATCAAGGCTTCCGCCACCTGCGTGATGAACTTCGACGGCGCCACCGGCTGGATCGTCGACGAGCCTAACAAGGGCCTCAACGCCATGTTCACCATGATGAACTACGAGCGTCTGGGCGTCGGCATCCAGGGTCTGGCCCTGGGCGAGCGCTCCTACCAGAGCGCCATCGAGTACGCCCGCGACCGTATCCAGAGCCGCGCGCCGACCGGCCCGGTGAACAAGGACAAGGCTGCCGACCCGATCATCGTGCATCCGGACGTGCGCCGCATGCTGCTGACCATGAAGGCGCTGAACGAGGGCGGTCGCGCCTTCTCCAGCTACGTCGCCATGCAGCTGGACACCGCCAAGTACAGTGAAGACAAGGACACCCGCAAGCGTGCGGAAGAGCTGGTTGCCCTGCTGACCCCGGTAGCCAAGGCCTTCCTCACCGACATGGGCCTAGAAACCACCGTGCATGGCCAGCAGATCTTCGGCGGCCACGGCTTCGTCCGTGAGTGGGGCCAGGAGCAGCTGATCCGCGACTGCCGCATCACCCAGATCTACGAAGGCACCAACGGCATCCAGTCGCTGGACCTCATGGGCCGCAAGATCGTCGGTAGCGGTGGCAGCTTCTACAAGCACTTCAGTGACGAAGTGAAGGCCTTCATCGGCAGCGCCGATGCTTCGCTGGCCGAGTTCACTCAGCCGCTGCAAGCCGCCATCGCCAACCTCGACGAGCTGACCGCCTGGGTCATCGAGCAGGCCAAGGGCAACCCGAACGAGATCGGCGCCGCGTCGGTCGAGTACCTGCAGGTGTTCGGCTACACCGCCTACGCCTACATGTGGGCACTGATGGCTCGCACCGCGCTGGCCAAGCAGGGCGACGACGAGTTCTACGTGAGCAAGCTGGGCACCGCGCGTTTCTTCTTCGCCCGCCTGCTGCCGCGTACCCAGTCGCTGACCGCTTCGGTCAAGGCTGGTAGCGAGTCGCTATACCTGCTGGATGCCGCTCAGTTCTGAGCCTGACCCTGCTGTGAAAGCCCCGCTTCGGCGGGGCTTTTTCGTTTCTGCCGAAGGCTTTTGTGGGAGCGGCTTCAGCCGCGATTGGGGCGGTCGAGGTACTAGATAGGCAGCCATCGCGGCTGAAGCGGAATGCCGCCCAACCGCTCCCACAAATGGCCCGACCCCGGCCGTGAGCAAGCGAAGGATTGTGTCTGTGCGCCAGTTGGCCTACGTCTCTGTGTGGTGTGCAGGGCGCGCCGATATACTCGTCGCGCCCCGCGCCGTTCGCGGGCTTCGCCGTAATGGCTCAGGGATAACAACGCATGCAATGGATCTTCATGCTGGTCGGCCTGGTGCTCGGTGCGCTGGCCGGGGAATCGGTGACTTCGGCCCTGCTGGGTGGCCTGATCGGCCTGGGCGTTGGCCAGGCGCTGCGCTTGCAGCAACTCGGGGCCGACAACACGCGCCTGCGCAAGGAACTGAAGGACTTCGCCGAGCGCTTCGAGCGTGGCACCACGGCGGTGGTCGAGCGCCTGGTCAAGCTGGAAAGCGGCCAGCCGAGCGCACCTTCTGCAGCGCCCGTCGAGGAAGAGGCCGCAACCGAGCCTGAGCCCGTGTCGACAGCGGTCGCAGATGTGGCCGATGAACTGATCTGGGAGCTACCGGAACTGCCCGCGCAGAGCGCGGAACCCGCTGCCGAACCCTTGCGACCAATCCCCTCCGTCGCCCGCGAAATACCTGTCAGCCAGCCGCGCGCGAGCGAGCCACCGCGCCCGGCACCTCCCCGTGAACCCTCGCTTGTCGAGCGCGGTGTTGCCCTGGCCAAGGCCTGGCTGCTGGGCGGCAACACTGTGTTGCGCGTCGGCGTGGTGCTGCTGTTCCTCGGCCTAGCCTTCCTTCTGCGCTACGCCACCGAAGGCATGGTGGTGCCGGTGGAGTTGCGCTACGCCGGGGTGGCGGCCAGCGCCATTGCGTTGCTGGGGCTGGGCTGGTGGCTACGCACGCGTAACGAGAACTATGGCCTGATGCTGCAGGGCACAGGCATCGCCGTGCTGTACCTGACGGTGTTCGCCGCGATGCGCCTGCACCCCCTGCTCGACCCGAAAGTGGCCCTTGGCCTGCTGGTGCTGGTCACCGCGTTCTCGGCCATCCTCGCGGTGGCGCAGAACGCCCTGGGCCTGGCGGTGGCGGCCGCGCTCGGCGGCTTCGCCGCGCCGATCCTCACCTCCACCGGCAGCGGCAATCATGTGGCGCTGTTCAGCTACTTCATCCTGCTCAACGCCGGCATTCTCGCCATCGCCTGGTTCAAGGCTTGGCGTCTGCTCAACCTGGTCGGTTTTGTCGGCACCTTCGGCATAGGCCTGGCCTGGGGGCTGCGCTCCTACACGTCGGATCTGCTGTGGAGCACCGAGCCGTTCCTGGTGCTGTTCTTTCTCATGTACGTAGCCATCGGCCTGCTGTTCGCCCGGCGCAAGCTGCGCGAGGCCGAGGGCGCCCCTGAGCAGCGTGACGAGTTGCTGCGCTGGGCTCGTGGCCGTGCCGACTATGTCGATGGCACCGTACTGTTCGGCCCGCCGCTGGTAGGTTTCGGCCTGCAGTACGCCATCGTCCAGCATCTCGAACTGGCGGCCGCCTTCAGCGCCCTGGCTCTCGGCCTGTTCTACCTGGGGCTGGCCCGCCTGCTGCGTGGGCGCAATGTGCTGTTGTTGATGGAAACCTGCCTGGCGCTGGGCGTGGTGTTCGGCACCCTGGCCATTCCGCTGGGCCTGGATGCGCGTTGGACCTCGGCGGCCTGGGCGGTGGAGGGCGCCGGCATCTACTGGCTGGCCCTGCGCCAGGGGCGGCCGCTGGCCAGGATGTTCGCCCTGTTGCTGCAGGCTGGCGCGGCGCTGGCTTTCCTCGGTCAGCTCGACGTTGGCTACGACAACCTGCTGGAGGGCGCCCCGCTTGGTGCGCTGATGCTCGGTGCGGCGCTGTTGTTCAGCTTCTGGTGCTTGCGCCAGGCGCCGGTCGAGGCGACGCGCGCCTGGGAGCGTCGCGCGCTGCCGGTGCTGGCGGTGGCGGGGCTGCTGTTCCTCTATCTGATCGCGCCGCTATGCCTGGGCGCCGAGGGTACGGCCATCGCCTGGGCGCTGGCTGGCCTGGCCACGCTGTTCGCCGGTTTGCGTCTGCAGGCGCGCAGCTTCCTGTTCAGCGCTTTTGCCGTGCAGCTGCTGGGCGGCGCGGTGTTCCTCACCCAGTTGCGGGGTAGCGGGCTGGAAGAGGGGGGCGTGCTCGGTTCCGGTTGGCGCGGCCTGCTGGTCTGCTCGCTGATCGGTCTGGCGCTGGTGGCCGACATGCTGATTGCCGCACGCGACAAGCGGGTCAGCGAAGACCGCCGGCTGATGCGTGGCCTGTCGCTGGTACTGCTGGCGGGGCTGCTGTTCGTCAACCTGGCGGTACTGTTCGTTCTGCCCTGGCGCAGCGCGGCGGCGGTGTGGGCTGGTACGGGCCTGCTGATCATCTGGCTCAGTCTGCGTCTGCAGCTGCGCGCCAGCTTTCTATTTGGCCTTGTGCTGCAGGTGGTTGGCGGTATCGCCTTCCTCGCCGCCAGCCCGCTGCTGCTTGGGCATTTGCCGAGTGAGGGGCTGCGCCCGCTCGCTCATGCCGGCTTCTGGGCACCACTGGTGCTGGCGCTGGCTGCCCAGGTCGGTGCCTGGCGCCTGCGCCACGTCGTGCTGCGCCAGCAGGCCGGCGAGCTGGGCAGCCTGAGCCTGCAGCGCCTGTCTCAGGTGTTGCTGGCCTGGGGCGCCGGCTGGTGGGTGCTGGCCCTGGCCAGCGAGGTGCTGCGTTTCGTCGATGGCCCGCTGCATGGTGCTGCGCTGCTGGCGCTGGCGGCGCTCAGCGTGGCGCTGTGGGGCTGGCTGGCCGGACGTCTGCGTTGGCGTTCCCTGGCCTTGCTCTGCACGCTGCTGGTGCCGGCGGGCATGGTGATCCTGCTGCACCTGGGTGAGCGTGATTACCACCCGGCGGCCGCTTTCGGCTGGCTGGGCTGGGGCCTGCTGTTCGCCGTGCATCTGTGGTCGCTCAAGCGCCTGGCCGCGCTGTTGCCGGCCGGTGTGCGCAGCGCCGCCCATGTGCTCGGCTGCTGGCTGATCCTCGGCGTGCTGGCCCTGGAGCTGCGTTACGGGTTGATGCTGCTGGCCGAGCACTACAACGCCTGGCGCTGGCTGGGTTGGGCGCTGCTGCCAGGTCTGTACTTGCTGGCGATGGCGTCGGCGCGTCGCTGGCCCTGGCCGGTGGCGGCCTACCCGCGCGAGTACCGGGTGCTGGCCGCTGCGCCATTGGCGCTGCTGATGCTTGGCTGGCTGTGGCTGGCCAATATCGCCAGCGATGGCAGCGCCGACCCGCTGCCGTACCTGCCGCTGTTCAATCCGCTGGAGCTGGGCATGCTGCTGGTGCTGCTGGCGATCTATGCCTGGTTGCGCGGTGGCCTGCCGCAGCTTGGGCTGGCGGCACACGGCGAGCGCATCGCGCAGATCATCGCCGGCGCCTCGTTGTTCGCCGTGCTTACCGCCGCGGTATTCCGCGCGGCCCATCACTGGGGTGGGGTGCCCTACGAGCTGGATGCGCTGCTCGACTCCATGCTGGTGCAGGCCGGGTTGTCCATCGTCTGGACCCTGATCGCCCTGCCGTTGATGATCCTCGGCCACCTGCGCGGCCGCCGCGAGCTGTGGCTGCTGGGCGCGGCGCTGATCGCCGTGGTGGTGGCCAAGCTGTTCTTCGTCGAACTGGGCAACCGTGGTGGCCTGGAACGGATCATTTCCTTTATCGGTGTCGGCGTGTTGTTGCTGGTGGTCGGCTACTTCGCACCCTTGCCGCCCCGCAAAGCCGAATCTGCCGAGGTGAGCCCGTGAACATGAAGTCCTTTCTCTGCCTGTTCGCTCTGCTGGCTGCGCCTTGGGCGCAGGCGGACTACTCGACACGGGTGCCGCTGACGCTGGAGGGTGAGGGGCCCTGGTATCGCCTGGAGGTGCCGCTCGCCCTGCAGATGGCCGCCAGCCACGCCGACCTGCGCGACCTGCGGGTGCTCAACGCCGAGGGTGAGGAGCTGGCCTACGCCATGACCCTGGGCAGCGCCCAACCCGCCGAGCGCCGCCAGGAGGCGGCGGTGAAGTGGTTCCCGCTGCGGGATGTGGCCGACGGCCAGGGCGCGCCGGCCATCCGCGTACAGCGCAGCACCAGCGGCACGCTGGTGGAGGTGACGCCGGAGCAGGATGGGCAGGGCGAGCAGATCCTGCGCGGCTGGCTACTCGACGCCAGCGCGTTCGATCAACCCTTGCACCGTCTGCAACTGGACTGGAGCGCCGATGCGGAAGGTTTCCAGCGTTTCACCATCGAGGCCAGTGACGATCTGCAGCACTGGCGGCGCTGGGAGGACGGGCAGATCGCCCGCCTGAGCTTCGCCGACGAGCACATTGAGCAGAACGAGGTCGCGCTCCCCGGTGCCAAGGCCCGTTACCTGCGCCTGCTCTGGCAGGCCCCGCAGCAGGCCCCGGCGCTGCTTGCCGCGCGTCTGGTCAGCATCGAGCAACTGCCATTGGCGCCACCGCTGGCCTGGTCTGCGCCATTGGCACCGACTTCGACCAGGGCTGGCGAGTACAACTGGGAATTGCCGCTATCGTTGCCGCTGCAGCGTGTGCGCGTGGCCCTGCCGGCGGGCAACGTGCTGGCGCCGGTCAGCCTTGCCTCGCGCGGCGCCGGCAAGCTGGAGTGGCGCGCCCTGGCTAGTGGCCTGCTCTATCGCCTGCCACAGGATGGCAAGGAAGTGCTGCAGGACGAGATCGAACTGTACGGCGCGCCGGTGCAGCAACTGCGTCTGCGCGTGGATGCCCGCGGCGGTGGCCTGGGCAGCGAGGCGCCAAGCCTGCGGGTGGCGGTGCGCGCAACTCAGGTGGTGTTCCTTACGCGCGGCTCCGAGCCGTATAGCCTGGCGGTGGGTAACAACTCAGCACGCTCCGCGGCGCTTCCGCTGGGCACCCTGATTCCCGGTTACGAGCCCAAGCGCCTGGCCAGCCTAGGCCGCGCCAGCGCGCCAGAGGCGGTGCCCAGCGTGGTGCGCGAGGCGGCTGCTGCGGCCCAGTCGGCCGCAGACTGGAAACGTATCGGTCTGTGGTCCGTGTTGCTGGCCGGCGTCGCTCTGCTTGGCGCAATGGCCTTCAGCCTGCTGCGCAAGCCGGCGGGTTCTGGCAGCAATCCATAGCGTGTGTCGGGCCAGGGAGGCGCGCAGAGGCCCAACCGGTTAAACTGCGCGCGATTTTACTTTCCTCCCCGGAGCCTCTCCATGTCCCGCGTAACCCTCAGCCGCTACCTGATCGAACAGACCCGCAGTCACAACACCCCGGCCGACCTGCGCTTTCTCATCGAAGTGGTCGCGCGGGCCTGCAAGGAAATCAGCCATGCAGTCTCCAAGGGCGCCCTCGGCGGCGTGCTCGGCAGCATGGGCACCGAGAACGTGCAGGGCGAAGTGCAGAAGAAGCTCGATGTGATTTCCAACGAGATCCTGCTCGAGGCCAACGAGTGGGGCGGCCACCTGGCCGGCATGGCGTCCGAGGAAATGGACAATGCCTACCAGATTCCCGGCAAGTACCCAAAAGGCGCGTATCTGCTGGTGTTCGACCCGCTGGACGGTTCCAGCAACATCGACGTCAACGTCTCGGTCGGCACCATCTTCTCCGTGCTGCGCTGCCCGGATGAGTACCTGAGCCAGAACGACAGCCTCAACGAGCAGGCCTTCCTGCAGCCGGGCACCCAGCAGGTCGCCGCCGGCTACGCCATCTACGGGCCGCAGACCATGCTGATGCTGACCCTGGGCGATGGCGTCATGGGCTTCACTCTGGATCGCGAGATGGGCAGTTTCGTGCTCACTCACGACAATATTCGTGTACCGGAAAGCACCGCCGAGTTCGCCATCAACATGTCCAACCAGCGCCACTGGGAAGCCCCGGTCAAGCGTTATGTGGAAGAGTTGCTGGCCGGCAAGGAAGGTTCCCTGGGCAAGAACTACAACATGCGCTGGATTGCCTCCATGGTGGCCGATGTGCACCGCATTCTCACCCGTGGTGGCCTGTTCATGTACCCGCGTGATGCCCGCGAGCCGGAGAAACCGGGCAAGCTGCGCCTGATGTACGAGGCCAACCCGATGTCGATGCTGATCGAACAGGCCGGTGGTGCTGCTACCAACGGCACTCAACGCATCCTCGACATTCAGCCGGAATCCCTGCACCAGCGCGTGGCGGTGTTCCTCGGCTCGAAGGAAGAAGTCGAGCGTGTCACCGGCTATCACCAGGGCTGAGTGATGAGCGCCTGGCAACCGCTGCTGGACTGGTGGTTTGGCTCTGCCAGGAGTGCTAGCGAAGTGGCGGACCAGCGCAGTGGCTTGTGGTTCGGCTACCGCGCAGAGCAGGATAGCGAGGCGCGCGAGCGCTTCGGCGAGCTATGTGAGCAGGCCTTGGCCGGTGGGCTGCAGGACTGGTGCGCGGAAGCCGACGGCTGGCTGGCGCTGATCCTGTTGCTGGACCAGTTGCCGCGCATGATCCATCGCGGTACGGCGCGGGCCTTTGCCGGCGATGCACGCGCGCAGGCGCTGGTCGCCCAAGGCCTCGAACGGGGACTGGAACGACAGCTGCCAGCCATTCGCCAGGTGTTTGTCTATCTGGTGCTGGAGCACGCCGAGGAACTGGCTGCTCAGGACCTTGCCGTAGAGCGTTTCGAACAGTTGCTGCAAGGGTGTGCCGAGGGCGAGCGGCAGCTGTTCGCCGGTTATCTGGACTACGCTGAGCGTCACCGCCAGGTGATCCAGCGCTTCGGTCGCTTTCCGCATCGCAACGAAATGCTCGGCAGAAGCTCCAATGCCCAGGAGCAGGCCTTTCTGCAGCAACCGGGCTCACGCTTCTGAACGCTGCGGGGCGCATTCATCTGCGCTCTGTGCCAAGCTCTCAGGGTTTTCCACGTACCTACGGAGTCGTCTTATGCTGCGCAAATCTGTTGTGCTCACTGCCTGTGTCCTGCTTGCTGCCTGCAGCAAGATCAATCAGGAAAACTACTCCAAGCTCAAGGCCGGGATGACCAAGGCTGAAGTCGAGAAGCTGCTCGGCAGCCCCGCCGAATGCTCCGGCGCAGTGGGGCTCACCAGCTGTACCTGGGGTGACGACAAGACCGTCATTAGCGTTCAGTACGCCGGTGACAAGGTGATGATGTTCTCCGGCCAGGGGCTGAAGTGATGTTCTGGCGAGGGCTCTCAGTGGCGTTGCTGGCGTTGCTTGCCGGTTGTACCAGTACGCCGGATGCGGCGCCGCCGAAGACGGCGGGTAGCGTCGATCTGCAGCGCTACCAGGGCACTTGGTACGAATTGGCCCGCCTGCCGATGTTCTTCCAGCGCAAGTGCGCCCAGTCCGAGGCGCACTACCAGTTGCGCGAAGATGGCCGGGTTGGCGTGCTCAATCGCTGCCGCACTGCGGAGGGCGAATGGATTGAGGCCTCCGGGGTTGCCGAGGCTCAAGTGGCCGGGCGTACGGACAAGCTGTGGGTGCGCTTCGATAACTGGTTCAGCAATCTCTTTCCGGATGTAGCCAAGGGCGACTACTGGGTGCTGTACCTGGACGATGACTACCGTATGGCGCTGGTCGGCAACCCGAATCGCGAATACCTGTGGCTGCTGGCGCGTACGCCGGATGTCAGCGAGACGCGGCGTCTGCGTCTGCTGCAGGAGGCCGAAGCCCGTGGCTACGACACCAGTGCCCTGATCTGGCGTCAGCCTGACCGAGCGATCGGCCAGTAGTCTCACTCCCAGTCGAGGCGGGCGAGTTGCCACTCGCCATCCTCACGCCACCACTCCAGGGTAATGCTGTAGTGCCGTGCGCTGTCCGGTATCAGTCCTTCGGCCCCGGTCAGCGCGACTTCGGCACGGGTGTGACCCTTGCTGCTGTAGGTCGGGTCGACCTCACTGCTCTTGCTGATGGCCAAGATTCGTACCTGTTTGTGGCGCAGGTACATCAGGGTCATGGTGCGTTTGGCCCAGTCGCGGTCGAACTGGCCGTTGGCGCTGAACTGCGGGTGTAGTTGACCCATCACGTCGCTGATGCGCTTGGCTTCGAGATTGTCCTGCAGGCGTTGTACGGCGGCCTCCAGTTCGGCTTGCGGGTCACTTTTGCTGCAGCCACCCAACAGAGCAACACAGAGCAGGGCGTTCAGGGCGATTCGGAGCATGCTCAAGCTTCCATTCATGGTTATGATGCCGGGCACGGTCGGAGCCCCGGCCGCTCAAAAGGAACTTACGCACAGACTCGGGAGTGCGCCATGCTGACTTTGTATCCGGAGATCAAACCCTATGCCCGCCACGAACTGGCGGTGCAGGAGCCGCATGTCCTGTATGTGGATGAAAGCGGCTCTGCGGATGGCCTGCCGGTGGTCTTCGTGCATGGTGGTCCCGGCGCCGGCTGTGATGCGGCGAGCCGTCGCTACTTCGACCCCAACCTGTATCGCATCGTCACCTTCGACCAGCGGGGTTGTGGCCGCTCCACGCCGCATGCCAGTTTGGAGAACAACACGACCCAGGCGCTGATCGCCGACATGGAGCGCATTCGCGAGCATCTGGGTATCGACAAGTGGGTGCTTTTCGGCGGCTCCTGGGGCTCGACCCTGAGTCTGGCCTATGCCCAGGCCCACCCGGAGCGCGTGCTTGGCCTGATCCTGCGGGGCATTTTCCTCTGCCGGCCACAGGAGATCAGCTGGTTCTACCAGGAAGGTGCCAGTCGTCTGTTCCCTGACTACTGGGAAGACTACCTCGCACCGATTCCCGCCGAAGAGCGTGGCGACCTGGTGCAGGCCTTCTACAAGCGCCTCACCGGGCCTGATCAAATTGCCCAGATGCACGCCGCCAAGGCATGGTCGACCTGGGAGGGGCGCACCGCCACCCTGCGTCCCAATCCCCAGGTGGTCGACCGTTTCAGCGAGCCGCACCGGGCGCTGTCGATCGCCCGTATCGAGTGCCATTACTTCGTCAACAACGCCTTCCTCGAAGAGGATCAGCTGCTGCGGGACATGGCGAAGATCGCCCACCTGCCGGGCGTCATCGTGCACGGTCGTTATGACGTGATCTGCCCGCTGGACAACGCCTGGGCACTGCACCGGGCCTGGCCTAATAGCGAGCTGCAGATCATTCGCGATGCCGGTCACGCCGCGGCCGAGCCGGGTATCACCGATGCCTTGGTCCGCGCCGCCGATCAGATGGCCCGACGCCTGCTCGAACTGCCGCCGGAAGACGCATGAAGCTGCTGATCCAGCGGGTGCGCAGCGCGCGCGTAGAGGTGGCTGGCGAAGTTGTTGGGGCCATCGACCAGGGCTTGCTGGCGCTGGTCGGTATCGAGCCGCAGGATACGCCGGCGAGCATCGCCAAGGGCCTTAAACGCATGCTGGCCTATCGGGTATTCAGCGATGCCGAGGGCAAGATGAACCTGTCGCTCAGCGACGTGAACGGCGGTTTGCTGCTGGTCTCGCAGTTCACCCTGGCCGCCGACACCCGCAGTGGCCTGCGCCCAAGTTTCTCCACGGCGGCGCCGCCGGCCCAGGGCGCCGAGCTGTTCGAGCATCTGGTGAAACTGGCCCGCGAGCAGCACCCGCAGGTTGCCACTGGGCGTTTTGGCGCCGATATGCAGGTGCATCTGGTCAACGATGGGCCGGTGACCTTCCTGCTGGAAGTCTGAGTCCGTAGCCCGGATGCAATCCGGCACGGCACTTCCCGGGTTGCATCCGGGCTACTTCTGCTCCAGCTGATTATCCGCCAGCCAGTCCAGCGCCAGGTCGCGCAGACGCTCATGCTCATACAGCTGCCAGGCTGCACGCACCCTGGGGAACTGGTGCAGGGCATTGAGAAAGGCGCGCTGCTGGCGACGCTCGGCCATGGCCGCGGTCAGCGCAGCATAGGCGTCGGGGTCAACCACTTCGCAGAGGAAGTCCTCCATCAACGCAAGGTGCTCGATGCTGCTCAACGGCTCCAGCGCCAGCAGACGCTCGGGCTCCTCCGCCAGCAGGCGTTCGATCTCCGGGTCTTCGCCGGCCGGAGGGATATCCAGCAGACGGCCGCTGAGCAGGTCGAGGCGAAAGTCGCCCTGCTGATTGGTCAGGGCACTGGCCAGGTGGTCGAGATCGATGGTCAGGGGGCGCATGACAAACTCCGCAGCGGCTGGCGAGTCGTCAGGCTATGCCGGGCCGTGTTTCAGAACAAGCGCGCCAGCAGTGCGGGGACCGCGGTTTCCACCCGCAGGATGCGCTCGCCGAGTTGCACTGGCTGCAGACCGGACTCCTGCAACTTCTCGACCTCATAGGGGATCCAGCCGCCTTCCGGGCCGATGGCCAGGGTCACCGGTTGCTCGACATTGCGCGGGCAGGCGGGGAAGTCGCCGGGGTGGCCGACCAGGCCGAGCGTGTCGGCGACCATGGCTGGCAGATGATCTTCGACGAAGGGCTTGAAGCGCTTCTCGATCAGGACTTCGGGCAGCACCGTGTCGCGGGCCTGCTCCAGACCCAGGATTAGCTGCTCGCGGATGGCGTCTTCACTGAGGAAGGGGGTTTGCCAGAAGCTTTTTTCCACCCGATAGCTGTTCAGTAGCACCAGGCGCGGCACGCCCATGGCGGCGATGGTCTGCAGGGTGCGCTTGAGCATCTTCGGTCGTGGCAGGGCCAGCAGCAGGGTCAGCGGCAGTTTGGTCGGTGGCGGCTGGTCCAGTTCGACCTGCAGTTCGGCGTGTTGCGCATCCAGCGTCAGCAGGGTGCCGCGCCCCATCAGGCCGCCGAGGCGACCAACGCGCAGGGTGTCGCCGTTCTCGGCACCGTGCACCTCATGCAGGTGCTTGAGGCGCCGCCCGCTGAGCACGGCGCGATCCGCCGCGACGAAGTCGGCGTCTTCCAGTAGCAGCAGGTTCATGGCAAAGGCGCGGGCGGCTTATCGTCCGGTTCGACTTCATGTTCGCTGCGCTTGCGCACCAGGCTGCCGAACAGCAGCCCGGATTCGAACAACAGCCACATGGGCACGGCCAGCAGGGTCTGCGAGAACACGTCCGGCGGAGTCAGCACCATGCCCACCACGAAGCAGCCGACCACTACGTAGGGGCGGCTCTTGCGCAGGGTGGCGACGTCGACGATACCGACCCAGATCAGCAGGAAGGTGGCCACCGGAATCTCGAAGGCCACGCCGAAGGCGAAGAACAGGGTGAGGACGAAGTCCAGGTACTGGCCGATGTCGGTCATCATCGCCACGCCCTCGGGGGTCACGCTGGCGAAGAAACCGAACATGATGGGGAACACCACGAAGTAGGCGAAAGCCATGCCGCCGTAGAACAGGAAGATGCTGGAAATCAGCAGCGGGATGGCGATGCGTTTCTCGTGCTGGTACAGGCCTGGCGCGATGAAGCCCCAGATCTGTTGCAGGATTACCGGCATGCTGAGGAACAGTGCTACCACCAGGGTCAGCTTAAATGGCGTCAGGAAAGGCGAGGCCACGCCGGTGGCGATCATGGTCGCGCCTTCCGGCAGGTAGGCGCGCAGTGGTGCGGCGACCAGGGCGTAGATGTCCTGGGCGAAGTAGAACAGCCCGGCGAAGATGATCAGCACGGCGATCACGCAGCGCAGGATGCGATTGCGCAACTCGGTGAGGTGCGCAACCAGGGGCATTTCCTGGTCGTCGGAGGAAGTCGCGCTCATGGCTGGCTGGTCTTGTCCTGGGAGGGCGGCATTGCGTCGGCGCTAGGCTTGGTTTCCGGCTGGATGCTCTGCTTCATTTCGCGCTCCAGTTCGAGGATGCGTTCATTGTGCAGCTGGCGGCGAATTTCATCGGCGCCGATCTCGCGTTCCACTTCGCTCTTGATGTTGTTGAAGCTGCGCTTGAGTCGACCGATCCAGAGCCCGGCCATGCGCGCGGCCACCGGCAGGCGCTCGGGGCCGAGCACCAGCAGGGCGATCAGGCCGACCAGCAGCAGTTCGGAAAAACCGACGTCGAACATGGTGTCAGTCTTTCTTCACCGGCTCTTCGACCTTGCGCACTTCGGCCTGGTAGGTCTGGCCCTTGGGCTCTTCCACCGCCGGCTTGGACTCTTCCTCGCCCTGGTTCATCGACTTGCGAAAGCCCTTGATCGCGTCGCCCAGATCGGAGCCCAGGCCCTTGAGGCGCTTGGTGCCGAACAGCATGACGATGATGAGCAGGATGATCAGGAGTTGCCAGATGCTGATGCCGCCGATACCCATGGGGAAATCTCCGCTGAGGTGTGATCAGGATTGTGGGCGTGCGGCTTTTTCCGCATGCCCGGAGAGGCCGAAACGACGATCCAGTTCGTCCAGCACGGCCTGCGGATGCTGGCCGAGGGCGGCGAGCATGACCAGGCTGTGGAACCACAGGTCCGCGGTTTCGTAGATCAGGTCGCTGCAGTCGCCGCTTGTGGCGGCGTCCTTGGCGGCGAGGATGGTTTCCACCGACTCTTCGCCGACCTTTTCCAGGATCTTGTTCAGCCCCTTGTGGTACAGGCTGGCCACATAGGAGCTGTCCGCTGCCGCGCCTTTGCGCGCTTCCAGCACCTCGGCCAGGCGGGTGAGGGTGTCACTCATGTTTGTGCCCTTGGTAGATGGCGTGCGGGTCTTTGAGTACGGGGTCGACCGTCTGCCATGCGCCGTTCTCGTAGACCCGGTAGAAGCAGCTTTCGCGGCCGGTGTGGCAGGCGATGCCGCCCAGCTGCTCGACCTGCAGGATGATCACGTCGGCATCGCAGTCCAGGCGCAGTTCGTGCAGTTTTTGCACATGGCCGGACTCCTCGCCCTTGCGCCACAGCTTGCCGCGCGAACGTGACCAGTAGATGGCACGGCCCTCGCTGGCTGTCAGGGCCAGGGCTTCACGGTTCATCCAGGCCATCATCAGCACGCGGCCTGTCTGGTGATCCTGGGCGATGGCCGGTACCAGGCCGTCTTCGTTCCAGTTGATGTCGTCGAGCCAGTTAGTCATTGCGTGGCGCTAAGTCGGTGGTATTAACGGTCTAGTGTGCCAGCCGCGGCCGGCACTGGCTATCGGCGCAGGATCAGCAGCAGGCCGGCGCCCAGGCTGAGCCAGGCGCTCCAGGCTGCCGGGGCCAGCAGCAGACCCTGGCTGACGCCGGCCGCGATCAGCCCCGCGCCGAGCAGGCGCCATGGCCAGTTGCTGGTGGATGCTTCATGCTGCGGTTCGCTGGCGCGTGGTTGATTGAGCCTTTCCAGGGTGTCGCGGGCCATCTGCGACAGGTGCGGCACCTGTTCGGCCTGCTGCTGCAGGTTGCGCAGCAGGTGCAGCGGGCTGACCCGCTCACGCATCCAGCGTTCGAGGAAGGGCTGGGCGGTGCTCCACAGGTCCAGGTCCGGGTACAGCTGGCGGCCCAGGCCTTCGATATTGAGCAGGGTCTTCTGCAGCAGTACCAGTTGCGGCTGCACTTCCATGTTGAAGCGGCGCGCGGTCTGGAACAGGCGCAGCAGCAACTGGCCGAAGGAGATGTCCTTCAGCGGCTTCTCGAAGATCGGCTCGCATACGGTGCGGATCGCCGCTTCGAACTCGTTGACCTTGGTTTCCGCCGGCACCCAGCCGGAGTCGATGTGCAGTTGGGCGACGCGGCGATAGTCACGCTTGAAGAAGGCGATCAGGTTGCGTGCCAGGTAGTCCTGGTCTTCGGGCGTGAGGCTGCCGACGATGCCGCAGTCGATGGCGATGTACTGCGGGCTCCATGGCGTGCGCGTGGCGACGAAGATGTTGCCCGGGTGCATGTCGGCGTGGAAGAAGCTGTCGCGGAACACCTGGGTGAAGAAAATCTCCACGCCGCGCTCGGCCAGCAACTTCATGTTGGTGCGCTGATCGGCCAGGGTGTCGAGGTCGGTCACCGGCACGCCGTAAATGCGCTCCATCACCAGCACCTTGTGCCGGCACCAGTCCCAGTGCACCTGCGGCACATAGAGCAGGGGCGAGTCCTGGAAGTTGCGCCGCAGCTGGCTGGCATTGGCCGCCTCGCGCAGCAGATCGAGCTCGTCGTAGATGGTTTTCTCGTAGTCGCTGACCACTTCCACCGGGCGCAGGCGGCGGGCGTCCGCCGAGGCCTTCTCGGCCATGCGCGCGGCAAGAAACAGCCAGGCGATATCCGAGCGGATGATTGGCTTGAGGCCCGGGCGGATGACCTTGACCACCACTTCTTCACCGCTCTTCAGTTGCGCGGCGTGGACCTGAGCGATGGAGGCGGAGGCCAGTGGCGCCACGTCGAAGCGGGCGAACACCTCGCCGACCTTGGCGCCGAGCTGCTCCTCGATGCGTGCTACCGCATGCTGCGGATCGAAGGGTGGAACCTGATCCTGCAGGCGCGCCAGTTCATCGGCGATGTCCGGCGGCAGCAGGTCGCGGCGGGTGGACAGCAACTGGCCGAACTTGATGAAGATTGGCCCCAGGTCTTCCAGGGCCAGGCGCAGGGCGGCGCCGCGGTTCAGTTGCTGTGGCTTGCGCGGCAGCCAGCGCCAGGGCAGGGCGAAGCGCAGGACGCGCATCCAGGCCGGCAGGGGTAGAGTCAGCAGCAGATCGTCCAGGCGGTAGCGGACGACCACACGCAGAATGCGCAACAGGCGGCGAGTGGCGAGCAGCTTCATGCTTTCTTGTTCATGTCTTGGGCGAGGCGCTCGATGCGGGCATCGAGGCGGTCGAGGGCGAGCTTGAGGTCATCCAGTTCGGCGAAGCGGGCCTGAGCCTCGCGCTCGCCGACCAGGCTGCGCGATTCTTCAGCCAGGTAATCGGCCAGGGTCTGGCGCAGGCTGTCGACACTGTCACTGGCCCAGTTCACCCGACTGCGCAGGTGGCCGGCGAGCAGCTGACTGCCAACCGGGCCGAGCCAGCGCGACAGTTCATATTCCCAGTCCAACTCCAGATCCTGAAGGATGCCTGCCAGTTCCAGCAGCACGGCGCTATCGCCTTCCAGCTGCACTTCCGGACGATGCAGGATGGCGGTCTTGTCCTTGGCCAGCGCCAGTTTCAGCAGGCTGCTGGCCGGGGCACGCAACACGCAGTCGGCACCTTCCCAGTGGCTGGCCAGTTGCAGGCCTTCTGCGCTGGGCAGGATGAACAGTTTGAGCGCGGGGCTCTGGCAGTCGACTTCGATCAGCTTGCCTTCCAGCCGGGCCAAACGCGGCCGCGCGGTGCTGTCCATGGCCAGCACGCGATTGAGGCCGAGTTCGACGCCGGCCAGCAGCGCCTGGGTCAGCATCAGGGCTTGATGCCGCGATGCAGGGCGACGATGCCGCCGGTCATGTTGTGGTAGGTCACGCGCTCGAAACCGGCCTCGACCATCATCGCCTTGAGGGTTTCCTGATCCGGGTGCATGCGGATCGATTCAGCCAGGTAGCGGTAGCTATCGGAGTCGTTGGTGATCAGCTTGCCGGCCAGCGGCATGAAGCTGAACGAATAGGTGTCGTAGGCCTTGGCCAGCAATGGGTTGCCCGGTTTGGAAAACTCCAGGACCAGCAGGCGGCCGCCGGGCTTGAGTACGCGCAGCATGGAGCGCAGGGCGTTCTCCTTGCGCGTCACGTTACGCAGGCCGAAAGCGATGGTGACCACGTCGAAGTGGTTATCCGGGAACGGCAGCGCCTCGGCGTCGGCCTGGACGAACTGCACGTTGCCGGCTACGCCCTTGTCCAGCAGACGATCGCGACCGACCTTGAGCATGGAGTCGTTGATGTCGGCGAGGACGACTTCGCCGGTCGGGCCGACCAGGCTGGAGAACTTGCGGGTGAGATCGCCGGTGCCGCCGGCGATGTCCAGCACGCGATTGCCTGGGCGCACACCGGACAGCTCGATGGTGAAACGCTTCCACAGGCGATGCAGGCCGCCGGAGAGCACGTCGTTCATCAGGTCGTACTTGGCCGCCACCGAGTGGAAAACTTCGGCAACCTTGTCCGCCTTCTGGCTTTCCGGCACATCCTGGAAGCCAAAGTGGGTGGTCTTTTCCTGCTCTGGGTTTTGCCGAGGGTCGTTCATGTCGCGGGCACCTGAATCGAAGTGGCGGCCATTCTAAACCCGCGGCCTGTCTTTGTCTTGGCACTGGGCGGAGCTGTTATAGTCGCGTGACATCAGGTCGCAGCTGGAGTCAGCATGAGTCGCATCACCGTCGAGCGTTCCCATTCCCTTGGTCTTGCCGTCGCTCGCGACAAGGCCGAAGCGCTGGCTCAACGCCTGGCCAGCGAGTACGACGTGAAGTACCGCTGGAGCGGCGACACGCTGGAGTTCAAGCGCAGTGGCGCCGATGGGCAGATTGCGGTTGCCGCCGACAGCGTGCGGGTGGAGCTCAAGCTGGGGCTGCTGCTCTCGGCGCTGGGTGGCACCATCAAGCGCGAGATTGAGCAGACCCTCGACAAGCACCTCAAGGCCTGAAGCCGCGAGGTGCGTACCCTAGTATGTGATTTCTAATTTTTCCCACTACCTTGCGCTTAAGCCCTGGCAAAGGGCGAACCCAACATCACTGTGAGCGTGAGGTGCACCATGGCCACTAAAGCCGCCGTCAAGAAGAAAGTCGAAGCCGTTGAAAGCAAAGCCGCTGTTCTGAGCGACGTGAAGGTCTACGCCCGCAAGGTCTGGCTGGCCGGTCTGGGTGCCTATGCCAAGGCCGGTGCCGAAGGCGCCGAGTACTTCAAGGAGCTGGTCAAGGCCGGCGAAGGCGTCGAGAAACAGGGCAAGAAGCTGGTGAACGAGCAGGTCGAGGCCGCCAACAGCCAGATCGAAAGCCAGCTCAGCGGTGTGAAGAGCCGCGTTGCCGAAGTGAAGGGCAAGGCCGAAGTGCAGCTCGACAAGATCGAGAAGGCCTTCGACTCGCGCGTAGCGTCCGCCCTGAACCGCCTGGGTATTCCTTCCAAACAGGACGTTGAGGCACTCTCTGCTAAGCTCGATGAGTTGAATGCGTTGCTTGAGCGAGTGGCCCGTACCCAATAAGGAGAGCAGGATGGCAGTCAAGAAACCTACCGCAGCAAAACCGGCGGCAAAACCGACAGCGAAGAAGTCGGTTGCCAAGAAGGAAAGCAGTTCCTGGATCGGCGAGATCGAGAAGTACTCGCGGCAGATCTGGCTGGCCGGCCTCGGCGCCTATTCCAAGATCAGCAGCGACGGCAACAAGCTGTTCGACGGTCTGGTCAAGGATGGCGAGAAGGCCGAGAAGAAGGCCAAGACCGAAGTCGACAAGCAACTCGACGTGGTCAAGTCCAGCGTCGGCACCACCGTTGGCACCGCCAAGTCCAAGGTCGATGAGGTCAAGGGCAAGGCCATGGGCAAGTGGGGTGAGCTGGAAGAGGCTTTCGACAAGCGTCTGAACAGTGCCATCTCGCGTCTGGGCGTGCCGAGCCGCAATGAGGTGAAGGCGCTGCAGACCAAGGTCGACAGCCTGACCAAGCAGATCGAAAAGCTCACCGGCGTTTCGGTCAAGTCGGTCAAGCCTGCCGCCAAACCTGCGGTCAAAGCCGCCGCTAAACCTGCTG
The DNA here is from genome assembly GCF_029537485.1 of Pseudomonas sp. GOM6. GTDB lineage: Bacteria > Pseudomonadota > Gammaproteobacteria > Pseudomonadales > Pseudomonadaceae > Aquipseudomonas. The sequence continues at coordinate 504,309 of NZ_JARPUS010000001.1, forward strand.
CGAAGCCTGCGGCAAAACCCGCTGCCAAAGCAGTAGCCAAGCCTGCGGTAAAACCGGCTGCCAAGCCTGCCGCGAAGCCAGCGGCCAAAGCTGCGGCGAAACCCGCTGCCAAGCCTGCGGCCAAACCCGCAGCCAAGAAGCCTGCAGCGAAGAAACCGGCCGCTGCCAAGCCTGCTGCGCCGGCTCCAGCAGCGGCTTCGGCAACTCCAGCTGCGCCGGCTCCGGCGGCTGCCCCGGCTACGCCTGCTACATCGTCCTGATTCAAGCGGGACAAAAAACGCCCGGCCTAGTGCCGGGCGTTTTTCATTTCGGACTCAGGGGACTCATTCGAGGTAGCGCTGTGCCAACTGCTCGGCAGCTTGCCGGGCATCTTCGCTCAGGTGTGGGGCAACCAGCATCATTACCTGGAAGACCACCAGGCGACTCTCGCCCTGGACGCCAATGATGCGTTGGTAATCGAGGGAGAACAGCAGCGTCAGTGTGATCTGTTCGACCAGTTGGCCAAGGGCTGCGGTATCGCTACGCAGCTGATTGTGAGTTTTAAGGCGCGCCAGCAGGCTGGCCAGGGTGCGCTTGAGCTGGTTGAGCCACAGGCGAATGCCACGGGCCAGCTTGGGCAAGCGGCCAGCCAGGTTGGAGAGGTCCTGGAACAGGAAGCGGTATTGCGCCAGGCGCTCGACGATCAGGTGGAGGAACAGCCAGTAGTCTTCCGCGCCCAGATCGACATCATCGGGCGGGTCGAGCAGTGGTGCCAGTTCGGCCTGGAAGCGCTCGAACAATTCGAGGATCAACGGCTCCTTGCCGTGGAAGTGGTAATAGAGATTGCCTGGGCTGATGCCCATCTCGGTGGCGATCTCCAGGGTGGAGACATTGGGCTCGCCCTGCTCGTTGAAAAGCTGCAGGGCGCATTGCAGGATGCGGTCGCGCGTCTTCATTCCGTGATCTTGTTATGGCCGCAGGAGCGCTGACGATAACTGGCCGGGGCGAAGCCCGGCCAGTGTTTTCTAGCGCACGTGCACGTAGGTGCCGGGGGAGGCTTCCATGGCTGGGTACTGTTTGTTGCCCACACTGAACACGCTCTCGCGCTGTTCGCCAGAGTGCTGCTGAATCCATTCCAGCCATTGTGGCCACCAACTGCCGGTCTTCTTTTCAGCGTCGTGATACCAGGCACGTGGATCGCTGGTCAGCTTGCCGTTCTCGAAGTAGGTGGCCTTGGGGTTGCCCGGCGGGTTGAGGATGCTCTGGATATGCCCGCTATTGGACAGCACGAAGCGGCGGTTGCCGCCGAGCAGCAGGGCTGAGCGATAGACCGAGTCCCAGGGGGTGATGTGGTCGTTGATGCCGGCCACGCTGAAACTGTCGGTGTTGACCTTGGACAGGTCGATCGGCGTGCCGCAGATTTCCATGCCGCCGCTGCGCGTCAGCGGGTTGTGCTTGAACAGGTCGAGCAGGTCGCCGTGCAGCGCGGCGGGCAGGCGGGTGTTGTCGTTGTTCCAGTAGAGGATGTCGAAGGCCGGCGGTTCCTTGCCCATCAGGTAGTTGTTGACCCAGTAGTTCCAGATCAGGTCGTTGGGGCGCATCCAGGCGAACACCCGGGCCATGTCGCCGCCGTCCAGTACGCCGCTCTGGTAGGAGCGGCGTTTGGCCGACTCCAGGGTCTGCTCATCGGCGAACAGCATCGCCGGGCTTTCCACCTGGGCATCCATCAGGCTGACCAGATAAGTAGCGCAGCCGACCTTGCGCAGCTGGCGCTTGGCCTGCAGGTGACCTTGCAGGGCGGCGATGGTCAGACCGCCGGCACAGGCGCCCAGCAGGTTGACCTCCTTGCTGCCGGTGATGGCACGGCAGACGTCACTGGCTTCCTCCACCGCCTGCACATAGCTGGACAGCCCCCACTCACGATGGCGAGCATCCGGATTGCGCCAGCTGATCATGAATACCTGCAGGTCGTTCTTCAGGCAGTACTGGATGAAGCTCTTCTCCGGCGACAGGTCGAAGATGTAGAACTTGTTGATCTGCGGCGGCACCATCAGCAGAGGCACGGCGTACTGCTTTTCGCTCATCGGCTTGTAGTGGATCAGCTCGAACATCTCGCAGCGGAACACCACCGAGCCGGGCGTCATCGCCAGGTTGCCGCCAACTTCGAAGGCGCGCCTGTCCACCTGCTGTGGCATGCCACCGTTGTGCAGCAGGTCATCGAGCAGATGGCGGGCACCGCGCAGCACGCTGGTGCCACCGCTGTTGAACAGCTCCTTGAGTGCCAGCGGATTGAGCAGGGTGTTGGACGGAGCGAACGCGTCGTTGAGCAGGGAGAACAGGAAATGTGCGCGGGTGCGGTCGTCCGGCGACAGGTCGCTCTCGTCGATCCAGGCCTTGAGCTGACGCTGCCAGGCCAGGTAGGCCTGCAGGCTGCGCCGGTAGAAGGGGTTGAGCTGCCAGGTGGGGTCGCTGAAGCGGCTGTCCTGCGGGTTGGGCTGGTAGGGGGTGTCGCCGAGCATCACGCGGCCGAGCTGCTTGCCGAAGGCCAGCAGATGACGTGTGCTGTGCACCGGTTGGCGCAGGCCCTGAAAGGCCAGGGTGCGCAAGGTGGAGAACAGATCACGTCCGCGCACGCCGACCATGGCGCTTTGCGCGTTCATGAAGTTTGCGGGTACCGGTAATGATCCTGATGCAGTCTTTTCACGCATGGGGCAGGCTCCGTCGTCAAACTGTCATAGGCATGACAGCAAGGCTTGTACCAAGGCGCGCCGGGGTGCATTCCAGACTGCCGCGCAAAATCTCTTCCGTGACCGGCGGGCCTCGCTTTGGGGCGAGCCTGCCGGAGTAGCACTACAGTTGTGCGATCAGTGGCTGCGTGCGGGCATCGGTTGTGGATGCATGACGGCGCGCTGCCGCTCCTCCTGAAGGAAAGTCATGATGATCGGCGCCACGGCTTCGGCGCGGGTCACGAGGAACAGGTGACCATCGTCAATCACATGCAGTTCCGCATTGGGAATACGCCAGGCCAGCAGGCGCATGTTGACCAGTGGGATGATCGGATCGTCGTCGCCGGCCAGCACCAGGGTGGGCTGACGGATGCGATGCAGCCAGTGGATGCTGGTCCAGCCGAGGCCGGCGAACAGCTGCCAGTAGTAGCCCATCTTGCCGCCTGAGCGCACCTTGCTGGCATGTGACAGCGCCAGCTTGGGGTCGCGGCGGAAGGCGCCGCCGTAGATATCCGGAGCGATGTGTACGCCATAGGACGGCTGGATGTAGCGTCGCGGGCTGGCCATGCGCCAGAGCACCTTGGGCTTGCCCGGCACCATTACGGCGCCGGCCGAGGTGGCGGCCAGCACCAGTTTCTTGCAGCGCTCGGGATAGTCGTGGGCGAACTGCTGGGCCAGTGCACCACCCCAGGACACGCCGATGGCATTGACCTGGCCGTAGTCGAGGTAGTCGAGCATGCGCGCGGCCAGCTTGGCCAGGCCGGGGAAACGATACGGCGTGCTTGGCGTTGAGGAGCCGCCGACCCCGGGCACGTCGAAGGCGATCACTTCCAGATCCGGGTCGAGTGCCGAGACGAAAGGCATCACCAACTCCAGGTTGGCACCGATGCCATTGAAGATCAGCAGCGGTGGCAGGCTGCTATTGCCCGGGCGAACTGCGGTACGGATGATCTGGCCATCCAGTTCGATGCTACGGAATGCAAATGGTTGCGACATGCGCTAGGCCCTATACATGGATCCGTGGAGAGCGGCCGTCCGCGGCCGCGCGCCAATCTCCCGCCGTGGCGGGCACGCGCCGGACGCCTGGGCGCCGGAGCGTGTGCGGCACATCCGGGTGCCGCGGGGCAGTACTGCGCAAGGTGCAGCGTTGCTGTTGTTGTCCGAGCGCCTGTCAGCGCTCGTGCACATAGGTGCCCGGAGCGGCTTCGCCTTCCGGATGTTTCTTGTTGCCCAGGCTGGCGGGCGCTTTCTTCAGTTTGCCGGAGCGCTCGGTCAGCCATTGCTGCCAATGCAGCCACCAGGAGTCGGCATGTTTGGTGGCGTTCTCCTGCCACTCACGGGCATTGGCGGCCGGCTCGCTATTGGTATTGAAGCGCGCCTTGGGGTTGCCCGGCGGGTTGAGGATGCTCTGGATGTGGCCGCTGTTGGACAGCACGAACTCGACCTTGCCGCCGAACAGCAGGGATGACTTGTAACAGGCCTCCCAGGGCGTGATGTGGTCGGTGGTGCCGGCCACGCAGTAGATGTCGCTGGTGACCTGCTTGAGGTCGATGGGCGTGCCGCAGACTTCCAGGGCATTGGGCCGGGTCAGCGGGTTGGTCTTGAACAATTCGATCAGGTCGCCGTGCAGGGCGGCCGGCAGGCGCGTGGTGTCGTTGTTCCAGTAGAGGATGTCGAATACCGGCGGCTCGTTGCCCAGCAGGTAGTTGTTGACCCAGTAGTTCCAGATCAGGTCGTTGGGTCGCATCCAGGCGAACACCTTGGCCATGTCTTTACCCTCCAGAACGCCGGTCTGGTACGAGCGGCGTTTGGCGGCTTCCAGTGTCTTCTCGTCGGCGAACAGGGCGACCTGGGTGTCCAGCTTGGTGTCCAGCACGCTGACCAGCAGGGTCAGGGCGTTGACCTTCTTCTCGCCAATGGCGGCGTAGTGGCCGAGCAGCGAGGCGGTGGTGATACCGCCGGAGCAGGCGCCGAGCATGTTGACGTCCTTGCTGCCGGTAATGTCGCTGACCACGTCGATGGCTTCCTTGAGTGCCTCGATGTAGGTCGACAGGCCCCACTCGCGCTGGGCCTTGGTCGGGTTGCGCCAGCTCACCACGAAGGTCTGTACATGGCTGCGCAGCAGGAAGCGCGCCACGCTTTTCTCCGGCGACAGGTCGAAGACGTAGAACTTGTTGATCTGCGGTGGCACCACCAGCAGCGGGCGCTCGTGGACCTGCTCGGTGGTCGGCTTGTACTGGATCAGCTCCAGCAGGTCGTTGCGGAACACCACGGCGCCTTCGCTGGTGGCCAGGTTCTTGCCGACCTCGAAGGCGTCCATGTTGACCTGGCTGGGCATGCCGCCGTTGTTGATGATGTCCTTGGCCAGGTGGGAGAGGCCGTCGAGCAGGCTCTTGCCGCCGGTCTCGAAGAAACGTTTCACCGCCGCCGGATTGGCCATGCTGTTGGTCGGCGCCATGGCCTCGGTCATCAGGTTGATGACGAAGTGGCCGCGGCTGGTGTCCTGGTCGGTGAGGTTGCTGTCCTCGATCCAGTCGTGCAGTTCCTTGCGCCAGGCCAGATAGGTCTGCAGGTAGCGGCGATACAGCGGGTTTTGCGACCAGGCCGGGTCGGCGAAGCGTCGATCACCTTCTTCCGGGGTCAGCTCTGATTGGCCGAGCATCACGCGCTTGAGTTCGAGGGCAAAGTGGGTTGCGTGCTTGGCGCTGTGCAAAGGCTGCTTGATGGCTTGGGCCAGCACCATGCGGGCAGAGGTAAGTAGATCCTTGCCGCGCAAGCCGATCACCGGGTTCAACCCCAAGGTGTTTTCCGAGGCTTGGCGATGCAGGTCTTCATTGTTCTTCTGGGTCATCTACAACACTCCATTGTCCAGAGACGAATACCAACTGCAGCTGTGCAACGCGGACACAGGGCGAAGGGCTGGTACTGCTCGGGTTGCCGGGTGCGGAATACTTCCGCGCTTTCTTCGCATCTAGCGCTGCTAAATGCATGGAACCTGCCAGTTCCTTGGTTACCCGAGTTTCCATTTTTGCGCAAGCTCGCCGATGCAGGCTGCAAGCGGGCGCGAGTATGCCGGGCGCGATTAGAAAATGCGCTCTAGGTATGAAGGGAATATTGCGCGAGGCTCTGGCTTAGGTGTTTGGCCAGGGGAGGGTTAAAGCATCAGGCGAACTACGGATTCGTCCGGGTCGCGGGATTTGCCGGCGGCGGCCAGTTCGGCCAGATAGTCGGCCCACAGCGCGTCCTGGCGGGTGGCGAGCTGGTAGAGGTAATCCCAGGTGTACAGGCCGCTGTCGTGGCCATCGTCGAAGCACAATTTCAGTGCATAGTTGCCAGCGGGCTCGATCCGTTCCAGGCCGACCTTGAGTTTGCCGGTCTGCAGGATAGGTTTGCCGTGGCCCTGCACCTCGGCCGAGGGCGAATGCACGCGCAGGAACTCGGCACTCAGCGAATAGCTCTGTTCGCCGTAGCGCAGCTCCAGGGTCTTTGACAGCTTGTGCAGTTTGATCGCGCTGGGCGTGGGCATATTCGGTTCCGCTTGCGGTGAAACAGCCCGGATCGCTCCGGGCTGGTAGTGCCTGATTACAGGATATAGCGCGACAGGTCTTCGTCCTTGGCCAGCTCGCCGAGGTGGCCGTTGACGTAGGCGGCGTCGATGCGAATCGCTTCGCCGTTCTGCTGGCCCGCCAGGTCGCCGGCACTGAAGGAGACTTCCTCCAGCAGGCGTTCGAGCAGGGTGTGCAGGCGTCGGGCGCCGATGTTCTCGGTCTTCTCGTTGACCTGCCAGGCAATCTCGGCGATGCGCTGGATGCCGTCCGGCGCGAACTCGATGTTCAGCCCCTCGGTCTTGAGCAACTCGCGGTATTGCTCGGTCAGCGCCGCGTGCGGCTCGGTGAGGATGCGCTCGAAGTCCTGCGGCGACAGGGCCTTGAGTTCGACGCGGATCGGCAGACGGCCCTGCAGCTCGGGCACCAGATCGCTGGGCTTGGACAAGTGGAAGGCGCCGGAGGCGATGAACAGGATGTGGTCGGTCTTGACCATGCCCAGCTTGGTGTTGACCGTGCAGCCTTCGATCAGCGGCAGCAGGTCGCGCTGCACGCCTTCGCGGGAGACATCGGCGCCGCCGACATTGCCGCGCTTGGCGACCTTGTCGATCTCATCGATGAACACGATGCCGTGCTGCTCGACTGCTTCCAGGGCGCGGGACTTGAGCTCTTCCTCGTTGACCAGGCGCGCGGCCTCTTCGTCGCGAATCAGCTTGAGCGCGTCCTTGACCTTGAGCTTGCGGGTCTTCTTCTTGCCCTTGTTGAGGCCGGAGAACAGGCTCTGCAGCTGGTTGGTCATCTCTTCCATGCCCGGTGGCGACATGATTTCCACGCCGACCGGCGTGTCGGAAACTTCGATATCGATTTCCTTGTCGTCCAGCTGGCCTTCGCGCAGGCGCTTATGGAACAGCTGGCGGGTGTTGGAGTCCTGGCTCGGTGCCGGGTCTTCGTTGAAGCCGGCGCGCGCCGGCGGCAGCAGGGCGTCGAGGATGCGCTCCTCGGCGGCGTCCTCGGCGCGGTGGCGCATCTTCTGTACTTCCTGCTCGCGCAGCAGTTTCAGTGCAGCATCGGCCAGGTCGCGGATGATCGACTCGACATCACGGCCGACATAGCCGACCTCGGTGAATTTGGTCGCTTCAACTTTCAGGAACGGGGCGTTGGCCAGCTTGGCCAGGCGACGGGCAATCTCGGTCTTGCCGACGCCGGTGGGGCCGATCATCAGGATGTTCTTTGGCGTCACTTCCTGGCGCAGCTCGGCCGGCAACTGCATGCGCCGCCAGCGGTTGCGCAGGGCGATGGCCACGGCGCGCTTGGCGTCGTCCTGGCCGATGATGTGGCGGTTGAGCTCGGAAACGATCTCGCGGGGTGTCATGGACATGCAGCGATACTCCAACGGAAGCTGCGCTTATTCAGCGCAGTCTTCTTCCTCGATAGTCAGGTTCTGGTTAGTGAAGACACAGATGGAGCCGGCAATGTTCAACGCGGTTTCGGTGATTTCACGGGCAGACAGTTCGGTTTTCTGCAGCAGGGCCAGGGCGGCGGCCTGGGCGAAACCTCCGCCGGAGCCCATGGCGATCAGGCCGTGTTCGGGTTCGACCACATCGCCGTTGCCGGTGATGATCAGCGAGGCGTCCTTGTTGGCCACCGCCAGCATGGCTTCCAGGCGGCTCAGGCTGCGGTCGGTGCGCCAGTCCTTGGCCAGCTCGACGGCGGCGCGGATCAGGTGGCCCTGGTGTTTTTCCAGTTGGCCTTCGAAACGCTCGAACAGGGTAAAGGCGTCGGCGGTGGCGCCGGCGAAGCCGGCCAGCACCTGGCCGTGGTACAGGCGCCGGACTTTCTTGGCGTTGCCTTTCATCACGGTGTTGCCGAGGGAAACCTGGCCGTCGCCGCCCATGACGACTTTGCCGTTGCGGCGGACTGAAACGATGGTGGTCAAAGGTGAATCTCCACGCAGCGGGGCGAAGTGCCCGAATGGAGAATCAGATGGGGGAGCCTGCCCGGCTTTTCAACCGGGCAAGGGCAGATCGCGGATCAACGGACCTGGCGTTGCTGTAACAGCAGGTTGCTGAAGCCGCTGCCGGCGAGCTGTTTCTGCGCACCGCCAAGCTGCTCGCGGCTGGCGAAGGGGCCGACCAGCACGCGGTGCCAGGTTTCCTCACGCACCTTGCCGGACTCCACTTGCACGTTCTGGCCGAGCAGGAGGATCTGCGCGCGTACCTTGTCGGCGTCCTCGCGCTTGCGAAAAGAACCGGCCTGGAGGAAGTACTGGGTGGTCAGCGGCGCCTGGGCTACCACGGGCGGAGGCGGCGGCGTTTCGCCATTGAGCGCGGCCTGGGCGCGGGCAGCGTCGATCTTCGCCGCCTCCTCGGGCGTTACCGGCTTCTGCGCAGGCGGTTTGGGCGTATCGGGTATCGCCTCCGGCGGCACGATGACCTCGGACTCCGGCAGCAGGGTGTAGAAGTCGTACTTGGGCTTGTTCGCCTCGGGCTGGGCCTGCGGCTTTTGTTGTACGGTCTTCTTGGCCTGTTCAGGCTTGGCGCGCTTCACCTCGTCGCGGCCCGGTTCCAGGCTGAACAGGAACATGAAGAAACCACCGATGACCAGGCCGCACGCCAGCCACACCCAGCCGGGCACGGGTTTCTTCGCGGGGGCCTGGTAACGGCTGGCGCCGCGCTTGGGAGCCGGCTTCTTCTTCGCCGCCACTTACATGCGCTCCAGGGTCGGTAGGCCGAGCAGTTCCAGGCCCTGTTTGAGGGTGCGGCCAGTAAGGGCAGCCAGGCGCAGGCGGCTCTGCTGGGTGGCTTCGTCCTCGGCGGCGAGGATCGGGCAGTTCTCGTAGAAGCTGGAGAACAGCCCGGCCAGGTCGTACAGGTAGGCGCACAGCTGGTGTGGTTCGCCCTTGCTGGCGACGTTGCCCAGGGTGTCGGCGAATTGTGCCAGCTTGCCGGCCAGGGCCTGTTCCTGCGGCGCTTCGATGCGGATCTGTCCGCCGATCTGGCTGACGTCCTTGCCCAGCTTGCGGAACACGCTGGCGACACGGGTGTAGGCGTACAGCAGGTAAGGTGCGGTGTTGCCCTCGAAACTCAGCATCAGCTCGAAGTTGAAGCGGTAGTCGCTGGTGCGGTGTTTGGACAGGTCGGCGTATTTCACCGAGGCGATACCGACCACGCGGGCGATCTGGCGCAGCTCGTCTTCACCCAGCTCCGGATTCTTCTCCTTGACCAGGGCGTAGGCACGCTGCTCGGCCTCGTCGAGCAGTTCGACCAGCTTTACGGTTCCGCCGTCGCGGGTCTTGAACGGCTTGCCGTCCGGGCCGTTCATGGTGCCGAAGCCCATGTGCTCGAGCTCCATGCTCGCCGGCACGAAGCCAGCCAGGCGGGCGCAGGCGAAGACCATCTGGAAGTGCAGGGCCTGGCGCTGGTCGACGAAGTACAGGGCGCGGTCGGCCTTGAGTACATTGGCGCGGTAGCGGGTGGCGGCCAGGTCAGTGGTGGCGTATAGATAGCCGCCACCGGCCTTCTGCACGATCAGCGGCAGCGGGTTGCCCTCGGCGTTCTTGAACTCGTCCATGAACACGCACTGGGCGCCGTTGTCCTCGGTCAGCAGGCCCTTGGCCGCGAGGTCGGCGATGACGTTGGCCAGGTCGTCGTTGTAGGCGCTCTCGCCTTTGACGTCGGTCATCGACAGCTTGACCCCGAGACGGTCATAGAGGGCCTGGCAGTGGCTCAGGGAAATATCGTTGAAGCGGTGCCACAGACGCATGCACTCGGCATCGCCGGCCTGCAACTCGACCACCAGCTGGCGGGCGCGCTCGGCGAATTCGGCGCTGTCGTCGAAGCGTTTCTTGGCGGCGCGGTAGAAACCTTCGAGGTCGGCCAGTTCGCTCTCGGCGGCGGCCGGATTTTCCTGCATGTAGGCCAGCAGCATGCCGAACTGAGTGCCCCAGTCGCCCACGTGGTTCTGGCGGATCACCTCGTCGCCGAGGAATTCCAGCACGCGGGCCACGCCGTCACCGATGATGGTCGAGCGCAGGTGACCGACGTGCATCTCCTTGGCCAGGTTGGGCGCGGAGAGGTCGACCACCACGCGCTGCGCCGCGCCGTTCTTGCTGACGCCGAGCTTGGCGTCGGCCAGGGCCGCTTCCAGGCGCTGGGCCAGGGCGTCACTGTTCTGGAAGAAGTTGAGAAAGCCCGGGCCGGCGATTTCCACCTTGCTGATGCCAGCATCGCTCGGCAGCGCGGCGACCAGTTTCTCGGCCAGGTCGCGCGGTTTCATGGCGGCCGGCTTTGCCAGCATCATGGCGATGTTGCTGGCAAAGTCGCCGTTGCTCTTGTCCTTGGTGTTCTCCACCTGAATGGTCGGCGTCAGGCCCTCGGGCAGCACACCGTCGGCGGTGAGGCGGGTCAGGGCTTGCTGGATCAGGTGGCGAATAGTGTCTTTCATGGTCTGCTCGGTCGGCCGCGGCTGGTCGAAAACTGCGCATTATAGAGGTAGCCATCGACGGCTAGCCACCGGCATGCGGAGCCGTTTCCTTCGTAGCCCGGATGCAATCCGGGGTAGGTCATCCCGGAATGCATCCGGGCTACGCCTCAGAACAGATCGATGGGGTCGACATCCAGCGACCAGCGCACCGCACGGCCTTCGGGCATGGCTTCGAGTATCGGCAGCCAATGCGCCAGCAGCTTGTGCAGCGCCGCGCGACTGCTGCCTTGCAGCAGCAACTGCGCGCGAAAGCGACCAGCCCGACGTTCCATGGGCGCCGGAACCGGGCCAAGCAATTCGATACCGGCGAGCTTCTGTTCATCACGCAGCTGTTCGGCGTAGGTGCAGGCCAGGTCGAGAAACGCCTCGGCCTGGCCCGGTTTGTGCGCTTCGCCGCGCAACAGGGCCAGGTGGGAGAAGGGCGGCAATCCAGCGCCGCGGCGCTCGCTCAGTGCCTGTTCGGCGAAGGCCGGGTAACCCTGCTCGGTCAGTTGCACCAGCAGAGGGTGGTCGGCCATATGGCTTTGCACGACCACCTTGCCGGCTTCCTCGGCGCGCCCGGCACGCCCGGCGACCTGCACGATCAGCTGGGCCATGCGCTCGCTGGCGCGGAAGTCGGCGGAGAACAGCCCGCCGTCGGCATCGAGGATGGCTACCAAGGTGACCCGCGGGAAGTGATGACCCTTGGCGAGCATCTGGGTGCCGACCAGAATGCACGGCTCGCCCTTATTGATGGTGGCGAACAGCTTGTCCATGGCGCCCTTGCGCGCCGTGGTGTCGCGGTCGATACGCAGCACCGGGAACTGTGGAAAGAGGATGGCCAGGCGCTCTTCGGCGCGCTCGGTGCCGGCGCCGACCGGGCGCAGGTCGACCTTCTGGCAGTCCGGGCAGTTGCGTGGAGGCCGTTCGACGTGACCGCAGTGGTGGCAGCGTAACTCGTGGTGGCGCTGGTGCAGGGTCATGCGCGCGTCGCAGCGCGGGCACTGGCTGATCCAGCCGCAGTCGTGGCACAGCAGGGTGGGGGCGAAACCGCGGCGATTGAGGAACACCAGTACCTGCTGGCCAGCTTCCAGGGTCTGGCGGATGGCCTGTTGCAGCGGGCCGGAGATGCCGGAATCCAGCGGCAGGCTCTTCACGTCCAGGCGCAGGAAGCGCGGCGGCTGGGCGTTGCCGGCGCGTTGGCCGAGCTTGAGCAGGGCGTAGCGCCCGGCGTGGGCGTTGTGCAGGCTTTCCAGTGACGGCGTGGCGGAGCCGAGCACGATCGGCAGGTTTTCCTGGCGTGCGCGCACTAGGGCCAGATCACGGGCGTGGTAGCGCAGGCCTTCCTGCTGTTTATAAGAGGCGTCGTGTTCCTCGTCGACGATGATCAGGCCCTGGTTTTTCATCGGCGTGAACAGCGCCGAGCGGGTGCCGATGATGATATCGGCCTCGCCGTCGCGGGCCGCCAGCCAGGCGTCCAGGCGTTCGCGGTCGTTGACCCCGGAATGCAGCAGGGCGATGCGCGCATTGAAGCGGCGAGCGAAGCGCTCCACCGTCTGTGGCCCCAGGTTGATTTCCGGGATCAGTACCAGGGCCTGCTGGCCGGCCTCTAGGCAGTGACGGATCAACTGCAGGTAAACCTCGGTCTTGCCGCTGCCGGTCACGCCATAGAGCAGGTAGGCGCCGAAGTCGCCCATGCCCGATTGCACGGCATTGAAGGCGGCACGCTGTTCGGCGTTGAGCGGCAGCTCCGGTTGCGCCAGCCAGCCGCCGTGGCGCTGCAGTGGCGCGCTGCGGCGCACTTCGACGCGGGCCAGGCCCTTATCCAGTAGCAGGTCGAGACTGTCCTTGTTCAGTTGCAGCTTGCTCAGCAGGCTGTGCGCCACGCCATGCTGGTGCTGGGCCAGGGCGCGCAGGGCCTCGCGTTGGCGTGGCGCGCGTGCCAGGCGAGGGTCGTCCGGGCTGGCGCCTTCGCTGGCGTGCCAGTAGCGTTCCTGGCGCTGCTCGGCTGGCTCGCCCTGGCGCAACAATACCGGCAGGGCCCAGCTCAGGGTGTCGCCGAGGCTGTGCTGGTAGTACTGAGCGGTCCATAGGCATAGCTTGAACAGCGCTGCCGGTAGCGGCGGGGTGCGATCGAGCAGGTCCAGGGCCGGCTTGAGCTTGTCTCGCGGCACATCGGTGGTCTGCGCCAGCTCCACCAGTACGCCGATTACCTGGCGATTACCGAACGGCACGCGCAGGCGCACGCCTGGCTGCAGTGCGGCACGCGGCACGCCTGCTGGCGCCAGGTAGTCGAACAGGCGGCGCAAGGGCGAGGGCAAGGCGAGGCGCAGGATGGTGTCAGGCACGGCGGGCTCCGGAAGCGAAGGCGCGATGCTAGCACGGCCGCACGTCGCCACGTTCGCCCCTTGGCTTGCGTGAAGGTGGAGGTCTGGTATAGTGCGCGGCCTATTTATGTGCGGTGCTCGGCGAATGGCCGGGTGGCGGCACGCCCAACCGAGGAAAACGCGATGAAAGCCGATATCCATCCGCAGTACGAAGAAGTCACCGCTACCTGCAGCTGTGGCAACGTCATCAAGACCCGCTCCACCCTGTGCAAGCCGCTGAGCCTGGACGTGTGCTCCGAATGCCACCCGTTCTACACCGGTAAGCAGAAAGTGCTGGACACTGGCGGCCGTATCGATCGCTTCAAGCAGCGTTTCGGTGTGTTCGGCAGCAAGTAAGCCGAAGCGTGGTTCGCTCCACACTGCTGAAAAAGGCGTCCCTAGTGGGCGCCTTTTTCGTTTCTGTCGGCCTGGCTGCGCCGGTGCAGGCGTTCTGCCCGCTGGCCGAGGGGCTGGCGCAGCAGCCGGTAAGCAAGGTGGTGGATGGCGATACCCTGCGTCTGCGAGACGGGCGCAGCGTGCGTCTGATTGGTATCAATGCGCCGGAGCGCGCGCGTGACGGCCGCCCGGCCGAGCCCTATGCGGAGGCGGCGACCAAGCGGCTGCAGGCGCTGGTGGCGGCCAATGATGGCCGCGTCGGTCTGCGCCTGGGCACCAAGCCGCGTGATCACTACGGGCGCACCCTGGCGCATGCCTATGACCGCGGCGGTCACAATCTGGAGGCGCAGCTGTTGGCCGAGGGGCTCGGCTACCGGGTCGCTTTCGAGCCGGCGAATGGGCTGGAGGACTGCCAGCGCAGCGCCGAGCAGGCTGCGCGGCAGCAGCGCCGGGGCTTGTGGCAGCAGCGACAGGTTGTCAGCCCCTTTGATCTGCGTGGCGGCGGCTTTGCCCTGGTGCGCGGGCGTGTAGACCAGGTGCTGCGCAATCGCGGTGGCCTCTGGATTGAACTGGACGGGCCGCTGGTGCTGCGTGTCGAGCCGAAGTTGCTGCGTTATTTCGATGTGGAAGCGTTGCAGAGCCTGGTTGGGCGCGAGGTAGAGGTGCGCGGCTGGGTAATTGACCGCACCCGGCGCGGCGGCGTACAACCGGGCCAGGCCCGCTGGATGCTGCCGCTGAGTCATGCGGCGATGCTCGAGGTGCTCTGATGAAGCTGCGTCTTTTGTTGCTGTTGCCTCTGCTCGTCCAGCTGACCGGTTGTGCGGTTAACCCGGCCACCGGCAAAACCGACTTCGTGATGATGAGTGAGCGGCAGGAGATCGAACTGGGTCGCAACTATGCCCAGGAGATTGCCAGGCAATACCCGCGTTATGCCGATGAGAAGCTGCAGGCCTATGTACAGCGTGTCGGTGAGCGCGTTGCTCGCCATGGTCATCGCAGTCACCTGACCTACCATTTCACGGTTATTGATTCGCCGGACATCAACGCCTTCGCCATTCCCGGTGGGCACATTTATATCCATCGTGGGCTAATGGCTTACCTCGACTCAGAGGCGCAGCTGGCAGCTGTATTGGGTCATGAAGTAGGGCACGTCACCGCGCGCCACAGCGTACGGCAGCAGAGCCAGTCCACGGCGTGGAACATCCTTGGGCAAGCAGTGGCCATCGGTACAGGTGTCGGCGCGGCCGGTGATTTGACCAATGTGCTGGGCGGCGCGATTGTCAGCGGCTATGGCCGCGACATGGAGTTGGAGGCCGATGGCCTGGGCGCCCAGTACCTGGCGCGCGCCGGCTACGATCCGCAGGCGATGATCGAGGTGGTCGAAGTGCTCAAGAGTCAGGAGGACTTCGCTCGCGACGAGGCGCGCGCCAAGGGGCAGGAGGCAGCGCCGAGCGGCTATCACGGCCTGTTCGATACTCACCCGGACAACGATACCCGGCTGCGTCAGGTGGTGGCAGCTGCCACGCCTCTGGCCAATGGCCAAGGCGAGGTCGGGCGCGATACCTACCTGCGTCAGATCGACGGCATGCCGTTTGGCGATTCGACCGAAGCTGGTGTGCGCCGGGGGCAGCGCTTCTATCACCGCGGGCTCGATTTCACCCTGGGCATTCCGCAAGGGTGGGGGTTGATCAATCGGCCCGACGCGTTAATCGTGCACAGCGCCGATCAGCAGGCGTTTCTGGTCATGAGCATGGAGCCCGTGCAGCAGTCGATGAGTGCGCAGGCGTTCGTGCGCCAACGAACCGGTGGGCGTGCGCTGGCCCAGGAGCAAAGCTTCCAGCAGGCAGGTATGGATGGGGTCAGTGGCGTGGTGCCGGGCAGCGCGGCCAAGCGGGTGGTGGTGTTGATGCGCGAGCGCGAAGCCTTCCTGTTCGTGGGGGCGGTCAAAAATGGTGGCTCATTGGATGCTGCCGATCCGCGTTTCATGGGCATCGTGCGCAGTGTGCGGCCGCTACAGGCTCATGAGCAGGCTCTGGCCGAGGCCTATCGTCTGCGCTTGGTGCAGTTCAAGAGCGGGCAGGGCCTGGAGAAACTGAGCGAACAGATGCAGGGCGAGGGTGACCGCTTGCGGCGCTTGCGTTTGTTGAATGGTCTGTATCCGACCGGTCAGCCACAACCTGGCGATTGGCTCAAGGTCGTCCGCTAACTCCCTGCAAGCCCCAGTCTTGTGGGGCTCGACCTTCTTGCGTATCCTCGGCCGCCTGCCTTCATAGCAAAGCGGAAATCGCCGAAATGTCCGATCTTAAAACTGCCGCTCTCGAGTATCACGCTCAACCCCGCCCGGGAAAACTCAGCGTCGAGCTGACCAAGCCGACCGCCACTGCGCGCGACCTGTCCCTGGCCTATAGCCCGGGCGTTGCCGAGCCGGTACGGGAAATCGCCCGCGACGCCGAGCTGGCCTACCGCTACACCGGCAAAGGCAACCTGGTAGCAGTGATCTCCGACGGTACTGCCATTCTCGGTCTGGGCAACCTCGGTCCGCTGGCCTCCAAGCCGGTGATGGAAGGCAAGGGTGTGCTGTTCAAGCGCTTCGCCGGCATCGACGTGTTCGATATCGAGGTCGATTCCGAGAGTCCGCAGGCCTTCATCGACACCGTCAAACGCATCTCCATCACCTTCGGTGGCATCAACCTGGAAGACATCAAGGCGCCCGAGTGCTTCGAGATCGAACGAGCGCTGATCGAGCAGTGCGACATTCCGGTGTTTCACGATGATCAGCACGGTACGGCCATCGTTACCGCGGCAGGCATGCTCAACGCGCTGGAAATCGCCGGCAAGTCTCTGGAACAGGCCAAGATCGTTTGCCTGGGTGCCGGGGCTGCGGCCATTTCCTGCATGAAGCTGCTGGTGAGCATGGGCGCACAGGTTGAGAACATCTATATGCTCGACCGCAAGGGTGTGATCCACGCCGGCCGTGACGACCTCAATCAGTACAAGGCCGTGTTCGCTCACGCGACCGACAAACGCAGCTTGTCCGATGCGCTGGAAGGGGCGGACGTGTTCGTCGGCCTGTCCGGTGCCAACCTGCTGAGCCCGGAAGACCTCAAGCGCATGGCGGCCAACCCGATCGTCTTTGCCTGCTCCAATCCGGATCCGGAGATCAAGCCGGAGCTGGCGCATGAGACGCGCTCCGACGTGATCATGGCCACCGGTCGTTCGGATTACCCGAACCAGGTCAACAACGTTCTTGGCTTCCCCTTCATCTTCCGTGGTGCGCTGGATGTGCGCGCGACCCGTATCAACGAAGAGATGAAGATCGCCGCCGCCAACGCCCTGCGTGATCTGGCGAAGCTTCCGGTGCCGCAGGAAGTCTGCGATGCCTATGGCGGTATCGAGCTGTCTTTCGGTCGTGAATACATCATCCCCAAGCCGATGGATGCCCGCCTGATCACCGTCGTAGCCGACGCAGTAGCCAAGGCAGCCATCGAGAGTGGTGTGGCGACGCTGCCCTATCCGCAGCACTATCCGCTGAAGTCTGTTGAGGATGTGTTCAACAGCTGAGGCTGGTAGCCACAAAAAAGCCCCGCTTCGGCGGGGCTTTTTTGTGGGCTCAGAACAAGTCGATGGGCGCCATCTCGTCGGCGGGCAGTGGGCTGCCTGGAATGCCGAGGCCTGGTTCCAGTTCGCTCATGGGTGGAGGAGAGTCTTCGCTCTTGAACAGCTCGAAATAGGCATTCGGCGAGTCGGGTGAAGCGGCTCGGCCACTCACTGGGTCAACACGTAGGCTGAGCATGCCGGATGGTTCTGGTGGCAGGTGTTCCGGCTTGTCCTTGAGTGCAGCGCCCATAAAGTTCATCCAGATGGGTAGCGCCACCGTACCACCATACTCGTGGCGGCCTAGGCTTTCCGGCTGGTCAAAGCCGGCCCAGACGGTAGTTACATAGTCGGCGTTGTAGCCCGAGAACCAGCTGTCCTTGGACTCATTGGTGGTGCCGGTCTTGCCGGCCAGGTCACCGCGGCCCATGGCCAGGGCGCGGCGTCCGGTGCCGCGCTTGATTACGTCCTGCAACATGCTGGTCATGATGTAGGCGGTGCGCTCATCAATGATCTGCTCGGCCGGTATGGGCTGCGGCAGTTCGGCATTGGGTTCATCGTTGTGTAGTGCAGTGTTCTGCTCTTCGACCAGCTTGGCACGCTCTGGGGTGCGCGCCGGGTTGGCTACGAATAGTGGTTTGCCGTCGCGGCTTTCGATGCGCTGAATCAAGTAGGGCTGAATCTTGTATCCGCCATTGGCAAAGGTGCTCCATCCGGTGGCGATTTCCATCGGCGTGAGGCCTGCGGTCCCAAGGGCGAGTGAAAGGTTACGCGGCAAGTCCTGCTTATTGAAGCCGAACTCGCTGATGTAGTTGATCGTGTAGTCGATGCCGATGGTCTGAAGGAGGCGGATAGAAACTAGATTGCGAGACTTATACAGCGCCTCGCGTAAGCGAATCGGGCCAAGGAAGGTGTTGTTGTCGTTCTTTGGGCGCCAGGCTTCTTCCATGCCGGCTTCCTGGAAGACGATTGGCGCATCGTTGACCAGGGTGGCAGCGGTGAAGCCGCTGTCCAGTGCTGCGCTATAGATGAAGGGCTTGAAGCTGGATCCGGGCTGGCGCTTGGCCTGTGCGGCTCGGTTGTAGTTGCTCTGTTCGAAAGAGAAGCCGCCAACCAAAGACACTATGGCGCCATCCTGCGGATCCAGCGAGACCAGGGCGCTCTGTGCGCTCGGGATCTGGCGTAGTTGAAGTGCTCCTTCCGTGCTGATTTCAACGCGTACCAAATCGCCTATCTGAACGACATCTGCCGGTTTCTGCGGGCGAGGCCCCAGGCTGTTGGTGTTAAGGAACGGGCGGGCCCACTTCATGTTGTCCCAGGTGACGGGACGTTCTTCGCCATTGCGCAGCAGCACCATGATGCCGCTCTTTTCCACCTGGCTGACGATCACTGGCTCAAGGCCGCCAATGCTGCGGTATTTACTCAGCTCTTCCAGCCATGCCTCTCGGGTCAGGCCTGGTAGTCGCGTTTCTGGACCGCGGAATCCGTGGCGCTGGTCATAGCTGATTAGGCCGTCATGAAGTGCTGCGTTGGCGGCCATCTGCAGATGGCTTGGCACAGTGGTGGTCACGCGGAAGCCTTCGGTATAAGCATCGCTGCCGTAGCGTCCAACCATTTCGGCACGGGCCATTTCGGCGATGTAAGGCGCATTGAGTTCGATCGGCTGCACATGGTGGCGGGCGTCAATCGGCTCGGCCATTGCGGTGTCATAGCGCGCCTGGTCGATGGCTCCTAGCTTGAGCATGCGGCCAAGAATCCAGTCGCGACGCTCCTTGCTACGCTGCGGATTGACCAAGGGGTTGTAGCGCGACGGGGCTTTGGGCAGGCCGGCAATCATCGCCATTTGCGCAAGGCTGAGATCGTGGATCGACTTGCCGTAGTAGACCTGCGCGGCTGCTTCGATTCCGTAGGCGCGATTGCCGAGGTAGATCTTGTTGACATACAGCTCAAGGATCTCATCCTTGCTCAGTTCGCGTTCAATTTGCAGCGCCAGGAGGATTTCGTTGATTTTGCGCGAGAAGCTGCGTTCGTTGGTGAGGAAGAAATTCTTCGCCACCTGCATGGTGATGGTGCTGCCGCCCGTTTGGATGTGGCCGCTCGACAATAACTGTGTGGCAGCGCGCATCAGGCTGGTGAAGTCAACGCCATAATGATTGGCGAAATTGTCGTCCTCGGCGGCCAGCAATGCGTGGATGAAATCCTGGGGGATATCCGCGAAGGCGATCGGGGAACGGCGCATCTCGCCGAATTCGGCAATCAGCTTTCCATCGCTGCTATACACCCGCAGGGGGATCTGCAGCTGGATGCTGCGCAGCGATTCGACGGAGGGAAGGCCGGGGCTAAGATAGAGGAACGCTCCGCTGAAACTGAGGAGCAAGCCACAAAAAGTGGCGACAAAGGACCACCAGATAAACTTCAGCAGACGCATCAAGGCTTGTGGAATTCCAAGTAAAAGAATGGGTTAAGAGTTGCGCAGTGCGAAAAGGGGAAAACTGATCACATTATAAGCGGTTTTTTTGCGGGGTCGCCATTTGCGCTTCTGTCAAGACTGTTATTTAATGTGGAAAAACATAAATAGTCCGTAAGTCGCGGATGCCAATAGGAAATCGGTCGTGCTAGGGCTCTTCAATAAGAAAGCGAACACGCTTCTGGGGATCGACATCAGTTCGACCTCGGTCAAGCTCCTTGAATTGAGTCGCTCGGGAAGCCGCTACAAGGTAGAGGCTTATGCCGTTGAGCCTCTCCCGCCAAACGCAGTGGTCGAAAAGAATATTGCCGAGCTGGAAGGTGTCGGGCAGGCGCTATCTCGTGTTCTGGCTAAAGCCAAGACGGGTGTGCGGACAGCAGCAGTGGCTGTTGCCGGCTCGGCGGTCATCACCAAATCCATCGAGATGGAAGCGGGTCTCAATGATGATGAGCTGGAGAATCAGCTCAAGATCGAGGCCGATCAATATATTCCTTACCCCCTGGAAGAGGTTGCCATCGACTTCGAGGTTCAGGGCGTTTCTGCGCGCAACCCCGAACGCGTCGAGGTTCTGCTTGCGGCTTGTCGTAAGGAGAACGTGGAGGTGCGTGAGGCCGCTCTTGGCCTCTCCGGGCTGACCGCGAAAGTAGTCGATGTCGAAGCTTACGCTCTGGAGCGAGCTTATGGGCTGCTTGAGTCCCAGTTGGGCGGTAATGGCGAAGAGTTGACAGTTGCGGTCGTGGATATCGGTGCGACCATGACCACGCTTAGCGTGCTGCACAATGGGCGCACGATCTACACGCGTGAACAGCTGTTTGGTGGTCGCCAGCTAACCGAAGAGATTCAGCGGCGCTATGGGCTGTCTGTGGAGGAGGCTGGTCTTGCGAAGAAGCAGGGCGGCCTTCCTGATGACTATGAGAGCGAAGTGTTGCAGCCCTTCAAGGAGGCTGTAGTTCAGCAGGTTTCCCGCTCGCTGCAGTTCTTCTTCGCGGCAGGGCAGTTTAACGATGTTGACTACATTCTGCTGGCTGGCGGTACTGCATCCATTCCAGATCTAGATCGTCTGATCCAGCAGAAAATCGGCACTCCTACTTTGGTGGCCAATCCTTTCGCTGATATGGCGCTGGGTGGCAAGGTCAATGCGGGGGCGCTCGCCAGTGATGCCCCGTCGTTGATGATTGCCTGTGGTCTGGCGATGAGGAGTTTCGACTAATGGCCCGGATCAACTTACTTCCATGGCGCGAACAGCTGCGCGAAGAGCGCAAACAGCGGTTCTTGGTTGCCATGGGTGGCACCTTGGTTATTGCGGCTGGGTTGGTGTTTCTTGCTGGTCAATACCTTGATGGTGCAATTGAGCAGCAGAATGCACGGAATAATTTCATTAAAAAGGAAATTGCCGTGCTGGATGCACGGATCAAAGAAATCAGTGAGCTCAAGGAGCGTCGTGCACAGCTTCTGGAGAGGATGAAAATCATCCAGGATCTTCAGGGTAATCGACCTATCAGTGGTCGTATTTTTGATCAGATGGTGCGGACTCTGCCTGATGGTGTGTTCTTCACTGAGCTTAAGCGTACTGACAAGAGCATTGCGATTATTGGCTCGGCCGAGTCGAACAATCGAGTCTCCGGGCTTATGCGTAACCTGGATGCATCCGAATGGTTGACTTCCCCTAACCTAACAGAGGTTAAGGCAATCACTGCGGGCGCTGTGGATCAGGCGAATGTCTTTCAGTTAACCGTCCAGCAAGTGCAGCCTGGTCAGGACGTCGCTGATCCTAAGGCTCTGCCTAATAAGAAAGAGTTGCCAAAGCAGAACGGTGGTAAGAAGTCATGAGTCTTGCTGAGTCTATAGAGTCTTTAAAAAAGGTTGATCTGGCTGAGCTGGACCTGAATAACCTGGGTTCTTGGCCTTCTGCCGTTAAGTTTATAACTTGCGTGCTGCTTCTGGTTGCTGCTTTAGGCCTCGGTTATAACTTCTATCTCAAGGACCTGCAGGGCTCTCTTGATCAACGCAGGGCTGAAGAGGTTGCGTTGAAAGAGCAGTTTTCCGCTAAAGCCTTTCAGGCGGCAAATCTAGATGCCTACAAGGTCCAGATGAAGGAGATGGAAGAGTCCTTTGGTACCTTGTTGCGTCAGCTTCCTAGTGATACCGAGGTTCCCGGTCTATTGGAGGACATCACTCGTACAGGGCTTGGTAGTGGCTTGGAGTTTGAGGAGATCAAGCTTCAGCCGGAGGTGGTGCAGCAGTTCTACATTGAGTTGCCAATACAGATCTCGGTTGTCGGTGGCTACCACGACCTGGCGACGTTTGTAAGTGGTGTAGCAAGTCTCCCTCGGATTGTGACTCTGCATGACTTTGAGATTAAGTCTGTCGATAAAGACAGTGTTTCAAAGCTGCGCATGAGTATTTTGGCTAAAACCTATCGGTACAATGATGAGGGGCTGAAGAAATGAAAGCTTTTCGTCTGGTGTTTGTGTCGTTGCTGGCTGTTGTGCTTTATGGCTGTGGTGCTGGTAGTGATTTTGCTGATCTTCAGTCGTATATGGACGAGGTTCGGGCGCGTCCTAAAGGGTCTATTGAGCCGCTTCCCAAGTTTCAGCCATATGAAGCCTTTACCTACAGTGCCGCCGCTCTTCGGTCGCCATTTCAACCGCCGGTCAAAGTGGACTTGAATAGTGGTCGTAAGGGGTCGAAAGACGTCAAGCCCGATGAGGCGAGGGTCAGGCAGTTTCTTGAAGGCTTCAATATAGAAACCTTTGAAATGGTTGGGACTCTGGCAAATGATGGTTCGAAGTTTGGTCTCATCAAGGGCGCTGGTGGTGTTCATCGGGTTAAGGCTGGAGACTACCTTGGTCGTAACCATGGGCGAATCATCTCGATCGATGAGTCCAAAATTGATGTTGTAGAAATTGTTCCTGACGGTGAGGGGGGATGGCTGGAGCGTCCTCGTACACTGATGCTCAAGGAGCGTTCATAAGATGGCGGGCCAGGAAATGAAGAATAACTACGGGCGTGCTGGTTGGAGCAAGCTGATGAAATTTAATAAACACCGCTTCAGTATTTCCTTGGCGCTTGCCATGTTTTCTCCGGCACTGTTGGCTGCCAACTTGCAGTCGCTTGATGTTGCTGCGTTGCCAGGCGACAAAATTGAGTTGAAGCTTGGTTTTGATGAAGCCGTGACCGCTCCTCGGGGTTACACGATCGAGCAACCTGCCCGGATTGCTCTGGATCTGCCAGGGGTTGCCAATAAATTAGGTGTCAAGAATAAAGAGCTTGGTGTCGGCAATGCGCGCAGCGTCACTGTCGTTGAGGCCAAGGACAGGACCAGGCTCATCATTAATCTCTCGACTCTTGCGCCCTACAGCACCCGTGTTGATGGCAATAACGTGCTCGTGGTAGTGGGTGGCACTGCGGCTCAGGCTAGCAAGTCATCTGCATCCAGTGTTCCGACGCTTTCGAAACCTTCCATGGCAGTGGCGTCAGGTCGTGCTGTAAGTGGAATCGATTTTCAGCGTGGTGAGGCTGGCGAGGGTAATGTGGTCATCCAGCTTTCTGATCCGTCGGTGACGGCAGATATCCAAGAGCAGGGAGGCAAAATTCGCGTTAGCTTTGCTAAAACCCAGCTGCCTGAGAACCTGCGTGTACGTTTAGACGTCAAAGATTTCGCTACGCCTGTGCAGTTCGTGAGTGCATCTTCCAGTCAGGAGCGCGCGAGCATTGATATTGAGCCAGTAGGTTTTTATGACTACCTGGCGTTTCAGACAGATAACAAGCTAACAATTAGCGTTAAGCCGTTGACCCAAGACGACGTGGAAAAGCGTCGTGCAGAGCGATTTGCTTATACGGGAGAAAAGCTATCTCTCAACTTCCAGGATATCGATGTGCGCTCGGTGCTGCAGCTTATTGCTGATTTCACTGATCTGAACCTTGTCGCCAGCGATACCGTGCAAGGCAATATCACATTGCGCCTTCAGAATGTACCTTGGGATCAGGCGCTGGATCTGGTTTTGAAGACGCGCGGACTTGATAAGCGCAAGGTCGGTAACGTTCTCCTGGTAGCACCAGCTGATGAGATTGCAGCCCGTGAACGCCAGGAACTGGAGGCGCAGAATCAAATTGCTGAGCTTGCTCCTTTGCGTCGTGAGCTGATTCAGGTGAACTATGCCAAGGCCGCAGATATAGCTGCTTTGTTCCAGTCTGTTGCGGCGACTGAGGGCAGCGATGTTCAAGAGCGTGGCACTGTCACCGTAGACGATCGCACCAATAGCATCATTGCCTACCAAACTCAGGAGCGTTTGGATGAGCTGCGCAGGATTGTTGCTCAGCTAGACATCCCGGTGCGCCAGGTCATGATTGAGGCGCGTCTGGTTGAGGCCAGCGTCGGTTATGACAAGAGTTTGGGTGTTCGTTGGGGTGGCGCCTTCGTTGGCGACAATAACTGGAGTTTCTATGGCAAAGATGGTGCTCGTGGTGTCGATGATGACGGCGTTCTGAGGCTGCCTGGTACCGATACTGTTGGCTCTTTCACTTTGGATGATGCAACAACGAATGTCCCCTTTGTTGACATGGGTGCTGCCAATAGTACGTCGGGCATCGGTATTGGCTTTCTTACTGACAACATGATTCTGGATCTTCAGCTGTCAGCTATGGAAGCAACGGGCAACGGTGAAGTGATTTCTCAGCCTAAAGTGGTTACTTCTGACAAAGAAACCGCAAAAATCTTGAAGGGTACTGAGGTGCCTTATCAGGAAGCCAGTTCGAGTGGCGCGACTACCGTCTCGTTCAAAGAAGCTGCTCTTGCGCTTGAGGTCACTCCGCAGATAACCCCGGACAACCGAATTATCATGGAAGTTAAGGTGAATAAGGATGAGCCTGACTACGAGAATGCTGTTCTTGGTGTGCCGCCAATCAAGAAGAATGAGGTAAATGCCAAGGTCTTGGTAAACGATGGCGAAACGATTGTCATTGGTGGTGTGTTCTCCAATACCCAGAGCAAATCTGTGGAGAAGGTGCCGCTGCTGGGCGATATCCCGTTCGTTGGTCGTCTCTTCCGTCGTGATACCGTGACTGAAAGCAAGAATGAGCTGCTCATCTTCATCACTCCTCGCATCATGAATAATCAGGCTATCGCGGTAAGCAATTAAATCGTGCAGAACGTGATCTTGGTAGGCCCGATGGGGGCAGGTAAAAGCACCATCGGGCGATTGTTGGCGAAAGAGTTGCGGTTGCAGTTCAAAGATTCGGATAAGGAAATTGAGCAAAGAACTGGTGCCGATATTCCCTGGATTTTTGATGTTGAGGGAGAGCAGGGCTTTCGTGATCGTGAGCAACTCATGGTTGCGGAACTGTGTGAGTTACAGGGCGTTGTGATCGCGACTGGCGGTGGTGTGGTTCTCCGGGCGGAGAACCGCAAGGCATTGCGAGAAGGTGGTCGGGTTGTTTATCTGCATGCGTCTGTTGAGCAGCAGTTGGAGCGAACCTCCCGCGATCGCAATCGTCCCCTGTTGCGCACTGCTGAACCGGGCAAGGTTCTGCGGGCTTTGATGGACATCCGCGATCCACTCTATCGCGAGATCGCCGATGTGATCATTGAGACCGATGAGCGCCCGCCGCGATTGGTCGTGCAGGAAATCATCGAGCGCTTTGAGGCGCTTCCGCCCCGTTAAAGACAGGGGCCAACTGCGCTATTCTATGGCCCTTTCTAATCGGGGGCTTCATGCAGACTCTTACTGTTGATCTGGGCGAGCGTAGTTATCCCATCTACATCGGTGCTGGCATCCTCTCAGAGCCGTACTTGCTCAAGCGTCACTTAGCCGGGCGGCAAGTCGCAATCGTTACCAACGAAACCGTTGCGCCCCTCTATCTGGAGCAGATCGAGCAGTCTCTGTCTGGGTGTGAATCGGTCTCGGTAGTACTGCCGGACGGCGAGAGTTTCAAGAACTGGGAAACCTTGCAGCTGATCTTCGATGGTTTGCTGCAGGCGCGGCATGACCGTAAGACCACTATTGTTGCTCTGGGAGGTGGTGTCGTCGGTGATATGGCTGGTTTCGCTGCGGCCTGTTACCAGCGCGGTGTGGATTTCATCCAGGTGCCTACCACGCTGCTCTCTCAGGTCGACTCTTCGGTTGGCGGAAAGACGGGTATCAATCATCCGCTTGGCAAGAATATGGTGGGTGCGTTTTATCAGCCTAATGCTGTGCTGATCGATACCTTGGTGCTGAATACGTTACCGGCGCGTGAGCTCTCGGCCGGATTGGCTGAAGTGATCAAATACGGGCTGATCTGCGATCTGGATTTCCTGGGCTGGCTTGAGTTGCACATTGATCAGTTGCGCGCACTGCAGCCGGATGCGCTGGTGCAGGCGATCGAGCGCTCATGTGCGGCCAAGGCTCGTGTGGTCGGGGTGGATGAGCGGGAGTCCGGTCTTCGCGCGATTCTTAATCTTGGCCACACTTTTGGGCATGCCATCGAAACCCATATGGGTTATGGCGAATGGCTGCATGGTGAAGCGGTGGCTGCGGGCACTGCCATGGCTCTGGATATGTCGGCTCGACTTGGCTGGATCAGTGAAGCTGAGCGTGACCGCGGCCTGCGCTTGTTATTGCGTGCAGGGCTGCCGGTCATTCCTCCGCTGGATATGGCTCCTGAGGATTTCCTCCAGCACATGGCTGTCGATAAGAAGGTGCTTGATGGTCGTTTACGCCTAGTTCTGCTGCGCAAGCTGGGCGAGGCCGTGATCACCGATGACTTTCCGCGGGAAGTATTGAATGCCACGCTGCGTGCGGATTACCGCGCGCTAGCGGATCAGCTTGGACAATAAGAGAGCTCCATGACCAGTTTGCATGCCGACGAGGCGTTTCTCGAGCATTATCAGTTCAGCCACGATCCCTTTGCTGCGAGGGTTCCGGGCTTTCGTTTCTATCCGGCGCAGCGCAAGCCAGTGCTTGGGCAGCTCCATCATTTGGCTCGCTACAGTCAATTGCTTCTGGTCGTTGCGGGCCCTCAGGGTAGCGGCAAGACCTTGTTGCGCCAGGCTCTGGTCGCCAGCACCAACAAGCAGGCGGTTCAGTCCGTCGTTGTGTCTGCCCGCGGTGCGGGTGACGTGGCTGGCATTTTGCGGCAGGTCGCTCAGGGGCTTGGCGTGCAGCAGGCAGATGTGCCGAGCATTCTCGCGCATGTTGCTCAGTTGACGCTCACCGGGCAGGAGGTCTACCTGCTGGTGGATGATGCCGAGCAGCTGGCCGATCCTGCGCTCAATACCCTGTTTACCCTGGCGGTAGGGGCAGATGGTGCTCGCCCTCATGTTTTCCTCTTTGCGCAAAGCGATTTTCTTGAGCGCCTCGAGCAGCAGGCAGATGGCGAGGAGCGCTTTCATGCTATTGAGTTGCAGCCTTATGACGAGGAAGAGACACGCCAGTATCTGGCACAGCGTCTGGACGGTGCTGGGCAAGGTATAGATCTGTTGACTGATGAGCAGATCGAGGAAATTTACATCGGCTCTGGCGGCTGGCCGGGCGCGATCAATCAGGTGGCTCGCGATGTACTGGTTGAGGCCATGCTGGCTCAGCGCAATGCTGGCGTTGTCGCTGGGAAGGGGTTGCCGAAAAAGCACCTGCTGGCGCTGGCGGTGGTGGCTGTCGCATTAGGCGCTGCATGGCTGATGCAAGGGGAGAGCGGCTCTACTCCTGTCGTGGCAGTCGAGAAACCCATCGAGTTGATCGCTCAGGAGTCTTCCTCGGCGCAGGTGGGTGCATCTTCTGCTGAAGCAGAGGCGGCCAATGCTCGCGCGCAGGCGCAGGTTGAGTTTTCTGGTACTGCTCAACCATTGCCGTTGCCTTTGGTGGGTGAGGCACAGCCGGTGATTCGTGAGCCGCTGGCGCAGGCGTCGGGAATGGAGGACGAGCAGGGGGCGACAACTACCGCGCCGGCCATGGTAGAGGCTCCAGCTCCTGCGCCTGTGGTGCCGACCATCGCGAGCGCTCCTGCACAGCCTGCGACACCTATGCCTGAGGTCAAGGTGCCGGAAGTAAAGGCGGCGCCGGTACCTGTTCCGGCCCCCAAGCCTGTTGTGTTCAAGCCCGTAGTCACGGAGAAGCCGGCGCCGGTTGTTGCCAAGACGGCTGCCAGTGCTGGGGCGGGTGACTGGTATGCGGCGCGGCCTGCGAGCGGCTATGCGCTGCAGATTCTCGGCACTCGCTCGGAGAGTAGTGCCAAGGCTTTCGTCGGAAAGCACGGCGCTGAATACCGCTACTTCAAGAAGCTGCACCAGGGGCAGCCGCTATATGTGGTGACGTTCGGCCAGTTCGCCAGCCGGGCAGCCGCGCAGGCGGCGATCAAGACGCTGCCGGCCGATGTGCAGGCCGGCAAGCCTTGGCCGCGCAGCTTTGCCAGCATTCAGCAGGAGGCAATCCGGGTGCGTTGATGGCCTGTGATTTGCCTGTCATTTGGTGACTGGATGGTCCTAGCACGGGCCTCTGGTCGCTGCCTTTCGTTCAAGCGACAGAAGTTTTCATCTGGCCGTCACGAAAATTTGTGACGGCCAGGGTCGATATGTACAATGACCCCCCTTTGCCTGCGCCAAGCTGGTGCGTTGCCCTGCGCGGTCGGCAGCTAGGTCAATGAATTAGAAAGCTATTTGCCCTCGAGGCAAGCCTGGTGAGAGTGTCTATGAAAGCAGGTCTGTACCATCCTGATCAGTTCAAGGATAACTGCGGCTTCGGCCTGATCGCCCACATGCAGGGCGAGGCGAGCCATCACTTGCTGAATACTGCTATTGAAGCGCTGACCTGCATGACCCACCGCGGCGGCATCAACGCCGACGGTAAGACCGGTGACGGTTGCGGTCTGTTGATCCAGAAGCCGGATCTGTTCCTGCGCGCAGTGGCTCGCGACGAGTTCGCGCGTGAGCTGCCGCAGCAGTACGCCGTGGGTATGGTGTTCTTCAATCAGGACCCGGCCAAGGCCGAGGCCGCTCGCGAAAACATGAACCGCGAGATCCTGGCCGCCGGCCTGGAACTGATTGGCTGGCGCAAGGTGCCGGTCGATACCAGCGTGCTCGGTCGTCTGGCTCTGGAGCGCCTGCCGATCATCGAGCAGGTGTTCATCGGTGGCGAAGGTCTGGACGACCAGCAGTTCGCCATCAAGCTGTTCAGCGCCCGCCGCCGCTCCTCGGTGGCCAATGCTGCCGACAGCGATCACTACATCTGCAGCTTCTCGGCGAAGACCATCATCTATAAAGGTCTGATGATGCCGGCGGACCTGCAGCAGTTCTATCCGGACCTTGGCGACGAGCGCCTGCAGACCGCCATCTGCGTATTCCATCAGCGCTTCTCCACCAATACCCTGCCGAAATGGCCGCTGGCGCAGCCGTTCCGCTTCCTCGCCCACAACGGCGAGATCAACACCATTACTGGCAATCGCAACTGGGCCCTGGCGCGTCGTCTGAAGTTTGCCAACGACCAGATCCCTGATCTGGAAGAGCTGGGCCCGCTGGTCAACCGCGTCGGCTCCGACTCCTCGAGCATGGACAACATGCTCGAGCTGATGGTGACCGGTGGCATCGACCTGTTCCGTGGCGTGCGCATGATCATTCCGCCGGCCTGGCAGAACGTCGAGACCATGGACGCCGACCTGCGCGCGTTCTACGAGTACAACTCCATGCACATGGAGCCCTGGGACGGCCCGGCCGGCGTAGTGCTGACCGACGGTCGCCATGCCGTCTGCCTGCTTGACCGCAACGGCCTGCGCCCGGCGCGCTGGGTTACCACCAAGAACGGCTACATCACCCTGGCGTCGGAAATCGGCGTGTGGGACTACAAGCCGGAAGACGTGATCGCCAAGGGCCGTGTCGGTCCGGGCCAGATCCTCGCGGTGGACACCGAGACCGGTCAGGTGCTGGACACCGACGCCATCGACAATCGCCTGAAGTCGCGTCACCCCTATAAGCAGTGGCTGCGTCAGGGCGCGGTACGTATCCAGGCCAGCCTGGAAGACCGCGACCACGGTTCGCCGTTCTACGACAGCGATCAGCTCAAGCAGTACATGAAGATGTTCCAGGTCACCTTCGAGGAGCGTGACCAGGTGCTGCGCCCGCTCGCCGAGCAGGGCCAGGAAGCCGTCGGCTCGATGGGCGACGATACGCCGATGGCCGTGCTCAGCCAGCGCGTGCGTTCGCCGTTCGACTACTTCCGCCAGCAGTTCGCCCAGGTCACCAACCCGCCGATCGACCCGCTGCGCGAGTCCATCGTCATGTCCCTGGAAGTCTGCCTGGGTGCCGAGCGCAACATCTTCGAGGAGTCTCCGGCCCACGCCAGCCGCGTGATGCTGAGCAGCCCGGTGATCTCCCCGGCCAAGTGGCGCGCGCTGATGAACCTGGCCACGCCGGGCTTCGAGCGCCAGGTCATCGACCTCAACTATGATCCGGCCATCGGCCTGGAAGCGGCGGTACGCAACATCGCCGATCAGGCCGAGGAGGCGGTGCGTAGCGGCAAGGTGCTGCTGGTCCTGTCCGATCGTCACATCGCCCCGGGCAAGCTGCCGGCGCACGCCGCGCTGGCCACCGGTGCCGTGCACCATCGCCTGACCGAGAAAGGTCTGCGCTGCGACTGCAACATCTTGGTTGAGACTGCCACTGCGCGTGACCCGCACCACTTCGCTGTGCTGGTCGGTTTCGGCGCCTCCGCCGTGTATCCGTTCCTGGCCTACGAAGTGCTGGGCGACCTGATCCGTACCGGTGAAGTGCTGGGCGACCTCTACGAGGTGTTCAAGTACTACCGCAAGGGCATCTCCAAGGGCCTGTTGAAGATCCTGTCGAAGATGGGCATTTCCACCATCGCCTCGTACCGTGGTGCCCAGCTGTTCGAAGCCGTCGGCCTGGCTGATGAGGTCACCGAGCTGTGCTTCCGTGGCGTGGCCAGCCGTATCCAGGGTGC
Organism: Pseudomonas sp. GOM6; assembly: GCF_029537485.1. Lineage (GTDB taxonomy): Bacteria > Pseudomonadota > Gammaproteobacteria > Pseudomonadales > Pseudomonadaceae > Aquipseudomonas. Next base: position 534,771 of record NZ_JARPUS010000001.1, read on the forward strand.
GCGTTTCGTCGACATCGAGGCCGAGCAGAAGCTGCTGGCCGCCGAGGCCTGGAATAACCGCAAGGCCATCCAGCAGGGTGGGCTGCTCAAGTTCGTCTACGGTGGCGAGTACCACGCCTACAACCCGGACGTGGTCAACACCTTGCAGGCTGCCGTCCAGCAGGGCAACTACGAGAAGTACCAGGAGTACGCGGCGCTGGTCGACCAGCGCCCGGTGTCGATGCTGCGCGATCTGCTGCAGGTCAAGCTGGCCGAGCAGCCGCTGAGCCTGGATGAGGTCGAGCCGCTGGGTGAAGTGCTCAAGCGCTTCGACTCTGCCGGTATCTCCCTCGGTGCACTCTCTCCGGAGGCCCACGAAGCCATCGCCGAGGCCATGAACCGCCTGGGCGCGCGCTCCAACTCCGGTGAGGGCGGCGAAGACCCGGCCCGCTACGGCACCGTACGCAGCTCGAAGATCAAACAGGTGGCCACCGGCCGCTTTGGCGTCACGCCGGAGTATCTGGTTAACGCCGAAGTCCTGCAGATCAAGGTCGCCCAGGGCGCCAAGCCCGGTGAGGGCGGGCAGCTGCCGGGCGGCAAGGTCAATGGTCTGATCGCCAAGCTGCGCTATGCGGTGCCGGGCGTGACCCTGATCTCGCCGCCGCCGCACCACGATATCTATTCGATCGAAGACCTGGCGCAGCTGATCTATGACCTCAAGCAGGTCAACCCGTCCGCGCTGGTGTCGGTCAAGTTGGTGGCCGAGGCCGGTGTCGGCACCATCGCCGCCGGTGTGGCCAAGGCCTACGCCGACCTGATCACCATTTCCGGCTACGACGGTGGTACCGGCGCTTCGCCGCTGACCTCGATCAAGTACGCCGGCAGCCCGTGGGAACTCGGCCTGGCCGAGACCCATCAGACCCTGCGTGGCAACGATCTGCGCGGCAAGGTGCGGGTGCAGACCGACGGCGGCCTGAAGACCGGCCTCGACGTGATCAAGGCCGCGATCCTCGGCGCCGAGAGCTTCGGCTTCGGCACCGGCCCGATGGTCGCCCTGGGCTGCAAATACCTGCGCATCTGTCACCTGAACAACTGCGCCACCGGCGTCGCGACTCAGAACGACAAGCTGCGCAAGGATCACTTCATCGGTACCGTCGAGATGGTGATGAACTACTTCACCTACATCGCCGAAGACACCCGTCAGTGGCTGGCCAAGCTGGGCGTGCGCAGCCTCGGCGAGCTGATCGGGCGTACCGATCTGCTCGAGATGCTACCGGGCGAGACTGCCAAGCAGGGCAACCTGGATCTGAGCCCGCTGCTGGCCAGCGAGCACATCCCGGCTGACAAGCCACAGTTCTGCGAAGTGGAAAAGAACCCGCCGTTCGACCAGGGTCTGCTGGCCGAGAAGATGGTCGAGTTGGCCAAGGACGCCATCGCCGGCAAGACTGGCGGCGAGTACGCACTGGATATCTGCAACTGCGACCGTTCCATCGGTGCGCGCGTATCCGGCGAAATCGCCAAGGTCCACGGCAACCAGGGCATGAAGGACGCGCCGATCACCTTCACCTTCAAGGGCACTGCGGGCCAGAGCTTCGGCGTGTGGAACGCCGGTGGCCTGCACCTGCGCCTGGAAGGCGATGCCAACGACTACGTCGGCAAGGGTATGACCGGCGGCAAGCTGGTGATCACTCCGCCGGCCGGCAGCCCGTTCAAGACCCAGGAGTCGGCCATCGTCGGCAACACCTGCCTGTACGGTGCCACCGGCGGCAAGCTGTTCGCTGCGGGCACTGCTGGTGAGCGTTTTGCCGTGCGCAACTCCGGTGCACATACCGTGGTGGAAGGAACTGGTGACCACTGCTGCGAATACATGACCGGCGGTTTCGTCTGCGTACTGGGCAAGACCGGCTACAACTTCGGTTCCGGCATGACCGGCGGTTTCGCTTATGTGCTGGACCTGGACAACAGTTTCGTTGACCGCGTTAACCACGAGCTGGTGGAAATCCAGCGCATCAGCAATGAGTCCATGGAGGCTTACCGTAACCACCTGCACGGCGTGCTCGCCGAGTACGTGGCGGAAACTGCCAGCCCGTGGGGTACTCACTTGCTGGAGAACCTGGACGATTACCTGCGCAAGTTCTGGCTGGTCAAACCGAAGGCCGCGAGCCTCGGTTCGCTGCTGTCCAGCACCCGTGCCAACCCGCAATAACTTGCGCCTGAAGTGGTTTGATGAGGTTTTGAAATGACTGAACGTCTGAACAACGACTTCCAGTTCATCGAAGTCGGGCGCAAAGACCCGAAGAAGAAGCTGCTGCGCCAGCGCAAGAAGGAGTTCGTGGAAATCTACGAAGCCTTCAAGCCGGCCCAGGCCGCCGACCAGGCACACCGTTGCCTGGGCTGCGGCAACCCGTACTGTGAGTGGAAGTGCCCGGTGCACAACTTTATTCCGAACTGGCTCAAGCTGGTGTCGGAAGGCAATATCCTGGCCGCCGCCGAACTGAGCCACCAGACCAACACCCTGCCGGAAGTCTGCGGCCGTGTGTGTCCGCAGGATCGTCTGTGCGAGGGTGCCTGTACCCTCAACGACGGCTTCGGCGCGGTGACCATCGGTTCGGTGGAGAAGTACATCACCGACACCGCCTTCGCCATGGGCTGGCGTCCGGACATGTCCAAGGTCAAGCCGACCGGCAAGCGCGTTGCGGTGATCGGCGCCGGCCCGGCCGGCCTGGGCTGCGCCGATGTGCTGGTGCGCAACGGCGTGACTCCGGTGGTGTTCGACAAGAACCCGGAAATCGGCGGCCTGCTGACCTTCGGCATCCCCGAGTTCAAGCTGGAAAAGACCGTGATGAGCCGTCGCCGCGAAGTCTTCACCGGCATGGGCATCGAGTTCCGCCTGAACACCGAGATCGGCAAGGACGTGACCATGCAGCAGCTGCTGGATGAGTACGATGCCGTGTTCATGGGCATGGGTACCTACACCTACATGAAAGGCGGCTTCCCGGGCGAGGACCTGCCGGGCGTCACCGACGCGCTGGACTTCCTGATCGCCAACGTCAACCGCAACCTCGGCTTCGAGAAGTCTCCGGAAGACTTCATCGACATGAAGGGCAAGCGCGTGGTCGTACTCGGCGGCGGTGACACGGCGATGGACTGCAACCGCACCTCGATTCGCCAGGGCGCCAAGGCCGTGACCTGCGCCTACCGCCGTGACGAAGAGAACATGCCGGGCTCGCGCAAGGAAGTGAAGAACGCCAAGGAAGAGGGCGTGAAGTTCCTCTTCAACCGCCAGCCCATCGCCATCGTCGGCGAGGACAAGGTGGAAGGCGTCAAGGTGGTCGAGACCCGTCTCGGCGAGCCGGACGCCCGTGGCCGCCGCAGCCCCGAGCCGATTCCGGGCTCCGAGGAAATCATCCCGGCGGAAGCCGTGCTGATCGCCTTCGGTTTCCGTCCCAGCCCGGCTGCCTGGTTCAGCGATTTCAAGATCGACACCGACAGCCAGGGGCGTGTGGTGGCGCCGGAGAAGAACCAGTTCAAGCACCAGACCAGCAACCCGAAGATCTTCGCCGGTGGCGACATGGTGCGGGGTTCCGACCTGGTTGTGACGGCGATCTTCGAAGGCCGCAACGCCGCCGAAGGCATCCTCGACTACCTAGGCGTCTGATTGGCGCCCGGCTTGAGCTGGGACAAATCGTCGCGATAGACAAAAGGCACGGCACTCGCCGTGCCTTTTGTTTTGCGGTCTGCGAAAATGCCCGCACTTTTTCTGCGCCAAGGCGCGCGGGTGCCTGTGATCCGGGACCCGCCCGGAGGAAGGGGGTCGCCGCCGCGCGGCCATCGCATACTCCCGCTGCAACGCTTCCCTGCCGATTTTCCAGGAATCCTGCCGATGTCCGCCCTGAAGAACGACCGTTTCCTGCGCGCCCTGCTCAAGCAACCCGTCGACGTCACGCCCGTATGGATGATGCGCCAGGCCGGTCGTTACCTGCCGGAGTATCGCGCCACTCGCGCCAAGGCCGGTGACTTCGTCAGCCTGATGAAGAACCCCGAGTTGGCCTGCGAGGTGACGATTCAGCCGCTGGATCGCTACCCGCAGATCGACGCCGCGATCCTCTTCTCCGATATCCTCACCATTCCCGATGCCATGGGCCAGGGTCTGTACTTCGAGACCGGCGAGGGCCCGCGCTTCAGGAAGGTGGTGTCGAGCATGGCGGATATCGAGGCCCTGCCGATTCCCGACGCCGAGCAGGACCTGGGCTACGTGATGGATGCCGTACGCACCATTCGCCGCGAGCTGAATGGCCGCGTGCCGCTGATCGGCTTCACTGGTAGCCCCTGGACCCTGGCCACCTATATGGTCGAGGGCGGCTCCAGCCGCGACTTCCGCAAGTCCAAGGCGATGCTCTACGACAACCCGCAGGCCATGCACGCCCTGCTCGACAAGCTGGCTCGCTCCATCACTGCCTATCTGAATGGACAGATCCAGGCCGGCGCCCAGGCGGTGCAGATCTTCGATTCCTGGGGCGGTGCGCTGTCTTCGGCGGCTTACCAGGAGTTTTCTCTGCGCTACATGAAGCAGATCATCGACGGCCTGATCCGCGAGCACGGCGGTCGTCGTGTGCCGGTGATCCTGTTTACCAAGGGTGGCGGCCTGTGGCTGGAGTCCATGGCCGACACCGGCGCCGAGGCCCTGGGCCTGGACTGGACCTGCGACATCGGCAGCGCGCGTCAGCGCGTGGGGGATAGAGTCGCCCTGCAGGGCAACATGGACCCGGCCGTGCTGCATGCCAAGCCGGCGGCCATCCGCGCCGAGGTGGCGCGTATCCTCGCCGCCTACGGGCCGGGCAATGGCCAGGTGTTCAACCTCGGCCACGGCATCACGCCGGAAGTGCCGCCGGAGCACGCCAAGGCTTTCTTCGAGGCAGTGCACGAGCTGTCTGCGCAGTACCATCAGTAACTTAAAAGGGCCGCGAATGCGGCCCTTCGTATTTCTACCAGAATGCTTCCTCGCCCTTGTCATGGGCTTTGCATAGAATTCGGTCATCTGCGATCAGGGAGGTATGTCATGCGGCGAGTGGTCTTCAATCAGAAGGGTGGGGTGGGCAAGTCCAGCATTGCCTGCAATCTGGCGGCGGTGAGTGCGGCTGAAGGGTATCGCACCCTATTGATTGATCTGGATGCTCAGGCCAACTCGACGCACTACCTCACCGGGCTGACTGGCGAGGAAATACCGATGGGTATCGCCGAGTTCTTCAAGGGCACCCTGTCTTCGGGGCCTTTCGGCAAGAAGGGGGGGGTGGATATCTATGAGACGCCCTTCGACAACCTGCATGTGGTGACCGCCACCGCTGAGCTGGCCGAGTTGCAGCCGAAGTTGGAGCAGAAGCACAAGATCAACAAGCTGCGCAAACTGCTGGAAGAAATCTCCGAAGATTACGACCGAATCTACATGGACACGCCGCCAGCGCTGAACTTCTATACGGTTTCTGCGTTGATCGCCGCTGATCGCGTGTTGATTCCTTTCGATTGTGACAGCTTCTCGCGCAATGCCCTGTACGGCCTGCTGGCAGAGATCGAAGAGCTCAAGGGCGACCACAACGAAGACCTGGAAGTCGAGGGTATCGTGGTCAACCAGTTCCAGCCGCGCGCGACCCTGCCGCAGCAGCTGCTCGACGAGCTGATCGAGGAGGGGCTGCCGGTGTTGCCGGTCAATCTGATGAGTTCGGTGAAAATGCGCGAGTCGCACCAGGCCTGCATGCCGCTGATCCATCTGGATCGCAGCCACAAACTGACCCAACAGTTTGTCGAGCTGCACAAGCTGCTGGATAACTGAGATCTACACACAAGACAAAGGCGCCAGAAGGCGCCTTTGTCGTTTCTGCCTGGGCGGTTCAGCGCACGACGAACACGTCGCAGGGCGCTTTGTGCAGGTAGTGCTGGGCCAGGCTGCCGAGCAGCGCCTGTGAGATTGCGCTGCGGCCATGGCTGCCCAGCACTAGCAGCTGAGGTTGGCGACTGCTGATGTATTCCTGCAGCGAGCGCAGGATGCCGCCAACCTTGACTTCGTGGCTGAGTTTGGGGGCGTTGGCAGGCAGGCGCTGGGCCTCGTCGTGGAGCAGTTGATCGATGAGTGCGCGCTGAGTGAGCAGTTCGGCTTCGGCGAGGGCACTGTTCTTCTGTGGTTCAAATACGTGCAAGGCGTGGATGCCGGCGTCACCAGGCAGCAGCAGGCAGGCCTCGTGCAGAGCGGTGCAGGCGCACAGGGAGAAGTCGATGGCGGCCACCGCACTGCGGTAGGGACTGGCCTCGTCGCGCGCCACCAGCAGCAGCGGCACCGGGCAGCGCCGAGCGATACGATCCAGCGTGGTGCCGGAGAAGAATTCGTGGCGCTGATGATGGGCACCCAGGACCAGCAGATCGGCGCCGCACTGTTGCACCTGTTCCAGCACTGCATCGGCCGGCTTGCCCTGAGTCAGGCGCAGCTGGCTACCAGTGGGTGCGAACTGGGTGAGGCTGCGATCCAGGCTCTGCTCGATGCGTTCGCGCTCGGCCTGATCCAGGCGTGGGTCGAAGACATGCAGCAGGGTCAGTTTGGCATCGTGCTGGCGCGCCAGCTGAGCGGCACGGCGTAGTGCCAGGTCCGCGGTGTCACGTAGGTCATGGGCGATAAGGATGTGTCTGGTCATTGCTCTCCCCTTTGCGCCGCGGGTTGGCGCGGCGACGTGAAACCTCTGCGGGTTTTTAGAATGAGCTTTCTAAATAGACCCGCAATTGATCCACGGCAAGTCCCATGCGTCAGTGCTTGCGCAATTGGTACAGCGCACTTGATTCGGCCACCACTTCGCCTGCTGTGTCGAGCAGCTGCAACTCCAGCCGGTAGTCGGCTTTTCCGTGCTGTTCGGCCTCCTCTTGAATGCGCGCGACGTCCTCTTTCGACAGACATGCTTGGATACGAATATCACTGGTGGCGGGGCGGCGAAAACGCAGGTGCATGTCCTTGATCAGCGGGTAGAAACGCTGGCTGTCAAAACTGGTGAGGAACAGTGCGCCGCCAGGAATTTCGGCGAGGGTGAACAGGGCTCCGGCATACATGCTGCCGATATGGTTCTGGTTGCCGGTCAGCGGCATGTGCAGGCAAACGCGACCAGGTTCCAGGATCTCGGCTCTGAGACCGCAGCGTTTGACGAAATCGATTTTTTCTTCGGTCAGTACACGGGCCAATTCGGCGGGTATTGGCATGGCGAGGCTCCTGGCGATAGAGCCATCGAGCCTAGCCTGGCGACGCCAGTGAGCAATGACGCGGACGCTCGCTGACGCTGACCGATCCGCTCAGATGCCCTGGCCACGCAGCCAGGCCAGTAGTTGCGGTAGCGGCATGGCGCCGCTCTGACGGGCGACTTCAACGCCGCCGCGAAACAGGATCAGGCTGGGAATGGAGCGGATGCCGAGTTGCGCGGACAGTTGCTGATTGCCCTCGCTGTCCAGCTTGGCCAGACGGCAGCGGCCCTGCAGTTGCGCGGCGGCTTGTTCGAACGTCGGTGCGAAGCTGCGGCATGGTCCGCACCAGCTGGCCCAGACATCCACCAGCAGCGGCAGGTCGCCCTTGAGCTGGCTGGCGAAGTTGGTTTGGCTCAGTGTGAACGGCGTGTCGGGCACGACCGCGCTTTTGCAGCGCCCGCAGCGTGGACTGTCGCCCAGGCGCTCGCCAGGGATGCGGTTGAGGCCGTTGCAGGACGGGCAGGGAATCAGCAGGGGGGCAGGCATGTCGGGTGGCTCCATCGGCTCAGGCTGAGTAGATGGAGCCATCACGCCGACATATCAAGGTTCACAGCGGTGTCAGCGGCCAGAACAGCGGGATCACCAGCGTCGCCACGGCCCAGAGGATCAGGTTGAGCGGCGCGCCAACCCGGAAGAAGTCGGCAAAGCGATAACCGCCGGCGTTGTAGACGAAGGTGTTGGTTTGGTAACCGATCGGCGTGGCGAAGCTGGCGCTGGCGGCGAACATGACCGCGACCACGAAGGCGCGCGGGTCGACTCCCAGGTGTTGGGCCACGCCAATCGCGATGGGAGTGACCAGCACCGCCACGGCGTTGTTCGACAGCATCTCGGTGAGGATCGAGGTGAACAGGTAGATGAAGCTCAGCATCAACAGCGGGCCGGCCCAGGGCAGCAGCCCCATGACGTTCTCCACCAGCAGCTTGACCAGACCGACCTTGTCCATGGCGATACTGATCGCCAGCATGCCGAAGATCAGCCCCAGCACGCGCCAGTCCACCGCCTTGTAGGCGTCCTCGACGTCCAGGCAGCGGGTGGCCAGGACGGTGACTGCGCCGATGATGGCCAGGCCCTCGATCGGCATCACGCCGAAGGCGGCCAGCACCATTACGGCCAGGGTGGCGATAATTGCGATGGGCGCTTTGTCGCGGCGGTACGAGCGCTCCTGCACAGTGTTGAGGCTGATCAGCTCGCCGTTGTCGGCGAAGCGCTTGATCTGCGTCGGCGTGCCCTCCACCAGCATCACGTCGCCAAACTGCAGGTGGAAGTCGTCGAGGTTGCCGGAGATGTTCTCATCCTGGCGGTGCACGGCCAGGACGGCGATACCGTAGCGTGCGGTGAGGTCGAGGTCGCGCATCGGGCGGTTGCTGAAGCGCGAGTTGCGCCCGACGATGGCCTCGGCCAGCACCACGTCATGGTTGCTGATGGTCTCGAAGGCTTCGCTGCGGCTGAAGCTCAGGTGGCCGCTACCACGCAGTTCGACCACATCCTTCACCTGGCCATGGATCACCAGCTGGTCGCCCGCCATCAACACTGTGTCGTGGCTGGGCTCGGTGAATTCCAGCTGGTCGCGGAAGATCTTCAGCACCTGCATGCCGCTGCCGCCGTTGAGGTTGGCCTCGGACAGGGTCTTGCCGATCATCGGCGAGTCGTGGGGCACCAGCAGCTCGCTCATGAAGGTGCGGCCCAGATCCGGGCGCAGCTGCTTGGACAGGGTTTCGCGCTCCGGCAAAAGATGGCGGCCAATCGTCAGCAGATAGAGCATGCCAGCGGCCGCGAGGATCAGGCCTGCGCCGGTGATTTCGAACATGCCGAAGGGTTCAAGGCCGGCCTTGCGCGCCACGCCGTCGACCAGGATGTTGGTCGAGGTGCCGATCATGGTCAGGGTGCCGCCGAGGATGGTGGCATAGGACAACGGGATCAGCAGCTTGGAGGGCAGGGTGCCGGCGCGGCGCGCCAGGGAGATCGCCACCGGGGTGAGGATGGCCACCACCGGGGTGTTGTTGAGGAAGGCCGAGATCACCAGCGCCGTGACGGTCAGGCCGGTGAGTACGCGAATCGGGCTGGTGCCGACCAGGTCGCCCAGCCAGTTGCCGAGGGCGTCGATGCAGCCGGTGCGCTCCAGGGCTGCGGAAAGCACGAACATGCAGGCAATGGTCACCGGTGCCGAGTTGCTCAGCACGCTGAGGACTTCCCCTGGTGTCAGCAACTGACTGATCAGTAGCGCGGCCACGGCGATCGCTGCCACTACGTCCGGGCTCCACTTTTCCCGAATGAAGGCGTAGAGCACCCAGATCAGCAGGGCGGCGACGAACAGCAGGGGCAGTGAATCCCAGGGCATGGGTATCCTTAAACGCGTGCGAATCTCAGGTGAGGTATCGGGCGCCCGCAGGCAGCCGCACAGGGGCGAGAAGATAAGGCTTGCTGCTTAGATAGTCTAAGAATGTTTTTAGAGGTTTATATTCTATTTTTAAAGGGTTGGCGGGCGTCGAAATGCGCCTCCCTAGCCCCTGTTTGAGCTCTTTCGCTACTCTTGGCGACCTCTTTCGGATAGGCCACCCATGACTGCTTCGGATCGCCCCAGCAACGCCTCCCTGGTGCTCCTCGCGTCCCTCTATTGCGCCCAGGGGCTGCCCTCCGGCCTGGTGGCGCATTCGTTGCCGGTGTTGTTGCGGCAGAGCGGTGTCGACCTGGCGCTGATCGGCTTGCTCAAGCTGCTGGCGCTACCCTGGCTGCTCAAGGTGCTGTGGGCCCCCTGGATCGACCGCATCGGCTCGCGCCGCCTCGGTCATCACCGGGGCTGGATACTGCCACTGCAGGCTTTGGTGATCGGCTGCCTGGTTGGGCTGGCGCTGATCGAGCCGCAGGCGCTGTTCGGCTCGGCGTTCTGGTTGCTGCTCGGCACCTTGCTGCTGATCAACCTCGCCGCCGCCAGTCAGGACGTGGCCACCGACGGCCTGGCCGTGCGCCTGCTGCCGGAGCGCTGGCGCGGCCTGGGCAACAGCCTGCAGGTAGGGGGTTACAAGGTCGGCATGCTGGCCAGCGGCAGCGGCCTGCTGCTGGTGATCGGCGGGCTGGGCTGGAGCCTGTCCATCGGCCTGCTGGCGGTTGCCTTGTTGTTGCTGACCCTGCCGATCTGGCTGTTCCCGGAAAAACGCCTGCTACCGCAGCACCATGAACAGGCAGAACCCGCCGGCCCCGGTTTGCTCTGGCGCCATTACAAAGGCCTGCTGGCCCAGCCCGGTATGTTCGCCTGGCTGGCGGTGGTGCTGACCTTCAAGCTCGGCGATGCGCTTGGTTCACCGATGATCAAGCCAATGCTGGTGGACCAGGGCTGGAGCACCGCGGCGCTCGGCCAACTGACCCTGATCAGCAGCCTGGCCGGCATCGGCGGCGCGCTGCTCGGCGGATTGCTCTATGCCCGCATCGGCGCGCTGCGCTCGCTGCTGACCTTCGGCGCACTGCAGGCACTGGGTATCGCTGGTATGGCACTACTGGTGGGGCGCGGTGCCGATACGGCCTTGGTCTACGCGATTGCGTTGTTCGAACAGATCGCCGACGGCATGTCCACCGTCGCCCTGTTCGCCGTGATGATGCGTATGTGCCGCCCCGAGCATGAAGGCGCGGATTTCACCTTGCAGGCGAGTGCACAGTTGTTGTTAGCTGGACTTGTCGGGGCCTGGAGTGGACTGCTGGCTACCTGGGTGGGCTATGAGGGATTGTTTGTCGCGGCAGCGTTGTTGGGGCTAACCATGCTGGTTTTTGTTACGGGCTATTGGCGGTGTTTGCGGCAGATCCAGGCTGCCTAGCTTAATGCCACTTCGTTGAGTCTCTGGCTTCTGCTAAGTGCTACATGCGGCCATTTCGCTAGATGTCCCTATTAGATGAATGTCTATTCGCTGGGGTAGCAATGGGACAAGACGCTTTAGGTCGTTCATCACCAAGTGCAATGGACGGAACGTATTGATCAGAAGGTGCGGGAACTCACCTGAGCGACAGGTCTTGATGCGGTATTGCCTCCAGCGGTGTGTTCCGAGGCGTCCTTCGTATACTTCCTTTGATTCCAGAGTGATTGACTCGATTTCAACAAACGGAATTCGGATATCGGTGTTGAGTTCTGGAAATCGACCGCACTCTACCTTTAATAGAAGGCCTTCTGGATCCACATAGGCTTCGGTTCTGTCCGGTAGAATGTTGCGCTCAAGCCACCAGAAGACTGCAAGAGGAAGACTCAGCGTCGTCATTAGCATGATGCAGGTTAACCAGCCCTGCTCTATTGTTAGGCTCATCAGGAACAGCCCAAATGGGATTAGGATGCATGCGCTGAAGATTTTCCCTCTGTGAGTGTTCGGCTGGTGCACCAGTGGAGTGAAACGATCGAACTTTTCATCGGCAAAGTGGGCATTGTCGGCGAAGAGTCGAATTCGATGCTGTTGCATCACCATTCCTTGGTTTGATTAGTTTTGCGGTTGCCAGCAGTCAGTTGTGCTAACGGAACCAGTGGATAGCCCTCAGGCAGGCTGCCGGCGATACGGATGTTAATGCTGGTTAGCCCCATCTAGGGCCATCAATCAACATACTCGACATGGCGGGCCATCAGGTTGGGACGGTGCATGGTGTCGATAAGGCGAACACGGTTTTCCATATCGCTGAGTTTTGCGGCGAAGGTCTCGTCGTCCATGTCGAGCCAGTAGCGAGGCTTGCGGTTTGTCCGGCGGTCGTGCTCGGCTGATACCGGGTCGAGGTGGCGGTTTTTCTCGAAGCAGGGCAGCTCCGGTAACGGGCGGCTGGCGTCCATGTAGTTCTGAAAGAAGTCCCACAGGGCGAGCGGTGGTTGTGGGAGGCGGTCCGGCGCCAACAGGGAGGAGAAGTTGATGGTGATGTTGCGATAGCGGTGGGCCAGGTAGAGGAAGTTCATCGGCAGCCCCTGGCGATCCGGCGAGGTGGCGAGGTAAGCGTCGAACTCGTGGAAAGGCGCGATGATCTCACCGATGGTGCCGTTCTTCTTGTACTCACCGTTATTGTCGTAGTCGAACAGGGTCACCAGGCCGGTACGCCGATTGAGCTCCCAGATAGGGCCGCGGGAAGGTTTGAACCATAGGCGGGGGAAGTGATTGATAACTAAGGAGCCAAGGCCCCAGCAAAACAGTGGTGCACCTATGAGGAAGATAAAAAGTGGGGCAGTATCTGCTGTTGTTTTTAACCATGGCTCGTCCAGTGCACTTATAACCATTAAATAGGCTAGAGCTGATATCACCGTATTGAGATAAAAAAGAAATCTCCCCCCTCCACATAGATACAGCCAAAAATGCGAACGTTTGGATAGCCCCGCATAACGATAACGTTCGTGATCATACACGGCGTGTAAGTCGATACCTTCCATGGGGCGTTTCTTGTAAATGCCCAGGGCTTTTTCTTCTTCCCGCTTTTTATCGAACGCCTCCCAGAAGCGCATGCTCTTGGGCGTCGGGTCGGTCATGATTTTTTCCGGCGCGACGTCTTGAGCGTTTCCCCAGGGCAAGCGGCTGCCGCCCAGCTTGCGCCACCAGGCGCGCTCGGCTGAGGCGGGTTGGCCGGGGATGCACGCTGGGTTATAGGCGGTGCTGGCGTAGTAGGCGTTGTCTTGTGTCACGTGTGGGGTATCCAAGGCTTATTCGCTGGCCCAGAAGAGTTGCTCGTTAGCGATGTTACCCGGGCAAGCCGCGCTCACGTTCCGTCGATAAGGCGAGGGCCACAGACCTCGGCTAGTTCGGTGACTATAGGTGGCCGCAAGACTTACGTCGGCCCGACCTGCCGCGCATTGCCTGCGTTCCGATTGATGAGTGCGTTGGCTTCAGCCAGAAAAGTCTCTGTCAGAGATACGTTGCTCAAAAAGAAGCGCTGGTTATTTTCCCTCATGTCGATCGTCAGCGACTTGAAGAATGGATTGCGTCGAGCGCGAATCTTCTTGATATCGCTGGCACTAAGCAGTTCTGTACGACGGTAGGACTCGGACTCGTCATCGTACTGAATTCCGTTGTCCGTCAACGAGACGCGAACATGTTGGTCACGTCGGCCTAATGTAGACGCAATAGCCAGAATGACGTTTGCGGTCAGCGATAGTCCGAGAGGCCAACCAAGCACGTACTCATCGAGACTGCCAAAAGGGAAAAATACAAGAAATAGCTGTGCGCTTGTGATGGCGGCACTGGACAGTGTCCAGGACAGTACGCTGAGGTATTGGGCATGGTTCCAGGTGGCTTGTTGCATGGTCTTTCCTTGACCTCTTTAAGTGTATGTACGGTGACAAGCGGGCGAACGATGCTACACGTTCAGCCCGCGCTCCCTTTCCAGGTCGATGAGGCGAGTGGTCGGGCCGTTTGGCTGTAGGCGCTCTGTGACGATCTGTGGCCAACGATTACGGGAGCGGCGCTTGGCGATGTTGTAGGTGAACTCTTGCAGCCAGTTCATCGGGTAGAAAAGCAGGTGCCCCAGATAGAGAACCGCATCAGTCCACTCCAGATAGTTCCTGCCCTCGTTGGCTGCTTTTTTGTCAGCAATCTTTTGCCGCCGGAAGGCAAGAAAGCCTGTGGGTTTGGTATGGGCAGAAAGCATTTCCTTTACGTATGCATCGGAGTCGCTGCGCTGGCCGTTCTCATCGAACCAGGGACCATTGTCCATATAGGCACGTAGCCATTCCCATAGGCCTTTTTGCATTTGCAGGGTTTTGCCCATCGGCGGGCCAAGGCTTATCAGCAACGCGTTATCGGGCTCGCCGAGGCGGCGTACGAGGATTTCCAGGGAGGCATTTCGCATGCCACCGGTATGTGGGCCAACCATGAGGAATTCGCCTGCCAGCGCCTGTATACCGTCCCAGGGGCTGTGGTATAGCTTGCCGTTGTGATCGAAATAGACTTCTCGGGTGCGGCGGTTCAAGAGTATCGGCAAGGGGAGTGGATGGCGGGTTTCCCACAGGAACGGAATAACGAACAGAGCGGCTGCTAAAATAACTCCGGTCCATATCCCGTCAGTATTTCCGCTCAAGATGAGGATGGAGCACATGATAAGCGCTGCTACACTACCTACTCCTCCCAATGCTCCTGTTAGCATTCCCGTGTCGGAATCCCCGCCGGTCTTGATGGCCAAATAATGCGCGGTATGTTCATCGGTAACGAACATTTCCCACGGCTTTTCTCCTGTGGACTCATCGGCGCGTAAGAGCACGCTGGGGGACTGCCCGAAGCGAGTACGAGCTTGCTGGATCAGGTCGCTTACAGCCATGCAAGTTCCTTGATTTCTATAGGGGGGAGAGTCAGTCCCTCGAAGGGTGAATAGCTCAGTTCACCGCGAACGGCGTCGAGCTTGTCACCGTTCTCTTCGTGATAAACGCGGCGGTAGACAGCCACGCCAGGTTCGGGTTTGACCCGTGTGCCGCCATGGTGATCGAAGTCCTTCCCGGTCCATTCCACTGCCTTGCGGGTGCCGCCCAAACCGAAGAAGCTACCCCAGGTTTCGTGCCCTTTGAAATGGATCATGTCATCAGTCAGCGCGCTCTTGCCTGGCAGTCTTAGCAAGACGTAGGTGATGGTTTGCATGCCACGATATGGATTCAATTCGTTGAGACGGTATGCCTCGAAACTGATGGGGAATACTACCTTGTAAAACTCGGTCATCGACTTTTCGTAACTGGTCGACCAGTCGGCAGGCCGGGTGCCGAATCGGGTACGTTTGACCCAGGTCTCAAGCGGTGTGTCCTGGGTATATTGGCGGGCAATTACTCCGCCGACGATCAGGATGGTCCACCCCAGAGCCCGGGCGGCCAGGTGTGGCGCCACACTGACGCCGCGGCCTATGACGGCAGCCTCGCCAGCGATGACTGCAGCACGGGCGGCACGTATAGCCCGGAAGCTCTGCACGTAAAGACGCAGGTTGGCGGCAGAGGCCAGGGTCAATCCAGCATTGATGGCTGTGGTATCTAAGTCGCCGGCTTTGTAGGCCTCCAGCGCCTCGATGCCGTAGACCAATACGTCAAAGCCCGAGGTCACCGATTGTAGGATCGATGCTTTAGCGCCTACCCCCAGTGCATCAGCCAACGCTTTCTGCGAAGCGATGTGCGTGGCCCCATTGAGCTTGACTGCTGTTTCCCAGTCGACTTCAGAAACTTTTTGTAAGGTCGCGGCTATTGCACTAGAAAGTCCAAAAGTTCCCCCCATAAAACTCAGCCAGCTTTTTCCCGACTGCTTTTCAGTTAGTTGTGAACCACCCCAAATAAAATTCATTCCTGCCATGAGTGCTACCAGGCACTTGATAGGTGCTTTTTCTAGCGCTCCTTTACCGAGAGTAAGCATCCTTTTGAGATCGACATCCGCTGCCATAGATGTAGGGAGGGGCGGCAAGTCTTTGGCGGGTAACAGGCGGAAGAACGGTAGTGCTTCGCTGACCGCAACACTGAGCTGTGTGGGTTTTAGACGAGCTGGCAGATTGGGGCGTGTGCCCATCAGATCGCTCATCCACTCACCCAGTTGCCGCTGAGTGACGGCCTCTATAGCCAGGCGCTGCTGGCTTCGCGCCAGAGCTGCGGCGAGGTAGAGGCGCCCGGCGGCCTTGAAGCCGTCGTCAGCTTTCTGCAGACCCAGGCCGACAATAGGAGCGAGCGCTGTAAAGAGGGCTTCCAATGGCGAACCCAGAATATGCCGGCCCAGTTTATCGGCTGCCTGGTTCAGCAATTGCGCCAGTTTGTGTGCTTCGTTCAGCGCACTTGCACCGTTGTCTCTTGCGCCGTCAGCCAGTCCTACTAGGGAATTGATTTCACCGGCACCGAGGCGTTTGCCCAAACCCAGTAATGCCCAAACCAGCCAGGGTTTGCCCTCTCGCTGCTGGAGTGTCAGGGCATTCGCTATGGCCTTGGCTCCGGGACCTGTTGTCGCCGGGCCAAGGCAGGCTGCAGCGAAGTGGAGTTCCAGCTCTGCACGTGAATCGGGGTGGGTGATGTCGAAATGGCCACAGGCAGTATCCAGACTGGCAGGGCCGCGCTGAGCCAGGGTATTTAGCCAGGCTGACCAAAGCTCGCTGAGGCGGCGCACATCGGCGCTGTATTCTTCCTCCTCTTGCGTTTGCTGCTGCCAGGTAGTTTGTAGCAGGCGGTAATTGGTGATGCTGCGCAATTGGCCGCCGATTTGCGGGTCGCCTTCTGCCAGAGATCTGAGCACGCCTGCCATTGCCCAATCTTCACCGTGCACTTCCCGGGTGACTTTGAACGCCTGCTGACGAGCGCGAAGCAGCTTGGCCAGATCCAGCAATACGCCCCACGGGTCGTCGATCAAGACATAGGCTTGTTGCTCGCAGCGCTGCATGTCGTCGAGCAGCTTTGGCCATGCCGGGCGATGACTGGTTGAGGGTTCACAACTCCAGCCATACCAGTTGGCGTCCATGTAGTCGCCGATACGTTCGTGAATCGTGCGGGCTTGGCCGCTGAAAGGTGCTGCTCCAGGGGTGATGGTGCGCATCACCCGCTGACGTACATCCTCTTTCCCCTTGGCTGAGTTGAACTGGCTATCGCTCCACTGGCGAGGCGACCACGCCAGCATGGCCGGTATTCCTGCGTAAAGGAGTAAATAAGGCAGGCTACGCCCGTCGATGACTTTGCCGCCGCGAGCTGTTTGGGTAAAAGCAGCCGCGCTGACACGGTATTCGACCAATTGTTTTAGGCCGCTCTGCCAGACGTACAGCCAGCCATCGCGTAACAGCCGGGCGGTGTAGTTCAGCGGACGGCCCTTGAGTGGCTCGAAGTAATCGCCTATTGCAGGAAAGTCTCCCTGTACAGCTGGCAGGCCATAGGCGCTGGTATCCACTGTCAGGGTCGGGCCGAGCGCATATCGTAGCGGGAGTACAGCACTGAGCAGGGGGCATCCAGCGACCGTCAAGCTGGATGGAGCGGGAGTTTGAGCAGTCATAGAAGAGCCTCCTGTGCCGTGTCGTCCTGTTCGGCAAGTGCTTCCAGCAGTCCCCAGTCGAGCGTCATTTGCGCGGCTAGATCTAGTTCGGCTGGCGCGCCGTCTTTCTCGGGCTGTTCGTTTTGCCAGGCACAGAAGATTGTGCCTTCGTGATGAAGCCAGATGCGTGAGATTCGGTGCCAGAATCCCACCGGCCATTGCCCTTCGCGCTGCCATGCCTGATACAGAGGTCGGGCGTCACCCAGGCGCAGCCAGAGTTCGCGATGTTCTGGGGTGAAGATGCGCAGACGGCGCTGCAGTATGCGCTGCAGATCGTCCATCGAAGCATCGCTTTCCAGCCAGAGACCATCCTTGATTTCGGTTCCGTGTCTCCAGGCGTCATAGGCCATGCTGCCAACCGGCGCATCCAGCAAAATCGGGCCAGCGTCCGCTATGGGGTCATAGGCCGTACCGAGCAATAACGGTCTTGGTTGATGGCTAGGGAAGCACTGATAAAGCCACGCCGTCGCACTCTCGTAACGAGCTCCGTCGAGCAGAATGGCACCGTTTCCATCGGGCATTGGGGCGCTCATGCCTTATCTCCCTTTGATGCCATAGCGGCCTCACACACCTCACATACGCCAGCTCGGGTGCTGCGGAACAGCATATTTTGTTTTATCAAGGCTTCCAGCGGGATTCCCGGCACGTCCGCATCCGCCGGCTTCGCCGCGCCCGGCAATACTGGCGCCGCCCCCGAACCGCTACCCGGACTGCCGCCCGAGTTGATCTTGATCTGCGGGCCGACCAGAGTGACGCCGCTGGCGTCCAGTTTGATGAAGCTGCCGGCGGCCTTGAAGGTGAGTTCGGCGCCGGCTTCGAGGACGACCTTGAGGCCGCTGGACAGGTGGATCTCGTTACCGGCTTCTACGAACTGCCCCGTGCCTAGCTTCACATGCTGGGTGCTGGCCACGGTGAGGTGGTCGTTGGCGCGGATTTCGGTCTTGCGGTCGGCGTGGGTGGTGCGGTGTTCTTCGGCTTTCAGCTCGGTGTAGCTGTTGGCTTCGAC
>NZ_JARPUS010000010.1 GCF_029537485.1 Pseudomonas sp. GOM6
GAAGGCACCGGCCAGGCCCGCGTAGAGCAGCTCGCTGTGACCGCTGGCGAAGGCTTCCCAGAGAATCTCGTCCTTGGAGTAGAAGCCGGCGGTGATCAGCGGCAGCGCCGCCAGGGCGGCACCACCGACCACGAAGCTGGCGTAGGCCAGCGGCAGCTTCTTCCACAGACCGCCCATCTTGAAGATGTTCTGCTCGTGGTGGCAGGCATGGATCACCGCACCGGAGGCAAGGAACAGCAGGGCCTTGAAGAAGGCGTGGGTCATCAGGTGGAAGATCGCCGCGTCCCAGGCCTGCACGCCGAGGGCGAGGAACATGTAGCCGATCTGGCTCATGGTCGAGTAGGCGAGGATGCGCTTGATGTCGGTCTGCACCAGGGCGGCGAAACCGGCCAGCACCAGGGTTACGGCGCCGACGATGCCGACCAGTTCGAGGATGTCCGGGGTCAGCAGGAACAGGCCGTGGGTACGGGCGATCAGGTACACGCCGGCGGTGACCATGGTCGCCGCGTGGATCAGCGCCGACACCGGGGTCGGACCGGCCATCGCATCGGCCAGCCAGGTCTGCAGCGGCAGCTGGGCGGATTTACCAACCGCGCCGCCGAGCAGCATCAGGGTGGCGATCCACAGCCAGCTGTCACCGGCCACGTACTTCTGCGGCGCCAGCACCATCAGTTCTTGGATGTTCAGGGTGCCGAGGTTGAGGAACAGGATGAACAGACCAATCATCAGGAACACGTCACCGATACGGGTGACGATAAAGGCCTTGAGCGCCGCGTTACCGTTGGGCACGTGCTTGTAGTAGAAGCCGATCAGCAGGTACGAGCACAGGCCCACGCCTTCCCAGCCGAAGAACAGCACCAGCAGGTTGTCGCCGAGCACCAGCAGCAACATGCTGAAGATGAACAGGTTGGTGTAGGCGAAGAAGCGCGAGTAGCCCTCTTCACCACGCATGTACCAGCTGGCGAACAGGTGGATCAGAAAGCCCACGCCGGTGACCACGCCGAGCATGGTGGCCGACAGACCGTCCAGGTGCAGGGTGAAGTTCGGCGCCAGTCCGCCAACGTTCATCCACTGCCACAGGGTTTGGCTGTAGACGCCGCCGGCCGGCAGGCTGAGAAACTGCAGGATGACCCAGGCGGCGCTCAGCGCGGCCAGGCCGACCGAGCCGACGCCGATCACGGCGGCGGTGTTTTCCGAAATACGCCCACGGGAGAAGGCCAGTAGGAACCAGCCAATCAGCGGGAAGAGCAGGGTGAGGAATAGTAGGTTCATCCGCGCATCTCGCTGGCAGCGTCGACATCGAGGGTGTTGAAGCGGCGATACAGCTGCAGCAGGATCGCCAGGCCGATACTGGCCTCGGCGGCTGCCAGGGTGATCACCAGAATGAACATCACCTGGCCGTCAGGCTGCACCCAGCGGCTGCCGGCGACGACGAAGGCGAGGGCGGTGGCGTTCATCATCACTTCCAGGCTCATCAGCACGAAGAGGATGTTGCGACGCACCATCAGGCCGATCAGGCCCA
This sequence comes from Pseudomonas sp. GOM6, assembly GCF_029537485.1. Lineage (GTDB taxonomy): Bacteria > Pseudomonadota > Gammaproteobacteria > Pseudomonadales > Pseudomonadaceae > Aquipseudomonas. The sequence goes on from NZ_JARPUS010000010.1 coordinate 1,523, forward strand.
GGCTGAACAGCACGGCGGCCAGCGCCAGGCCGTGTTCCAGAGGAATGGCATTCATGCGGTGGGCTCCTTGGCGTCGTGGCGGCCCAGGTGGTAGGCGGCAACCAGCGCTGCCAACAGCAGCATGGAGGCCAGCTCGACGACCAGCAGGTAGGGGCCGAACAGGCTGATGCCGACGGCCTTGGCATCGACGGTTTCCAGGCCGATGGCGGCACCGCTCGGGCTGGCGAACAGGCCGTACAGCAGCTGCGCCAGCAGCAGGGCGGAAAGAATGGCGGGGCCGGTCCAGATGCCCGGCGTCAGCCATTTCCTCTCCTGCTCCACGGCTTCCTGGCCGAGGTTGAGCATCATCACCACGAAGACAAACAGCACCATGATAGCGCCGGCGTAGACGATGATTTCCAGGGCGCCGGCAAACGGCGCACCCAGGGCAAAGAAAGTGCAGGCCACGGCCAGCAGGGAAACGATCAGGTTGAGCAGGGCATGTACCGGGTTGGTCCCGGTAATGACCATCACAGTAGATGCCACGGCGACACCCGCGGCGAGGTAGAAAGCAAACTCCATCATCCTCTCCTTAGGGCAGCAGGCCTTTGACGTTGATCGGTTCGGCTTCGCTCTGCGCGGCGCCTTTCGGCTTGCCGGCGATGGCCATGCCAGATACGCGGTAGAAGTTGTAGTCCGGGTTCTTGCCCGGCCCGCTGATCAGCAGGTCTTCCTTCTCGTAGACCAGATCCTGGCGCTTGAACTCGCCCATCTCGAAGTCCGGGGTGAGCTGGATCGCGGTGGTCGGGCAGGCTTCCTCGCACAGGCCGCAGAAGATGCAGCGCGAGAAGTTGATGCGGAAGAACTCCGGGTACCAACGACCGTCGTCGGTCTCGGCCTTCTGCAACGAGATGCAGCCGACCGGGCAGGCCACGGCGCACAGGTTGCACGCCACGCAGCGCTCTTCGCCGTCGGGGTCGCGGGTCAGCACGATGCGGCCGCGGTAGCGCGGCGGCAGGTACACCGGCTCTTCCGGGTATTGCAGGGTGTCGCGCTTGCGGAAGCCATGGCTGAAGACCATGACCAGGCTGCGCAATTGGGTCCAGGTGCCGTGCACCACGTCCCAGATGTACTTGAACATGTTTCTCTCTCCTTACTGGGCCGCGGCCAGCACGAGCGCGCCGGTCACCAGCAGGTTGATCAGGGTCAGCGGCAGACAGAACTTCCAGCTGAACGCCATGACCTGGTCATACCGCGGGCGCGGGATCGACGCGCGCAGCAGGATGAAGATCATGATGAAGAAGCAGGTCTTCAGGGCGAACCAGATGAAGGGGATCTGCGGCAGGATGCCGAACGGGCCGTGCCAGCCACCAAAGAACAAGGTCACCAGCAGCGCCGAGATAGTCACGATGCCGATGTACTCGCCGACGAAGAACATGCCCCATTTCATGCCGGCATATTCGATGTGGTAACCGTCGGCCAGCTCCTGCTCCGCTTCCGGCTGGTCGAACGGGTGACGGTGAGTCACGGCGACGCCGGCGATGAAGAAGGTACAGAAGCCGAAGAACTGCGGAATGATGAACCACAGGTTCTCGGCCTGGTAGTCGACAATGTCGCGCATGTTGAACGAGCCGACCTGCGCCACCACGCCCATCAGCGCCAGGGCCAGGAACACCTCGTAGGACACGGTCTGCGCCGAGGCGCGCAGGGCACCGAGCAGGGCGAACTTGTTGGCGCTGGCCCAGCCGGCGAACAGCACGGCATACACCGACAGACCGGCCATGGCGAAGAAGAACAGGATGCCGATGTTCAGGTCCGCCACGCCCCAGGTCGGGGTCACCGGGATGATGGCGAAGGCCATCAGCATGGCGGCGAAGGCGATCATCGGCGCGATGATGAAGATGAACTTGTCGGCGAACGGCGGCGTCCAGTCCTCCTTGAAGAACATCTTGATCATGTCGGCGGCGATCTGAAACATGCCGAACGGGCCCACGCGGTTGGGGCCGTGGCGGTCCTGCCACCAGCCCAGCAGGCGGCGTTCGACGAAGCTCAGCAGTGCGCCACAGACCACCACCACCAGCAGGATGACGATGGCTTTAAGGACGGCGACGATGACGTCGATCAGTTCGGGCGTCAGCCAGCTCATTGCGCGGCCTCCTGGGTTCCTGCAACACCGAGAGCGGTCGCGCTAGCGCCGGCGATGGCCGCCGGAATGCCGGCGAAGCCGGCCGGCAGGCCGACCAGGCCCAGGGCCAGGTCTTCGCTGACCTTCACCGGCAGGCGCAGGGCCTCACCATTGACGGTCAGGCTGATCAGCGCTCCGTCATTGACGCCCAGGCGATCGGCCTCGGCCTTGGCCAGGGCGACGTAGGCGGGCTGGATGCGTTCCTGCACCGGCGCAGCGCGGGAGGAGTTCTCCTCGCTGCCGAACAGGTGATGCATCGGCACGACCTGCCAGGTGCCCTGGGCCGGGGCGAAGGCGCCCGGTACGGCGAACCAGGCCAGGGTCTTGCCCTGCGACTCGATCAGGCGCACGCCCGGATCACCGGCACGCAGATGGCCACCGACTTCGTCCTGGAACTTGTTCCAGGCCTGTGGCGAGTTCCAGCCCGGCGACCAAGCGAACGGAATCTGCTGACGGTCTTCCTTGCTGCCCGAATAGCCTTCCATGGAGAAGGCGAAGGCGGAGTCCTGATCCTGCGGCTGACGCGGCTCGTGCACGCTGATGTTGGCGCGCATGGCGGTACGGCCGCTGTAGCGCAGCGGCTCACGCGCCAGCTTCATGCCCTTGATGCGGAACGAAGCGCTCGGCGCGGCATCGGTGATCGGAGCCAGCACGGCGCTGCTGGCAGCGACGGCGGCGGTGACCTGGTCCAGCTGAGTCCAGTCCACGGCCTTGCCTTGCAGGGTGCTGTGCAGCGCGTGCATCCAGCGCCAGCCCTCGCGGACGAGGATGTTGCTGTCGTAGTAGCTTGGCTCGAACACCTGGAAGAAGCGCTGGGCGCGGCCTTCCTGGCTGACCAGGGTGCCATCGCCTTCGGCAAAGCTGGCGGCGGACAGCACCAGGTTGGCCTTGGCGGTGGTGGCGGTCTGCTGGTGGTCGGCGACGATCACCGCTTTTGCGGCGGCGAGGGCGGCGTCGACCTTGGCGGCGTCGGCGCGGCGGTACAGGTCGTTTTCCAGCACGATCACAGCGTCGGCGTTGCCTGCGGTCAGCGCTTGCAGCGCGGCGTCAACGGATTCACCGCCAAACAGGGCCAGGCCCATGCTGTTGGCTTCCGGCACCACCAGGCTAATGGAGGCATTCTTCTCGCGGTTCTTCAGGGCCTGGGCGATGTTCGCGGCGGCCTCGACGATGCTCTTCTCGCCCAGCGAGGCGCCGCTGACGATCAGCGGGCGCTTGCCGGCCAACAGGGCGTCGGCGATCAGCTGCACCAGTTCCATGGCCTCGTCGTCCAGGCCGGTGACGGCCGGGGCGCTCGGGTCGATGGCGTGGGCTACGGCGAAGCCGATGCGCGCCAGGTCGGCCGGCGCGGCGTGCACGCAGGCTTCGGCTACGTCGTCCAGGCGGGTGGCGTCGACACTGGCGATGAACAGCGGGTTCAGCGCGTCCTGGGCCACGTTCTGCACCGCGGCCATGTGCCAATCCTGGATCTTCATCGAGGCGGCGATTTCGGTGGCCTTGCCCTTGACCGACTGGCGCAGGGCCAGGGCGACGCGCGCGGCGGTCTGGGTCAGGTCTTCACCGAGAACGAACACGGCATCGTGATCCTCGATCTCGCGCAGCGACGGAATCGGCAGCGGGCCGTTCTGCAGCACGTCGCGGATCAGGCGGATGTTGGCTAGCTCAACGGCGCCAATGCCGCTGTAGAAGTTGGCTTCGCCGACCAGCTCACGCAGGGCAAAGTTGCCTTCCAGGCTGGCGCGCGGCGAACCGATGCCGATCACGCGCTTGTCCTTGAGCAACTCGGCGGCCTTGTCCAGCGCGGCGTCGATGCCCAGCTTGGTTTCGCCGCCGCTCTTATCAAGAAGCAGGGGCTGGCGCGGACGGTCTGCGCGGTTGGTATAGCCGTAGCCGAAGCGGCCGCGGTCGCACAGGAAATAGTGGTTCACCGAGCCGTTGAAGCGGTTCTCGATGCGGCGGATCTCGCCGTAGCGCTCGCCGGGGCTGATGTTGCAGCCGCTGGAGCAGCCATGGCAGATGCTTGGGGCGAACTGCATGTCCCACTTGCGGTTGTAGCGCTCGGAGTGGGTCTTGTCGGTGAACACACCGGTCGGGCAGACCTCGGTGAGGTTGCCGGAGAACTCGCTTTCCAGTACGCCGTCTTCGACGCGGCCGAAGTACACGTTGTCGTGCGCGCCGTAGACGCCCAGGTCGGTGCCGCCGGCGTAGTCCTTGTAGTAACGCACGCAGCGGTAGCAGGCGATGCAGCGGTTCATCTCGTGGGAAATGAACGGACCGAGCTGCTGATTCTGGTGGGTGCGCTTGGTGAAACGGTAGCGGCGCTGGTTGTGGCCGGTCATTACCGTCATGTCTTGCAGGTGGCAGTGACCGCCTTCCTCGCACACCGGGCAGTCGTGCGGGTGGTTGGTCATCAGCCACTCGACGACGCTGGCGCGGAAGGCCTTGGACTCTTCGTCGTCGATGCTGATCCAGGTGTTGTCGGTCGCCGGCGTCATGCAGGACATGACGATGCGACCACGGGTGTCGTTCTCGTCGGTGTACTGCTTCACCGCGCACTGGCGGCAGGCGCCGACGCTACCGAGCGCCGGGTGCCAGCAGAAGTAGGGGATGTCGAGCCCGAGGGACAGACAGGCCTGTAGCAGGTTGTCCGCCCCATCGACTTCGAAATCTTTGCCGTCTACGTGGATAGTGGCCATGGTTTCTTGGTTTCTTCTTTCACCCGCCGAAGCGGGCTTGGCTAATGGAATCACGGTTGCGCTGCGACCTTGGCCACCGCGCGAATGCATCAGGCCGGCGCGAACTGCACCGACGGTGCCGGGGTGGCCGAGCTGGATACGCCAGCCTCGAACTCCGGACGGAAATACTTGATGGCACTGCCCAGCGGCTCGACGGCGCCTGGTGCATGGGCGCAGAAGGTTTTGCCGGGGCCGAGGAAGTTGACCAGGCCAAGCAGGGTGTCGATGTCCTGCTGGGTACCTTGCTTGTTTTCCAGGGCGCGTAGGATCTTCACGCTCCACGGCAGGCCGTCGCGGCACGGGGTGCACCAGCCGCAGGATTCGCGGGCGAAGAATTCTTCCATGTTGCGCAGCAGCGAGACCATGTTGACCGAGTCGTCCACCGCCAGGGCCAGGCCGGTGCCCATGCGGGTGCCGACCTTGGCGATACCGCCGGCGAACATGGCCGCATCCAGGTGCTCGGGCAGCAGGAAGCCGGTGCCGGCGCCGCCGGGCTGCCAGCATTTCAGCTTGTAGCCGTCGCGCATGCCGCCGGCGTAGTCCTCGAACAGCTCGCGGGCCGGGATGCCGAACGGCAGCTCCCACAGGCCGGGGTTCTTCACCTTGCCGGAGAAACCCATGAGCTTGGTGCCCATGTCTTCGCTGCCCGGGCGGGCCAGGGTCTTGTACCAGTCGACGCCGTTGGCGACGATCGCTGGCACGTTGCACAGGGTCTCGACGTTGTTCACGCAGGTCGGCTTGCCCCACACGCCGACGGCGGCGGGGAAGGGCGGCTTGGAGCGCGGGTTGGCGCGGCGGCCTTCGAGGGAGTTGATCAGTGCGGTTTCTTCGCCGCAGATGTAGCGACCGGCGCCGGTATGGACGAACAGCTCGAAGTCGAAGCCGCTGCCGAGGATGTTCTTGCCCAGCAGGCCGGCGGCCTTGGCTTCATCGATGGCGCGATTGAGGTTGGCTGCTGCGTCGACGTACTCGCCACGCAGGAAGATGTAGCCGCGGTAGGCCTTGAGCGCGCGCGCGGAGATCAGCATGCCTTCCACCAGCAGGTGCGGCAGCTGCTCCATGAGCATGCGGTCCTTCCAGGTGTTCGGCTCCATTTCATCCGCGTTGCACAGCAGGTAGCGGATGTTCATGGACTCGTCGGCCGGCATCAGGCCCCACTTCACGCCGGTGGGGAAGCCCGCACCGCCGCGGCCCTTGAGGCCGGAGTCCTTGACCGTCTGCACGATGTCGGCCTGAGCCATTTCGCTCAGGGCCTTGCGCGCGGCGGTGTAGCCGTTCTTCGCCTGGTATTCCTCCAGCCATACCGGCTGGGCGTCGTCACGCAGGCGCCAGGTCAGCGGATGGGTCTCTTCGCTACGAGCGATGCTGTTGATCGGACCTACGGAAGTCAGGGTCTTCATGCGTAGTTCTCCAGCAGCTGGGCGATGCCGTTGGCATCGAGGTTACCGTAGGTGTCGTCGTCGATCATCACCGCGGGGGCCTTGTCGCAGTTGCCCAGGCAGCACACCGGCAGCAGGGTGAAGCGGCCGTCGGCGGTGGTCTGGCCCGGAACGATGCCGAGCTTGTCCTTGAGGCTGCCGAGCAGGTTCTCGTGGCCGCCGATGAAGCAGGTCATGCTGTCGCACACGCGGATCACGTGGCGACCGACCGGCACGCGGAAGATCTGGCTGTAGAAAGTGGCCACGCCCTCGACGTCGCTGGCCGGGATGCCAAGGATGTCGGCGATGGCGTAGATGGCGCCGTCCGGCACCCAGCCGCGCTGCTTCTGCACGATCTTCAGGGCTTCGATGGACGCCGCGCGCGGGTCCTCGTAGTGGTGCATTTCGTGTTCGATGGCGTCGTACTCGGCCTGGCTGAGTTCGAAGCGGTCGGTTTGGATCATGCTTTGCGAAGAAACAGTAGTCTGGCTCATGTGATTAACGGTCCACGTCGGCCATAACGAAGTCGATGCTACCCAGGTAGGCGATCAGGTCCGCGATCATGCTGCCGCGGATCACCGAGGGGATCTGCTGCAGGTGCGGGAAGCTGGGCGTCCGGATGCGCGTGCGGTAGCTCATGGTGCTGCCGTCGCTCGTCAGGTAATAGCTGTTGATGCCCTTGGTCGCCTCGATCATCTGGAAGCTCTCGTTGGCCGGCATGACCGGGCCCCAGGAGACTTGCAGGAAGTGGGTGATCAGGGTCTCGATGTGCTGCAGGGTGCGCTCTTTCGGCGGCGGCGTGGTCAGCGGGTGATCCGCCTTGTACGGGCCTTCCGGCATGTTGCGCAGGCACTGGTCGATGATGCGGATGCTCTGGCGCATCTCCTCGACGCGGACCATGCAGCGGTCGTAGGCGTCGCCGTTATGGGCCAGCGGCACTTCGAACTCGAAGTTCTGGTAGCCGGAGTACGGGCGTGCCTTGCGCAGGTCGAAGTCCAGGCCGGTGGAGCGCAGGCCGGCGCCTGTGACGCCCCATTCCAGCGCTTCCTTGGTGTTGTACTGGGCAACGCCGATGGTGCGGCCTTTGAGGATGCTGTTCTGCAGGGCGGCCTTGGTGTACTCGTCGAGGCGCTTGGGCAGCCAGTCGACGAACTCCTTGACCAGCTTGTCCCAGCCGCGCGGCAGGTCGTGGGCAACGCCGCCGATACGGTACCAGGCCGGGTGCAGGCGGAAGCCGGTGATGGCCTCGATCACCTTGTAGGCGCGCTGGCGGTCGGTGAAGGTGAAGAACACCGGGGTCATGGCGCCGACGTCCTGGATATAGGTGCCCAGGAACAGCAAGTGGCTGGTGATGCGGAAGAACTCGGCGAGCATCACGCGGATGAAGTCGACGCGGTCCGGTACCTTGATGCCGGCCAGCTTCTCGACCGACAGCACGTAGGGCAGGTTGTTCATCACTCCGCCGAGGTAGTCGATACGGTCGGTGTAGGGGATGAAGCTGTGCCAGGACTGGCGCTCGGCCATCTTCTCGGCGCCACGGTGGTGGTAGCCGATGTCCGGTACGCAGTCGATGATCTCTTCACCGTCCAGCTGCAGGATGATGCGGAACGCACCGTGCGCGGAGGGGTGGTTCGGGCCGAGGTTGAGGAACATGTAGTCCTCGTGCTCGCCGTGGCGTTTCATGCCCCAGTCTTCCGGCTTGAAGCGCGCGGCTTCTTCTTCCAGTTGCTGTTTGGCCAGGGTCAGACTGAACGGATCGAATTCGGTGGCGCGCGCCGGGTAGTCCTTGCGCAGCGGGTGACCTTCCCAGGTCGGCGGCATCATGATGCGGGTCAGGTGCGGGTGGCCCTGGAAGGTGATGCCGTACAGGTCCCAGACCTCACGCTCGTACCAGTTGGCGTTGGGCCAGATGCCGGTGACGGTGGGGACGTTGAGGTCGCCTTCCTTGAGGGCGACCTTGATCATGATGTCGCTGTTACGCTCGACCGACATCAGGTGGTAGAACACGGTGAAATCGGCGCCCGGCAGGCCGCGGCGCTGGGTGCGCAGGCGCTCGTCGACGCCATGCAGGTCGTACAGCATGACGTAGGGGCGCGGCAGGTTGCGCAGGAAGCTCAGCACGTCGATCAGGCGATCGCGGGCGACCCACAGCACCGGCATGCCGGTGCGAGTGCTCTGGACGGTAAAGGTCTCGGCACCGAAACGGGAATTCAGCTCGACGACCACATCCTGGTCATCGGCCTTGTAGGGTGGAACGGACAGAATGCTGTCTGCAGTCATGGTCTCGATCGCTATCGGCGGTGTACGGCGTCAGTGAGCAGGCGCGGGGCGCCAGCTCACACTTCGTCAGGGCTGCGCAGGTTGGTCACAGCGATGCGCTCGGCGCGGCGCTGCTCTTTCTGCGACGGCATTTCGGCGCGGTAGACGCCTTGATCGCCGACAACCCAGGACAGCGGGCGGCGCTCCTGGCCGATCGACTCCTGGAGCAGCATCAAACCCTGCAGAAAGGCTTCGGGGCGCGGCGGGCAGCCGGGAATGTAAACGTCGACAGGAAGGAACTTGTCGACACCCTGCACCACAGAATAGATGTCATACATGCCGCCGGAGTTGGCGCACGAGCCCATGGAGATGACCCACTTGGGTTCCAGCATCTGTTCGTACAGGCGCTGAATCACGGGAGCCATCTTGATGAAGCAGGTGCCGGCGATGACCATGAAGTCGGCCTGGCGTGGTGACGCACGAATGACTTCCGCACCGAAACGCGCGATATCGTGCGGAGCGGTGAAGGCCGTGGTCATTTCGACGTAGCAGCAGGACAGACCGAAGTTGTACGGCCACAGGGAGTTCTTGCGACCCCAGTTCACCGCACCGTTGAGCACATCTTCGAGCTTGCCCATGAAGATGTTCTTGTGGACCTCATCCTCTAGCAGTGGATCGGCTACGGTCTCCCGCGAGCCGATCGGATACTGCTCGTTCGGAGCATCCGGATCGATCCGTGTAAGTTTGTATTGCATCGCCAAAGCCTCATTGTTTTAGCTTCGCCTGCCGATTGCGACGGCCTTCGGGCGCCCAGTCGAGCGCGCCTATACGCCAAAGATAGACAAGACCTGCCAACAGAATTGCTATGAAAACTGTAGCTTCGATCAGACCGGCCCAGCCGCTTTCGCGTACCGAGACTGCCCAAGCGAAGAGAAAGAGGGCTTCAACGTCGAAGATCACGAAGAGCATCGCGACCAGATAGAACTTTGCCGAAAGGCGTAGACGGGCACTGCCTACGGGCAGCATGCCGGATTCGAAGGGGTCATTCTTGCTGCGGCCCCAGGCCTTGCTACCCAGAAGGCTGGACAGGCCAAGCATGAAGGCTATGAGTCCGAAGACTCCGAGCAGGAATACAGCGAAAGCCCAGTTATGGGACATGGTCGTTACCGCATCAGGCATGCCGGTTCTCCTTGGGGAAGGGACGGCTTCTTTTAATGTTCGCTGCAGCCTGTAGCGACTGCATCGAGGAGTAGTGTGGACGCGATTTTATGCCCCTGCGCCCATGTAAGTAAATTTTTCCGAATAAAAAAATGAACGCGAATGCGTCATTTTGTTTTCGATATAAACAACTGCGGCGAGTTAGTACTGCCTAATTAGCGCCCGGCAAAGCCGGAACAGCTGTCAGCACCGCAGATACATCTGGCTCTTGAGTATTTTCCAGAGAAGTTGTCGTCGAAAATTGTTTACAGCCGCTTCGTTAGTGCCGGCAAGTGAGTGGGGGGGGGCGAGTGGCGATCCAGTAGCTGCTTAATTGCCCTGGAATGACAAAGCCCCGGCATTGCTGCCGGGGCTTTGCTTGATTACACCTGCGGCGAGCCGCAGAGCCTGTTCCTATTAGTGGAACTGGTTCATGGTGTTGTCTTTACCGCTGGCCTTCAGAGCCGCTTCGCCAGCGAAGTACTCTTTGTGGTTGTCGCCGATGTCGGAGCCAGCCATGTTCTGGTGCTTGACGCAGGCGATACCCTGACGCAGTTCCTGACGCTGAACACCTTTCACGTAGGCCAGCATGCCCTGGTCGGCGAAGTAGCCTTTGGCCAGGTTGTCGGTCGACAGAGCGGCGGTGTGGTAGGTCGGCAGGGTGATCAGGTGGTGGAAGATGCCGGCGTGGGCAGAACCGTCACGCTGGAAGGTGCGGATCTTCTCGTCAGCAACCTGAGCCAGTTCGGTCTCGTCGTACTCGACGCTCATCAGCTTGGCGCGGTCGTAGGCGGAAACGTCTTTGCCTTCGGCTACGAACGCGTCGAATACCTGCTGGCGGAAGTTCAGGGTCCAGTTGAAGGACGGGCTGTTGTTGTACACCAGCTTGGCATTCGGGATGACCTGGCGGATGCGGTCAACCATGCCCTTGATCTGGCCAACGTGCGGCTTCTCGGTTTCGATCCACAGCAGGTCAGCGCCGTTCTGCAGGCTGGTGATGCAGTCCAGTACGCAGCGGTCTTCGCCTGTGCCAGCGCGGAACTGGAACAGGTTGGACGGCAGACGCTTGGGACGCAGCAGCTTGCCTTCACGCTTGATCACAACGTCGCCGTTGCCCAGTGCGTCTTCGGAGACTTCTTCGCAATCCAGGAAGGAGTTGTACAGGTCGCCCAGGTCGCCCGGCTCTTTGGTCACGGCGATCTGCTTGGTCAGGCCGGCACCCAGGGAGTCGGTACGAGCAACGATCACGCCGTTGTCGATACCCAGTTCCAGGAAGGCGTAGCGAACGGCAGCAATCTTGGCGAGGAAGTCGGCGTGCGGAACGGTCACTTTGCCGTCCTGGTGGCCACACTGCTTCTCGTCGGATACCTGGTTTTCGATCTGGATGCAGCAAGCACCCGCTTCGATCATGCGCTTGGCCAGCAGGTAGGTGGCTTCCGGGTTACCGAAGCCAGCGTCGATGTCGGCGATGATCGGTACGATGTGGGTCTCGTAGTTGTCGATCTGCGACTGGATTTCAGCTGCCTTGGCGCTGTCGCCGGCTTCGCGAGCGGCGTCCAGGGCGGTGAACAGCAGGTCCAGTTCACGGCTGTCGGCCTGACGCAGGAAGGTGTACAGCTCTTCGATCAGGTCGGAGACGGCTGTCTTCTCGTGCATCGACTGGTCCGGCAGCGGGCCGAAGTCGGAGCGCAGGGCGGCAACCATCCAGCCGGACAGGTAGAGGTAGCGCTTGTTGGTGGTCTTCAGGTGCTTCTTGATCGAGATCAGCTTCTGCTGACCGATGAAGCCGTGCCAGCAGCCCAGGGACTGGGTGTAGACGGACGAGTCGGCGTCGTACTCGGCCATGTCCTTGCGCATGATGTCAGCGGTGTACTGAGCGATTTCCAGACCGGTCTTGAAGCGGTTCTGGGCGCGCATACGAGCGACGGACTCGGGGTTGATCGCGCTCCAGCTGCTGCCGTACTGCTCTTTCAGGGCGGCTACAGCCTTGATGTCGTTTTGATATGCGGACATGGTCAATCCTTCAAAGTATGAGTGTGGTACCGACTTCCCACCCAGAACCACCGTGCAAGAACTCTTGCAGTGTTGCGGGCGACACACGGCGAAACTTCGAGATATTGACGGGACGAGAGTGCAGCGGAGGAGGGGAGACAGCCGCTCGTAGATCAGTTGGTGCGGTGCTTGTCGGCTCGTGGATGCCGGTAGGCGCTGCAGGTGCTGGTCTGCGGTTTGGCTGATAACGCTTGGCTTCCCCGTCCCTCAGGACAACTTTCGTTCCAGTCGCAACCTCGTTGAAACGCCTTGTGGGCTGTTAGAACACGGACCGGTCCGAATGGTGTTACGGACGCAGTCTGGAGGCTCTTTTCAGAGCCCCTGGCTAGCGGGAGCGGGGCCATGATGCGCTTTCAAACGGGCGTTCGTCAAACGTTTTGTAGTGTCTTTTCGTCGCAACTACATAATTTGGGTGCGCGCATTGTCAGTCCACGGCCTCCACCTTGATGCGCATGCTCATGTCATTGCTGCCCTGGGTGGAGTAACGGCGCAGTACATCGCTGTCGTTGCCTTGGCTCTGCTGGCTGACGCCGCCCAGGTTGATCCACTCGCCCAGGCGACCACTCACTCGGGTATCGGTACTTTGCGTGTCGATCACGCCCGGCTGGTAGCGGTTAACCCGATCATTGTTGCTGTTGATGCTGATGTGAACGATGTCGCCGCTCAGGTTGGCGGTGACGTAGAAGCCCTGGTTGACGTTGCGGTACTGAGTGTTCTGGTAGACCTGGCCGTAAGGGCCGACACTGGTGCTGGTCAGTGGCACGCTCTGACCGACCTGGATCAGTGCCGGATAACCTTCGGTGGCCTGGATCTGCTGGGTGCCGCCGCTGCGGCTGTTTGTGGAACGGCGAATGATGCGAGCCTGGTCGCGGCCCTGTACCTCACCTCGGCCGACGATGACTTCGGCATCGCTTGCACTGATGCTGCCGTCCACGCGGTAGCCGCTACCACTGTCCAGGGTCTGCTCGCTGGTGTCGACACTGATCAGCAGGCGACGTGGGGCCTGGTCCAGTTGGCCGAGTAGGTCGCGGATCTCGGCGATCTTGCCGGGCGAGGCATTCACCATCAGCTGGTTGCCGTAGGCACTGGCTTTACCCTGGCCGTCCAGGGCTGCTTGCACCAGCGGCAGCACTTCGTCGGCCATGCGGTAGTTGAGCTGAATCAGCTCGGTGGCGGCGGGTAGGGGCAGGCTGAAGGCGAGCAAGTAAGCGAGCAGGCAGGCGCGCAGTTTCATAGCAGGAAGCTCCGCAGGTCTGGATCGGAAAGACTGGCATCCCAGGCTTGGTCGAACTGCGCTTGGCGTTGGCGCACGCGGCCGGGATCGTTATACAGGGCGTAGCCTGCGTAGTGCTCGGGCGCCTCGCGCAGCAACAGGCCACGATCATCTGCCAACAGATAGGCGCTTTCGTCGCCGGGGTGGTCCGGGTTGATCTTGCGGATCTGCAGGTTGCTGGTAATGCGCTGAGCCAGATTGAGTAGACGATGCCCCAGCTTTACGGGCTTGGCGACGTCTCTGAGCAGGATGCGCAGACGGTTCTTCGGGCTGGCCAGGAGAAACTGAGTGCAGGCTTCTTGCACGCTGCTATGGCTATACAGCCAGGCCTCAAGGTCCGGACTATGGATGCACAGGTTGAAGCGGGCTTGCTGCAGCAAGGCCAGTGCGTGGGCCTGAACTTGTTCCGGGCGACTAAAACGCTCCAGATTGGCATGGGTGCCAAGCAGGAAGGGTGCAGGTTCACGGGGCTCGTTGGCGATGCCTGGCTGGTTCTGCGGGTTGTGCACAGCAAAACGCCCCGGCGACTGGAACTCGATGGCCGGTAATTCCGGTTCGTTCTCGTCGGGCGGGGCGTTCGTTTCGCTCATGCTGCTTTCCTAGTGGCTATGGCGCACCATCATCACATGGGGGATGCCGGCTTCGAGGTACTCGTCGCCCTCGATGTGAAAGCCCAGGCGTTCGTAGAAGGCGGCAGCGTGTACTTGTGCGCTGAGCTTCTGTACATGCTGGCCGCGTGCTTCGGCGAACTCAATGGCGGCCTGCATCAGGGCATCGCCGACCTTGAGGCCACGCCAGTCCTTGAGTACAGAAACCCGGCCGATTTGCCCGTCAGCCAACAGGCGCGCGGTACCGATCGGGTAATCGCCCTCACAGGCGAGGAAGTGGACGGCCTCGCTGTCTTCGTCATCCCATTCGAGCTCTGCCGGAACGGCTTGTTCCGCGATGAAGACTGCTTCGCGGATGCGTCGCAGGTCGGCGTTGTCCTTCTGCCAGTGGGCCAGGCGGACATGAATCTCACTCATCAGCAAACTCCAAACTTCCTTGCTGGACCAGTTCACGCACCAGTGTACGCCCGTCTTCGTCGGCCAACCAAGGCGCCAGGTTTTCGCCGTGCAGGGCCTCGGCGGCGCAGATCAGGCGCAGCAGTTCCTTGAGGTGCGCGGGCAGCAGGCGGCTCTGGCCGCTGGCGAACAGCACCAGACCGACGTCCACTTCGCTCCAGGCCAGACGGGCGCTGGGGTTGCGCACCAGTACGGCGCCGTCTTGCAGGGCGCCGAGGAAGTCTTCTTCCTCGATCTCGGGGCCGTTGACCAGTTCCGGGTAGCGCGGTTCGGTCATGAACTGGCCGAACCAGGTCAGCAGCAGGCGCTCGTCGCTCATGTGCTCGGTCAGCAGTGCCTTGAGGCGGTCGAGGGCGTCTTGCTGGATCTGATGCGGGTCGCTGCTCGGCGCCATGCCGGCGTCGCTGTAGCGCTCCTCGTCCGGTAGGAACTGGGCAAGGAAGTCGGTGAAGTGGGTCAGTACCTCGGCGGCGCTGGGGGCGCGGAAGCCCACCGAGTAGGTCATGCAGTCGTCTTCGGCGATGCCGTAGTGGGCCAGGCGCGGCGGCAGGTAAAGCATGTCGCCCGGTTCCAGCACCCATTCGTCGGTCTGCTCGAAGTCGGCCAGGATGCGCAGGTCGGCGTGCTGCAGCAGTTTGCTGTCGGCATCGCACATCTGGCCGATCTTCCAGCGGCGCTGGCCTTCGGCCTGCAGGAGGAACACGTCGTAGTTGTCGAAATGCGGGCCGACACTGCCGCCCGGCGCGGCGAAGCTGATCATCAGATCATCGATGCGCCAGCTGGGCAGGAAGCCGAAATCCTTGAGCACGTCGGCCACTTCAGGCACGAATTGGTCAACGGCCTGCACCAGCAGGGTCCAGTCCCGCTCCGGCAGCTGGCTAAAGGTGTCCTCGGCGAAGGGGCCGCGGCGCAGCTCCCAGGGATGGGCGCCGTGCTCCAGTACCAGACGCGATTCGACTTCCTCTTCCAGGGCCAGACCGGCCAGTTCGTCGGCGGTAATCGGGCTTTCGAAGCCGGGGATGGCCTGGCGTACCAGCAGGGGCTTCTGTTGCCAGTAGTCGCGCAGGAACTCGCGAGGGGTGAGGCCGCCCAGCAGCTGCAGAGGAGTATCAGGATTCATGGCTAAGCCCTTGAAAGAGATGAAATGGCTAAAACAAAAACGCCCGGCTCAGCCGGGCGTTGGAGAGGCTGGTGGCGCTCAGACGCGCTGGGCCTGGGCGACGGCGTTGCCGATGTAGCGGGCCGGGGTGAGCTGCTTGAGCTCCTCCTTGGCGGCTGCCGGCATGTCCAGGCCATCGATGAACGCAAGCAGCGCTTCTGGGCTGATGCCCTTGCCGCGGGTCAGTTCCTTGAGCTTCTCGTAGGGGTTCTCGATGGCGTAGCGGCGCATCACGGTCTGGATCGGCTCGGCCAGGACTTCCCAGCAGGCATCCAGGTCTTCGGCGATGCGCGCTTCGTTCAGCTCCAGCTTGCCGATGCCCTTGAGGCTGGCTTCGTAAGCGATGACGCTGTGGGCGAAGCCGACGCCGAGGTTGCGCAGTACGGTGGAGTCGGTCAGGTCGCGCTGCCAGCGGGAGATCGGCAACTTGCTGGCCAGGTGCTGGAAGATCGCGTTGGCGATGCCCAGGTTGCCTTCGGAGTTCTCGAAGTCGATCGGGTTGACCTTGTGCGGCATGGTCGAGGAGCCGATCTCGCCGGCCACGGTCTTCTGCTTGAAGTAGCCGAGGGAGATGTAGCCCCACACATCGCGGTCGAAGTCGATGAGGATGGTGTTGAAACGGGCGATGGCGTCGAACAGCTCGGCGATGTAGTCGTGCGGCTCGATCTGGGTGGTGTAGGGGTTCCACTGTAGGCCCAGGTCGCCTTCGATGAACTGCTTGGCGTTGGCCTCCCAGTCGATCTGTGGGTAGGCGGACAGGTGGGCGTTGTAGTTGCCCACGGCACCGTTGATCTTGCCCAGCAGCGGCACGGCGGCCACCTGGGCGATCTGCCGCTCCAGGCGGTAGACGACGTTGGCCAGTTCCTTGCCGAGGGTGGTCGGCGAAGCCGGCTGGCCGTGGGTGCGCGACAGCATTGGTACGCCAGCGAACTTGACGGCCAGCTCGCGGATGGCACCGGCGATCTGCTTCATCAGCGGCAGCAGGACGGTGTCGCGGCCTTCGCGCAGCATCAGGGCGTGGGACAGGTTGTTGATGTCCTCGCTGGTGCAGGCGAAGTGAATGAACTCGCTGACTGCGGCCAGTTCCGGCAGCTTGGCGGCCTGCTCTTTGAGCAGGTATTCCACGGCTTTGACGTCGTGGTTGGTGGTGCGCTCGATCTCTTTCACGCGCTCGGCGTGTTCGATGGCGAAGTTCTCGGCCAGCTCGTTGAGCAGGGCATTGGCCTCGGCGGAGAAGGGGGCGACCTCGGCGACGCCTTCATGGGCGGCCAGGCGCTGCAGCCAGCGGACTTCGACCATCACGCGAAAGCGGATCAGGCCGTATTCGCTGAAAATCGGGCGCAGGGAGCTGGTTTTGCCGGCGTAGCGGCCATCGACGGGGGAAACCGCGGTGAGCGAGGAGAGCTGCATGGAGGCGTTCTCGGACAGGTCGGTCAACGAAAAGGGCGCACATCATACACGATGTCGCTGAGGGTGGCCCGTCCGCTTAGCGCGAAGGTGTGCGAGTGATCGAGAGCAGGCTGGCGGCAAAGATCAGGGCGGCGCCCGTCAGGGACAGGAGGTCTGGTGTCTCACCCCAGCGTAGCCAAGCGATTACACCGCCAAAGACGATAGCGAGGTACGCAAAAGGGCCGATCAGCCCTGGCGGGGCCAGGCCATAGGCCTTGGACATGACGATCTGGCTCACGGTGGCGAGCAGGCCGATGGCCAGCAGCAGGCCTAGTTGGTGCTGACTCAGCGGTTGCCAGGCCCAGGTCAGTGGCACGGCGGAGATCAGAGCGCTGAAGAGCGAGAAGTAGAAGACGATGCGAAAAGCCGGCTCGCTGTCGCTCATCTCACGGATGGAGACGAATGCCAGTGCGGCCAGGATGCTGGCGGCGAGACCAATGAGGGCCTGAGTGTCGAGTAGCGCCTCGCTGGGCTTGGCCACCATTAGCACGCCCGCCAGACCAATAACGGTGGTCATCAGCATGCGCTTGGTCAGTGGTTCCTTGAGCAGCCACCAGGCCAGCACCGGGGTGAATACGGGGGCTGAATAGGTGAAGAGCATGGCGTCGGCCAGTGGCAGGTGGGCGAGGGCGTAGAAGAAGCAGTACATCGCCGCCAGGCCATAGGTGGTACGCCACAGGTGCGATTTGATGCGCCTGGTCTTCAGTGGGCCGGTGCCCTTGAGCAGCACCAGTGGCAGGAAGAACAGCACGCCGACCAGGTTGCGGAAGAACACCACCGATTCGTTATTAACCCCGCTGGAGACCTCGCGGATTCCCACGCCCATCAGCGAGAACAGCAGGGCAGAGAGCGCCAGCAACAGGGCGCCCTGCATGGGCTTCATGCTGCGGCTGGGCAAGCTCATATCAGCCCCGTAGCAGCGGGTAGAGTTCCTTGAGCAGCTTGCTGCGACTGAACACCAGTTGCCAGCGATGGCCGCCGAGCTGACGCCACAGGCGGGCCGAGCGAATGCCGGTCAGCAGCAGGGCACGCACCTTGGCGGCTACGGCGGGCTGCTGGAGAAAGCGCATGTCGCCCTGCACCTGGATACGCTGGCGGAACGTACTGATGGTGTCCTGATAAAGGCCGCCGCAGGCCGCTACCACGTTGTCGTGGGTGATGCCGAAATGCTCAACCTGGTTATGGATCTGGTCCAGGCGAGTGGCGATTACCTGCAGCAGGTCGTCGCGCTTGGCCAGTTGACGCTCCAGACCAAGCAGCGCCAGGGCATAACGCAGCGGCTCGCGCTGCAGGCTGGCCGGGCTGCGCTCCAGCGCACCGACCAGGGCCTTGTAACCCTCGCGCAGGTTGAGATCGTCGCCGCCGTAGACGTCCAGCGTACTTTTCGGGTCGCGCACGAGCAGGCTGCCGAGCAGGCAGCCGACTTGGGCTTCTGGCGCCTGCCCGGTGCGGGCCAGTTTGTCCACCAGGGTGGCCGCCTCGAAGACGGCGGAAAGAGCGATCAACTGTTCCTGGGTCGGGTTCATGCCTGCGGAGCTCCCTCGGCGCACGGTTCGGCAACTTCGATCACACCGCCTCCCAGGCAGATTTCACCGTCGTAGAACACCACGGACTGGCCGGGCGTGACGGCGCGTTGCGGCTCGTCGAACGTCGCGCGGTAGCCGTGCTCGGTCTTCTCCAGGGTGCAGGCCTGGTCGGCCTGGCGATAGCGTACCTTGGCCGTAAGGCGGCGCGGGCTGGATAGGTCGACAGGATTGACCCAGTAGATGTCCGAGGCCAGCAGGGCGCGGGAGAACAACCAGGGATGATCATTGCCCTGGCCGACGATCAGTACATTGCGCTTCAGGTCCTTGTGCAGCACATACCAGGGCTCGTCGCCGGCGTTTTTCATGCCGCCGATACCCAGGCCCTGGCGCTGGCCGATGGTGTGGTACATCAGACCGACATGACGGCCGATCACCTGGCCTTCGGTGGTCTCGATGTCGCCCGGCTGGGCCGGCAGGTACTGCTTGAGGAAATCGCTGAAGCGGCGCTCGCCGATGAAGCAGATGCCGGTCGAGTCCTTCTTCTTGGCGGTGGCCAGCTCGTATTTCTCGGCAATGGCGCGCACCTGCGGCTTTTCCAGCTCTCCAACCGGGAACAGGGTGCGGCCGATCTGCTCGCCGCCGACGGCATGCAGGAAATAGCTCTGGTCCTTGTTCGGGTCGAGACCCTTGAGCAGCTCACTACGGCTGTCGACATCGCGGCGGCGCACATAGTGACCGGTGGCGATCAGGTCGGCGCCCAGGGAGATGGCGTAGTCGAGGAAGGCTTTGAACTTGATTTCGCGGTTGCATAGGATGTCCGGGTTCGGCGTACGTCCAGCCTTGTACTCGGCGAGGAAATGCTCGAACACGTTGTCCCAGTATTCTGCGGCGAAGTTGGCGGTGTGCAGCTTGATGCCGATACGGTCGCACACGGCCTGGGCGTCGGCCAGGTCGTCCATGGCGGTGCAGTATTCGGTGCCGTCATCCTCTTCCCAGTTCTTCATGAACAGGCCTTCCACCTGGTAGCCCTGTTCGAGCAGGAGAAGGGCGGAGACGGAGGAGTCGACACCGCCGGACATGCCGACGATCACTCGGGTATTGGCTGGTTCGCGCATGGGAATGGTGATGGCTGACTGCGGAAAGCTGGCGATTCTATCAGGAGCGGATGCCGTGCGGCGAATCAGGCTGAGCCGCACTAGGCCGGATCGCGGATGAGGCTGAGGCTATGGCGCTCGCCTGCCAGGTAGTCGTCGATGCAGCGCAAAACCAGCTCGCTACGCCAGCGCTCGGGTTGGGCGGCCAGCTCTTCGCGGGTCAGCCATTGCGGGCCGATGATGCCTTCATCCAGGGGGGATTCCGGCAGGTGGCGCAGTGGTTTGGCGGCGAAGCACACGCGCTGGTAGGTCACACCGTTGCTCGGCGCGGTGTAGAGGTAAATGCCGGTGACGGCGGTCAGCTCCACTTCCCAGCCGGTTTCTTCGAGGGTTTCGCGAAGCGCAGCCTGCAGCAGGCTCTCGTCGGCTTCCAGGTGACCGGCGGGCTGATTGAAGACGGCTCTGCCCTCGCTCAGTTCTTCGACCAGCAGGAAGCGGCCGTGATCTTCGACGACGGTTGCGACGGTGATGTGTGGGTTCCAACTCATGTAGGGCTCCTTCGTTATATGGCGCCATGCTGTAGAAACGAAAACCCCGGCGCAAGGCCGGGGTTTCGTCGAAACAGCTGAGCTTAGTGGCTCAGCGAGTCGATTGCCGCATTGAAAGTGGTGCTGGGACGCATGACCTGGCTGGTCAGCTCCGGGTTGGAGCGGTAGTAGCCGCCAATATCGACGGCCTTGCCCTGTGCGCCGTTCAGTTCGGCAACGATGGTCGCCTCCTGTTCGGTCAGGGTCTTGGCCAGCGGGGCGAAGTGCGCCTTGAGCTCGGCGTCATCGTTTTGCGCGGCCAGGGCCTGGGCCCAGTACATGGCCAGGTAGAAGTGGCTGCCACGGTTGTCGATATCGCCGACCTTGCGCGCCGGGGACTTGTTGTTGTCCAGCAGTTTGCCGGTCGCTTCGTCCAGGCACTTGCCGAGGACTTTAGCCTTGGCGTTGTTGGTCTTGATGCCTTCCTCTTCGAAGGAAACGGCCAGGGCCAGGAACTCGCCCAGCGAATCCCAGCGCAGGTAGTTCTCTTCGATCAGCTGCTGCACGTGCTTGGGCGCGGAGCCGCCGGCGCCGGTCTCGTACATGCCGCCACCCGCCATCAGCGGAACGATGGACAGCATCTTGGCCGAGGTGCCCAGTTCCATGATCGGGAACAGGTCGGTCAGGTAGTCGCGCAGCACGTTGCCGGTCACCGAGATGGTGTCCAGGCCGCGCAGCTGGCGCTCCATGCTGGTGCGAATGGCTTCGTTGTAACCCTTGATGCTGATGTCCAGGCCAGTCAGGTCGTGATCCTTGAGGTACAGCTCGACCTTCTTGCGCAGCTCATTGTCGTGGGCGCGCTCCGGGTCCAGCCAGAAAATGGCCGGGGTGTTGGACTGGCGGGCGCGGGTAACGGCCAGCTTGACCCAGTCGCGGATCGGGGCGTCCTTGGTCTGGCAGGCGCGCCAGATGTCGCCGGCTTCCACTTCGTGCTGCATCAGCACGCTGCCGTCGTCGGCGACGACGCGCATACTGCCGCTGGCAGTCAGTTCGAAGGTCTTGTCGTGAGAGCCGTATTCCTCGGCTTTCTGCGCCATCAGGCCGACGTTCGACACGCTGCCCATGGTGGTCGGATCGAAGGCACCGTTGGTTTTGCAGAAGTTGATCATTTCCTGGTAGATGCGGGCATAGGTGCTTTCCGGCATTACCGCTTTGGTGTCTTTCTGTTTGCCGTCCTTGCCCCACATCTGGCCGGAGTTGCGGATCATCGCCGGCATAGAGGCGTCGACGATCACGTCGCTCGGGATGTGCAGGTTGGTGATGCCTTTGACCGAGTCAACCATCGCCATTTCCGGGCGGTGGCTGTACACCTCATGGATGTCGTGAAGGATTTCTTCCTGCTGCGAGGCCGGCAGCGACTTGATCTTGTCGTAGACGCTGCTGATGCCGTTGTTCGGGTTAACGCCCAGTTCCTTGAACAGCTCGCCGTACTTATCGAAGACATCCTTGTAGTAAACGGTCACAGCGTGGCCGAAAACGATCGGGTGGGAGATCTTCATCATGGTCGCCTTGACGTGCAGGGACCACATGACGCCGGTTTCCTTGCAGTCCTGCAGGGTCTTTTCGAAGAAGGCGCGTAGCGCGTGGCAGCTCATGAACATGCTGTCGAGGACTTCGCCTGCTTGCAGGGACAGGGTCTTCTTGACTTCGACCTTGCCATCCTTGCCGACGAATTCGATGCGCACATCACCGGCCTTGGCCATGGTGATGGACTGCTCGCTGGAGAAGAAATCGCCGCCGCGCATGTAGTCGGCGTGCGAGCGCGAAGCCATGTTCCACTGGCCCATGCTGTGTGGGTGCTTGCGGGCGTACGCTTTGACGGCGGCAGGGGCGCGGCGGTCGGAGTTACCTTCGCGCAGTACCGGGTTGACGGCGCTGCCGAGCACCTTGGCGTAGCGGGCGCGGGTGTCTTTCTCTTCTTCGCTCTGCGGGTCTTCCGGGTAGTTCGGAATGTCGTAGCCCTGGGCCTGCAGCTCGGCGATGGCGCCTTTCAGTTGGGGCACGGAGGCACTGATGTTCGGCAGTTTGATGATGTTGGCTTCGGGAGCGGTTGCCAGACGGGCCAGGTAGGCCAGATCGTCTTCGATGGCTTTGTCACCGAGTTTGTCGGTGAAGGCGGCGAGGATGCGGCCTGAAAGAGAGATGTCGCGGGTTTCGACGTCGATATCGGCAGAGGCGGCAAAGGCTTTGACGATGGGCAGTAAGGAGTAGGTGGCGAGGGCGGGGGCTTCGTCGGTGAAGGTGTAGGTAATCTTCGAACGATTGGACATCTACTATGACTCTCTTCTTTGCTGGGCGCGCACAGAGTCTCGATACGCCTTGGTGAGCGCTTTCGTCCGGCTCGGCGAGCCAGCATCGAGATTTGCCGCGGGGATATTGGGGCGCCAGTAGAGCGATGTGCCTCCAGACCAGGGTGATGGCCAGGAGGCAGCGAGGGGAGAGTCTGGTCCCAGACTGCTCGGACCTCGATGACTGTTAGGTCATCCGAGAAGTATACCATTACTCAAGTCCGGGTAGCGCGGTCAGTCTTTTTAGACCATGGCAGAGGTGGTTGAGCCCTGCCAGCTAGGCTAGTCTAGATGGTCACGAGCGAGTCACTCACAAGGAGCCCAACATGGGATACCAGAAGATCCAGGTGCCTGCGAACGGCAGCAAGATTACTGTCAACGCAGACATGTCCCTGAACGTGCCGAACAACCCGATCATCCCTTTCATTGAGGGCGATGGCATTGGTGTCGACATCAGTCCGGTCATGATCAAGGTCGTCGATGCGGCCGTCGAAAAAGCCTATGGCGGCGAGCGCAAGATCGCCTGGATGGAAGTCTACGCCGGCGAGAAAGCCACTCAGGTATACGATCAGGACACCTGGCTGCCGAAAGAAACCCTGGAAGCCGTGCGTGACTACGTCGTTTCCATCAAGGGCCCGCTCACCACTCCGGTTGGCGGTGGTATCCGCTCGCTGAACGTGGCGCTGCGTCAGGAGCTCGACCTTTATGTCTGCCTGCGCCCGGTGCGCTGGTTCGAAGGCGTACCGAGCCCGGTGAAGAAGCCTGGCGACGTCGATATGACCATCTTCCGCGAGAACTCCGAAGACATCTATGCCGGCATCGAGTGGAAAGCCGGCTCCCCTGAGGCCGAAAAGGTCATCAAGTTCCTGAAGGAAGAAATGGGCGTCACCAAGATTCGCTTCGATCAGGACTGCGGTATCGGCGTCAAGCCGGTCTCGAAAGAGGGTACCAAGCGCCTGGTGCGCAAGGCTCTGCAGTACGCGGTCGACAATGATCGTAGCTCCATGACCATCGTGCACAAAGGCAACATCATGAAGTTCACCGAAGGTGCCTTCAAAGATTGGGGCTATGAAGTCGCGCGCGACGAGTTCGGTGCCGAGTTGCTGGATGGCGGCCCTTGGATGCAGTTCAAGAACCCGAAAACCGGCAAGACCATCGTGGTCAAGGACGCCATTGCCGACGCCATGCTGCAGCAGATTTTGCTGCGTCCGGCCGAGTACGACGTGATCGCCACCCTGAACCTGAACGGTGACTACCTGTCCGACGCCCTGGCGGCGGAAGTGGGCGGCATCGGTATCGCTCCGGGTGCCAACCTGTCCGACACCATCGCCATGTTCGAAGCGACTCACGGCACCGCGCCGAAGTATGCAGGTCAGGACAAGGTGAATCCGGGCTCCGTGATCCTCTCTGCCGAGATGATGCTGCGTCACATGGGCTGGACCGAGGCTGCGGATCTGATCATCAAGGGCACCAATGGCGCCATCGGTGCCAAGACCGTGACCTATGACTTCGAGCGTCTGATGGATGGCGCCAAGTTGCTGTCCTGCTCGCAGTTCGGCGATGCTCTGATCGCCCACATGTAAGCGACCAGTGGGAACAAAAAAGGCCGGTCAATTGACCGGCCTTTTTATTGGTTGCTCTTTTCAGGCTTCTATCGGAGTGCTTTGCGGCATACTGGTGGCTGCCGGGGATTCACTGGTTGCCAGAGCCGAGCTGATATTGACTGCATGCAAGCCTTTCGGGCCCTGCACAATATCGAACTTGACCGCTTGGCCGGCCTTGAGAGTCTTATAGCCGTCCATCTGGATAGCCGAGTAATGGGCGAACAGGTCCTCATCTCGGCCGTCGGCCACGATGAAACCGTAGCCCTTGGCGTTGTTGAACCACTTGACCTTACCGCTAAGCATGCTGACATCCCTCTGCAAAGGACTCCATCACTGGAGTATCATCCACTTCAGCCCCACGCCCGACTTCGGCCTTGATGGCACGAGCCGCGGAGCCCCGATACCCAAGGTGGGTATTCACTGTTTGTAACACCGTTTCATCTTTAGTCAAGGTGCTAGGACGGGCGGCTGCGAAGCCTGTCAAAATACGTCTAGCATCACCTTCCGACCGACCAAGACGCATTCAGTTCAGCATGCATTCATGTAGCCAGATTCGACTAACATTCAATCAGGATCGACCGGATGCCCATGAGGATGATTCCTCTGGATTGGCGGTGCAGGAGGCGAAGCCGGAGTTGCAGGCTCCGCCGATGTATAAGGTTCTGATGTTTAACGATGATTACACCCCCATGGATTTCGTGGTCGAAGTGCTGGAGGTGTTTTTCGGAATGAACCGTGAGCAGGCTACCAAGGTCATGTTGACGGTCCATACCGAAGGAAAGGCAGTGTGTGGACTGTTTACCCGTGATATCGCAGAGACCAAAGCAATGCAGGTCAACCAGTACGCCCGGGATAGCCAGCATCCGCTACTCTGTGAGATAGAAAAGGACGACTGAAGTCGTCCCGCTTGGGCAAGAGGTGAAGCTATGTTGAATCGAGAGCTGGAAGTCACCCTCAATCTGGCCTTCAAGGAGGCACGTGCCAAGCGCCATGAATTCATGACGGTCGAGCACCTGCTGCTGGCCTTGCTGGATAACGAGGCCGCAGCAACCGTGTTGCGCGCCTGCGGTGCGAACCTCGACAAGCTGCGGCACGATCTTCAGGAGTTCATCGACTCCACCACGCCGCTGATTCCTCAGCACGATGAAGAGCGTGAAACACAGCCTACGCTCGGCTTTCAGCGCGTCCTGCAGCGTGCGGTCTTCCATGTGCAAAGCTCCGGCAAGCGCGAAGTCACTGGCGCCAACGTGCTGGTGGCAATCTTCAGTGAGCAGGAAAGCCAGGCCGTATTCCTGTTGAAGCAGCAAAGCGTTGCGCGTATCGACGTGGTCAACTACATCGCCCATGGCATTTCCAAGGTGCCCGGTCATGTCGATCACAGCGAGAGCGAGCAGGAAATGCAGGATGAGGAGGGCGGCGAGTCTTCTACTTCCGGCAATCCACTGGATGCCTATGCCAGCAACCTGAATGAGCTATCGCGGCAAGGCCGTATCGACCCGCTGGTCGGTCGTGAGCATGAGGTTGAGCGCGTCGCGCAGATTCTGGCCCGTCGACGCAAGAACAACCCCTTGTTGGTGGGTGAAGCGGGTGTTGGTAAGACTGCAATTGCCGAGGGTCTGGCCAAGCGTATCGTCGATGGCCAGGTGCCCGACCTGCTGTCGGAAAGCGTGGTTTACTCCCTCGATCTGGGTGCATTGCTGGCCGGAACCAAGTACCGCGGCGACTTCGAGAAGCGTTTTAAGGCGCTGCTCAACGAGCTGCGCAAGCGTCCGCATGCCATCCTGTTCATCGACGAAATTCACACCATCATTGGTGCGGGCGCTGCATCTGGCGGCGTGATGGATGCATCCAACCTGCTCAAGCCGCTGCTATCGTCGGGCGAGATTCGCTGCATCGGCTCGACCACGTTCCAGGAATTCCGCGGCATCTTCGAGAAAGATCGTGCTTTGGCGCGCCGTTTCCAGAAGGTCGATGTTACCGAGCCTTCGGTGGAGGATACCGTCGGTATTCTCAAAGGACTCAAGGCGCGTTTCGAGCAGCATCACCATATCGAGTACAGCGACGAAGCGCTGCGTGCGGCGGCGGAGCTGGCCGCGCGCTACATCAATGATCGACATATGCCGGACAAGGCCATCGACGTGATCGATGAGGCAGGCGCGTATCAGCGCCTGCAGCCGGAGGAGAAGCGCGCCAAGCGCATCGAGGTTGCTCAGGTTGAGGACATCGTGGCGAAGATCGCGCGCATTCCGCCTAAGCATGTCAGCAGTTCCGACAAGGAGCTGCTGCGCAACCTGGAGCGTGATCTCAAGCTGACCGTGTTCGGTCAGGATGCGGCGATCGATTCGCTGTCCACGGCTATCAAACTGTCTCGCGCCGGCCTCAAGGCGCCGGACAAGCCGGTGGGCTCGTTCCTCTTTGCCGGACCTACCGGGGTCGGTAAAACCGAGGTGGCTCGGCAGCTGGCCAAGGCCATGGGCATCGAACTGGTGCGCTTCGACATGTCGGAGTAC
Source organism: Pseudomonas sp. GOM6 (assembly GCF_029537485.1). GTDB lineage: Bacteria > Pseudomonadota > Gammaproteobacteria > Pseudomonadales > Pseudomonadaceae > Aquipseudomonas. Next base: position 27,902 of record NZ_JARPUS010000010.1, read on the forward strand.
ATGGAGCGTCACACGGTCTCTCGGCTGATCGGTGCGCCGCCTGGTTATGTTGGGTTTGATCAGGGCGGTCTACTCACCGAGGCCATCACCAAGCAGCCGCATTGTGTCTTGCTGCTGGATGAGATCGAGAAAGCTCACCCGGAGGTCTTCAATCTGCTGTTGCAGGTGATGGATCACGGCACGCTGACCGACAACAACGGGCGCAAGGCGGACTTCCGCAACGTGATCCTGGTCATGACCACCAATGCCGGTGCTGAAACGGCAGCTCGTGCCTCAATCGGTTTCACTCAGCAGGATCATTCCACCGATGCCATGGAAGTGATCAAGAAGAGCTTCACTCCGGAGTTCCGTAACCGCCTGGATACCATCATCCAGTTCGGCCGGTTGAGCCACGAGACCATCAAGAGCATCGTCGATAAGTTCCTGACCGAGCTGCAGGCGCAACTGGAGGACAAGCGGGTACAGCTGGAAGTCAGTGATGCGGCGCGTGGCTGGCTGGCCGAGCGTGGCTACGATGTGCAGATGGGCGCCCGCCCCATGGCGCGGTTGATTCAGGACAAGATCAAGCGGCCGTTGGCCGAGGAGATTCTGTTCGGGGAGCTGGCTGAGCATGGTGGTGTGGTGCATGTCGATCTCGAAAATGGCGAATTGCATTTCGAGTTCGAAACCACGGCAGAGCCTGCTTGATGGGGAGAGCGATAACGAAAACGCCCGGTATTGCCGGGCGTTTTTGTATTCGGATTCCGCGTTGCGGGAATCAGCGGGCGCGGTAGGTGATGCGGCCCTTGCTCAGGTCGTACGGCGTCAGTTCGACGCGGACCTTGTCGCCAGTCAGAATGCGGATGTAATTCTTGCGCATCTTGCCGGAGATGTGCGCGGTAACGACGTGCCCGTTTTCCAACTCCACACGGAACATGGTGTTGGGCAGGGTGTCGACGACAGTACCTTCCATTTCGAAGCTGTCTTCTTTCGACATGCAGTAAAGCCCTCGGTATCCAAAAGATTGGCCCGGTGCGTGGGTGCCCGAGCAAAAGCGGCGTGCATTGTGCCCGAAAACGATATGTAACGCCAAGTGGCTGGCGGGTCGGGAAAACGCCTGGCTATAGCTCAAAGGTCGTTTGAGGGGCGGAGTTGCCCAGCGCTCAAGTCAGGATGGTCCAGCGCTGGTTGACGAAAAGCTCAATGGGGCGGTACTGGGTCTTGTAGCTCATCTTGCGGCAGTTCTTGATCCAATAGCCTAGGTAGACAGCCTGCAGGCCAAGGCGTGCGGTTTCGCCTATCTGCCAGAGAATGGCAAACCGACCGAGGCTGCGCCTTTCTTCGAGCGGGTCGTAGAAGGTGTATACGGCCGAAAGGCCGTTCGGCAAGAGATCGGTCACAGCGATGGCCACCAGGCGACCTGACAGGCGGAACTCGTAAAAGCGGGCGAAGGGGAGGTCACGTACCAGAAAGGTGCTGAACTGCTCGCGGCTCGGTGGGTACATGTCGCCATCGGCGTGGCGCTGCTCTATGTAGCGCACATAGAGGTCGTAGTATTCCTCGCTGAACGCCGGCCTTACCGAGGTCACTTGAATGTCGGCGTTGCGTTTGAGAATGCGCTTTTGTTGGCGGTCGGGGATGAACTGATCGGCAGGGATGCGCGCCGGAATGCAGGCCGTGCAGCGCTGACAGTGGGGGCGGTAGAGGTGGTCGCCGCTGCGGCGAAAGCCCATCTCTGAAAGCTCAGCATAGACCTGCACATCCATAGGCTGGCTGGGATCGAGGAACAGGGTAGTCGCCTGCTCTTCGGGCAGATAGCTGCATGGATGTGGCTGAGTGGCGTAGAACTTGAGACGAGCCAGCTCGGTCATGATCAACCCTCGGGAAACCCCTTGGGCAAGTGTATGACAGCATTCCGGTGGCGACCACCGGGGCGTCTTAGGCTCGCCAGTCGGCTGTGCTGGGTTGGTCCAGGAATTGGCGCAGATAGTCGACAAACTCGCCGCGCGGAATCGGGCGGGCGCCGAAGCTGTGCAGGTGGTTGGTCGGCATCTGGCAGTCGATCATGGCGAAACCCCATTCGTGAAGCTTGCCAACCAGTGTGGCAAAGCCGACTTTGGAGGCGTTGTCGACGCGGCTGAACATGGACTCGCCGAAAAACAGTTTACCCATGGCCAGGCCGTAAAGGCCTCCGACCAGTTGCTCGCCATCCCAGACCTCAACAGAGTGTGCGTGTCCGAGTCGGTGCAGTTCGATATAGGCTTCCTGCATGTTGCGGGTGATCCAGGTGCCGTCGGCGTAATCGCGAGGCTCGGCGCAGCCTTGGATGACGCCGGCGAAATCCCTGTCGAAAGTGACCTGAAAGCATTGCTGGCGCAGCAGTTTGGCCAAGCTGCGCGACAGGTGGAATTCATCCGGAAACAGCACTGTGCGCGGGTCGGGCGACCACCAGAGCAGCGGCTGCCCGTCGGCAAACCAGGGAAAACAGCCATGCCGATACGCCGCGATGAGGCGTGCGGCCGAGAGATCTCCGCCGGCTGCCAGCAGGCCTTCGGGTTCCCTCAGCGCCTTGTTTAGCGGTGGGAATTCGAGTGAATCGCGTTGCAGCCAGGTCAGCATGGCAGGGTAGGGCGGGTGCAATGACCCGCCCTCGGTCCTCAGGCGTCGAGGTATTTCTCGGCGTCCAGCGCGGCCATGCAGCCGGCGCCAGCCGAGGTGATGGCCTGGCGATAGACGTGGTCGGCCACATCGCCAGCGGCGAAGACGCCTTCGATGCTGGTGGCGGTGGCATTGCCCTCGCCACCGCCTTGCACCACCAGGTAGCCGTCGCGCATCTCCAACTGCCCTTTGAACAGGTCGGTGTTTGGCTTGTGGCCGATGGCAATAAAAACGCCCGCCAGTTGCAGCTCCTGAGTGCTGCCGTCTGCAGTGCTCTTCAGGCGCACGCCGGTGACGCCAGTGTTGTCGCCCAGCACTTCATCTAGGGTGTGGTTCCAGTGCAGGCGCACATTGCCGTTGGCGGCCTTGTCGAACAGCTTGTCCTGCAGAATCTTCTCCGAGCGCAGCTTGTCGCGGCGGTGGATCAGGTGCACTTCCTTGGCGATGTTCGACAGATACAGGGCTTCCTCGACGGCGGTGTTGCCGCCGCCGACGACGCAGACTACTTGGTTGCGATAGAAGAAGCCGTCGCAGGTGGCACAAGCGGAAACGCCCTTGCCGGCGAAGGCTTCTTCGGAGGGCAGGCCGAGATACTGAGCGCTGGCGCCGGTAGCGATGATCAGCGCATCGCAGGTGTAGGTGCCGCTATCGCCCTTGAGGGTGAAGGGCTTGCTCTGCAACTCGGCAGTATGGATGTGGTCGTAAACGATCTCGGTATCGAAGCGCTCGGCGTGTTCCTGCATGCGTTGCATAAGCACTGGGCCAGTCAAGCCATGGACGTCCCCCGGCCAGTTGTCGACTTCGGTGGTGGTGGTCAGCTGGCCCCCGGGCTGGATGCCGGTGATGACAACGGGCTTGAGGTTGGCGCGGGCGGCGTAGACGGCGGCGGTGTAACCGGCCGGGCCGGAGCCCAGAATGATCAGGCGTGAATGCTTGACTTCGCTCATAAAAAGACCTCATAAGCCTTTGTCACAAAAGAGAATGCATGCTCCAATTGAGCCGCACGTAAGGGATTGCCGAGTATCCTACCCGATGCAGGGAGGGCCGGCAAAACGACGCCGCGCCTAGCGCGATACCTGTAAATTTGTACAATGGTTGCGCCTTTTCGTGTTCCGCCTATCGCCAATCGCGCCCCGGGCGCAGGAATGACCGCGTTTTGAAGAATTCCAGCACAACTGCTCAGGTCCCGGCCTGGCGCCAGCACTTGCAGTATCGTCTCAAAGAGGGTGCGCTGATCGCCCTGGGGGCGCTCTGCCTGATCCTGTGGATGGCTCTGCTGACCTACAATCAGAACGATCCGGGCTGGAGCCACACCAGCAGCTCCGCACAGGTGCATAACGCTGCGGGCCGTGCCGGCGCTTGGTTCGCCGATATCCTGTTTATGGCGCTCGGCTACTTCGCCTACATTTTTCCGCTGCTGTTGGCCGTCAGGACCTGGCAGGTTTTCCGTGCCCGTCATCAGCCGTGGCAGTGGAATGGCTGGATGTTTTCCTGGCGTCTGATCGGTCTGGTTTTTCTGATTCTTTCCGGTGCTGCGCTGGCCGATATTCACTTCCAAGACAACAGTGGTCTGCCGGCATCCGCCGGCGGTGCCCTGGGCGAGAGTCTCAGCGCTCTGGCTGTCGGCGCATTGAATATTCAAGGCAGCACCTTGCTGTTCCTGTCACTGTTCCTGTTCGGCCTGACGGCGTTCACCGACCTGTCGTGGTTCAAGGTGATGGACCTGACTGGCAAGATCACTCTCGATCTGATCGAGCTGGTGCAGAGCCTGATCACTCGCTGGTGGGAAGCCCGTGTGCAGCGCAAGCAGTTGGTCGCCCAGCTGCGCGAAGTCGACGAGCGGGTCATCGAGGTTGCCGCTCCCATCGTGTCCGACCGGCGCGAACAGGCCAAGGTTAAGGAGCGCCTGATCGCCCGGGAAGAGTCGTTGAATAAGCACATGAGCGAGCGCGAGAGCCGCCCTGCGCCGACGATTGCACCACCGCCGCCGCCTAAGGCAGCGGAGCCGAGCAAGCGTGTGCTCAAGGAAAAGCAGGTTCCGTTGTTCGAAGATGCTGCGGTAGCTGGTACGTTGCCGCCAATTTCCATCCTCGATGTGGCCGAGAAAAAACAGAAGAGTTTCTCCCCCGAGTCCCTGGAGGCCATGTCGCGCCTGCTGGAGATCAAACTCAAGGAGTTCGGCGTTGAGGTGGTGGTGGAGTCCGTGCATCCGGGCCCGGTGATCACCCGTTTCGAGATCCAGCCAGGCGTGGGCGTCAAGGTCAGCCGGATTTCCAACCTGGCCAAGGACCTGGCGCGTTCGCTGGCGGTGATCAGCGTGCGGGTGGTCGAGGTGATCCCGGGCAAGACCACGGTCGGTATCGAGATTCCCAACGAGGACCGCCAGATCGTGCGCTTCTCCGAGGTGCTGTCGTCCAACGAGTACGACGACGCCAAGTCGCCGGTCACCCTGGCGCTCGGTCACGATATTGGCGGCAAGCCGATCATCACCGATCTGGCGAAGATGCCGCACCTGCTGGTAGCTGGTACCACTGGCTCCGGTAAGTCGGTGGGTGTCAACGCCATGATTCTGTCGATCCTGTTCAAGTCCACGCCGGAAGAGGCGCGGATGATCATGATCGACCCGAAGATGCTCGAACTGTCGATCTACGAGGGCATTCCGCACCTGCTGTGTCCGGTAGTGACCGACATGAAGGAGGCTGCCAATGCTCTGCGCTGGTCGGTGGCCGAGATGGAGCGCCGCTACAAGCTGATGGCTGCCATGGGCGTGCGTAACCTGGCGGGCTTCAACCGCAAGGTGAAAGATGCCGAAGAAGCCGGCACGCCGTTGTCCGATCCGCTGTACAAGCGTCAGTCGATGGAAGACGAGGCGCCGCTGCTGAAGACCCTGCCGACCATCGTGGTGGTGGTCGACGAATTCGCCGACATGATGATGATCGTCGGCAAGAAGGTTGAAGAATTGATCGCCCGTATTGCGCAGAAGGCGCGTGCCGCGGGCATCCACCTGATTCTCGCTACCCAGCGTCCCTCGGTGGACGTGATCACTGGTCTGATCAAGGCCAACATCCCGACCCGCATGGCGTTCCAGGTGTCCAGCAAGATCGACTCGCGCACCATTCTCGACCAGGGTGGCGCTGAGCAACTGCTGGGCCACGGTGACATGCTCTACCTACCGCCCGGCACTGGCTTGCCGATTCGCGTGCACGGCGCCTTCGTCTCCGACGACGAAGTGCACCGCGTGGTCGAGGCCTGGAAGCAGCGTGGCGCGCCGGATTACATCGAAGACATCCTGGCGGGTGTCGAAGAAGCTGGTAGCGGCTTTGAGGGCGGTGGCAGCGGAGAGGGCAGTGAGGGCAGCGAGGAGGACCCACTGTACGACGAGGCCGTCAACTTCGTGCTGGAAAGCCGTCGCGCCTCCATTTCCGCCGTGCAGCGCAAGCTGAAGATCGGCTACAACCGCGCCGCGCGCATGATCGAAGCGATGGAAATGGCGGGCGTAGTCACGCCAATGAACACCAATGGCTCGCGCGAGGTCATAGCGCCAGGGCCTTCCCGAGACTGACGAAAGAGGATTTCCATGCGCCTGATCCGCATGCTGCTGCTGGCCGCGCTGGCCTGCAGCCCCGTATTTGCCCATGCCGACGACGAGGCCGCGGTCAAGCGCCTGACCGGTCTGCTCGACCAGGCGCAGACCCTGAGCGGACGCTTCTCCCAGCTGACCCTCGATGGCTCCGGCACCCAGTTGCAGGAAACCTCCGGGCAGATGGCGCTCAAGCGTCCTGGCCTGTTCCGCTGGCATACCGATGCGCCGCAGGAGCAGCTGTTGGTGTCCAACGGCCAGAAAGTCTGGCTGTATGACCCGGATCTGATGCAGGTGACCATCCAGACCCTGGATCAGCGTCTGACCCATACCCCGGCGCTACTGCTTTCCGGTGACGTGTCGAAGATTCGCGAGCACTTCGAAATCACCTACAAGGAAGGCGGCGATGTGGTCGACTTCATCCTCAAACCCAAGGCCAAGGACAGTCTGTTCGATAACCTGCGCCTGTCTTTCCGCAAAGGCGTGATCAACGACATGCAGCTGATCGACAGCATCGGCCAGCGCACCAATATCCTGTTCCTCGGCGTGAAGATGAACGAGAAGCTGGACGCCGGCCTGTTTGACTTCCAGGTGCCGGAAGGCGCCGACGTCATCCAGGAATAAGAGGTCGCGGTGGATCTGTTCCGCGCCACGCCCGTCGCTCAGCCGCTGGCCGCGCGCCTGCGCGCCACCAGCCTGGACGAATACGTTGGCCAGGAACATGTGCTGGGCCAGGGCAAGCCGCTGCGCGAGGCCCTGGAGCAGGGCGCGCTGCACTCGATGATCTTCTGGGGCCCGCCCGGGGTCGGCAAAACGACCCTGGCCAAGTTGCTGGCCCAGGTCTCCGATGCGCACTTCGAGACGATTTCCGCCGTGCTCTCCGGAGTCAAGGAGATTCGCCAGGCGGTGGAGGTGGCCAAGCAGCAGGCTGCCCAGTACGGTCGGCGCACCATTCTTTTCGTCGACGAAGTGCACCGCTTCAACAAAAGCCAGCAGGATGCCTTCCTGCCCTATGTCGAAGACGGCACGCTGATCTTCATCGGCGCCACCACCGAGAATCCCTCGTTCGAGCTGAATAATGCGCTGCTCTCAAGGGCTCGCGTCTATGTACTGAAAAGCCTCGACGAGACGGCCATGCGCAAGCTGGTGGCGCGTGCGCTAGGTGAGGACAAGGGGCTAGGCAAGCGTGGCCTCACGTTGCCGGAAGAGAGCTTCCAGATCCTTCATGCTGCTGCCGACGGCGACGGTCGGCGTTTGCTCAACCTGCTGGAGAACGCAGCCGACCTGGCCGAGGACGGTGACGACATTGGGCCCGAGCTGCTGCACAACCTGCTGGGCGACAGTCGCCGACGCTTCGACAAGGGCGGCGAAGCTTTCTACGACCAGATTTCCGCGTTGCACAAGTCGGTGCGCGGCTCCAATCCGGATGCGGCCCTGTACTGGTATGCCCGAATGATCGACGGCGGCTGCGATCCGCTGTACCTGGCGCGGCGGGTGGTGCGCATGGCCAGCGAGGATATTGGCAATGCCGACCCGCGGGCCCTGACACTATGCCTGAATGCCTGGGATGTGCAGGAGCGCCTGGGCAGCCCGGAAGGTGAGCTGGCGGTGGCCCAGGCCGTGGTGTACCTGGCCTGCGCCCCCAAGAGCAACGCGGTGTACATGGGGTTCAAGGCCGCCCTGCGCGATGCCGCCGAGCACGGCTCGCTGGAGGTGCCGTTGCACTTGCGCAATGCGCCGACCAAGTTGATGAAGCAGCTTGGCTATGGCGAAGAGTATCGTTATGCCCATGACGAACCGGAGGCTTACGCCGCGGGGGAGGACTACTTCCCGGAAGAGTTGCAGCCGCAGCGCTACTACGACCCGGTGCCGCGTGGGCTGGAGCTGAAAATTCGCGAGAAGCTGCAACGTCTGGCCGAGCTTGACCGGCAGAGCACGAGGAAACGGCGCACATGATCAAGGTCGTGCTGGCGGTTGCGGCCGGAGGCGCCCTGGGCTCATGCCTGCGTTTCTGGGTTTCCCATTGGGTGGCTGCCCAGGCCCCGCGTCATTTCTATCTGGCGACCCTGGCGGTAAACCTGATCGGTTGTCTGGCCATCGGCTTTCTGGCTACCTGGTTCCTGACTCGTACCGATCTGCCGCTGGCCCTGCGCACCGGCATCCTGACCGGGGTGCTGGGCGGCCTCACCACCTTCTCCAGTTTCAGCCTGGAAGTGCTGCGCCTGCTGGAGCAGGGGCGCTGGGGCATGGCGCTGGGATATCTGCTCACCAGTGTGGTGGGTGGCCTGCTGGCGGCCTGGCTCGGCATGAGCCTGGCGCGCAATTAAGGCTCGGCTTGCCGGCGCTAAGTCCGTAAACTGCGCAGCATCGTCAACCGACCCTGCGTCGTCTCATTTGATTCGTTGAGAGAGTTACATGCTCGATTCCAAACTCGTCCGTGGCCAGCTCGAAGAAGTGGCCGCCCGTCTGGCTACTCGTGGTTTTCAACTGGATGTTGCGCGCTTCGAGGCGCTCGAAAGCCAGCGCAAGTCGGTACAGACCCGTACCGAACAGCTGCAGGCCGAGCGCAATGCCCGCTCCAAGTCCATCGGCCAGGCCAAGGCGCGTGGCGAGGACATCGCACCGCTGCTGGCAGAAGTCGACAAGATGGGCAGCGAGCTGGAAGAGGGCAAGCGCGAGCTGGACGCCATCCAGACCGAACTCGACAACCTGCTGCTGAACATCCCCAACCTGCCGCACGAGTCGGTGCCGGTGGGCGAGGACGAGGACGGCAACGTCGAGGTGGCGCGCTGGGGCACGCCGCGCAGCTTTGATTTCGAGGTCAAGGACCACGTCGCTCTTGGCGAACAGCACGGCTGGCTGGACTTCGAAACTGCCGCCAAGCTGTCCGGTGCGCGTTTCGCCCTGCTGCGCGGCCCCATTGCCCGCCTGCACCGTGCCCTGGCCCAGTTCATGATCAACCTGCACACCGGCGAGCACGGCTACGAAGAGGCCTACACCCCGTACCTGGTGCAGGCTCCGGCGCTGCAGGGCACCGGCCAGTTGCCCAAGTTCGAGGAGGATCTGTTCAAGATCAGCCGCGAGGGCGAGGCGGACTTCTACCTGATCCCGACCGCCGAAGTGTCGCTGACCAACATCGTCTCCGGCGAGATCCTCGACGCCAAGCAGCTGCCACTGAAGTTCGTTGCCCATACCCCCTGCTTCCGCAGCGAGGCCGGTGCTTCCGGTCGCGACACCCGCGGCATGATCCGCCAGCACCAGTTCGACAAGGTCGAGATGGTGCAGATCGTCGAGCCGAGCAAATCCTTCGAGGCGCTGGAAGGCATGACCGCCAACGCCGAACGCGTGCTGCAGCTGCTCGAACTGCCTTACCGCAAGCTGGCGTTGTGCACCGGTGACATGGGCTTCAGTGCAGCGAAGACCTACGACCTGGAAGTCTGGGTGCCGAGCCAGGACAAATACCGCGAGATTTCCTCCTGCTCCAACTGCGGCGACTTCCAGGCTCGCCGTATGCAGGCGCGCTACCGCAACCCGGAAACCGGCAAGCCGGAGCTGGTGCACACCCTCAACGGCTCAGGCCTGGCGGTGGGCCGTACCCTGGTGGCGGTGCTGGAGAATTACCAGCAGGCCGACGGCAGTATCCGCGTGCCGGAGGTGCTGAAGCCCTACATGGGCGGGCTGGACGTGATCGGCTAAGCCGATAGCGGATGCACAATGCGGGGTGGCGAGGGCCGCCCCGTTTTTTTACCTGCGACGAGAGTGAGTCATGGATTTCCTACCGCTGTTCCATAAGCTTCAAGACCGCCTGGTGCTGGTAGTCGGCGGCGGTGAGGTGGCGCTGCGCAAGGCGCGGCTGCTGGCCGATGCCGGTGCCCGCCTGCGGGTGGTGGCGCCGGCCATTCGTGACGAGCTGCAAGCCATGGCGGGGGCAGGCAATTGTCTGCTGCGCGGCTACCAGAGTGACGATCTGCAGGATGTGGTCTTGGTGATCGCCGCGACGGATGACGAACCGCTCAACGCGCGCATCTCGGCTGAGGCCCAGGCGCGGGGTGTGCCGGTCAACGTGGTGGATGCGCCGGCACTGTGCAGTGTGATTTTTCCGGCCATTGTCGATCGCTCGCCGCTGATCGTGGCGGTCACCAGCGGCGGTGATGCGCCGGTACTGGCACGGCTGATCCGCGCCAAGATCGAAACCTGGATCCCGGCCACCTATGGTCACCTGGCCGGGCTGGCCAAGCGTTTCCGCGCCCAGGTCAAGGCACTGTTGCCCGATGTGCAGCGCCGTCGGGTGTTCTGGGAAGAGGTGTTCCAGGGGCAGATTGCCGAAAGCATGTTCGCCGGCAAGCCGGCGGAGGCGCAGCGTCTGCTGGAGGAAAAGATCGCCGGGGGCCGGCAACAGTTCCTTGGCGAGGTCTATCTGGTGGGGGCCGGCCCGGGCGATCCCGATCTGCTGACCTTCCGCGCCCTGCGTCTGATGCAGCAGGCCGACGTGGTGCTCTACGACCGCCTGGTGGCACCGGCCATCATCGAACTGTGCCGGCGTGATGCCGAACGCATCTACGTAGGCAAACAGCGCGCCGAACATGCCGTGCCGCAGGAGCAGATCAACCGTCGTCTGGTGGATCTGGCCAAGGCCGGCAAGCGCGTGCTGCGCCTGAAGGGCGGCGATCCGTTCATCTTCGGCCGTGGCGGCGAGGAAATCGAGGAACTGGCCGCCGAAGGTATTCCTTTCCAGGTGGTGCCGGGGATCACGGCGGCGTCGGGTTGCGCGGCCTATGCGGGCATCCCCCTGACCCACCGCGACCATGCCCAGTCGGTACGCTTCGTCACCGGCCATCTCAAGGATGGCAGCTGCGATCTGCCCTGGGCCGATCTGGTGGCGCCGGGGCAGACCCTGGTGTTCTACATGGGCCTGGTCGGGCTGCCGCAGATCTGCAGCCAGCTGATTGCCCACGGGCGCGGCGGCGATACGCCAGCGGCGCTGGTGCAGCAGGGCACCACGCAGAATCAGCGGGTATTCACTGGCACCCTGGCCAGCCTGCCGCAGCTGGTGGCCGAGCATGAAGTGCATGCGCCGACGCTGGTGATCGTCGGCGAAGTCGTGCAGCTACGTGACAAGCTGGCCTGGTTCGAGGGCGCGCAGGCGCTCTAGTTCGGCAGTTCTATGCGCGCGGTTTCGCCGGGTACCGCGGGCCAATCACCGTTGGCCCAGTTCTGCTTGGCACGCTCGAGCAGGGCTGCGTCAGTGGCGACAAAATTCCAGTACATGCGTCGTGGCCCCAGCGGCTCGCCGCCGATCAGCGCCAGGTGGCACTCGCCGCAGGCGCTGAGCAGCAGTTCTTCGCCTTCCGGTAGCACGGCCAGGCTGTGCAGTGGCAGGTCGGACTCCTCCAGCCTGGCCTCACCCTCGATCAGATACAGTGCCCGTTCGCGGTGCTCGGCAGGGATCAGCAGGCTGGCGCCCGCTTGCAGCTTCAGCTCGGCATACAGGGTGGGCGAGTGCATGGGCACGGGTGATTCCAGGCAGAAGCCGGAGCCGGCGATCAGGGTGATCTGCACACCCATGGATTCGCTGCGCGGCAGACTGGCTGCTGGGTGGTGGCTGTAGCTCGGCTCGCCTTGCTCGAGCGCCTGCGGCAGGGCCAGCCAGACCTGCAGGCCATGCAGTCGCGAGCCGCTCTGCCATAAGTGCTGCGGTGTGCGCTCGACATGGGCGACGGCACGGCCGGCGGTCATCCAGCTGACGTCGCCGGGCTTCACCACCTGGTCGGAGCCGAGGCTGTCCTTGTGCTGTAGCTCGCCCTCGAACAGATAGGTGAGGGTAGACAGGCCGATATGCGGATGCTGGTTGATGTTCATGCCGCTGCCTGGGGCATAGGCCTTGTCCAGGATATGGTCGAAGAACACGAAGGGACCGATGCTGCGGCACTTGGCGTTGGGCAGCGGACGCAGGATGGGCTGGCCGGAAATATCCTCGGCTTTGGGTTGAATCAGCAGCAGCGCATTCATACGTTGTCGCTCAGGCGAGTGTCCACCTGAACCTCGGTGCTGGTCATCAGTTTGTGTATCGGGCATTTGTCGGCGATGCGCAGCAACTGCTGGCGCTGGCTGTCGTCCAGGGCGCCATACAGGTCCAGTTCGACGTTGAGTCGGTACAGGCCCTGGCGCTCCTGGCTGGCGTCGCGAGCGACGCGTACGTCGAGGCTTTCCAGCGGTATGCCCTTCTGCTTGGCATAGAGCATCAAAGTCAGGGCCTTGCAGGCTCCCAGGGCGGCATCGAAGAGGTCGTGGGGCTCGGGGCCGGAATCAGTGCCGCCAAAGGATTCGGGGACATCGGTGAGTAGCTGATGCTCGCCGATTGCGATGCTGTGACGCAGGCCGGACTCGGTACTGATGCGGATCATGCTGGCTCCCAAAAGATGCTAGGCGATTGCTCAATCCTAGCCCATGCATCGCTCTACCATCGCCGCCTGACGCTGTTGGCTGCGGCTAAGGCGCGCCGGCAGGCTGATACCAGAGTTCAGTGCGGTTGAAAGGGGTTTGTGCCGGCAGGTCCGGATTGTCCAGTTTGATTACCCGTCGTTTCGCCAGTCGGGCGCGCTCCAGCGTGGCACCATGATACTGCTGGAACAGCCGCTCGAAGCTGCCATCGGTGAGCATGCTTTCCAGGCCGCGCTCAATGGTCTCGGCCAAGTCGGCTCGGGCGCGTGAGGTAAAGAAGTAGAAGGCGGTGGGGTAGTGAAGGACGATATGTTCGTCGACGGCGAGTTTGAGTCCGGCACTTTCGGCGCGCGCCTGCTCATCCCATACGACGACTACCTCACGAGGGAAGAGGTCGAAACGCCCCGCGTCGAGCATGCGAAACAGGCTGTCATAGCTCTGGCTGGTGAGTACCTGCAGGCCGTTGCTGCGCAGGATGCGCGTATCGGGCCAGTCGGCGCGCTGACCTATGCGCAGTGGTTTGAGATCGGCCAGGCCGCGTGTGCGGCTGAGCCAGTTTCGATCCTCGGCGCGCACCAAAGGGATGCGCCAGCCAATCAGGCCGCGATAGATCGGAATACGGATGGGCAGCAGGATCTCCTCACGGGCCTTGCTGGTCATGGCCCACATCACCTGCACTCGGCCGTCGTTCTGCTCCAGTGACTGTTCTGCACGACTTTGGGGCATGCTCCTGGGCGAGGGCTGCAGAAGATATTCGGTACCGCTCTTGTCCAGAGCCATTTGTAGCAGCTCCACCACATAAGCCTCGGGGTCGACTCCGTCGGAATGCAGGGGATAGGTCAGTGACTCGGCTGCACTGGGGGTTATGTAGAACAGGGCGAGCAACAGGGCTAGGCGGCAGGTGGGCATGTGCAGGGTTCGTCGGACGATGACCCTCATGATGGCCTCTGTGCGGGCACATGGCCAGTGAACGGTAACGAGGCGTTGGCGGTCTACTCTTGCTCAACACGCCAAGGAGAGACACCGTTGCCCATCCGTCATCTACCGTTCGTTGCTTTGGTCGGCCTGCTTGCCCCCCTGGCCGAGGCCCGCGAGTACCGTTTCAGCGATGCCCATCTGCACTACGTGGACTTCTTTCAGGAGTCCGAAGGCATGACGCCGTTGCTGGAAGCCATGGCGGCCGGCAATATCGATCACGTCATGATCAGCGGCATTTCCGTGGCCAAGAAATGGCACGAGGATGAGCCCAAGCGCCCGCGCTACTATGCCGGCGATGATGCGGGTGCGTACTGGTATAGCGCCACGGATGTGCAGATTGCCGCTGCGCTCAAGCGACTGCCTGCCGAGCAGCGCGAGCGTTTCCATCCCTTCCTGACCGGTTTCAACCCTACGGACAAGAACGCCGATGCCCATGTACGGCGCATGCTGGAGCTGGACCCGGGGCTCTGGCAGGGCATCGGCGAGGTGTTCACCCGGCATGACGACCTCACGGCGCTTATCTACGGCGATACGCCGCGGGCCAATAACGAAGCAATGGCACGCATCTACCACCTGGCGGCCGAGTATGACCTGCCGGTGATGCTGCACAGCAACATCACCTCCAAGCGCGAGCGCAACCCGCTGTACCTGGCAGAGGTCGAGGAACCGCTGCGCAATCATCCGCATGTACGCTTCATCTGGGCTCATGCCGGTACCAGCATGGAAATCCATCGTCACCAGCAGAAGCTGGATTTTCTTCTGCCGACCCTCACTCGCATGCTCGACGAGTATCCGAACCTGTACATCGATCTGTCCTGGACCGTGTTGCGGCCCTACCTGCTGGATGCCGAAGGCCACCCCGATGAAGCCTGGCTGCAGCTGGTGCGTAGCTATCCAGCACGATTCATGATCGGTTCCGACGTGGTAGGGCGTTTCGATGGGCTCGGCCAGTATCTCGACGATTTCCGGCCGTTCCTCGATGCGCTGCCGGAAGAGGTGGCACGCCAGGTGGCTCGCGACAATTTTCTCGCTGTGTTGCCGCGCAAGCGTCAGGCCGAGTTGCGCGACTGATTGTCATCAGTCTGTAACCGTGACGTCATAGCCTTCGCGCCATCCCAAACAAGGAGCGCGAGATGAAATTTTCGAGTCTGTCTATGGCGGTACTGACCCTGGCGTCGGGTTTGGCCATGGCCGATGTACAGGTGCAAGGGCCCGTGGAGTACGGGGTCTTTACCGCTCAGATCAAAGACCCGCAACCGGGTGAGCGCATCCTGGCGCGCGCCAACCAGCCGATCGAGCAAACCACCGAGGTGCCGGCACGTCTGGGCACCAAGTTCGGCGTGCGCTACCAGCTGACCGGCAAGCAGGAAACCGATATCCCGCTGACCCTGCTGTATTTCACTCCCGGCCTGATCGGCCCCGACGGCAAGCGCCAGGACAAGATCGAGCTGCAGCAGAAACTGGTGCCAGGCGCACCGCTGGACGTGATGGCCTTCGAGTTCACCGAGCACTATGAAGTGGTGCCGGGCGAGTGGCAGTTCATGGTCTTCCAGGGTGACCGCAAGCTGGTGGAGCAGCGCTTCAACGTGCGCTGAGTGCCAAGACTCACGCTCGAAGCATCCAAACCGGTGCGTTTGGCCCTGTCACATGGTCCAAGCGGGCAATTACTCCGGTGCTCGACGTAGCAGGTTTGAGTCGTGCTCGCGTGCAAAGCAGAGCATTGGCAAAACGAAAACGGCGCCCGTAGGCGCCGTTTACATTTCCAGCAGGATCAGCCCTTGTAGCGCTGTAACACCAGGGTGGCATTCGTGCCGCCGAAGCCGAAGCTGTTGCTCATCACGGTGTTGATCTCCGCGTTCTCGCGGGTCTGGCGCAGGATCGGTAGATCGGCGACTTCCGGGGCCAGCTCGTCGATGTTGGCCGAGCCGGCGATGAAGTTGCCTTCCATCATCAGCATGCAGTAGATCGCTTCCTGCACGCCAGCGGCACCCAGGGAGTGACCGGATAGGCTCTTGGTGGAGCTGATGGCCGGGGCCTTGTCGCCGAATACCGCGCGCACACCTTTGATCTCCGCGACGTCGCCAACCGGGGTCGAGGTGCCGTGGGTGTTCAGGTAGTCGATCGGTGCGTTGACGGTGGCCAGGGCCTGCTGCATGCAGCGGATGGCGCCTTCGCCGCTCGGGGCGACCATGTCGTAGCCATCGGAAGTGGCACCGTAGCCGACGATTTCCGCGTAGATCTTGGCGCCGCGCTTGAGGGCGTGTTCCAGCTCCTCGACCACCACCATACCGCCGCCGCCGGCGATAACGAAGCCGTCACGCTGGGCATCGTAGGCACGCGAGGCTTTTTCCGGGGTTTCGTTGTACTGGGTGGAGAGGGCGCCCATGGCGTCGAACAGGCAGCTCTGGCTCCAGTGCTCTTCTTCGCCGCCGCCGGCGAAGACGATGTCCTGCTTGCCCAGCTGGATCTGCTCCATGGCGTGGCCGATGCAGTGTGCGCTGGTGGCGCAGGCGGACGAGATCGAGTAGTTCACACCCTTGATCTGGAACGGCGTGGCCAGGCAGGCCGACACGGTGCTGCCCATGGTGCGGGTCACGCGGTATGGGCCGATGCGTTTGACGCCCTTTTCGCGCAGGGTGTCGACAGCCTCCATGATGTTCAGCGTGGAAGCGCCGCCGGAGCCGGCGATCAGGCCGGTGCGTGGGTTGGAGACCTGCTCGGGCGTCAGGCCGGCATCGGCGATGGCCTGCTCCATGGACAGGTAGGCATAAGCCGCTGCATCACCCATGAAACGCAGGGTCTTGCGGTCGATCAGCTCTTCGAGGTTCAAATCGACGGTGCCGCTGACCTGGCTGCGCAGGCCCATCTCGGCATAGCTGGGGTTGGCGCGAATGCCCGCCTTGCTGGCGCGCAGGTTGGCGGAGACGGTGTCTTTGTCATTGCCCAGGCAGGAAACGATACCCAGACCGGTGATCACGACGCGACGCATACGGATGTCCTTCAGAAACTGTCGGTAGAGGTGAACAGACCCACGCGCAGGCCTTCGGCACTGTAGATCTCGCGGCCATCGACGGCGACGCTGCCGTCGGCGATGCCGAGGATCAGGGAGCGGTTGATGGTGCGCTTGATGTGGATGTTGTAGGTGACTTTCTTGGCGGTCGGCAACACCTGGCCGAAGAACTTCACTTCGCCAGAGCCCAGCGCGCGGCCACGGCCCGGGTTGCCCTGCCAGCCGAGGTAGAAGCCGACCAGCTGCCACATGGCATCGAGGCCCAGGCAGCCCGGCATTACAGGGTCACCTTCGAAGTGACAGCCGAAAAACCACAGATCAGGGGTGATATCGAGTTCGGCGACGATTTCGCCCTTGCCGTATTTACCGCCGGTGTCACTGATATGAACGATGCGATCCATCATCAGCATGTTGGGGGCGGGCAATTGCGCATTACCTGGGCCAAACAGTTCGCCGCGGCTGCAGGCGAGCAATTCTTCCCGGGAATAGGCGTTTTGCTGGGTCATGCGAACTCCTCAATGATCCCCTTTGCTGGGGGCTTAAGCTGTACCGCGTATGTTCTTGTGCTGCGGCAGACTAGTCGTAGACTGTTGCGCCTTGGTGAAAGTCACAGGGTTTTGTGAACACTTGTAAACCCGATGCCATGCGTCAGTTCATCCTTCGCCCGACTCTAGCACTCCCGCACTCTTCGAGCTTTGTTTGCCCAGCCAGCGCAGCAACATGCGCTCGAGGTCTGCGCGTTTGAACGGCTTGGCCAGGTAATCGTTCATGCCGGCCTGTAGGCAGGCTTCACGATCTCCCTGCAGGGCATTGGCGGTCAGGGCTATGATCGGCGTGCCGCAATGCGGCGAGTTATGCCGAATCTGCCGAGTCGCCTCATAGCCGTCGAGCAATGGCAGGCGGCAGTCCATGAGCACTGCAGCGAAGCGCCGGGCATCGAACTGCTGCACAGCCTGGGCGCCATCGCTGACCAGTACGACGCGATAGCCGAGGCTGCGCAGCATGGCTTCGATCACGGTCTGATTCACCGGGTTGTCTTCGACTAACAGTACCTCCTGGCCTGCTCCTGAGGGGCCGTCCGACATTTCATGCAACATTTCATCAGGCCGCTGGGCGCTGAAGGGCAGAGGGATTTCCAGGGTAAATACCGAGCCTATGCCTTCCTCGCTATCGGCATGCAGGGTACCGCCCATACGTTCTGCCAGAGTGCGAGCAATGGACAGACCGAGACCGGTGCCGCCATAGCGGCGGGAAATCGAGGTGTCGGCCTGCTGGAAGGCATCGAACATGCGCTCCAGACGCTGCGGTGCGATACCAATGCCACTGTCGTGCACGGCGCAGGTTAGCCAGAGCACCTCGTTGTCCAGCGGCTGCCAGCGCACCTCGATGCGGATACCTCCTTCCTCGGTAAATTTCAGGGCGTTACCTAGCAGGTTGACCAGAATCTGCCGGATGCGGGTCGGGTCGCCTTGCACTTCCAGATGCTCCAGGCCTTCCTGGGCGTCCAGGCGCAGGCGCAGGCCGCGCTGTTGGGCGCTGTGCTGGAACACCTGGATGGACCCCTGCAGCAGATCCTGCAGATTGAAGGGGATTAGCTCCAGCTCCAGGGCGCCGCGCTCGATGCGGGAGAAGTCGAGAATGTCGTTGATCACCTTGAGCAGGTGCTCGGTGGACTCGGTGGCCAGCGCTGCATATTCGGCCTGTTCCTGGCTCATTTCGGTGGTTTCCAGCAGCTGCAGCATGCCCAACACGCCATTCATCGGCGTGCGCAGTTCATGGCTCATCATCGCCAGGAAGTCGGATTTGGCACGGCTGGCCTGTTCGGCCTGTTCGCGGGTCTGGATCAGTTGCTGCATGGCCTCCTGCTGCTCGCGGCTGGCGTGCTGGAGGGCGGCGGCCAAACTGTTGATGTGGCGTGCCAGATCGCCAAGCTCGCCACTGTCGTTTTCTGCCAGGTGAGTGTCATAACGCCCGGCTTTGATGCCTTGTAGGGCCTTGCCCATGGTGCTCAGGGGTTGCGCCAGTCTTCGGGCAAGCTGGCGTGCGAGCAGGAAGGTCAGCAGCAGGGCGCCGAGGGCGAGGATGGTGGCTTTCAGCAGAATGGCCTGCTGGCGGCTACTGAAAGCCTCGTCGGACATGCCCACGACGACTCGCCCCAGATACTCGCCGTCTGTCTTCAGCGCCGTGCTGGCTGGTTCGCTGAGGTCATCATCCTGCAACGGGCGTTGTAGCCGAATGGGGGCATGGAAGATTTCCACATGCGCGGTCGGCGCACTCCCGCCCTGTTCGACGTAGACAAGAATATTCTCGTTACGGTCACGTACTTCCAGGAAACGCACATGTGGGTTTTTCAGCGTGGCGCGCAGCAGGCCTTCGATCGCCTGTGGATTGTCGGCAAGTACGCCGTGTTCTGCGGCGGGGGCCAGTTGGTCGGCTATCAGCTGGCCGGTGTGATTCAGCTCTTGGCGCAAATCCTGCAGGCGTGAGTAGGTGAAGAAGCCTGTTAGCAATAGAGTCAACAGCAGGGCAGGGCCGACGCTGATCAGTTGGGTGCGGGTGTGGATGTCCCAGTTGCGCCCGAAAGTCATTGACGCTCGTTCTCCTTGAGCCGGTAGGGCCTTTTCTGGTTCAGGCGAGTGGTTCTGTATAAGCGTCGCATGTTAACTGAGGCGCCTGTGTTTGCCAGTGCGCATCCTAGGCTTCTGTGCCGCGATATGCCTTTGGCTGTTACGGTGAATTCGGGCTGGCCGCTCAGCCAAGGCTTCGTGATAATGCCGGCATTCGCCAGTGATGGCCCGTTATGGAAGTCCTATGACCGAGCAACAACCCGTTGCAGTGCTGGGCGGTGGCAGCTTCGGCACCGCGATTGCAAACCTTCTGGCCGAGAATGGCCAGCGCGTCCTGCAGTGGATGCGTGATCCCGAGCAGGCTGCGGCGATGCGCACCCAACGGGAAAACCCGCGCTACCTCAAAGGCATCAAACTTCACGACGGCGTTGAGCCTGTCGCTGACCTGGAGTCGACGCTGGCGGCCTGTGAATTGATCTTCGTCGCCATTCCCTCTTCGGGACTGCGTCAGGCGCTGCAACCGGTGGCCGACGCCCTGGCGGGTAAGCTGTTGGTGAGCCTGACCAAGGGCATCGAACCCAAGAGCTTCAAATTGATGAGCCAGATCATTGCCGATGTCGCGCCGCTGGCCCGTATCGGTGTGCTGTCCGGGCCGAATCTGGCGCGCGAAATTGCCGAACATGCGCTGACGGCCACGGTGATCGCCAGCGAAGATGAGGAACTCTGCCAGCGAGTGCAGCAGGCCCTACATGGCGGCACTTTCCGCGTCTATGCCAGCAACGACAGCTTTGGTGTCGAACTGGGCGGTGCCCTGAAGAATGTCTATGCGATCATCGCCGGCATGGCCGCCGCGCTGGGCATGGGTGAGAACACCAAAAGCATGCTGATCACACGGGCCCTGGCCGAGATGACCCGTTTCGCCGTCACCCTGGGTGCCAATCCCATGACCTTCCTTGGCTTGGCTGGGGTGGGGGATTTGATCGTCACCTGCTCCTCGCCGAAGAGCCGCAATTTCCAGGTTGGCCACGCTCTGGGCGAGGGGCTTTCGCTGGAGGAGGCCGTGGAGCGCCTCGGCGAGGTCGCCGAGGGAGTCAATACCCTCAAGGTGTTGAAGACCAAGGCCGAAGAGTTGCAGGTCTACATGCCGCTGGTGGCAGGTCTGCATGCCATCCTGTTCGAGGGGCGGACCCTGGCTCAGGTAATCGAGGTGCTGATGAGTGGCGACCCGAAGACCGACGTAGACTTCATTTCTCCCAGCGGATTCTGAAAGAGGAAATTGGCATGACTGAAGAGAACAAGGTGCTGGAGCGCGAATCGATCGGTTTGCGCGTTCTGTGGATGGTGATCTTCGCCATCGTCTGGCAGCTGGCGGAAATCGTCCTGGCCGTAGTGGTGATCGTGCAACTCGGTTATCGCTTGTTCTATGGTGCGCCCAGCGGCAGCCTGCAGGGTTTTGGCGACAGCCTCAGCCAGTACCTGCAGCAAATTGGCCGCTTCGGTACCTTCAACAGCGAGGAGAAACCCTGGCCCTTCGCCGATTGGCCGGCGCCGCGCGCTCCCGAGGACAACGAGCCGCACAGCATCCCGCCCGCGCCACACCCAGTGCGCGATGAAGAACCCAAGTTGTGACTCTCTGGCTGTTGCGTCACGGCGAAGCTGAGCCGCGCGCACGCAGCGATGCCGAGCGGCCGCTGACCGAGCGCGGCCGCAGAGAGGTTCGCAAGGCTGCGGAACGTCTGCGTGGCCGCGAGCTGGCGCATATTCTGGTCAGCCCCTATCTGCGTGCCCAGCAAACCGCCGAGTTGGTGCGTGAGAGTCTGGGCCTGAAGCTGCCGTTGACCACGGTGGACTGGGCCACGCCCGATGACTCCCCGCGCGCAGCCGCCAATCAACTTGATGCATACCCCGGAGAGTGCCTGCTGGTCAGCCACAACCCCTTGCTAGGCAGCCTTGCCGGGCTGCTGGTGCATGGCCATCTGCAACAGCCGCTGGGTTTGAGCACGGCCAGCCTGGTGTCACTCGATGGTCAGGCCATTCCCGGTCTGATGCATCTGGCGGGCTTGTACCATCCGGGCTAGAGGCCTGGAGTCCGCTGTAACATTTCTTCACTTGCGACGCCTCCTGACGCATGGAATATTCAACCAAGCAAGTGCTTGGTTGCTCCCTGTGACAAAAACAATAAACAAGGAGGCCCCGTGGCCAGTGCAGTTCGTTTACCGCTTGACCTGTTCTTCGAACGTGAGTCGCGTCACCCCAACAAAACCTACCTGATCCAACCGCAGGCGGGTGGCCAGGTCGAACAGCTGAGCTGGGCCGAGGTGGGTGACCAAGCCCGACGAGCTGCCGCCTGGCTGCGCAGCCTGGAGCTGGAGCAGGGCAGCAAGATCGCAATCATCTCGAAAAACTGCGCACACTGGATTGTCACCGACCTGGCGATCTGGATGGCTGGCCACGTCTCCGTGCCCCTTTATCCCAATCTCACCGCCGAATCGATGCGCCAGGTACTGGAGCATGCAGAGGCGAAGGTGGCCTTCATCGGTAAGCTCGACGACTGGCCAGCGATGGCGCCAGGGCTGCCGGCGGGAGTGCTGACCGTGGCACTGCCGCTGCATGCGCCCGGTAACTTCGATAAACAGTGGAGTGACCTGCAGGCGTGCGCGCCAATTCAGGATCGCCCCGCGCCCCCGCCTGAGCAGCTCGCCACTATCATCTACACCTCCGGCACCACCGGGATGCCCAAAGGCGTGATGCACAGCTTCGGCAACTTCGGCTTTACCGCCAGCCACGCCACGGGGCTGTTCGGTGTGGGCGAGGATGACCGCGTGCTGTCCTATCTGCCGCTGTGCCATGTGGCCGAACGCATGTTCGTCGAGCTGAACTCGCTGTACAGCGGGCTTACCGTGTTCTTTGCCGAGAGTCTCGATACCTTCCTCGAAGATCTGCGCCGGGCGCGGCCGACGGTATTCTTTGGCGTGCCGCGCATCTGGACCAAGTTCCAGATGGGCGTATACGCCAAAATGCCGGCCAAGAAACTCGATTTCCTGCTATCCCTGCCGCTGGTTGGTCGTCTGGTCGGGCGCAAGGTGCTGCGCGGCCTGGGACTGGATGCTGTGCGCTATGGCCTGTCTGGTGCCGCGCCTGTACCGGATGCGCTGCTGGCCTGGTATCGACGCCTGGGCCTGGAGTTGCAGGAGGTCTACGGCATGACCGAGAACTGTGGTTACTCGCATGTATGTCGACCGGGCAAATTCAAGTCTGGCTGGATTGGTCAGAACAACCCGGGCGTCGAGGTCCGTATCAGCGATCTGGGTGAGGTGCTGGTGCGCAGCGGCTCGACCATGCAGGGCTACTACAAGGAGCTGGGAAAGACCGCCGAAGCGATGACCGAGGACGGCTTCCTGCGTACCGGCGACAAGGGCGAACAAGACGCCGAGGGTAACCTGCGCCTGACCGGGCGGATCAAGGAAATCTTCAAGACCAGCAAGGGCAAGTACGTGGCCCCGGCGCCGATCGAGAACCGCCTGGCGGTGCACAGCCATATCGAACAGGTTTGCGTGGTTGGCGACGGCCTGCCCCAGCCGCTGGCCCTGTGCGTGCTCTCCGAGGCCGGGCGCAAGGAGCCGCGCGAGCAGCTCGAGGGCAGCCTCAAGCGTTTGCTGGAGGAGACCAATCAGGTGCTGGACAGGCATGAGCAGCTCAATGGTCTGGTGCTGGTGTCCGAGGTGTGGGCGGTGGAAAACGGCTTCCTGACGCCGACGCTGAAGATCAAGCGGGCCTCGGTGGAGAGTGCCTATGGTCCGCACTTCGGGGCTTGGGGCGAGCGGCGCGAGGGCGTGGTTTGGCACCAGCAGGCCGGGTGAGCGTCTTGGAATGAGTTGGGTCGTTTTGATAATGAACTGGCAAGATTGTGTGAGTCTGGAGGGATTTGCTTTCAAGCCGATTATTGAGCCTACCGATACTTCCCGTTTCGCCCCGCCGGGCGACTCACTTTTCTTTGTTTGCGCAAAGAAAAGTAAGCAAAAGAAAGCGCCCCCCGACATCCGGCCCCGCCTGCGGCGGGGTTCCCTCCTTCCTGTGTCGCTCCGGGGGCCGTAACGAAGGGACGTCCCTGTCCCTTCGTTACTCGCTCGGCGTCCTGCCTCGCGCCCCCCCCCTGCACAACACCTCCACTCGGCCTTCTGACGGGGAATGGCTCCGAGTTGTTGAAGGTTTTCTTTCGCTCTTGGTTTTCTCATACGAGCCATCAGGCAGCACAAGGCGCCCCTTCAGGAGGGTGAGCGGAGTCGTTGTGTAGAGGGTTGAGCCGCATGGATGCGGCGAAAGGCTTAAAGGGCCATGGATTGTCCTTGTAAGCCGACCCTCGGAACGACGATGGAGCGAACGAACCCGGAGCGAAGCGTAGGGCCGTATGCAGGGGCAAGCGTTTTGCCTACTTTTCCGCGACTGGAAAAGTAGGTCGCCTGGGAAGGGCGAAACCAGAAGTGTCAGTCAACTCGATAAGCAGCCTTGAGCGCTTCTCTCGAACCAATATGCCCCGCACACAATCTTGCCAGTCCGGCATCAATGCCTCGTTCCTTCTTTAAAAGGCAAAAAAAGCCCGGCCATACGGCCGGGCGAGGCACTACTCCGCAGGAGCGAAGGGGATCAGGCAATCTCTGCCAAAGCTTGAATCTGCTGCTGCGCCGCCACCTCGCCGATCACCAGGATCGCTGGGCTCTTCAGTGCAAAGTCGCTGGCCGCCTGCTGCATGCCGGCCAGGGTGCTGCGGCACTCGCGCTGATGGGGTAGCGAGGCGTTTTCGATCATCGCCACCGGCATGTCGGCGCGCATGCCGCCGGCCAGCAGGCTTTCACGAATTTCCGGCAGCTTGGCCACGCCCATGTACACCACCAGCGTGGTGCCGCCCTGAGCCAGGGCCTGCCAGTTGAGGCTGCTGTCGTCCTGGGTGTGGGCGGTGACCAGGGTCACGCCTCGGGCTACGCCACGCAGGGTCAGCGGGATGCCGCAGTGGGTGGCGCCGGCCAGGCCAGCGGTGATGCCGTTGACCATTTCCACCTCAATGCCGTGCTCGGCCAGCCAGTCGGCTTCCTCGCTGCCACGTCCGAAGATGCACGGGTCACCACCTTTCAGACGCACCACACATTTGCCCTGGCGGGCGTAGCGCAGCATCAGGCGGTGGATGAAGGCCTGCGGCGTCGAGCGGCAGCCGCCGCGCTTGCCCACCGGGATCACTCGCGCAGTGGGGCAATGCTCCAGCACGGCGAGGTTGACCAGATCGTCGATCATCACGATCTCGGCCTGGTTGAGGGCCTTAACCGCCTTGAGGGTCAGCAGTTCCGGGTCGCCGGGGCCTGCGCCTACCAGCCAGACTTTTGCGCTCATGTTGTTCTCCTCAGGCTTCCACGGCGACGGCCGCCGTATGGCTGTTCAGCAGTCGTTTGATTTCCGGTACGCACGAGCCACAGCTGGTGCCGCACTTCAGTTCGTTCTTCAGTCCATTCAGATCCAGGCCACGGGCAATACCGGCGCAGACGGCGTCCTGGCTGACGTTCATGCAGTTGCACAGGGTTTTGCTGGTTTTGACGCCGCCTCCGGGGGGCGTGGCCAGCGGGGCCAGCAGCCAGCGGCGCAGGTCAGTGTCGGCCTTGCCTTCCTGCCACATCCCTTTGAGCCAGTCGCGGGCAGCGGTTTCACCGGCCAGGCGCATGGCGACGATGCGCCCGTCTTCGATGCGAATGCGCTTGCCCACGCCGCGCTGCGGATCGTCATAGGTCAGCACCGGGCCTTGGTCGACGTCCAGCAGGGCATCGATCTGCGCCAATAACTCGCCATCGGGCGCTGTGGCGCTGGCGGCACGGATCAGCAGTGCCGGGCGCTCTTCGCGGCCAGTCGGGGTGAGGCTGGCGTAGTCGAAACCGTCGAACAGCGGGCGCAGGGCGTTGAAACGGCGCTGTACATCGCCTTCGACCAGGGCGAACAGTTGCCAGGGTACTGCGGCCTGGGTCACCTGCACGCCGCTGAGCTTCAGCTCCGGCTGCTTGGACAGCGGGTCGAAGGCTGGTTGGGTCAGCACATTGGTGCCCAACCCCTTGAGAAAACGATCACCCCAGTGCATCGGCAGGTAGGCATGGCCCGCCTGTAGGCTGTCGTCGGCCTGTACCGGCAGGGTCAGACGGCCACGACGGCTGCGCAGTTCGACCAGCTCACCGCTTTGCAGGCCGCGCTGGCTCAACTCGATTGGATGCAGGCCGAGTACCGCTTCCGGCACATGGCCGAACAGGCGCGCGGCGGTGCCGGTGCGACTCATGCCATGCCACTGGTCACGTAGGCGACCGGTGTTGAGCAGCAGCGGGAAGTCCTTTTCCTGGCGCTCCTGGGCTGGCACGTAGGCATCGGCAACGAATTGTGCACGACCACTGGTGGTGGGAAAGCGACCATCTCCGTACAGACGCGCGGTGCCCTGTTGGGCGCCGTTGGGGAACGGCCATTGTTGCGGACCTTGGTTGTCCAGAATCGCGTAGCTGAGACCGGACAGGTCCAGGTCGCGACCGCGGGTGAGGTGCTTGTATTCCTCGAACAGCATTTCGACGCTGAGGAAGTTGAACAGGCTTGGCAGGCCGGGGCGGAGCAGTTGTTCGAGGCGACGGGCGAAATCACAGGTGATCGCCCAGTCCGGCCGCGCCTCTGCGGGCGCTGGCACGGCGCGGCGTACGTGGGTCACGCGCCGCTCGGAGTTGGTCACGCTGCCTTCCTTTTCACCCCAGCTGGCGGCTGGGAGCAGCAGGTCGGCGTATTGGCAGGTTTCGGTGGTGAAGAAGGCTTCCTGCACCACCACGAAGGGGCACAGGGTCAGGGCCTCGTGGATCTTCTGCTGATCCGGCAGGGACTGGGCCGGGTTGGTGCAGGCGATCCACAGGGCCTTGATCTTGCCGGCGCGCACCGCCTCGAACAGCTCCACGGCGCTTAGGCCGGGGTTGCTCGGCAGCTCATCGACACCCCAGTAACGAGCGACCTCGGCGCGGTGCTCGGCATTGCCGGCCTCGCGGTGGCCGGGCAGCAGGTTGCTCAGGCTGCCGGTTTCCCGGCCGCCCATGGCGTTGGGCTGGCCGGTCAGCGAGAAGGGGCCTGCACCGACCTTGCCGATTTGCCCGGTGGCCAGATGCAGGTTGATCAGTGCGCTGTTCTTGGCGCTGCCGGAGCTGGACTGGTTGAGGCCCATGCACCACAGCGAGAGAAAGGCCGGCGACCGGCCGATCAGCTCGGCTGCTTGGCGCAGATCGGCTTCGTCGAGGCCGCACAGGCGCGCCACTTCGCGCGGCGGGTAGTCGGCCGCCAGGCTGCGCAGCGCTTCGAAACCTTCGGTGTGGTGCTCGATATAGGCCGGGTCGTAGTCGCCATTCGCCAGCAGCAGGTGCAGCAGGCCGTGAAACAGCGCCACATCGGTGCCCGGTGCGATAGCCAGATGCAGGTCGGCAAGCTCGCAGGTGTCGGTGCGCCGTGGGTCGACCACGATGATTTTCATCTCGGGCCGCGCGGCCTTGGCGGCTTCCAGGCGGCGGAACAGGATCGGGTGGGCGTAGGCCATGTTGCTACCGGCGATCAGCAGGCAGTCGGCCTGCTCGATGTCCTCGTAGCTGCACGGCGGGGCGTCGGCGCCCAGGCTGCGCTTGTAGCCGACCACGGCCGAACTCATGCACAGGCGCGAGTTGGAGTCGATGTTGTTGGTACCGACCAGGGCGCGTGCCAGCTTGTTGAAGGCGTAGTAATCCTCGGTCAGCAGCTGGCCGGAGATGTAGAAGGCGACGCTGTCCGGGCCGTGCTCGCGGATGGTTTCGGCAAATACGCTGGCGGCATGGTCCAGGGCGTTGTCCCAGCTGCTGCGGCTACGGGCCAGGGCCTTGCCCAGGCGCAGCTCGGGGTAAAGGGCGCGGGCATTGAGGTCGCCGGTCAGGTGCAGGGTCGAGCCCTTGCTGCACAGTTTGCCGAAGTTGGCCGGGTGCGCGGGGTCGCCGCGTACGCCGCTGATGCGTTCGTCATCGTGGTCGATCAATACGCCGCAACCGACACCGCAGTAGCAGCAGGTCGCGGCGGTGGTGCGCAGGGCGGGGTTGGGGGCGGGCAGGGTCATCGGTTCAGGCACCCATACCGCGGGTTTCACCGAACATCAGGTGGTCACGCACCTGGCTGATGTTGGCGTTGTTGCGGATCTGCTGGAAATACCAGCCGCCGTCGAGGGTGTCGCCGTACAGACAACCGCCGACCAGCACGTCGTCCTTGATCACCAGCTTCTTGTAGATGTTGCTGATGGGGTCGTTGAGGGTGATGGTTTCTGTGCCTTCGCCGCCCATGAAGTCGCCGGCCGAGAACAGCTCGATGCCGGTGACCTTGAGTTTGGTGGACACCACCGAACCCTTGTAGCGAGCAGTGCCGAGCATAGCCAGGTGGTTGGCGCAGACCTGCGCCTGCTCGAACAGCGGAGCGACCAGGCCGTAGGCGATGCCACGGTGGTTGGCGCATTCGCCGATGGCGTAGACGCGCGGATCGTAGGTCTGCAGGCAGTCATCGACCAGGATGCCGCGGTTGCAGGGAATGCCGGCCTTTTCCGCCAGTTCGGTGCAGGGGCGAATACCGGCGGCCATCACCACCAGGTCGGCGGGAATCACGTCGCCGCTCTTGAACTGCACGGCACAGACGCGGCCGCTGCCGTAGTCCAGCAGTTCCTCGGTCTGCTCGTTGAGGCGGAAGCGGATGCCGCGGGCCTCCAGGGCACTCTGCAGCAGCTTGCCGGCGGCCTTGTCCAGTTGGCGCTCCAGCAGCCAGTTAGCCAGGTGCACCACGGTCACGTGCATACCGCGCTGGCGCAGGCCGTTGGCAGCTTCCAGGCCGAGCAGGCCGCCGCCGATGACCACGGCGTGGCTGTGGCTGGCGGCTGTTTCGATCATGCGCTGGGTATCGGCGATATCGCGGTAGGCGATCACCCCCGGCAGGCGATTGCCCGGTACCGGCAGGATGAACGGGGTGGAGCCGGTGGCCAGGAGCAGGCGGTCGTATTCGGCGGTGCTGCCGTCGTCGGCGGTGACGATGCGCTTCTTGCGATCGATGTGCACCACCTTGCGGCCCAGGCGCAGGTCGATGTGGTTGTCGCGGTACCAGGCCAGGTCGTTGAGCACGATGTCGTCGAAGTGCTGTTCACCGGCCAGTACCGGCGACAGCAGGATGCGGTTGTAGTTGGGGTGCGGCTCGGCACCGAACACGGTGATGTCGTAGAGATCCGGGGCGAGCTTGAGCAGCTCTTCCAGGGTGCGTACCCCGGCCATACCATTGCCTACCAGTACCAGCTTGAGTTTTTTCATGCCGGTCATCTCCTGCATCTCGATTCGCGAAAAACAAAAAAGGCGTCCCGCTAGCTCACTAGCGAGGACGCCTTTGTCCTGGTCCCGATCTGTCGGGAGGCAGCCCCTTCTACGTTGAAGGCGCTGACTTTATGTCATGTCGTTATCCACTAAGCATGCGGCGTGCCAAGACCCGCAAGCCCGCGAATGGCGGGTTTGCGGGAGAGCCAGGGCGGTGCTGCGGGTACGGGTGCACTCGATTGAGGCCGGGTCGCCTCGTCGTGGTGCGAAATGGCTCAGGGCGCCTTGCGAATCTGGCTCGTCGTCCATTCAAGCAACTGCTCGGCCAGCCGGTCGCTGGCCTGCCCGAAAGCCTGTACTACGGCGGGCACCTGAGCATCCTGAGTGGGCTGGCGTATGACGAAGCTGCGGCTGGCCAGCACGCTCTGATCCCGGCTGCGTACCAGGCGGGCATCGAAGCGGATGCTGGCCTCGGGGCGCCCATCCTGGTACTCGCTCTGGAAGGCCAGCAGGTTGCCGATCAGCTTGTAATCGCTGTGCAGGTGCTGCATGTCGCTGCTCAGCGCGGCAAAGCGGCCGTCGTTCTGGAAGGCTTCCAGCAGCTGGTCGCGCAGCAGGGCCGGGGCTGGGTCGCTCCAGCGCGCGCCTTGGTAGTTGGTGATTTCACTGCCCTGCGGCACGACCGCGATGCGGGTGCTGTCGAGCGTCAGGCTGGCCTGCGGCCGGCTGATGCTGAGCGATGTGCTCAGGCTCTGGTTGCTGGCCTTGATCTGCGAGCTGGGGAGCAGGTAGGTCTGCACCGGTTCGGCCTTGGGCAGCACCGAGCAGCCAGCAAGCAGCAGCAGGGCGACCAGGCAGCTGTGACGCAACGGCAATGGGATCATGGCTGAAATTCCTTGTTCTGTTGGTGATCCAGCAGCAAGGCGCCGGGGTTTTCGGAGAGTTGCCGGGTCATCTGCCGCAGCGCCGCGAGGGTGCTGCGCAGCTCACCAATGGCCGGGCCGAGCTCAGCCAGGCCCTGCATGCCGCCGCTGAGGGCATCCTGGTTACGCTCGATGAGCTGTTCAATATCGCGGCTGCTGTCTTCCAGGCTGGCCATGGCCCTGGCCGCCGAGTTCATGGCGCTGCGGCCTTGCTGATCGACCAGGCTGTTGGCATTGCGCAGGGTGCTGGCGCCCTGGGTCAGCATGTCATTGGCTAGCCGGCTGGCGGCAGCCAGGTTGCTCAGGGCCTCACGGATCTCGTCACGACGCTCGGCCACACTGCCGGTCATCTGCTCCAGGTGCGCCATGGTTTGCCCCATGCGTTCGATGTTTTCGTCGGAGAACATGCGGTTGGCATTGAGCAGCAGCTTGTTGATGTTACTGACCAGATCCTCGCCGTTATCGAGCAGACGAGCCAGAGGTGAAGGCTCGGCGGTGATCCGGGTGGGCTGGTCATTGTTGGAGAGCAGTGGCGGGCTGTCCGGGGTTCCGCCGTAGAGCTGGATGGCGGCGCTGCCGGTGATGCTGGTCAGCGCCAGGCGGACATGGGTGTCCTGTTTGATCGGGGTAGCACCGGCCACCCGAATACGCGCCCTGACCCGGCGTGGGTCCTGCGGATCCAGGCTCAGGTCGGTGACGTCGCCCACGGCAATACCGCTGTATTGCACGGGGCTGCCCACGGACAGGCCGCTGACCGGCTCGTTGAAGATCACGTCGTACAGTTTGAACTCACGGTCCACCTGGGATTTACCCAACCACAGGGCGAAGAGCAGGGCACTGCCGACGGCAATCACGGTGAACAGCCCGATGAGAATGTGATGGGCACGGGTTTCCATCAGCGGCACTCCTGGTTGGCAGCGCGTTGCGCTGCTCGGCCTCGTGGGCCGTGAAAGTAATCGCGAATCCAGGCGTCGTCGGTGGCTTCGACTTCTGCCAGCGGACCTGCGACCAGTACGCGCTTCTGCGACAGCACGGCCACGCGATCGCAGATGGTATAGAGCGTGTCGAGGTCGTGGGTGACCAGAAATACGCTCAGGCCCAAGGCATCGCGCAGGGTCAGGATCAGCTGGTCGAAGGCCGCGGCACCAATCGGGTCGAGGCCCGCCGTGGGTTCGTCGAGAAAGAGGATTTCCGGGTCCAGGGCGATGGCCCTGGCCAGCGCGGCGCGCTTGACCATGCCACCGGACAGCGAGTCCGGATACTTGTCGCCCGCATCGGCCGGCAGGCCCGCCAGGCCCACCTTGACCCTGGCCAGGCGTTCGGCCTCGGGGCGCGGCAGACCGGCATGCTCGATCAGCGGCAGGGCGATGTTCTCGACCACGGTCAGCGAGGAAAACAGGGCGCCGCGCTGGAACAGCACGCCAAAGCGTCGCTCCAGCTCGGAGCGGCGTTTGGGTGGTGCTTCCAGCAGACTTTCCCCGAATACCTGAATCTTGCCGGCAGCCGGCCTCAGCAGGCCGACGATACTGCGCAGCAATACCGATTTGCCGGTGCCGGAGCCGCCGACCACGCCGAGCACTTCGCCGCGGCGGATGTCCAGGTCGAGATCCTGATGCACCACTTGCGTGCCGAACTGATTGCGCAGGCCGCGAACCTGTACCAGGGCGTCGTTGTTCACCAGCCCATCTCCATGAAGAACATAGCGGCGACTGCGTCGAGCAGGATGACCATGAAGATCGACTGCACCACGGCGGAGGTGGTGTGGTCGCCGACCGATTTGGCGCTACCGCCGGATTTGAAGCCCTCCAGGCAGCCGATGATGGCGATGATGAAGGCGAAGAAGGGCGCTTTGGCCAGGCCGATGTAGAAGTGTTTGACGGCGACATCCGTCTGCAAAATGCCGAGAAACAGGGTAGGAGAAATATCCAGCAGCAGGGTACTGACCATGGCGCCACCGAGGATGCCGGACAACATGGCGATAAAGGTGAGGATCGGCAGGCTGATCATCATAGCCAGGATGCGTGGCAGTACCAGAAGCTCTATCGGATTGAGGCCGAGCACGCGGATGGCATCGATCTCTTCATTGGCCTTCATCGAGCCGATCTGTGCGGTGAAGGCGCTGGCCGTGCGGCCGGCCATGAGAATGGCGGTGAGCAGTACGCCGAACTCACGCAAAAAGGAGAAGGCCACCAGATGGACGGTGTAGATCGTGGCGCCGAAGTTGGCGAGCACCGTGGCACCGAGGAAGGCGACGACGGCGCCAACCATGAAGGTCAGCAGCACGATGATGGGGATGGCATTCAGGCCGGTCTGCTCGACATGGGCCGCCAGCGAGGTGATACGCCAGCGACGAGGTTGGAACAGGCAGAGAAACAGGCTTTCCAGCGCCAGCCCGATGAAGCCGAGCAGGGCGCGCAGTTGTTTCCAGTAGCCTTCGACGGCGCCGCCGATTTTTTCCAGCAACTCCAGCGCGGCAGCGTGTTTGGCTGGGCGGGCGTTGGCGGGGATGTGCGGCAGGGCTTCGGCGACGGTGCGCAGAAGCGCCAGACGTTCGGCGGGTAGATCCTGGCTGTGGGTCAGTTGTTGCAGGCGCTCGTGGCCGATCCAGCGGCCGAGCAGTGCGGCGCCAGCGGTGTCCAGGCGCCCCAGTTGGCTGAGGTCCAGCGAGTATCCGTCGGCTGAGCCGGGCTGACGGGTCAGTTGGGCTTGGAGATGGGCGTAGTGCTGAAGCGTCCAGTCCCCTCTCAGTTGCAGGCGGGCGGGCTTTTCACTGCTGCTCTGGATGATGCTGCCAGCTTCCGACATGGGCGTCCTGCTGTGGGCTTGGGCTCGGATAAAACTGGGCGAAAAGCCTCTGTAACGCAAGTCTCAGCCGAGCATCAGCACCAATAACATCAGGTTGAGCAGGAGCGAAGCCAGCGCAACTCCGCGCCAAACCTTCAGTGGCTCGCGTTCCAGCAGCGGGCGCGGGCGACTGGCCAGGGCCGCGCGCTCCCCCTGTTCGAGTTGCAGCAGCCATTCTTCGGCGGTTTCGAAACGCTCCTGCGGGTTGCTGGCCACGGCGCGCAGCAGGCACTCATCGAGCCAGGCGGGCAAGTCAGGGCGATAGCGGCTGGGCGGTGTGACCTTGCCGAAACGCGGGTGCTGGAAGGCTTCGATCTCGCCGTAGGGATAGTGGCCGGTGAGCAGGCGATACAAGGTGACGCCAGCGGCATACAGATCCTGCCTTTGCTCCGGTTCGGCGCCGGCAAAGGCCTCGGGGGCAATATAGCTGGGCGTGCCGGGCAGGCTGTGCTGTTCATCGCGCGACAAACCGGGACAGTAGGCCAGGCCGAAGTCAAGCAGGCGCAGTTCGCCGTCGTCGCCCCACAACAGGTTTTCCGGCTTGATGTCGCGGTGCAGGATATTGCGCCGGTGCAACATACCCACGGCCTTGAGCAGGCGCGGGGCGAGGTCCAGCCATTCCGTCAGACCCAGCTGGCCGCTCAGGCGCAGGTGTTCCTCCAGCGTCTGTCCGGCGTACTCGCGCTGCACGTAGTACAGGTGCTGACGCTGCGGCAGCGGGTGCAGTTCGGGGAAGTGGCGGCCGGCCACACGACGCAGGAACCACTCTTCCAGCAGCAGCGCGGGGCCGGCCTGCTCTTCGTCACGGCGAGTTTCCGGCAGGGTCTTGAGTATCCAGCGGCGCGATTGCGTATCACGCACCCGGTACACCAGCGACTGGCGCGACTCGGCCAGCAGGCGCTCGACTTGCCAGCCTTCGAAGTCCTGGCCCTCGCGCAGGCGTGGCGGCAGTGGCCAGTGGCTGAGCTGAGCAAGGGTATCGGCCAGGTTGTTGTCGGGCAGGTTCTCGACGCTGACCAGTACAGCGCTGGCATTATCCTGGCTGCCGGCCAGATGGGCGGCTCCGACCAGCGCGCGGCACGCGGCGTTGGGCTCCGCTTCGTCGCTGAGCAGGTTACGGATGGTGCTGTCACCGAGTACCGACCACACACCATCGCTGACCAGCAGATAGCGCTCGCCTTGGCGCAGCTCGCCCTCCAGGTAATCGACCACCAGGTGCTGATCCAGGCCCATGGCACGCTTGAGCACGTGCTGCATACCGGGCTGCTCCCAGACATGGTCTTCGCTGAGTCGTTCCAGTTGCCCGTCGTACCAGCGGTACACGCGGCAGTCACCCACGTGCGCGAGGGTGAAGCGGCGCCCGCGCAGCACCAGGGCGGAGAGGGTGGTGAGCAACGGCTGGCCGCCACCATTGGCCTGCAACCAGCGATTGTGGGCTACCAGCAGGCGGTCGAGCGATTGCGCCACGGCCCAGGTTTCCGGGGTGGCATAGTAGTCCAGGGCCAGCGCCTGCAGGGTGGCGCGCGCGGCCAGGCCACCGTCGGCACATTGACTGACGCCATCGGCCAGGGCCAGCAGGAAACCCTTGCTGGCGGCCAGGCCCGGCGCCGGCGTGACAACGCGAACGGCATCCTGGTTTTCCGCGCGTGGGCCGGTGGCGGAGGCTTCGCCAAAACTCAGTTGCAGGGCCATAAGGCTTCTCGATAGGCGAAAGGCGCCCATCGGCGCCCGAAGCAAGTTAAGTCGGTTGAGACAAAGGCCGGGCCGTGGGTGCCCAAGGAGCGTTGCTACCTGACCAGTGCGATGAGCCTTGCCCGGCGCAGCCTTTGTCGCAACCGACCTGAGCAGGCGCCGCCAGCATGAGCGGCGCCTGCAGCAGGTTATACGCGAGCTGCCGTGATGGCGGCGCTACCCCAGGTAGTGCGCCAGCGCAGCTTGACCCCGTGCAGACCGACCCAGGCCAACACACCGAGGCTGGCGAACAGCCAGAGGCCGATCTGATAGTCGCCGGTGGCCTGCTTGATCGCACCCAGGCCGGCCGTCAGGCAGAAACCGCCGATGCCTCCCGCCATGCCGACCAGACCGGTCATCACGCCGATCTCTTTACGGAAACGCTGCGGTACCAGCTGGAATACCGCGCCGTTGCCGGCGCCCAGGCTGAGCATGGCGGCGACGAACAGGGCCAGGGCGGCATAGGCGCTGGGCAGGTTGAAGCCCACGGCGGCGATGCAGATGGAGGCACAGGTGTACATCATCAGTAGCGAGCGGATGCCGCCGATGCGGTCGGCCAGGGCACCGCCGAGCGGGCGCATCATGCTGCCGGCAAACACGCAGGCGGCGGTGTAAAGGCCGGCCTTGACCGGATCGAAGCCGTACTGGTCGTGGAAGTAGCCGGGCAGGGTGCTGGCCAGGCCGAGGAAGCCGCCAAAAGTGATGCTGTAGAAGAACATGAACCACCAGCTGTCGCGATCACCCAGGGCTTTGAAATAGTCAGCCATCGACTTGGGCGCCGGGCGCTCGGGGGCGTTCTTGGCCACGCTGGCGAAAATGATCAGGGTCAGCACCAGCGGGATCAGTGCCAGGCCGAACACGTTGCCCCAGCCGAACAGTGCGGCCAGTGCCGGCGCGAACAGTGCGGCCAGCACGGTGCCGGAGTTGCCGGCGCCGGCGATGCCCATGGCCTTGCCCTGGTGCTGCGGCGGATACCACTGCGACGCCAGTGGCAGAGCCACGGCGAAGGAAGCACCGGCAAAACCGAGGAACAGGCCGAGCAGCAAGGCTTGCGTATAGGTATGAATGCCGAGCAGCCAGGCGATGGCCAAGGCTACGATGACAATGATCTGGCCTAGCAGGCCGGCGGTCTTGGGCGATGTGCGATCCGCCAGGGCACCCATGAACAGGCGCAGCACGGCGCCGGCCAGGATGGGCGTCGCGACCATCATGGCGCGTTGCTGGGTACTCAGCCCCAGGTCGGTGGCGATCTGCACGCCCAGCGGGCCGAGTACGTACCAGACCATGAAACTCAGGTCGAAATAGAGAAAGGCGGCGAACAGCGTCGGTGCATGGCCGGCTTTCCAGAAACTTGTATTCATCCAACACCTCGTCAGGAAAGAGTCCCGGTGGACGGACGGCGCCGCGTTCGTGGGCACGTCGCCGGCCGCCTGCCGGGGTGGTTTCGGCTTGTGGCCGCAACCGAGTGGCCGAAGCCACAATCGTTATGAAGAGAGTCCTGGTCGACGCCCGGATCACGGCTCGTCCACCCGCCCCGATCGCTGGGGCCGAAACGCAAAAAGCGCCGCGCCACCCTGAGGGTGTCGCGACGCCTTTGTCGTATGTGGGGCAGCCGCCGTTGGATGCCGATGTCACTAGCAAAGCAATACTTGGGCCAGCATGCAGGGGGCAAGGAAATGGCCGGGATGAGGGCAGGTGAGGGTGGTAGTCTGTTTCGCAATGGTGCGATCACTGCCGTCTGCGCACTTTATTGAGGCGATTTACAGCCAGTTCACCTCGGGGAACTTGTCGCGGAAGCTATCTGGCATCTGGGTTACCTTGCCGGCGATGTAGTCGAAAAAGACAAAACCGGACTTGGCCAGGGCGATCAGCGTGCTGTCGGCCGGGCGGGTGATGCGGAAGATGATGTCGCCACCATAGCGGTTGAAGTCCATCACCCCGACTTCGAACAGCAGTTGGTCGCGCGAATGCGACTCGGCTCGGTACATGGTGGCCAGGTCGGTGACGATGATGCCGTGCTGCTGATCCGCTTCGCGGATGCCGAAGTCATAGAGGAAGCGTGCCCGGGCCTCGGAGATCATCGAGATCATGGCGTCGTTGCCCAGGTGGTTACTGGCGTTGATATCGGTGCTGCGTACAGTCATGTGGGTGCTGTAGCAGAACTCTTGTTGCGAGAAGTCGAGTTGGAGACGGGCCATTACTGCTGCCTGATGAAAACGCGGGGGCCCAGTCTACCCTGGGGGCTCGGTTACGGAAGCAGCATTGCGCTGCTGAATAAGGAGTGTGCATGGAGTGGGGGATGACAGTGCAGGCCGGGCTGTGGGGCTGGCTGGCGGCCAGCAGCCTGTTGCTGGGGGCGATGATCGGCATGTACGCCAGGCTGTCGCGCAAGGTGGTGGCCTCCGTGATGGCCTATGGCAGCGGGGTGCTGATCGCCGCGGTCTGTTTCGAGCAGTTGCCGGATGCGCTGCGCCTGGGCGGCCATCTGCCGACTTTGGCGGGGATGTTCTGTGGTGGCGTGTTGTTCGTGCTGGCCAGTCGCTGGCTGGATGGCCTGCAAGGTGGCGGGCAGGGCGCATTGCTGGGCCTGCTGATCGCCGCCGGGGCGTTTCTCGACGGTATTCCCGAGTCGCTGGGCTTGGGTTTGGGCTTGCTCGATGGCGGCTCGGTAAGCCTGGTGATGCTGGTGGCGATCTTTCTTTCCAATCTGCCGGAAGGTCTGGCCAGCGCCGCCAGCTTGCGAGAGGAAGGGCGCAGCAAGGCCTGGGTCTTCGGCTTGTGGGCGGTCATCGTGGCGCTGTCGGGGCTGGCGGCAATGGCCGGGCCAGGGCTGTTCGCCGGCTTGCCCGACAGTTGGCTGGCCTTCGTGCTGGGCTTTTCCGCAGGCGCTGTGCTGTGCATGTTGGTCGACAGCATGATTCCCGAGGCCTTCGCCGAAACCCATGCGTTGACAGGGCTGATCACTCTATCCGGCTTCATGACCGCGCTGGCGCTGGACAAGGTGCTCTGACCAGCGCTCGCCGCTTCCGCTACAATGCGCGGCGTTTTCGACCTGCCTGTGAGCCCGCCATGTCCTGCCAGAGCCCCATCATCGTTGCCCTCGACTTTCCTTCCCGTGACGCCGCCCTGGCGCTGGCGGATCGTCTCGACCCGAAGCTGTGCCGGGTCAAGGTGGGCAAGGAGCTGTTCACCCGTAGCGGCCCGACCGTGGTGGAAACCCTGCAGGCCAAGGGCTTCGAGGTGTTCCTCGACTTGAAATTCCACGACATCCCCAACACCACGGCGATGGCAGTCAAGGCCGCAGCCGAGTTGGGCGTGTGGATGGTCAACGTGCACTGCTCCGGCGGCCTGCGCATGATGGCGGCCTGCCGCGAGGAGCTGGACAAGCTCTCCGGCGCCAAGCCGCTGCTGATTGGTGTGACCGTGCTGACTAGCATGGAGCAGAGCGATCTGGCCGGCATCGGCCTGGATATCGCCCCGCAGGAGCAGGTGCTGCGCCTGGCCGGATTGGCCGCACAGGCGGGTATGGACGGTCTGGTTTGCTCGGCCCAGGAGGCCCCGGCGCTGAAAGCCGCGCAGCCGGCCCTGCAGCTGGTGACTCCGGGCATCCGCCCGGCCGGCAGCGCTGCCGACGACCAGCGCCGCATCCTGACCCCGGCCGATGCGATCAAGGCCGGCTCCGACTTCCTGGTGATCGGTCGCCCGATCAGCCAGGCTGCCGACCCGGCCCAGGCCCTGGCAGCCGTCGTCGCCGAACTGGCCTGAACCTGACGTAGGCTGGAGCGGGTCGCGTAGGCGAGGCGCTTTGGCGCCGAAACCCGGCAACGTTACCGTAGGGGAGTTGCTGGGTTTCGCTGCACTCTACCCAGCCTACGTCCAGCGCCCGCCCAAGGCGCACCTCGGTTTCTATTCCTTGAGCATCTGCCGCAATACGTAGTGCAGGATGCCGCCGGCCTTGAAGTACTCCACCTCATTCTGCGTGTCGATGCGGCACAGCACTTCGGCTTCTTCCTGGCTGCCGTCTTCGCGCTGAATGTTCAGCTTCAGGCTCATCTGGGGACGCAGGCTTGCTTCGTCCAGACCGGCAATGGTGACTTTTTCCCGCCCCGTCAGGCCCAGGCTCTGACGCGTCTGCCCACTCGCGAACTGCAGCGGCAGCACGCCCATGCCCACGAGGTTGGAGCGGTGGATGCGCTCGAAGCTCTCGGCGATTACCGCTTTCACACCCAGCAGGTTGGTGCCCTTGGCGGCCCAGTCGCGGGATGAGCCGGTGCCGTACTCCTTGCCGGCGAAAATCACCAGCGGTACGCCATCCTGCTGGTAGCGCATGGCTGCATCGTAGATCGCCAGCTTTTCGCCACTGGGCTGGTGCAGGGTGTTGCCGCCTTCCTCGCCGTCGAGCATTTCGTTCTTGATGCGGATATTGGCGAAGGTGCCGCGCATCATCACTTCATGGTTACCGCGGCGCGAACCGTAGGAGTTGAAGTCCACCGGCGCCACGCCGTGCTCGCTCAGGTAGCGGCCGGCAGGGCTGTCCTTTTTGATATTGCCGGCGGGTGAAATGTGATCGGTGGTTACCGAATCACCCAGCAGAGCGAGGATGCGGGCGCCCTGGATATCAGCGATCTGCGGTGGCTCGCCGGCAATGCCCTCAAAGAAGGGCGGATGCTGGATATAGGTGGAATCCGCCTGCCACTGGTAGGTGGCTGCCTGCGGCACGGCGATGGCCTGCCACTGGGCGTCACCGGCGAACACCTCGGCGTACTCCTTGCGGAACATGGCGGTATCGACCTTGGTGATGGCTTCTGCGATTTCCGCCTGGCTGGGCCAGATGTCCTTGAGGTAGACCGATTGACCGTCCTTGCCCGTGCCCAGTGGTTCATTGGCCAGGTCGGTTCGCACGCTGCCGGCCAGGGCATAGGCCACCACCAGTGGTGGCGAAGCCAGCCAGTTGGTTTTCACCAGAGGGTGGACGCGACCTTCGAAGTTGCGGTTGCCGGACAGCACCGAGGCTACGGTGAGATCGGCAGACTGAATGGCTGCCTCGATGGGGTCGAGCAGCGGCCCGGAGTTGCCGATGCAGGTGGTGCAGCCATAGCCGACCAGATCGAAGCCCAGTTCGTCCAGGTAACGGGTCAGCCCGGCAGCGGCAAAGTATTCGGTGACCACCTTGGAGCCGGGCGCCAGCGAGCTCTTCACCCAGGGTTTGCGCTGCAGCCCCTTTTCCACGGCCTTCTTGGCCAGCAGGCCGGCAGCCATCATTACGCTGGGGTTGGAGGTGTTGGTGCAGGAGGTAATGGCGGCGATCACTACGGCGCCATTCTTCAGGCAATAGCGCTGGCCCTCGTGCTCATACTCGGCTTCGCCCACCAGTGTCTCGCTGCCGACAGCGGTGCCGCCACCACCCTCGCTGAGCAGGCGACCTTCTTCCTTGGCGGACGGTTTGAGCTGCAGGCCGACGAAGTCGTCGAAGGCTTGGCTGACCTGGCTCAGGGCTACTCGATCCTGTGGACGTTTGGGGCCGGCCAGGCTGGCTTCCACATCGCCCAGGTCGAGGCTCAGGCTGTCGGTGAATAATGGCTCGTCACCCGGCTCGCGCCACAGACCCTGGGTTTTGCAGTAGGCCTCCACCAACTGCACGCTGTCTTCCGGGCGCCCGGACAGGCGCAGGTAGCCCAGGGTGATGTCATCGACCGGGAAGAAGCCGCAGGTGGCGCCGTATTCCGGGGCCATGTTGGCGATGGTGGCGCGGTCGGCCAGGGGCAGGTCGGCCAGGCCATCGCCGTAGAATTCGACGAATTTGCCCACCACGCCCTTCTTGCGCAGCATCTGCGTCACCGTCAGCACCAGGTCGGTGGCGGTGATGCCTTGCTTGAGCTTGCCGCTGAGCTTGAAGCCGATCACCTCGGGAATCAGCATCGACACCGGCTGGCCGAGCATGGCGGCCTCCGCCTCGATGCCGCCCACGCCCCAACCCAGTACGCCGAGGCCGTTGATCATGGTGGTGTGCGAGTCAGTGCCGACCAGGGTGTCGGGGAAGGCGAAGGTGGCGCCATCTTCCTCCTTGGTCCACACGCTGCGGGCCAGGTATTCCAGGTTGACCTGGTGGCAGATGCCGGTGCCCGGCGGCACCACGCGGAAGTTGTCGAAGGCGCTCTGGCCCCAGCGCAGGAAGGCGTAGCGCTCGCCGTTGCGCTGCATTTCGATGTCGACGTTCTGTTCGAAGGCGGACGGCGAGGCGTACTTGTCGACCATCACGGAGTGGTCGATCACCAGGTCGACCGGCGACAGCGGGTTGATGCGCTGGGCGTCACCGCCAGCTGCGGCCATGGCGGCGCGCATGGCTGCCAGATCGACGACTGCCGGCACGCCAGTGAAGTCCTGCATCAGTACCCGTGCCGGGCGGAACTGGATCTCGTGATCGCTGGAGCGATCTTTCAGCCAGTCGATCATGGCCTTGATGTCGTAGGCGCTGACCGTGGCGTTGTCTTCGAAGCGCAGCAGGTTCTCCAGCAGCACCTTGAGCGACTTGGGCAAATGGCTGATGTCGCCAAGGTTTTCGGCGGCATGTTGCAGGCTGTAGTAATGGTAGGTCTTGCCGGCGATCTGCAGCTCGCGGCGGCAATTTAAGCTATCCAAAGAAGGCATCTGAGTCTCCTGCTCATTGGGCCAGAGCACTGAGAAACTAGACCCGTAGGTCAGCTCTCGCCACTTCACTGGACAGGGCAGGTGCGCTTCGGGTTCCCGACTCGGCTATCATGCGCGGCCTTGAGGAGAGCCCTGATGAATACCTTGCTACTGCACTGCCGCCCTGGTTTCGAGGGAGAGGTCTGCGCCGAACTGTCTGAGCTGGCCGCCAACCTGGGCGTGGCAGGCTACGCCAAGGGCAAGGCCGGCGGTGCCCATGCCGAGTTCGTCTGCAGTGAGACCGGTGGTGCCGAGCGCCTGATGCAGGGGGCGCGCTTCAATCAGCTGATATTCCCCCGCCAGTGGGCCCGTGGCGACTATCTGGCCCTGCCGGAAACCGACCGCATCAGCGTGCTGCTGCAGGCCCTGGCCGATTACCCCCAGTGCGGTAGCCTGTGGTTGGAAGTGTTCGATACCAACGAGGGCAAGGAGCTGTCCAATTTCTGCAAGAAGTTCGAGGCTCCCCTGCGCAAAGCGCTGGAGAAGGCTGGGCGTCTGGTCGAAGACCCCAGCAAGCCGCGTTTGCTGCTGACCTTCAAGAGCGGCCGCGAGGTATTTCTCGGTATCGCCGAAACGAGCAATTCGGCGCTGTGGCCCATGGGCATTCCGCGCCTGAAGTTCCCGCGTGAAGCGCCCAGCCGCTCCACGCTCAAGCTGGAAGAGGCCTGGCATACCTTCATCCCCCGCGAGCAGTGGGACACACGTCTGTCCGAGGATATGACCGGTGTTGACCTGGGCGCGGCCCCCGGCGGCTGGACCTATCAGCTGGTGCGTCGCGGCATGCTGGTGACGGCAATCGACAACGGACCGATGGCGCAGAGCCTGATGGATACCGGTCTGGTCACTCATCTGATGGTCGACGGCTTCACCTGGAAGCCGAAACAGCCGGTGGACTGGATGGTCTGCGACATCGTCGAGAAGCCGGCGCGCACGGCGGCCATGGTCGAGGAATGGATCAGCGGCGGTCACTGCCGCGAGGCGGTCGTCAACCTCAAGCTGCCGATGAAGCAGCGCTATGCCGAAGTGCGCAAGCTGCTGCAGCGCCTGGATGAGGCCTTCAAGGCCGAGCGTCTGAGAGTCTCCATTGCCTGCAAGCAGCTGTATCACGACCGCGAAGAGGTCACCTGTCATCTGCGCCGGCTATGAGTCCACCGTTTACGCCACAATAGCCGCCTGATTTACGGAGTAGTCCATGTCCCTGCAACCCGACGCCATTCTCGACGCCACCGGCCTCAACTGCCCCGAGCCGGTGATGATGCTGCACAACAAGGTGCGCGACCTGCCGGCCGGCGGCCTGCTCAAGGTGATCGCTACCGACCCCTCGACCAAGCGTGACATTCCCAAGTTCTGCATGTTCCTCGGCCACGAGCTGCTGGAGCAGGGCGAGGAAAGCGGCAGCTACCTGTACTGGATACGCAAGAAGGCAGACTGATGTCGTACTACTTTGCCTATGGCTCCAACATGAATCCGCTGCGCATGCAGGCGCGCGGATTACGGGTTGAGGAGGCCATGGCTGCAAGGCTGCCGGGCTATGCCTTGTGCTTCAACAAGCGAGCCCATGATCATCCGGGGCGGGCTTACGCCAACATCC
This sequence comes from Pseudomonas sp. GOM6, assembly GCF_029537485.1. Lineage (GTDB taxonomy): Bacteria > Pseudomonadota > Gammaproteobacteria > Pseudomonadales > Pseudomonadaceae > Aquipseudomonas. The sequence continues at coordinate 70,244 of NZ_JARPUS010000010.1, forward strand.
GCCATCAGCCGGGAGGCGTTGTCGAGGGTGTGCTGTATCGCCTGACGAGCGGCGATGAGATCCTCAAGATGGACCCCTTTGAAGGCACGCCGATCTACTACAGCCGTGAGCGCATGTGGGTTGAAACTGCGCAGGGTACTATCGCCGCCTGGTTGTATGTCGCGAACCCTGCCTGGCGTCAGGAAGGGCTGTCGCCCAGCGTCAGCTACCTGAGTCACCTGCTGGCCGGGCGCGAGTGGTTGTCTGCCGATTACTGGGCGGCGCTCGCGGCCACGTCGGCCCTGGCGGACTGATTGCGGATATGCCGCCGCGCACTGCGTGCCAGGCGAATCCCCAGCAGCACTGCCGCGCAGGTCAGCCCCACCACCAAGCCCTGCCAGAGTCCTTGCGGCCCCGAGGGCTCGCCGAACCAGTCGGCCAGGCCCAACCCATAGCCGATCGGCAGGCCGATGCCCCAGTAGGCAAGCAGGGTGAACAGCATGGTCACGCGGGTGTCCTGATAACCGCGTAAGGCGCCGGCGGCGGTGACCTGCACGGCGTCGGAGAACTGGAACAGCGCCGAGTAGACGATCAGTGAGGCGGCGATGGCGATCACCGTCGGGTCGGGGGTGTAGATCGCTGCAATCTGCTCGCGCAGCAGCAAGGCCAGACTGGCGGACAGGCAGGCATAGGCCAGCGCCGTACCCATCGCCACGCCGGCAGCGAAGCGCGCATCCCGGGGGGCGCTGCGCCCCAGTGATTGGCCTACCCGCACGGTGGCGGCCATGCCCAGCGAGTAGGGGATCATGAAGATCATCGAACTGAAATTCAGGGCGATCTGGTGGCCGGCCACGACGTTGGCACCAAGGCCGCCGATCAGTAGGGCGATCACGGCGAAGATGCTTGACTCGGCGAAGACCGCCACGCCAATGGGCACGCCGATCGACAGCAGGCGACGAATCACCGTCCACTGCGGCCGCTCGAAACGGGCAAACAGTTGACTCGGCTTGTAGTACGGCGCCCAGCTGACCCAGGCCAGCATGCCCAGCAACATGCACCACATGACGATGCCCGTGGCCCAGCCGCAACCGACACCACCCAGGGCTGGCAGGCCCAGCTTGCCGTAGATCAGCACGTAGTTGAGCGGGATGTTCAGCAGCAGGCCGAGCAGGCTCAGCACCATGCTCGGTCGGGTGTGGCCCAGGCCATCGCTGAAGCAGCGCAGCACGTAGTACAGGGCCACGGCCGGGAAGCCACAGGCCACGCCGCGCAGGTAACCCATGGCTGGCTCGATCAGCGTTGGGTCGACTTTCATCACCTGCAGTACTGGCGTGGCATTCCATAGCAGCACCGCGCAACTGCAGCCGACGAACAGACCCAGCCACAAGGCCTGGCGTACCAGCGGGCCAGTTTCTTCCTGTTTGCCGGCGCCAAAGCGCTGCGCCACCTTGGCCGTGGTAGCCAGGAGGATGCCGGTCATCAGCAGGAACACAGGGATCCACAGCGAGTTGCCCAGGGCTACGGCGGCCAGGTCGTGGGCGCCAACGCGGCCAGCCATCACGGTATCGACGAAGCCCATGGCGGTGTTGGCCAGCTGCGCAATGATGATTGGCAGAGCCAGCTTCAACAGGGCGCTCAATTCAGCGCGCACGCGGGCGGGGCGGGAGAGGGTGGACATCGACAGAACCAGGCTTGTGCGGGGCGCTAGTCTAGCCCTGACGCTGTGGTCAGGAAAGCGTCATGACGGCGCGCTTATCGCGGGGCGCCGAAGGGCCTAGAATGCCCGCAGCTTACAGGAGTGCACCATGCTGATCGTGGCCGACGAAAACATCCCGCTGCTCGACGAATTCTTTGCCGGTTTCGGCGCCATTCAGCGCCACCCCGGGCGGGCGATCGACCGCACGGCGCTGGGCGATGCCGAGGTGCTGCTGGTGCGCTCGGTGACGCGCGTCGACCGGGCGCTGCTGGAAGGCAGCAAGGTGCGTTTTGTCGGCACCTGCACTATCGGCACCGACCACCTCGATCTGGATTACTTCGCCGAAGCCGGTATCGCCTGGTCCAGCGCTCCCGGCTGCAATGCCCGTGGCGTGGTGGACTATGTGCTGGGCTGCCTGCTGACGCTGGCCGAACGAACCGGCGCCCAACTACCCGAGCTGCGTTATGGCGTGGTGGGTGCCGGCCAGGTGGGCGGACGCCTGGTCGAGGTGCTGCGCGGCATGGGCTGGGATGTGCGCGTATGCGATCCCCCGCGGCAGGCGGCGGAAGGCGGCGACTTCGTCGACCTGCCGAGCATCCTGCGCGAGTGCGATGTCATCAGCCTGCATACGCCGCTGGATGCCAGCACACGTCACCTGATCGGAGCGGCCGAGCTGCCGCAGCTCAAGCCTGGTGCCTGGCTGATCAATGCCAGCCGCGGCGCGGTAATCGACAACCAGGCCCTGAAGGCGCACCTGCACGGCGGCGCTGATCTGCAGGTGGCGCTGGATGTGTGGGAAGGTGAGCCGCTGGCCGACCCTGCACTGGCCGCGCTATGTCAAATCGCCACACCGCATATCGCCGGCTACAGCCTGGATGGCAAGCTGCGCGGCACGGCGCAGATCTACCAGGCCTATTGCCGGGCGATGGGACTGAAGGAAACGGTGCAGTTGAGTGACCTGCTGCCGGCACCCTGGCTGGGCGCTTTGGAGTTGCACGAGTCGGCCGCCATCGACTGGGCGCTGGCCAGCCTGTGCCGGGCAGTCTATGACCCGCGGCGGGACGATGCGGATTTCCGTCGTGCCCTGGTGGGCGAGGAAAAGCAGCGCAAGGCGGCTTTCGATGCCTTGCGCAAGCACTATCCCTATCGTCGCGAGATCGAGGGCTTGCCAGTGATCCTTAGTGGCGAAGCCCCGCACCTGGCACAGCTGGCCACGGCGTTGGGCTGTCGCCTGCTGTAGTCGGTCGAGTGCGGGTCAGACGTGGCGTGGGGTTTGCCAGGCTTTGTCGAGTTCGCGGCAGGCTTGCTGGATCATCTGTTCGGTGATGGGTATTTCCCGGCCTTCGGCATCGATGATCGAACCACCGACGGGCTGTTGCGGATTGAACGGGGTGACGCGAGGTTGTTGGGGCTGTTGCTGCGCTTTCATGGCCGAATCTCCTGGCTGTGGAAACAGTCTAGGCAGGGCATATGAAAGCGCCGTGACAGCTGGCGCGAGAGGTTTATTCGGGGCACCGAACGGTGCGCCGTGATGTGGAGTAGTTATGAGTGTTTTCCATCTTGGCCTGATCATCAACCCGCTGGCCGGACTCGGCGGACCGGCGGCGCTCAAGGGTAGCGACGGAGTGGCCGCCGAGGCGTTGGCTCTGGGCGCCGAGCCACGCGCCGCGGCGCGCACGCGTATTGCCCTGGAGTGTTTGCGGTCGGTGGCCGAGCGCCTGCAGTTCGTCACCTTTCCTGGCCCCATGGGCGCCGATCTGCTGGCCGAGCTGGGCTATCCGCATCGTGTACTGGGCAGTCTGGGTGAGAGGCCGACCACGGCAGCGGATACCCAGCAGGCCGTTAAAGCGCTGCAGGAAGCCGGCTGCGCGCTGATCCTGTTTGCCGGCGGTGATGGTACGGCGCGGGACGTTTGCGCGGCGGCGCGCGAGGATCAGCCCGTGCTGGGTATTCCGGCCGGGGTGAAGATTCATTCGGCGGTCTACGCCATCAGCCCGCGTGCGGCGGGATTGATGGCCCTGCGCCTGGTCGAAGGCGGCCTGGTGCGTCTTGCCAGCGGCGAGGTGCGTGACATCGACGAGACGGCCTTGCGCGAGGGGCGGGTCAATGCCAAGCACTACGGCGAACTGTGCGTGCCGGTCGAGGGGGAGTACATGCAGCACGTCAAGCAGGGCGGCATGGAATCCGAGGAACTGGTACTGGTGGATCTGGCCGATTGGCTGGCCGAAAGCTGGGAGGAGGGCGTGCGCTACGTGTTCGGCCCCGGTTCCACACTGCACGGGCTGGCCGAGAACCTGGGCCTGGAAACCACGCTGCTGGGTGTGGACGTGATCGAGAATGGCCAGGTGATCGCCCGGGATGTCACCGAAACCCAACTGTTCGAGCTGATCGACGGCCAGCCGGCACGCCTGCTGGTGACCGCCATCGGCGGCCAGGGCCATATCATCGGGCGCGGCAATCAGCAGATCAGCCCTCGTGTGCTCAGAAGCATCGGCCTGGAGCAACTGCGGGTGGTCGCCACCAAGCGCAAGCTCGGTACGCTGGAAGGCCGGCCACTGTTGGTCGACAGCGGCGACCCGGCGCTGGATGCAGCCTTCCCCGATGCGATTCGCGTCTGGGCTGGTTACCGGGAAGAACTGCTCTACCCCGTGGGGCATCACTGAACGATGACAGGCGTTAGCGCTTCGCATCATGACCAACAAGGACGTCCCCATGCCAGACACCGGATTACCGCCGCATATCCAGGCCCATGAGCGCGTCGTGCTGTTCGACGGGGTGTGCCGCCTGTGTAATGGCTGGGCGAAGTTTCTGATTCGTCATGATGCTGAGCGGCGATTCCGCCTCTGCTCGGTACAGTCGCAGGAAGGCCAGGCGATTCTGGCCTGGTTCGGTCTGCCGACCGATAGCTTCGAGACGATGGCCTATATCGAGGGCTCCCAGCTGTTTGTTCGCTCCGATGCGGTGCTGCGTGTGCTCAGTCAGTTGTCGGGCGGCTGGCGCTTGCTGAGCGGCTTACGCGTCCTGCCGCGGTCATTGCGCGACTGGTGTTATGACCGTATCGCGCTGAACCGCTACCGCCTGTTCGGTCGCTATGACAGCTGCTTGCTGCCCAGTGCCGATCACCAGGCTCGTTTCATCGATGGCGAGTCGCACTCATGAGCCTGATTTCTGGTAGTCGGCGCCAGGCGCTGGGCATGGCCTGGCGCTTCATCCGGCCCTATCGCTGGCGCCTGGCGGGCGCGCTGGCTGCGTTGCTGTTTACCGCGGCCATTACCCTGTCCATGGGCCAGGGCATCCGTCTGCTGGTGGATCAGGGCCTGGCCACCCAGTCGCCTGAGGCGCTGCGTCATTCCATTGGCCTGTTCTTCGTGCTTGTGCTGGCTCTGGCGGTGGGCACCTTCACCCGCTTTTATCTGGTGAGCTGGATTGGTGAGCGTTTCGTCGCCGATATCCGCAAGCGCGTGTTCGACCACCTGATCGAACTGCATCCGGGCTTCTACGAGAGCAACCGGGCCTCGGAGATCCAGTCGCGCCTGACCGCCGACACCACCTTGCTGCAGACGGTGATTGGCTCGTCGCTGTCCATGGCCCTGCGCAACCTGATCATGCTGATCGGTGGCATCGGCCTGCTGTTCGTCACCAACGCCAAACTCACCGCCATCGTCATGGCAGCGCTGCCGCTGGTGGTGGCGCCGATCCTGATCTTCGGTCGCCGGGTGCGCAACCTGGCGCGGCAGAGCCAGGATCGGGTGGCGGATGTGGGCAGCTATATCGGTGAGACCCTGGGCCAGATCAAAACGGTACAGGCCTATAACCACCAAGAGCAGGATCGCCAGCATTTCGCTGGCACCGTAGAGGCGGCCTTCGCCACGGCCGGCAAGCGCATTCGCCAGCGCGCCTGGCTGATTACCGTGGTGATCGTGCTGGTGTTGGGCGCGGTGGGCGTGATGCTCTGGGTCGGCGGCATGGACGTGATCGCCGGGCGCATCAGTGGCGGTGATCTGGCCGCTTTCGTGTTCTACAGCCTGATCGTCGGCATGGCCTTCGGCGCCATCAGTGAAGTGATCGGTGAGCTGCAGAGTGCCGCAGGCGCGGCCGAGCGTATCGCCGAGCTGCTGCGCACGCGCAATGCCATCACGCCGCCAGGCGATGGACTGTTGCAGCTGCCGAGTCGGGTCAGTGGTGCGCTGGAACTGCGTGATGTGCACTTCGCCTACCCGACACGACTCGATCATCCGGCCATTGCCGGTATCGACCTGCAGGTCCAGGCCGGGGAAACCCTGGCGCTGGTCGGCCCTTCTGGTGCCGGCAAGTCGACCCTGTTCGATCTGCTGTTGCGCTTCTTCGACCCGCAGCAGGGTGAGATTCGGGTCGATGGCGTGCCGATCAGCAGGCTCGATCCGGCCGATCTGCGCCGCTGCTTCGCCCTGGTGTCGCAGAATCCGGCGCTGTTCTTCGGCAGCGTGGCGGACAACCTGCGCTATGGCCGGCCCGCCGCCAGTGATGCGGACATCGAGGCGGCCGCGCGGGCGGCGCATGCCCATGAGTTCATCGAACGTTTGCCTCAGGGGTATCAGACCCATCTGGGGGAGGCTGGGGTGGGCTTGTCGGGCGGCCAGCGCCAGCGTCTGGCGATTGCCCGTGCGTTGCTGGTGGATGCGCCGATCCTGCTGCTGGACGAGGCCACCAGCGCGCTGGACGCCGAGAGCGAGCACCTGATCCAGCAGGCGCTACCGGCGCTGATGAGCGGGCGCACCACCCTGGTCATCGCCCACCGTTTGGCCACGGTAAAGAACGCCGACCGCATCGCGGTGATCGATAAGGGGCGGTTGCAGGCTATTGGAACCCATGGCGAGCTGGTGCTGAGCAATCCGCTGTACGCCCGCCTGGCCGAACTGCAGTTCAATACCGAGCGCGGAGAGCGCGCCTAAGGAAGGAAAGTGGAAAAGGATTTTGGCGTGGTGGTGCTGGGTGGCTACGGCAATTTCGGTCAGGTCATAGTGCGCAAGCTGGCCGCCAGCAACATGCGAGTATGGGTGGCCGGGCGTGACCTGGCCAAGGCCGAAGCGTTGGCGCGGCAGACTGGCAGCCAGGCGCTGCAACTGGATATGAACGCCGGTGACCTGGCAGAACGCCTGCGCGAGCTTGGCGCGCAGCTGCTGATTTCCACCGCCGGCCCCTTCCAGCGCCAGGATTATCGGGTGCCCGAGGCAGTCATCGCCGCAGGCATGCACTACATCGACCTGGCCGATGCCAGGAGCTTCGTCTGCGGTATCGGTGAACTCGACGCCAGGGCCCGGGCCGCCGATGTGCTGGTGTGCAGCGGCGCCAGCTCGGTGCCGGCGCTGGCTGCGGCGGTAATCGACGAGTTGTTGCCACGGTTTTCCCGGCTGGACAGCATCTGGCATGGCATCAGCTCTTCGGAGAAAACGCCGGGCGCGTCGACCCTGGCGGCGGTGCTGGATTACTGCGGTAAACCGTTCCAGCAATGGCGCGATGGTCGCTGGCAGAACGTCTATGGCTGGCAGGATCTGGCGCGGCATGATTTCCCGGAGCCGCTGGGTTCGCGTTGGGTGGCCAATTGCGATATTCCCGATCTGCAGCTGTTTGCGGCCCGTTATCCCGGTGTGCGTGACGTGCGTTTTTCGGCCGGGGTCGGTTTGCGCCTGCCCCAGTTCGGCACCTGGGCCCTGTCCTGGCTGGTGCGCAGCGGTTTGTTGCGCAGCGCGGTGCCGTTGACCGACTTCCTGCATCGCCGGGCGGTTTCGGTTGAGCGTTTCGGCGATGGCCGCAGTGGCATGTTCGTACGCCTGCAGGGGCTGGATCAGGTAGGCCGGGGGCAGACGCTGTGCTGGGAGTTGCTGGCAGCGCATAACGACGGCCCGAATATTCCCTGTATGGCCGCCGTGGCGCTGGCGCGTAAATTGGCGGCAGACACGCTGCACGAGCGCGGCGCCATGCCCAGTGTCGGTCTGCTCAGCCAGGCCGATTACCTGGCCGAACTACAGGGATTGTCCATCAGCCAGGCGCTGCGCGAGTGCTGATCAGGGCTCGCCTACTGGGGGCTTGCCTTGCGGGCGAATGGTCGCGGCGGCACCGGCTGAGGCAAGGATGATGGCGCCGATAGCCAGCCACTGACTGGCCGCCAGGCGCTCGCTGAGAAAGAGCAGGCCTGACAGCGCGGCAATTGCCGGCTCCATGCTCATCAGAATGCTGAAGGTGCGTGCCGGCATGCGGGTGAGGGCGAACATCTCCAGGCTGTAGGGCAGGGCAGACGACATCACCGCGACGGCCAGGGCAATCGGCAGCAGATCGAGGGAGAACAGCGTGCTGCCGGCCTGGCTCAGGCCGATGGGAAATACCAGCAGTGCCGCGACCAGGGTGCCGAACACTACGGTCTGCGAGCCGTGGGCCGCGCCGGCCTTCTGCCCGAAGAGGATGTACAGCGCCCAGCACAGGCCCGCGCCCAGCGCCAGGGCCATGCCCAGCGGGTCGAGGTGGTCGGTAGAGCGGGTATCCGGTAGCAGCAGCCACAGGCCAAATACCGCCAGGACGACCCAGACGAAGTCCAGCAGGCGGCGCGAGGAGAGCAGCGCCAGGGCCAGCGGCCCGGTGAACTCCAGGGCGACGGCAATGCCTAGCGGAATGGTTTTCAGCGACATGTAGAACAGCAGGTTCATGCCACCCAGCGACAGGCCATAGCCTACCAGCGAACGCCAGGCCGCGAAGTTCGGGCGGGTGCGCCAGGGACGCATGATCACGCCGAGGATCAAGGCCGCCAGGCTCAAACGCAGGGCCGTGGTGCCCTCCGGCCCGACCAGGGGAAACAGCCCCTTGGCCACGGAGGCGCCACTCTGAATCGAGGTCATGGCTATGACCAGCAGGGCGATGGGCAGAAACACTGCAGTCGAGCGCGACATGAGCTGTTCCGAAAGCAAGGAAGTCAGAAAAACAAAAACCGGCCCGCAGGCCGGTTTTTAGGGCGCTTGCAACTTAGCGGTATTCGCAGAGGTAGGCAGTGTCGACCGCAACTTTGAGCTGGAACTTGCTGTTGGCCTGCACGGTGAAATGGCTACCCGCAGCAAAGGTTTCCCAGTTCTCGCTGCCCGGCAGCTTGACGGTCAGGGCGCCGGCGATCACGTGCATCACTTCCAGTTGAGCCGTACCGAACTCGTATTCACCAGGAGCCATGACGCCGATAGTGGCCGGACCTTCGCTCATGGCGAAGCCAATGGATTTGACGGTGCCGTCGAAGTACTCGTTGACCTTGAACATGCTGGGCTCCTAGGGAGGGGTTAAAAAAGGCTCGCCAGTATGCCCAAGCACGGCAGCGCAGTCATCCGGCTCAATCAGGGAAAATCAGTGGCAGCAGGCGCGCGGTATTGCGTGCGTCTTCCAGCGCTCTGTGCTGCTGGCCCTGGAAGTGCAGACCGGCCAGCTGCAGAGCGCTGTTCAGGCCGACGGCACGCCTGAGCTGACGCTTTTCGGCGAACAGTTGCTTGAGGTTGTGATGGGGTAGGTTGGCCAGGAGGCTGGACAATCCGTGCTGCCGCCATTCCTGCTGCAGCTGGCGGCGGTCGTACTCCCCCCAGCTGCCCCAGCCAGCCAGTCTCGGTTGGTGTGGCGCTAGCCACTGTTCGAACTGCGGCCAGACGTGCGACAGCGAGGCGGCGCTGTCGATCTGGGCCTGGCTGATGCGTGTCAGCTCGCTGCAGAAGGCCGTGAGGCAAGGACGGCGCAGGGGGCGCACGAACCGCTGGAAATGCGCCACCTCATGGCCGAGGGTGGTGACCAGGCTGGCGCCAATCTCGATGATTTCCATGTCTTCCACTGGCCAGCCACCTTCTTCGGTCGTGGCTTCCAGGTCGATGATCAACCAGTGCGGCATAACGGCTCTCCATGGCGTTGCGCCAGTATGGTCGGGCTGGTGCCGCTGAGCAAAGCCCGAGCAGATTTGGCCGGCAACTGTGCCGGGATTCGAGGCTGTATCCGGGATATGCTTGCTGCCTGGTGTTCAAGGAGATGCAGCATGGCGAAAGTGACCTTTATCGGCCTGGGTGTGATGGGCTACCCGATGGCCGGCCATCTGGTTCGCAATGGCCACGAGGTTTGTGTGTACAACCGCTCTGCGGAAAAAGCCGAGCGCTGGTGTGCCGAGCATGGCGGGCGCAGTGCGCCGACTCCTCGTGAAGCGGCACTAGGTTCCGAGTTCGTGATGGTCTGCGTGGGTAATGACAACGACCTGCGCAGTGTGGTGTTGGGGGCTGACGGAGCCCTGGCCGGGATGGCGCCCGGCAGTGTGCTGGTTGACCACACCACGGCCTCTGCAGATGTCGCCCGCGAGCTCGCCGTCCAGGCTGCCGAGCGTGAGCTGGGTTTTCTTGATGCCCCGGTTTCCGGTGGCCAGGCGGGGGCCGAGAATGGCGTGCTGACGGTGATGGTGGGCGGTGACGCTATTTTTTACGAGCGCGCCGAACCGGTTATCGACAGCTATGCGCGGATGATCAAGTGCATGGGCCCGGTGGGCAGTGGTCAGTTGACCAAGATGGTCAACCAGATCTGCATCGCCGGCCTGGTGCAGGGGCTGTCCGAGGCCCTGCACTTCGCCCAGTGTGCGGGCCTCGATGGGCATGCGGCCATGGAGGTGATCAGCAAGGGCGCGGCGCAGTCCTGGCAGTTGGAGAATCGTCATCAGAACATGCTGGCGGGCAAGTTCGACTACGGCTTCGCCGTCGACTGGATGCGCAAGGATCTGTCGATCCTGTTGGACGAGGCTCGTCACAACGGCGCCCAGCTGCCGGTGACCGCGCTGGTCGATCAGTTCTATGCCGATGTGCAGGCCATGGGAGGGGGGCGCTGGGATACCTCCAGCCTGATCGCCCGGCTCAAGCAGGTGCCGGGCAAGGCCTGAGGTAGGGCGCCTGGTGGTAAAGCGCCTGCCTGCCGGTAGCGCGCTTTACTGGGCGAAGCGTTAGAATCGCCGCCTTTCAGCTTTCACGGGTTGCTTGATGCAATGTCGTCCCGGGTGCGGTGCTTGCTGTATCGCGCCATCCATCAGTTCTCCCATACCCGGCATGCCCAATGGCAAGCCGGCCGGGGTGCGCTGCCTGCATCTGTCGGCTGAGTCGCTCTGTACTATTTTTGGTCAGCCCGAGCGCCCTGCGGTGTGTTCGGGCTTTGCCGCTGATATCGAGGTCTGTGGCGATAGCCGCGAAGAAGCCATTCGCCTGATCGGCTGGCTGGAACTCGCCACGGCCTGATTTTCATGCCTGCGCAGGCGGGCTTAATTCTCCTGAGGATCGATGATGATTTCGTCTAGAGCGGCGGCTCTGTTCGCCTTTGCATTGCTGGGCAGCGCCATGGCGCAAGCCGAAGACTGGAAGCTGGCCAAGGATGAAGCCGGTATCCAGATCTACCTGAGCGACGTGCAGGGTTCGAAATACAAGGCTTACCGCGGGGTTACCACCATTGCCAGCGATATGGCCACGCTACGCGCCCTGCAGGAGGATGTCACAGGTTCCTGCAGTTGGATTCATGCCTGTGCCGAGCAGCGTCTGCTCAAGCACGAAGGCGCGGAAAGCTGGGTCTATACCCGTTTCGATATGCCTTGGCCGGTGACTGCGCGCGATTCGGTGCTGCATGTGGTAACGGAAGAGAGCGCCGATGGCAGCCTGCTGCGCACGCTCGAAGGCCAGCCGCGGTTTATGCCGGAGAAAGACGGCAATGTGCGGGTCGCCAGCCTGGAAGGCTACTGGCGTCTGGTGCCGAAGGGCGCGGGCAAGGTCGAGGTAACCTATCAGGTGCATACCGAGCCGGGTGGTAGTGTGCCTTCCTGGCTGGCCAACAGTTTCGTGGTGGATGCGCCGTTCAATACCCTGGAACAACTGCGGGCCATGGCCGAAAAGCGCTGAGGCTGAAATGAAAAAGGGCTGCCAATGGGCAGCCCTTTTGGTTGGAGGAGGCGAGCTTAGCCGCGCTCTTCCAGCGGTACCAGATCGCGACGATCATAGCCGGTGTACAGCTGGCGCGGACGGCCAATCTTGTAAGGGCTGGAGAGCATTTCCTTCCAGTGCGAGATCCAGCCGACGGTACGAGCCAGGGCAAAGATCACGGTGAACATGCTGGTCGGAATGCCGATCGCTTTCAGGATGATGCCCGAGTAGAAGTCCACGTTCGGGTACAGGTTGCGTTCCTTGAAGTACGGATCGTTACGGGCAATCTCGTCGAGCTTCATGGCCAGCTCCAGCTGCGGGTCATTGATACCCAGCTCAGCCAGTACTTCGTCGCAGGTCTGTTTCATGACCTTGGCGCGCGGGTCGAAGTTCTTGTACACGCGGTGACCGAAGCCCATGAGCTTGAACGGATCGTTCTTGTCCTTGGCCTTGGCGATGTACTTATCGATGTTCTCGACGCTGCCGATTTCGTCCAGCATGCTCAGGACGGCCTCGTTGGCGCCGCCGTGAGCCGGGCCCCACAGCGCAGCGATACCGGCGGCGATACAGGCGAACGGGTTGGCACCGGAAGAGCCGGCCAGACGCACGGTGGAGGTGGAGGCGTTCTGCTCATGATCGGCATGCAGGACGAAGATGCGGTCCATTGCCTTGGCCAGTACCGGGCTGATCGGTTTGATCTCGCACGGGGTGTTGAACATCATGTGCAGGAAGTTTTCCGCGTAGTTCAGGTCGTTACGCGGGTACATCATGGGCTGGCCCATGGAGTACTTGTAGGTCATGGCGGCGATGGTCGGCATTTTGGCGACCAGGCGCATGGCCGAGACTTCACGATGGTGCGGATTATTGATGTCCAGCGAGTCGTGGTAGAAGGCGGAGAGGGCGCCGACGACACCGCACATGATGGCCATCGGGTGGGCATCGCGGCGGAAACCGTTGAAGAAGTTCTTCAGCTGCTCGTGAACCATGGTGTGGTTCTTGATGGTGCTGACGAACTTGGCCTTTTCTTCTGCGTTGGGCAGTTCGCCGTTCAGCAGCAGGTAGCAGGTTTCCAGATAGTCGGATTTTTCGGCCAGCTGTTCGATGGGGTAGCCGCGGTGCAGCAGGACACCGGCGTCGCCGTCGATGTAGGTGATCTTCGACTCGCAAGAGGCGGTCGACATAAAGCCAGGATCAAAAGTGAAGCGACCCGTGGCGGTCAAGCCCCTCACGTCGACAACATCGGGACCGACGGTGCCGGTCAGTACGGGCAGCTCTACGGGGGCATTGCCCTCGATGATCAACTGCGCTTTTTTGTCAGCCATGTGCGGCCTCCTGTTTATGCTTGGAATCATCAGACAGCCCCCCACGCAGGGCCCGGGACACTATAGAGCCATAAATCTGAAAGTCAATTTGCGAAAACCCAGGCAGCAGAGGGGTTTCAGCCCTGTTTTAGGGCGACTGTCGGGGCCTAATACGACATTTATATAGGCAGGCGCAATCCGCTTTTAAGCGAGGGTCTCTGCGTTGTCATTAGTGACCTAACTGTCTATACTCTGCGCCCGGCCGCCAATGGCTTGAAAGCCTGCAAGCAGGCGGCTGGCACTCCCTTGGTGAGGGGTACCTGACCAGTGCACTTCCCGACAACTTGCCCTGTTTGTTAGGGGCCTCTAGTGTGAAAAAAGCCGTGAATAGCCAACGACCTGTAAACCTAGATCTCAGGACCATAAAACTCCCAGTCACAGCTTATACGTCCATTCTGCACCGTGTTTCCGGTGTCATCCTCTTCTTGGGAATCATCGTGATGCTCTATGCGCTCGATAAATCCCTGGCTTCCGAGGAAGGCTTTGCAGAAGTCAAGGCGTGTCTGACCAGTCCGCTGGCCAAGCTGATTGTGTGGGGGCTGCTGTCCGCTCTGCTGTATCACCTGGTGGCCGGTGTGCGCCATCTGATCATGGACATGGGTGTCGGCGAGTCGCTGGAAGGCGGCAAGCTGGGCTCGAAGATCGTCATCGCCGTATCGGCGGTGGTCATCGTTCTGGCGGGGATCTGGATATGGTAACCAACGTCACCAACTTCTCTCGCTCGGGTCTCTATGACTGGATGGCTCAGCGTGTTTCTGCGGTTGTTCTCGCGGCTTATTTCATCTTCCTGATTGGCTACCTGGTAGCTCATCCAGGCCTCGGTTATGCCGAGTGGCATGCTCTGTTCTCTCACACTGCAATGCGCATCTTCAGCCTGCTGGCTCTGGTTGCGCTCATCGTGCACGCCTGGGTCGGCATGTGGACCATCACTACCGACTACCTGACCCCTATGGCTATCGGCCGTTGGGCGACTGCTGTGCGTTTTCTCATCCAGGCATTGTGCGGCGTGCTTCAGTTCGTCGTATTTGTTTGGGGTGTGCAGATCCTGTGGAGTTTCTGATCCATGTCTAGCATTCGTACTCTTTCCTATGACGCCATCATCGTCGGTGGCGGTGGCGCAGGCATGCGTGCCGCGCTGCAACTGGCCCAGGGTGGCCACAAGACCGCGGTAGTAACCAAGGTCTTCCCGACCCGTTCGCACACTGTGTCCGCTCAAGGCGGCATCACCTGCGCCATCGCGTCGGCCGACCCGAACGACGATTGGCGCTGGCACATGTACGACACCGTCAAGGGCTCCGACTACATCGGCGACCAAGACGCGATCGAATACATGTGCTCTGTAGGCCCGGAAGCTGTGTTCGAGCTTGAGCACATGGGTCTGCCGTTCTCCCGTACCGAGCAGGGTCGTATCTACCAGCGTCCGTTCGGTGGCCAGTCCAAGGACTTTGGCAAAGGTGGCCAGGCTGCTCGTACTTGCGCTGCGGCCGACCGTACCGGTCATGCGCTGTTGCACACCCTGTATCAGGCCAACCTGAAAGCTGGCACCTCGTTCCTCAACGAGTGGTACGCCGTCGACCTGGTGAAGAACCAGGACGGTGCCATTGTCGGCATCATCGCCATCTGCATTGAGACCGGCGAAACCGTCTACATCCGCTCCAAGGCCGTGGTCCTGGCCACTGGCGGTGCTGGTCGTATCTACGCCTCCACCACCAACGCCCTGATCAATACCGGTGATGGCGTGGGCATGGCCCTGCGTGCTGGCGTGCCGGTGCAGGACATCGAGATGTGGCAGTTCCACCCGACCGGTATTGCCGGCGCTGGTGTGTTGGTTACTGAAGGCTGCCGTGGTGAGGGTGGCTATCTGATCAACGCCCACGGCGAGCGCTTCATGGAGCGCTATGCGCCGAACGCCAAAGACTTGGCTGGCCGCGACGTGGTTGCCCGCTCCATGGTCAAGGAAGTGATTGCCGGTAACGGCTGTGGTCCGGACAAGGATCACGTGCTTCTGAAACTTGATCACCTCGGTGAGGACGTGCTGCACAGCCGCCTGCCGGGCATCTGTGAGCTGTCGAAGACCTTTGCTCACGTTGATCCGGTGGTTGCTCCGGTTCCGGTTATCCCGACCTGCCACTACATGATGGGCGGCGTAGCCACCAACATTCATGGTCAGGCCATCACTCAGGACGCCAACGGCAACGACAAGATCATCGAAGGTCTGTTCGCTGTAGGTGAAGTGGCTTGCGTATCGGTACACGGCGCGAATCGTCTGGGCGGCAACTCGCTGCTCGATTTGGTGGTATTCGGTCGCGCTGCCGGTCTGCACCTGGAGAAGGCACTGAAAGAAGGTGTCGAAACCCGCAGTGCCAGCGAGACCGACATCGAGGCTTCGCTCAAGCGCCTGTCCGGCGTCAACGAGCGCAGCAACGGCGAAGACGTGGCTCCGCTGCGTAAAGAGCTGCAGCAGTGCATGCAGAACTACTTCGGTGTATTCCGTACTGGTGAATACATGAAGAAGGGCATCGCTCAGCTTGCTGACCTGCGCGAGCGCATCGGCAACGTTAAGATCGCCGACAAGAGTCAGGCCTTCAACACGGCGCGTATCGAAGCGCTGGAGTTGCAGAACCTGCTGGAAGTGGCCGAAGCCACTGCCATCGCCGCTGATACCCGTACCGAGTCCCGTGGCGCACATGCCCGCGAAGACTTCGAGGATCGCGACGACACCAATTGGCTGTGCCACTCCCTGTACTTCCCGGGTGAGAAACGTGTTGCCAAGCGCGATGTAAACTTCGCGCCTAAGACCGTTCCCGCATTCGAACCGAAAGTGCGTACTTATTGAGGATGGCCAGTATGTCTCTTGGTAAAACTTTGCAAGTCAGCGTTTATCGCTACAACCCGGAAAAAGATGCTGCACCGTTCATGCAGGACTTTACCGTTGAGATCGACGGCAAGGATCTGATGGTGTTGGACGTTCTCGCCCTGATCAAAGAACAGGACGAAGGCTTCTCTTACCGTCGCTCCTGCCGTGAAGGCGTCTGCGGCTCCGATGGCATGAACATCAGCGGCAAGAATGGCCTGGCCTGCATCACTCCGATCTCCACCGTGGTGAAGGGTGACAAGCTGGTGATTCGCCCGCTGCCGGGCCTGCCGGTCATTCGTGACCTGGTTGTTGATATGAGCATCTTCTACAAGCAGTACGAGAAGGTGCAGCCGTTTCTGCAGAACGATACTCCGGCCCCGGCTATCGAGCGTCTGCAGAGCCCGGAAGAGCGCGAGAAGCTGGACGGTCTGTACGAGTGCATCCTGTGCGCGTGCTGCTCCACCAGCTGCCCGTCCTTCTGGTGGAACCCGGACAAATTCCTCGGTCCCGCTGCGCTGCTGCAGGCCTATCGTTTCCTGGCCGACAGCCGCGACACCAAGACCAACGAGCGTCTGGCGTCCCTGGATGACCCGTTCAGCGTGTTCCGCTGCCGCGGCATCATGAACTGCGTGAATGTGTGCCCGAAGGGTCTGAACCCAACCAAGGCTATCGGTCACGTACGCAACATGCTGCTGCAGAGCGGTACCTGATAGCGCCACTGTTTCACCTGTAACACCTGCCCGGCGGAGCGATTCGTCGGGCAGTAAAACCCAGAACCCCAGCTCACAAAGCCAGGGTTCTTATTTGAAAAGAAATGACGACCAGCAGGGGCATCCGGGCTGGTGCCCGGACTATCTGCGGGATCCGTAGTGGCTTACCGAGTCGCTGCTTCAGGACTTTGAATGGCCAAGTTACGGCTTCCACGCCGGTGGTGTCCCCTTACCGAGGGTGACCAAGCATGCAAGAAAGCGTGATGCAGCGCATGTGGGAAAGCGCCCACCTATCAGGTGGCAACGCAGCCTACGTGGAAGAGCTCTACGAGCTCTACCTGCACGATCCCAACGCTGTGCCAGAAGAATGGCGCACTTACTTCCAGAAATTGCCGACTGATGGCAATTCCGCCACTGATGTCTCGCACTCCACGGTGCGCGATCAGTTCGTGCTGCTGGCCAAGAACCAGCGCCGCGCTCAACCGGTATCCGCCGGGAGCGTGAGCAGCGAGCACGAGAAGAAGCAGGTGGAAGTACTGCGTCTGATCCAGGCGTACCGCATGCGCGGCCACCAGGCTTCGTCGCTCGACCCGCTGGGTCTGTGGCAGCGTCCTGTGCCGGCCGACCTGGCGGTCAACCATTACGGACTGACCGACGCTGACCTCGACACTACCTTCCGCACCGGTGAGCTTTACATCGGCAAGGAGGAGGCGACTCTACGAGAAATCCACGAGTCCCTGCAGCAGACATATTGTCGCACCATCGGTGCCGAGTTCACCCATATCGTCGACTCCGATCAGCGCAAGTGGTTCCAGCAGCGTCTGGAAAGCGTGCGTGGCCGCCCGGCGTACTCCGCCGACGTGCAAGGCCATGTGCTTGAGCGCCTGACTGCTGCCGAAGGCCTGGAAAAATACCTGGGCACCAAGTATCCGGGGACCAAGCGTTTCGGTCTGGAAGGCGGCGAGAGCCTGATTCCGATGCTGGACGAGATCATCCAGCGTTCTGGCTCCTACGGCACCCAGGAAATCGTCATCGGCATGGCCCACCGCGGCCGTCTGAACGTACTGGTCAACACCTTCGGCAAGAACCCGCGCGATCTGTTCGACGAGTTCGAAGGCAAGCAGGTCGAAGGCCTGTCCTCTGGCGACGTGAAGTACCACCAGGGCTTCTCCTCCAACGTCATGACTCCGGGCGGTGAAGTGCACCTGGCGCTGGCATTCAACCCGTCGCACCTGGAGATCGTCTCTCCGGTGGTCGAGGGTTCCGTGCGTGCGCGCCAGGATCGCCGTCAGGATGCGACCGGCGACAAGGTACTGCCGATTTCCATTCACGGTGACGCGGCATTCGCCGGTCAGGGCGTGGTCATGGAAACCTTCCAGATGTCGCAGACCCGTGCCTACAAGACCGGTGGCACCATCCACATCGTCATCAACAACCAGGTGGGCTTCACCACCAGTCGTGCCGACGATGCGCGTTCCACCGAGTACGCCACCGACGTCGCCAAGATGATCCAGGCGCCGATCCTGCACGTGAATGGCGACGACCCGGAAGCTGTGCTGTTCGTCACCCAGCTGGCCGTTGACTACCGTATGCAGTTCAAGCGCGACGTGGTCATCGACCTGGTCTGCTACCGTCGTCGCGGTCATAACGAGGCCGACGAGCCGAGCGGCACCCAGCCGCTGATGTACCAGCAGATTGCCAAGCAGCGCACCACGCGTGAGCAGTATGCTGAGAGCCTGGTACAGAGCGGTCGCATCGATGAAGAGGCGGTCAAGGCCAAGGTCGAGGAATACCGCAGCGCACTGGACAATGGCCAGCATGTGGTCAAGAGCCTGGTCAAGGAGCCGAACAAGGAACTGTTCGTCGACTGGAAACCCTACCTGGGGCATGCCTGGACCGCGCGTCACGACACACGCTTCGAGCTGAAGACGCTGCAGGATCTGGCTAGCAAGCTGCTGGAAATCCCAGAAGGTTTCGTGCTGCAGCGTCAGGTCGCCAAAGTGCTGGAAGACCGCGCCAAGATGACCGCCGGTGCCATGCCGATCAACTGGGGCTACGCCGAGAACCTGGCCTACGCGACCCTGCTGTTCGAAGGCCACCCGGTGCGCATGACCGGTCAGGACGTGGGGCGCGGCACCTTCTCGCACCGCCATGCGGCGCTGCACAACCAAAAAGACGCCACCACCTATTTGCCGCTGCAGAACCTGTACGAAGGTCAGCCGCGCTTCCAGCTGTACGACTCCTTCCTCTCGGAAGAAGCGGTACTGGCGTTCGAATACGGCTATGCCACCACCATGCCGAACGCGCTGGTGATCTGGGAAGCCCAGTTCGGTGACTTCGCCAACGGTGCCCAGGTGGTGTTCGACCAGTTCATCTCCAGTGGCGAGCACAAGTGGGGGCGTCTGTGCGGCCTGACCATGCTGCTGCCGCATGGTTATGAAGGGCAGGGCCCGGAGCACAGCTCCGCACGCCTGGAGCGCTATCTGCAGTTGTGTGCCGAGCACAACATGCAGGTTTGCGTGCCGACCACGCCGGCGCAGGTCTACCACATGCTGCGCCGCCAGGTGATTCGACCGCTGCGCAAGCCGCTGGTCGTGCTGACACCGAAGTCGCTGCTGCGCCACCCGCTGGCCATCTCGACCCTGGAAGAACTGGCCGAAGGCTCGTTCCAGACTGTGATCGGCGAGATCGATCCGATCGATCCGAAGAAGGTCGATCGCGTCGTGCTGTGCAGCGGCAAGGTCTACTACGACCTGCTGGCCAAACGTCGTGCAGAAGGTCGCGAAGACATCGCCATCGTCCGTATCGAGCAGCTCTATCCGTTCCCGGAAGACGACCTGACCGAGGCCCTGGCCCCGTACAAGAACGTCAAGCACATCGTCTGGTGCCAGGAAGAGCCGATGAACCAGGGCGCCTGGTACTGCAGTCAGCACCACATGCGTCGCGTTGCTACTGCGCACAAAAAGGGCCTGTTCCTTGAGTATGCCGGTCGCGATGCCTCGGCCGCGCCGGCCTGTGGCTACGCTTCGATGCACGCTGAGCAGCAGGAAAAACTGCTGAACGACGCCTTTACTGTTTAACGCCTTCGCGCATTGGGGCGACGGCATGGGTCGTCGCCCCCTGAAGAAACGAATTTAAGGAAACACACACAATGGCTATCGAGATCAAAGCCCCAACCTTCCCGGAATCGGTTGCCGACGGCACCGTGGCTACCTGGCACAAGAAGCCGGGCGATGCGGTCAAGCGCGATGAGCTTATCGTCGACATCGAAACCGACAAGGTGGTGATGGAAGTACTCGCCGAAGCCGACGGCGTTCTCGCCGAGATCGTCAAGAACGAGGGTGACACCGTGTTGTCCGGCGAACTGCTGGGCAAGCTGGGTGATGCCGGCTCTGCGGTCGCCGCTGCTCCGGCTGCTGCCGCTCCAGCCGCGGCACCTGCCGCTGCTGCCGCTCCGGCTGCCGCCGATGACGCCATCCTGTCTCCGGCTGCGCGCAAAATTGCGGAGGAGGGCGGTATCGACCCGAACTCCATTACCGGTACCGGCAAAGGTGGTCGCGTGACCAAGGAAGACGCCGTCGCTGCTGTCGCCGCCAAGAAAGCCGCTCCGGCTGCTGCCCCGGCCGCCAAGCCGGCTGCTCCGGCTGCCGATGCACCGCTGTTTGCCGCAGGCGACCGCGTCGAGAAGCGCGTGCCGATGACCCGTCTGCGTGCCAAGGTTGCCGAGCGTCTGGTTGAAGCCCAATCCACCATGGCTCAGCTGACCACCTTCAACGAAGTCGACATGACCGAGGTCATGGCCCTGCGTTCGAAGTACAAAGATCTGTTCGAGAAGACCCACAACGGCGTGCGCCTGGGCTTCATGTCCTTCTTCGTCAAGGCCGCTGTCGAGGCGCTGAAGCGTCTGCCGGCGGTCAATGCTTCGATCGACGGCAACGACATCGTCTACCACGGCTACCAGGACATCGGCGTGGCCGTGTCCAGCGACCGTGGCCTGGTAGTGCCGGTACTGCGCAACGCCGAGCTGATGAGCCTGGCCGAGATCGAAAACGGCATTGCCACCTTCGGTAAGAAGGCGCGTGAAGGCAAACTGTCGATCGACGAGATGACCGGCGGCACCTTCACCATCACCAACGGTGGTACCTTCGGTTCGATGATGTCGACCCCGATCGTCAACCCGCCGCAAGCCGCCATTCTGGGCATGCACAACATCATTCAACGCCCGATGGCCATCAATGGCCAGGTGGTGATTCGCCCGATGATGTACCTGGCGCTGTCTTACGACCACCGCCTGATCGATGGTAAGGAAGCCGTGACCTTCCTGGTAACCATCAAGAACTTGCTGGAAGACCCGGCGCGCCTGCTGCTGGATATCTAAAAGCCAGTTTCTCCAACGGCGGCCCTATAAGCAGGGCCGTCCGGTTTATTTGAGAAGGAATACGTTATGACCCAGAAATTCGACGTGGTAGTCATCGGTGCCGGCCCCGGCGGCTATGTAGCCGCCATCAAAGCAGCTCAACTCGGTCTGAAGACCGCCTGCATCGAGAAGTACCAGGACAAGGATGGCAAGGTGGCCCTGGGTGGCACCTGTCTGAACGTCGGCTGCATCCCGTCGAAGGCGCTGCTGGACAGCTCCTACAAGTACCACGAGGCCCATGAAGGCTTCAAAGTGCACGGCATCGAGGCCAAGGGCGTCACCATCGACGTGCCGCAGATGGTCGCGCGCAAGAACACCATCATCAAGAACCTGACTGGCGGGGTCGCCGGCCTGTTCAAGTCCAACGGCGTCACCCTGCTGGAAGGCCACGGCAAGCTGCTGGCCGGCAAGAAAGTGGAAGTCACCGGTCTGGACGGCAAGACTCAGATCGTCGAAGCCGAAAACGTGATCCTCGCTTCCGGTTCCCGTCCGGTCGATATCCCGCCGGCTCCGGTTGATCAGGACGTGATCGTCGACTCCACCGGAGCTCTGGAATTCCAGGCCGTACCGAAGAAGCTGGGTGTGATCGGCGCCGGCGTTATTGGTCTGGAGCTTGGCTCGGTGTGGGCCCGTCTGGGCGCCGAAGTCACTGTGCTGGAAGCAATGGACAAGTTCCTCGCCAGCGCCGACGAGCAGATCTCCAAGGAAGCGCTGAAGATTTTCAGCAAACAGGGCCTGGACATCCGCCTGGGCGCTCGCGTCACCGGCAGTGAAGTGAAGAAAAAGCAGGTCACCGTGACCTTCACCGACGCCACTGGCGAGCAGAAGATGACCTTCGACAAGCTGATCGTCGCCGTCGGTCGCCGTCCCGTGACGACTGACCTGCTGGCTGCCGACAGCGAAGTTACGCTGGACGAGCGCGGCTTCATTTACGTCAACGATCAGTGCGAGACCAGCGTGCCGGGCGTTTACGCCATTGGTGACGTGGTACGCGGCGCCATGCTGGCGCACAAGGCCTCCGAAGAGGGCGTGATGGTTGCCGAGCGTATCGCCGGTCACAAGGCGCAGATGAACTACGACCTGATTCCGTCGGTGATCTACACCCACCCGGAAATAGCATGGGTCGGCAAGACCGAGCAGCAGCTCAAGGCCGAAGGCGTAGCGATCAACGTCGGTACCTTCCCGTTTGCCGCCAGTGGCCGTGCCATGGCTGCCAATGACACCGCTGGTCTGGTCAAGGTCATCGCTGATGCCAACACCGACCGCGTGCTGGGTGTGCATGTAATTGGTCCGAGCGCGGCCGAGCTGGTCCAGCAGGGCGCCATCGGCATGGAGTTCGGCACCAGCGCCGAAGACCTGGGCATGATGGTGTTCTCGCACCCGACTCTGTCCGAGGCACTGCACGAAGCAGCCCTGGCGGTGAATGGCCACGCCATCCACATCGCCAATCGCAAGAAGCGTTGATGCAGCGAGCGCCTCGTATAACGGGGCGCTCATGCAGCGGCACAACCACGGCGGGCGGCCCGCGGCGATTCGCTAGAGTCGGTCGCAGGAATGTCCGTCGGACTGCTAACCAGAGCAGTCACAGGTGGCGCGGTGCCATGAGCGCAGCGCCGAATGCGCAATACCTAAACGAAGAACGGTAGATAAGCATGAATCTTCACGAGTATCAGGGTAAGCAGCTGTTCGCTGAATACGGCCTGCCGGTATCCACTGGCTACGCTGTAGACACCCCGGAAGAAGCGGCTGCGGCCTGCGAAAAGATCGGTGGCAGCGAGTGGGTTGTCAAAGCCCAGGTGCACGCCGGTGGCCGCGGTAAAGCGGGCGGCGTCAAGCTGGTCAAGAACAAGGAAGACGCCAAGGCGTTCGCCGCCAACTGGCTGGGCAAGAACCTGGTGACCTACCAGACCGACGCCAATGGCCAGCCGGTCAGCAAGATTCTGGTTGAATCCTGCACCGATATCGACAAGGAGCTGTACCTCGGCGCCGTTGTCGACCGTTCCAGCCGCCGTATCGTGTTCATGGCTTCCACCGAAGGTGGCGTGGACATCGAGAAAGTCGCTCACGACACCCCTGAGAAGATTCTCAAGGCCACCATCGACCCGTTGGTCGGCGCTCAGCCGTACCAGGGCCGCGAGCTGGCTTTCCAGCTGGGCCTGCAAGGCGACCAGATCAAGCAGTTCACCAACATCTTTGTTGGCCTGGCCAAGCTGTTCCAGGACTACGACCTGGCGCTGCTGGAGGTGAACCCGCTGGTGATCAAGAAGGACGGCAACCTGCACTGCCTGGACGCCAAGATCAACATCGACTCCAACGCCATGTACCGTCAGCCCAAGCTGCGCGCCATGCACGACCCGTCCCAGGACGACGCTCGTGAAGCTCATGCGCAGAAGTGGGAACTGAACTACGTTGCGCTGGAAGGCAACATCGGTTGCATGGTCAACGGTGCTGGCCTGGCCATGGGCACCATGGACATCGTCAACCTGCACGGCGGCAAGCCGGCCAACTTCCTCGACGTAGGTGGTGGCGCGACCAAAGAGCGCGTGACCGAAGCCTTCAAGATCATCCTGTCCGACAGCAACGTAGCTGCCGTTCTGGTGAACATCTTCGGCGGTATCGTTCGTTGCGACATGATTGCCGAAGGCATCATTGGCGCGGTGAAGGAAGTCGGCGTGAAAGTGCCAGTTGTCGTGCGTCTGGAAGGTAACAATGCCGAGCTGGGCGCCAAGGTCCTGGCCGACAGCGGTCTGAACATCATCGCGGCTACCAGCCTCACCGACGCTGCCCAGCAGGTCGTTAAAGCCGCGGAGGGCAAGTAATGAGCGTCCTGATCAATAAAGACACCAAAGTCATCTGCCAAGGCTTCACCGGCTCGCAGGGTACTTTCCACAGCGAACAAGCCATCGCCTACGGCACCAAGATGGTTGGCGGCGTGACCCCCGGTAAGGGCGGCACCACCCACCTGGGCCTGCCGGTGTTCAACACCGTCAAGGAAGCTGTAGAAGCCACCGGCGCTGAAGCCTCGGTGATCTACGTTCCGGCTCCGTTCTGCAAGGACTCGATCCTGGAAGCGGCCAACGGCGGCATCAAGCTGATCGTGTGCATCACCGAAGGCATCCCGACCCTCGACATGCTGGACGCCAAGGTCAAGTGTGACGAGCTGGGCGTACGCCTGATCGGCCCGAACTGCCCGGGCGTGATCACTCCCGGCGAGTGCAAGATCGGCATCATGCCAGGTCACATCCACCTGCCGGGCAAGGTAGGCATCGTGTCGCGTTCCGGCACCCTGACCTATGAAGCCGTGAAGCAGACCACCGACGCCGGCTTCGGCCAGTCCACCTGTGTGGGCATCGGCGGTGACCCGATCCCGGGCTCCAACTTCATCGACATCCTGAAGCTGTTCCAGGAAGACCCGAAGACCGAAGCGATCGTGATGATCGGTGAGATCGGCGGTTCCGCTGAAGAAGAGGCGGCAGCCTACATCAAGGCCAACGTCACCAAGCCGGTGGTGTCCTACATCGCTGGTGTGACCGCGCCGCCCGGCAAGCGCATGGGCCACGCTGGCGCCATCATCTCCGGTGGCAAGGGTACTGCGGACGAGAAGTTCGCTGCTCTGCAGGACGCGGGTGTGAAAACCGTGCGTTCCCTGGCTGACATCGGCAAGGCCCTGGCCGAGCTGACTGGCTGGGAAGTCAAGAAGGCCTAAGGCTTTCGTGACTGGGAAGAGGCCGCCTGCGGGCGGCCTTTTTCATGGCCGCAACTTGCGCTCTGGCGACACTTTGTTGCGTGCCATCGACAGCCCGACCGGCATCTGCCGCGGTTTGTCGCCCGAATCGTTAGTATTGCAACTATTTTCCCGCCAGGCCCCACAAGGGTAGGGCAGGGAAAGCCAGTGGCCATCCTCCAACCGGGATGGTGACGTTTCCCAATCCAGCGGAAACCCTGCCGTATTCCATGAATTTCTGCCTGTGGTACTTCCTGCTATGACTCGTTTGAAAAGCCTCGACCTTCTGGCCTTGGGCTTCATGACCTTCGCCCTGTTCCTCGGGGCAGGCAACATCATCTTCCCACCCAGCGCCGGTATGGCGGCGGGTGAACATGTCTGGTCCGCCGCGTTCGGCTTTCTGATCACCGGCGTCGGTTTGCCGCTGCTGACCGTGGTCGCGTTGGCGCGCGTCGGCGGGGGCATGGACGAGCTGACCGCTCCCCTGGGACGCAAGGCCGGTACGCTGCTGGCTGTTGCCGTGTACCTGGCCATTGGCCCGCTGTTCGCCACTCCGCGTACGGCCGTCGTGTCTTTCGAAATGGGCATCGCGCCCTTTACTGGCAATGACGGCACGCCACTTTTGATCTACACCCTGGCTTACTTCGCCGCAGTGCTGTTCCTGGCCCTTAACCCCGGCAAGCTGGTGGACAGCATCGGCAAGTTCATCACCCCCGTGCTACTGGCGTCGCTGCTGGTCCTCGGCGGCGCTGCACTGACCGTGCCGGCTGGCGAGATCGGCCAGAGCAGCGAGGCCTACCAGGCCATGCCGTTCATCAAGGGTTTCCTCGAAGGTTACCTGACCATGGATACCCTGGGCGCGCTGGTGTTCGGTATCGTTATCGCCACGGCCATTCGTGATCGCGGCGTGGACGATCAGGGCCTGGTCACCCGTTACTCGGTGATTGCCGGTGTCATCGCGGCAGTCGGCCTGTCGCTGGTCTACCTGGCACTGTTCTACCTCGGCGCGACCAGCCAGGGCATTGCCGGCGATGCGCAGAATGGTGTTCAAGTCCTGACCACCTATGTGCAGCACACGTTTGGTTTGTATGGCAGCCTGTTGCTGGCGGTCGTGATTACCCTGGCCTGTCTGACTACCGCTGTGGGCTTGTTGACCGCGTGTGGTGAGTACTTCAGCAAGCTCGTGCCACTGTCCTACCGCAGCGTGGTGTTGATCTGTGGCCTGTTCAGCCTGGTGGTGGCCAATCAGGGGCTGACCCAGCTGATCAGCTTCTCCATCCCGGTACTGGTCGGCCTCTATCCTCTGGCTATCGTGCTGGTCGGTCTCAGCCTGCTCAATGGTCTGTGGCGTTCGCAGTCGCGGGTGTTTGTGCCGGTTATGCTGGTTGCACTGTTGTTTGGTCTGGTCGACGGTCTCAATGCCGCTGGCCTGAACGGCATGGTTCCAGGCTTCTTCAGCCACTTGCCGCTGGCTGCGCAGGGGCTGGGCTGGCTGTTGCCGGTGGCGCTGACCCTGTTCTGCGCTGCGGTGTTCGACCGTTTGCGTGGCGAGCCGCACGCGCAAGCCTGTTAAATCCCTCTAGGGCGCGCCTTTTGGCGCGCCCAACCGCTTGTTTGGCATATCTGGCACTTTCTGGCGATTGCCGCCTGCCTGGGTGTGCCGGACAATCCTCGGCAACTCATTCGTAGCTTGCCGCCATGTCGCAATCTGTCTTCTTCGCTCACGCCAACGGTTTCCCGTCGGCGACCTACGCCAAACTCTTCGCCGCCCTGGCGCCGGACTTCAATGTCCAGCACCTGGCGCAGCACGGGCATGATCCGCGTTTTCCGGTCAACGACAACTGGGACAATCTGGTCGACGAGCTGATCCTGCATCTGCAGCAGGCTGACCAGCCAGTGTGGGGCGTTGGTCATTCTCTCGGCGGCGTACTGCACTACCATGCGGCGTTGCGCCATCCGGAGCTGTACCGCGGTGTAGTGATGCTCGACTCGCCCTTGCTGACGGGGGTCGACCGGCTGGTGATTCGTGCCGCCAAGCGCTTTGGCTTCATTGACCGGATCACACCTGCCGGGCGTACGGTCGGCCGACGTGAAGCCTTCAGCGACTTCGCGGAGGCCCGCGATTATTTCGCCGCCAAGACCCTGTTCCGTCGCTTCGACCCCGAGTGCCTGGATGCCTACATACGCCATGGCCTGCGCGCGGAAGGGCAGGGCCTGCGCTTGCGTTTCGATCCGGCCACCGAGATCAGTATTTACCGCAGCGTGCCCCACACCGTACCGGGGCGCCCGCAGCAGCTGCCGGTGCCGTTGGCCGTCGTGCGCGGTCGGCATAGCCGTGTGGTGATGCCGCACCATGCCCGCCAGGTGGCACGAGTGCCCCGTGGCGAATACCACAGCCTGCCCGGCGGGCATATGTTTCCGCTGGAGCGGCCGCAGGACACGGCGCGGCTGCTGCGTGAGCTGTTCAGCCGCTGGCAGGATCAGGATAGGGAGCGTTCTGCATGAGTTTCAGCGTCGAGGAAACCCGTTTCAGCCTGCCGCATGTCGAGCTGGCGGCTCATTTGTTCGGTCCCGAGGACGGTCTTCCGGTGATCGCTCTGCATGGCTGGCTGGACAACGCCATGACCTATGCACGCCTGGCGCCGAAGCTCCGAGGGCTGCGCATCGTTGCCCTGGATTTCCCCGGCCATGGCCATTCCGGCCATTACGCCAGCAACTCCAGCTACAGCATGTGGGAATACCTGGAGGATGTGCTGCTGGTGGCCGAGCAACTGGGCTGGGAGCGCTTCTCCCTGCTCGGGCATTCTCTGGGCGGGATCATTTCGACTCTATTGGCTGCAGCCGTGCCGGAACGCATCGAGCGCCTGGCGCTGATCGATGGTCTGGTGCCCTATACCGCCGAGGCCGATAGCGCGCCCAAGCGCCTTGGCGATGCGCTGCGCGCACGCCTGGCCGTGCGTAACAAGCAGAAACCGGTTTATCCGGATCTGGAAAAAGCCGTACAGGCGCGCATGAAGGGCGTGGTCGCGGTCAGTCGCGAGGCTGCCGAACTGCTGGCCCAGCGCGGTCTGGAACCGGTACCCGGTGGCTATACCTGGCGTACGGATATCCGCCTGACCCTGCCTTCGGTCATGCGCCTGACCTTCGCCCATGTCGAGCACTTCGTGCAGGCGGTGCAGTGCCCGGTCAGTCTGATTCTCGCCGAGGGCGGGCAGATGAGCGTCGAGCCGCGGCTCAAGTCCCTGATCGAGGGTACGGGGTTCGAGGTACATGTGCTGCCGGGCGGCCATCATCTACATCTGAATGACGAGGTCGGAGCCCAGCAGGTCGCAGACTGTTTCAATCCTTTCTTCCTGCGGCCTTGACGCAGCCTCGGCAACTGCCGAGGCTTGCAGGAACGCAACGGGAGAATTGCATGATTGAGCTTTATACAGCTGCCACCCCCAACGGCCACAAGGTTTCTATCGCGCTCGAGGAGCTAGGGCTGCCTTATCAGGTGCACGCCTTGTCGTTCGACAAGAAAGAGCAGAAAACCCCGGAGTTCCTCCGCATCAACCCCAATGGGCGTATCCCGGCCATTGTCGATGACGGTTTCGCCGTGTTCGAGTCCGGCGCCATCCTCATCTACCTGGCTGAGAAGACTGGTCGACTGATGCCCAGCGATGCTCAGGGCCGCTCTCTGGTGCTGCAGTGGCTGATGTTTCAGATGGGTGGAGTAGGGCCGATGCAGGGCCAGGCCAACGTGTTCTTCCGCTATTTCCCGGAAAAGCTGCAGGGTGCCATCGACCGTTACCAGCACGAAACCCGCCGCCTCTATGAAGTGCTCGACCGCCGTTTGAGCGAGGCCGAATACCTGGCCGGTGACTACAGCATCGCCGATATCGCCACGTTCCCCTGGGTGCGAGTACACGACTGGGCGGGCGTCTCGGTCGAGGGCCTGGAGCATCTGCAGCGCTGGCTGAGTACAATCGGCGAGCGCCCGGCAGTGCAACGCGGGCTGCAGGTGCCGCGTCGTCCCGACGACGAAAGCAGCCTGGTAAAAACCGCCCAAAGCATGCTGACACGCTGAGGTTGCGCATGCCCCGTCATCTCTTGCTCTGCCTGACCCTCTGCTGCACTCCCGTCCTGGCCGCCGACGTTGCCGGCAGCCAGGACCTGGACATCCTGCCGCGCTTTCCCCGTGCCGAGATCGTCGACTACCGCGATGCCGCCGTCGAGGAACGTCGCTATCCACTCGATGGGGTGCGCCGCATCAGTGGCCAGATACGCATGTCGCGCGAAGTGCTGGTCGAAGGCCGCGTGCGCGCCTTGACCTACCGCCTGCCTGACGAACACTCCCCAGACGAGGTGCTGGAACAGGCCCGTGAGCACCTGGACCAGGCTGGCGCGCAGTTGCTGTACTGGTGTGAGGGCCGTGACTGCGGCTCCAGCAGCCTGCTGGCCAATGCCATCTTCGGCAACGCCAAGCTCTACGGTCCCGAGGAGCGGCAGAGCTACCTGCTGCTGCGTCTGGCTGAACCCCAGGACAACAGCTTGCTGGCCTTGTACGGCATCACCCGCGGTAACCGCCGCTCCTACCTGCATGCCGAACAGCTGGATGCTGCCGCCCCCCTGGCGGACATTCTTCCCGCTGCCGCCACGCTGCGCAAAAAGCTGCGCCAGAGTGGGCAACTGGCGCTACCCAAACTGGGCGAGCCGGATGACACCTGGGCGGAGCTGCTGGCCAACACGCTGCTGCTCGACCGCACGCTGCGGGTCAGCCTCAACGGCGCCAGTGCCGAGGCCTGGCGTGCGACGCTGGAGCAGCGAGGGGTACGCGCCAGCCGACTGGAAACCGGCGAGACAGAGGGCTCTGGCCTGTTGTTACGAATGCTGCGCTGACGCATGATGGCGGGCCGGGCGATCAGCGCCCGGTATCCGGAAGTGGAAACCATGCTGAACAACGACCGCCTGTTGGTGCAGATTCTCCTGCTGGCTCTACTGGGCGCATGCGCCTGGGTGCTGGCGCCCTTCTTTTCCGCGCTGTTCTGGGCCGCCGTGCTGGCGTTCGCCAGCTGGCCGCTGATGCGCCTGCTCAGCCGGGCGCTGGATGGCCGCGCCGCTGCCGCCGCCGGCATCCTGACCGCGGGCTGGATGGTCCTGGTGGCGGTGCCGTTGGTCTGGCTGGGGTTCAATCTGGCCGATCATATTCGCGACGCCAACGAGATGTTCAAGAACTTCCAGGTCGACGGTCTGCCTGACCCGCCCTCGTGGCTCGGCAGTCTGCCGCTGGTGGGGCAGAACCTGGTGGAGTTGTGGCAGCGCGTGGATCGTGAAGGGTCGGAACTGTTCGCGACTGTTCGTCCTTACCTCGGCGAGGTAGGCAACTGGGTACTGGCGCGCAGTGCCCAGATTGGCGGTGGCATGTTGGAACTGGCGCTGAGCCTTGTGCTGGTGTTCTTCTTCTACCGGGATGGCCCGCGTCTGGCGGCATTTGCCCAGAGCATGCTGCAACGCCTGATCGGTGGCCGCGCCGAGCACTACCTGGAACTGGTAGCCGGCACTGTGCAACGGGTGGTCAACGGGGTGATCGGTACCGCCGTGGCCCAGGCCCTGCTGGCATTGATCGGCTTCTATATCGCCGGCATACCCGGTGCCCTGGTGCTAGGCCTGCTGACGTTCGTTCTGAGCCTAATCCCTATGGGGCCGCCGCTGATCTGGGCGCCAGCCACGGCCTGGCTGGTGAGCCAGGGCGAGTACGGTATGGCGATCTTCCTCGGCATCTGGGGCGCCTTCGTGGTCAGCGGCGTGGACAACGTGCTCAAGCCGTACCTGATCAGCCGTGGCGGCAACCTGCCGCTGGTGGTGGTGCTGCTCGGGGTGTTCGGCGGCATCCTCGCCTTCGGTTTCATGGGCCTGTTCCTCGGACCGACCTTGCTCGCGGTGGCCTTCAACCTGCTCGACGACTGGGTGAAGAACGAGCAGGAACCGCCAGCCCAGGCATAACGGGAGCAGGTTGGCATACACGCCAGACCAGCCTTGGAGCCTTGGTCTGCGAGTGCTAGCCTGCTGCGCCGCCCAAGCGACAGTGCAGGCGCGGCTATATCTTGACCGCCACGGTGCCCGCAGAGGTGCCTTACGGTTCAGGGAAGAAAGACCAACACAAACATGGAGCATCTGATGAAAAAGATTGCAGGTATCGCTGCAGGGGCCGTGCTGGCCATTGCGGCCATCGGCACCGCAGGCGCCTGGTATACCGGCCAACAGCTACCCGGCGTGCTCGACGCATCGATCAAACAGGCCAACGCCGAAATGGCCAGCAGCCTTCCGGTCCTTGGTCTCAGCGCTTCGCTCGAATTGTTGTCCCTTGACCGTCAGTTCTTCAGCAGCGAAGCACGCTATCGCATGGTTTTCACGGTGGAGGGTGAGCCGGTCGAACTGATCGTCACCGACCATATCGAGCACGGCCCATTCCCGCTGTCCCGCCTCAAGCAGGCCAAACTGTTGCCAGTCATGGCTACCAGCAACTACGGGCTGGAACAGAACGAAGCCATCGCCAAGTGGTTCGCCGCCAGCGCTGGCAAGTCGCCGCTCAGCGGTCAGGTGAGTCTGGGCTATGACCGCACGGTGACAGGCACTCTGCAGGTCAGCCCGCTTGAGGCGGCGCTCGATGAGCGTACCTCGGTGAGTTTCAGCGGCCTCGACGTCGACTTCGACAGCACCGCCGATGCCAAGGCAATCAAGGCGTCTGGCGCGATGGGCAACCTGCGTATCAACTCCAGGCTGGCGTCCACCGACCAGCCGCTGACCGTCGAGCTCAAGGGGCTGAGCCTGGACAGTCAGACCGAGAAGGGCGCCAGCGACTTCTACCTGGGCCGCAACGAAGTGCGTTTACAGCGTATCGAAGTGCTGGCCGACGAGGGCGCTACGGTGGTGTTGCGCGACCTGGTGCAGCGCGATGAAACCAGCGAAACCGATGGCAAACTGGCCGCGCGTTACAGCTATGACGTCGGCATGATCAGCTACCAGGGCCACGACCTCGGGGCTGCGCAGATGCAATGGAGCCTGAAGAGCCTTGATGGTGCGGCACTGCAGTCACTGGTCGGCCTGTATGGCGAGCTGATGCAGGGCGGCGGGCAACACCTGGAAACCAGCGGCGACAGTACCGTCCCATCGCTGTCTGAAGCGCAGCAGGCACAGCTGATGGTCGATGTCGACAAGCTGCTGGCCGGCAACCCGGGCATCGCCCTGGAGCGGTTGGCGTTCAAGACTGCCAGCGGCGAAAGCAGCCTGAGCCTGTCGCTGGAACTGAATAAACCGGAATCCTTCGAGTTGCCGCCAGCGGAGCTGGCCAAGCAGTTGATTACCCAACTGGATGCCAAGGTGGCTGTGTCCAAGGCGATGATCGGTGACATGGTGGGGCTGCAGGCGGCTATCGCCGGCGAGACCGACCTGCAGGCGATCGCCCAACAGGCCTCGATGATGGGTGACATGGCCGGCGGCATGGCACAGGCCACCGAGTTGGCCAGGCTGGAGGGCGACAGCATCGTTTCGACACTGCACTACGCCGATGACAAGGTGGATTTCAACGGCAAGTCGATGACGGTCGAGGAGTTTGTCGCGATGGCATTCACCACAGGCTCAGGCCTGGGTGGACTTGGCGCTGGTGACATGCATGAAGAGCAGTCGGAACTGGATGTGATCGAGCGGTAACCGATTCGCTCGCCCACGGCTGAACAAGGCCCGCCTCTCGTCAGAGTCGCGGGCCTTTTTGTTTCAGGTTGAAGCGTGAGAGGTGGGCAGAAGCCGCGCTTAACCATGCTCCTGCTCGTACTTGTCCAGCGTGTCGGCAGCAATCTGTCGACCGAGCTGGATCAACTCCGGCGCCTTGTGGAACTCGAAGAAGCGGCATACCCGCTTGGGTACGTTGATCAGGATATCCGGCGGGTAGCCGGCGATCTTGTACTGAGCCAGAGACGTCTGCATGACCTCGAAGCTTTGGTTGACCAGTTCCAGCAGCGAAGCCGGACCGACCGCACCCACCACCTGCGAGTCGCTGGCGGATTTGGGCGCGCTTTCCTCCTTGGGGGCAGGCTTTGGCTGGCTGGTTTCGACCCAGGGATTTTCCAGTGCCAGCATGGCTTCACCTTCTTCCTCCTCATCGGTTTCGCGGCGCAGGAAGGGTAGGCGGGCGCTGAGCGAGCCCATCAGATGGTCGATCTTGCCCTTGATCGCCGCCGGCCGTTCGATCACCGGCAGCTGGTAGTGCTTCTGGTTGAGGGCGTTGAGGTTGACCGCGACGATCAAGTCGCAGTGGCTGGATACCACCGGCACGATGGGCAGCGGGTTGAGCAGGCCGCCATCGACCAGCATGCGCGAGCCCTGGGTTACCGGAGTAAACAGGCTGGGGATGGCCGCGGAGGCGCGCATGGCCTTGTGCAGACAGCCTTCCTGGAACCAGATTTCCTGCTGGTTGGTCAGGTCGGTGGCGACCGCTGTATAGGGAATCGCCAGGCTTTCGATATCGATCTCGCCGACGATCTCGTGGATCTTGCCGAACACCTTCTCGCCGCGAATGGCACCCAGGCGGAAGCTGACGTCGAGCAGGCGCAGCACGTCCAGGTAGTCCAGGCTTTCCGTCCACTCGCGGTACTCGCCCAGCTTGCCGGCGGCGTAGATGCCGCCAACCACGGCGCCCATGGAGCAACCAGCAATGCAGCCGATCTCATAGCCGCGGGCTTCCAGTTCCTCGATCACGCCGATGTGCGCATACCCGCGCGCTCCGCCGGAGCCCAATACCAGTGCTACTCGCTTGCTCATATAAATCCCCCGGAAAAACCTCTCGAACATACCCGCCTAGAGCCACTGCGCCAACCTTGGCTGTTAGACTGCGGCGCGCAGGGCACTTTGCTGCGGATCGCCAATCAAAGTCGCCACCCCATCTCTGGAGAACACCATGACAAGAATCGCCGCTCTGATGTTTTCGGCTTTTGCCCTGGCCGGTTGTGCCGGGAAAACGGCTTACCGCGACAGCTGTGCCAATCAACTGGATGCGGCCTGGCGCGAACTGGACATCGCCAAGGCCGAAGGTTTCGCCGGCACCGTGAGTTACTCCAAGGCGCTGGCTTTGCTGACGACGGCCAAGACCTCGCAGCAGTTCGAGGGTTATCAGAGCTGCACCGAAAACGCGGAGAAAGCGCGTTTTTACATTCGCGAATCCCGCGCCGGGCGCTAAATACCATGCAACTGGATTTCACCACCTTGTCGCCCTTGGAGGCTTACCGCTGGCTGGCCTCCAGTGTTACTCCGCGACCGATCGCCTGGGTATCGACGCGCTCAGCCTCAGGCCGGGACAACCTTGCACCTTTCAGTTTTTTTCAGGTGATCAGCGATGAGCCGCCGACGCTGATGGTGAACGTCGGCAGCCGTGATGATGGCAGTCTGAAAGACACCCTGCGCAATGCCCAGGACAGTGGCGAACTGGTCATTCAGTTGGTCAGTCACGCTCAGGCAGAGGCGATGAATGCGTCGGCGGCAGTGCTGGCCCACGGCGTCAGCGAGTTCGAGCACTGCGCCATTGCCGGGGTGCCGGCCGAGCGGGTGAGCGCCTTGCGCGTCAGCGGTGCCCCGGTGGTTTTCGAGTGCCGAGTGGCGCAGATACAGCCCTATCCGGCACAACAGCCCAATTGCCATCTGATCTTCGCCGAGGTGCTGCTGGCGCATATCGACGATGCGGTGCTGAATGAGCAGGGCCGTCTCGATCCACAGCGTCTCGACCTGGTCGGGCGTCTCGGTGGCAGCCACTACTGTCGCACCACCGAGACGTTTGCGCTGCTCAGGCCCTGAATCCACTCAGGCGCTTTTCCAACTCAGTCAGCCCGCAGACGAGCAGCGCCACACCCAGGCATAGGCCCCAGGCCGAAAACGCCAGCGGTACGGTGCCGAACAGCTTTTGCAGTGGCGGCCAATAGGTAAAGGCTGCCTGCAGCAGGAGTATGCAGCTCACCATGGCCCACACCATCGGATTGCTGGCGTGGTCGAAGCGCGCTGGGCCGTGCAGGCGGCGGGTGGTGAAGAGAAAGCCGACTTCACCGGCGACCAGCGCATTGACGGCCAGGGTGCGGGACATTTCCACAGACCAGCCCCAGCGTTGCGCCAGGAGAAACAGGCTGAGGCTGGCGATGGTCAGCAGCAGCGATACGTAGCTGATTTTCCACAGCAGCCTGGCGGACAGCAGCGGCGCTCTGGGATCGCGCGGTGGGCGTTGCATCAGCTGGTTTTCCGCAGGCTCGAAGGCCAGGGCGAGGGCGAGTGTCACCGCGGTGACCATGTTCACCCAGAGGATCTGCAACGGCGTGATTGGCAGCGTCAAGCCCAGCCCGATGGCCATCAGCAGCACCAGTGCCTGGCCGCCGTTGGTGGGCAGGATGAACAGGATCGACTTCTTCAGGTTGTCGTAGACAGTACGGCCTTCCTCCACCGCATGAGCGATGGTGGCGAAGTTGTCGTCAGCCAGCACCATCTGCGAAGCCTCCTGAGCTGCTTCGGTGCCCTTG
This sequence comes from Pseudomonas sp. GOM6, assembly GCF_029537485.1. GTDB lineage: Bacteria > Pseudomonadota > Gammaproteobacteria > Pseudomonadales > Pseudomonadaceae > Aquipseudomonas. Next base: position 105,455 of record NZ_JARPUS010000010.1, read on the forward strand.
ATGCCCATGGCGATGCCGATATCGGCACGTTTCAGCGCGGGAGCATCGTTGACGCCATCGCCGGTCATGGCAACGCGTTGGCCGCTGGCCTGCAGCCGTTCGACCAGACGCAACTTGTGGCCTGGGTCAGTGCGGGCAAACACATGGGTGTCGGCCAGCCGTGCCTCCAGCGCCGCATCGTCGAGCTGGTCAATCTCGGCGCCCGTCAGCGGCGCGGCGCCGCCCAGCCCCAGACGCCGTGCAATGGCAGCGGCGGTGGCGGCATGGTCACCGGTGATCATCTTTACCCCGATACCGGCGCGGTGGCACTCGGCAATGGCGCGGATGGCTTCCTCGCGCGGAGGGTCAATCATGCCCACCAGGCCGAGCAGGATGAAGTCGCCGTCCAGGTCGGCATATTCCAGCTGGCTTTGTGGCCGCCCCAGCGGGCGCATGGCCAGGCCGATCATGCGCAAACCCTGGCTGGCACCTTCATCCAAGTGTCGTTGCCACAGGCCTGGATCGAGCGGTTTGGCGCTACCGCCCTGCCACTGGCGATTGCACACCTCCAGCAGACGCTCGGGCGCACCGATCATGTAGATCAGGCCGTGCCCCCCATGATCGTGGTGCAGGCTGGCCAGGCAACGCCGTTCGGAACTGAACGGAATGCTATCGACGCGGGGTAGATTGGCGGCCTCTCGCTCCGGGTTCAGCGCCAGCTTGCCGGCCAGCGTCAGCAGTGCCGCTTCGGTCGGGTCACCGGTGATGCACCACTGTTCGTCGCACAGATGCAGGCTGGCGCTGTTGGCCAGCAGACCGGCGCGGGTCAATTCACGCAGATCATCGGCGCTGTCCAGTGCGCAGAGTTGGCCGTCATCGCAGTACACGCTGCCCAGTGGGGCATAGCCGATGCCGTCGACCTGATAACGATGCTCGCCGGTGAATACCTGCTGTATGGTCATTTCGTTACGGGTCAGGGTGCCGGTCTTGTCCGAGCAGATGGTGGTGACCGCGCCGAGGCTTTCCACTGCTGGCAGGCGGCGGATGATCGCGCTGCGGCCGGCCATGCGGCGCACGCCGAGGGCGAGGATGATGGTCAGCACCGCCGGCAGGCCTTCCGGAATCGCCGCCACGGCCAGGCCAACGGCGGCCAACAGCATGTCTTCACTGGAATAGTCGCGTACCAGGGTGCCGAATATGAACGTTACGGCTGCCAGGGCCAGGATGATCAGCGTCAGTTGTCGGGCAAAACGCGCCATGTCGGCGAGCAGAGGTGTCTGTAGGCTTTCTACATGGCCCAGCAGGTGATTGATGCGACCAAGTTCGGTATGCGCTCCGGTGGCCACCACCAGGCCCGTGCCGCTGCCGGCGCTGACCAGAGTGCCGGAGTAGGCCATGCTACCGCGGTCGCCCAGGCTGGCTTCGATGTGGACGGCGGCGGTGAATTTGTCTGCCGGAACCGATTCGCCGGTCAGTGCCGCCTCCTCGATGCGCAGGTCGCGGGCTTCGAGAAGCCGCAGGTCCGCAGGAACCCGATCGCCGGCCTCGAGCAGAACCAGGTCGCCCGGTACCAGTTCCTCAGCGGGGATGTGCAGCACCTGGCCGTCGCGGCGTACCCGCGCCTTCAGCGTGAGCATGTTCTGGATTGCGTGCATGGCCTGTTCGGCCTTGCCTTCCTGAACGAAGCCTACTGCGGCGTTGATCAACACCACGGCGAAGATCACGCTGCTGTCGACCCACTCGCCCAGCAGCATGGTCGCCACGCCCGCGATGAGCAGCACATAGATCAGCAGGTTGTGGAACTGCAGCGCAAAACGCAGCAGCGGACCTTTGCCGGGGCGTTGCGGCAGGCGGTTCTGGCCATGCTCTGCCAGGCGTCTGGCCGCTTCGCCGCTGTCCAGGCCGGCAGGATGACTGGACAGGCGCTCCAGGCTTTCGGCGGCGGGCAAGGCGTGCCAGTGAGTGCGCGGTGGAGCGTTCATGGTGGCCTCCCAGCTGAAGTCTCGGTATCAACAGTAAGGCCTGGACGAGAAGCCATCTTGACTCCCGTCAGCTCTGCGACAGATTCGTCAGCAAAGATTGCGATGGCTTTGCCGATGCTCCGGCTATCAGTAGGATCGGACTTTTACCCGCTGGAGAGCTGTGATGCGGCCGAAGATGGATGCCTGTCTGGATGCGATCAACCAGGTAGTGCTGGGCAAGGATCATCAGGTGCGCCTGGCGCTGACCTGTCTGCTGGCGCGTGGTCATCTGCTGATCGAGGACCTGCCCGGCATGGGCAAAACCACCCTGAGCCAGGCCTTGGCGCGAGTGCTGGGGCTTTCCTACCAGCGCATCCAGTTCACCTCGGACCTGCTCCCGGGCGACATTCTCGGCACTTCGGTGTTCGATAAGGACAGTGGGCAATTCGTCTTCCATCCTGGGCCGATCTTCGCCGAACTGGTGTTGGCGGACGAAATCAACCGCGCCACACCGAAGAGCCAGAGCGCGCTGCTGGAAGCCATGGAGGAGGGCCAGGTGACCATCGAGGGGGCCACGCGGCCGCTGCCGGAACCCTTCTTCGTCATCGCCACGCAGAACCCGGTCAGCTCCGGCGGCACCTTTTCGTTGCCGGAGTCGCAGCTGGATCGCTTCCTCATGCGTTTGTCGTTGGGCTACCCGGCGCGGGCGGCGGAAAAGTCGCTGCTGCTGGGCGAGGCGAGGCGAGATCTGCTGCCGCGCCTGGAGCCGTTGCTCAATCATGCCGAACTGGCCGCCATCCAGGCGCTGATCCCCCAGGTGCGCGCCAGTGATGCGCTGGTGGATTACGTCTTGCGCCTGGTCGAGGCGACGCGCAGCGAGCCGCAGTTCGCCTGGGGCCTGTCACCACGCGCCAGCCTGGCGTTGTTGGCAGCCGCGCGGGCCTGGGCCTTCCTGGCCCATCGCGACTATGTGATTCCCGAGGATGTGCAGGCCGTGTTGCCGGCGGTGGTGGGGCACCGTCTGCGCGAGCGGGCCGACCCGGCCGGGCATGGCGGCGGCACGCTGGTGCAATGGCTGCTGCGCGAGGTGGCGGCAGTCTGATGACGCTCAAGGCTCGTTGGCGCAACTGGATCGCCCGACGCATTCCGGCAGCGTCGCAGGTTCAGCTGAACCAGCGGCGCATCTTCATCATGCCGGATCGGGTCGGGGCGGCCTTTACCGTGCTGCTGGTACTGATGCTGCTGGCCGGGATCAACTACGAAAACAGCCTGGCCTACGGCCTGACCTTTCTGCTGGCGGCGATTTTCGTGATCGCCATCCTGCACACCTATCGCAACTTCAGCGGCCTGATCCTCAAGGCCGGCGCCAGCGGTGCGGTATTTCTCGGCGAGCCGGCGCGTTTTCGGGTGCGCCTGGAGAGTGCCGGGCACCCGCACCAGGCCATCGCCCTGGGCTGGCCGGAGCAGCCTCTACAGGTTCAGGATGTCCCGGCAGGTGGCGAGAGCGAATGCGAGCTCGGCCTGCCGACCCTGCGTCGTGGCTGGCTTCGCCCGCAGCGCATGCGGGTGGAGAGCCGCTTTCCGCTGGGCATTCTGGTGGCCTGGAGCTGGGTCGACCTGGATCAGGCCGTACTGGTCTACCCGCGCCCGCTGGAGGGTGATCTGCCCCTGGCTGCGGGAGGCGGCGACGATGACGAGGAAGAGGGACTTCGCGCCAGCGGGCAGGGCGCTGATGACTACCAGGGTTTGCGCAGCTATCAGCCGGGCGACTCGCGCCGGCGTTTGCACTGGAAGGCCTTTTCTCGCGGCCAGGGCCTGCTGGTCAAGGATTTCGCCGCATTGAGCGGGCGCGATCTGTGGCTGGATTTCCAGGCGCTGGGCGGCGACATCGAGGCGCGCCTGTCGCTGCTGTGTCACTGGGTGCTGCAACTGGATGCCCGCCAGCAGGCTTATGGCCTGCGCCTGCCCGGTTTCGAGCGTTCGCCGGACTATGGCGACACCCATCGCGAGGCCTGCCTGCGAGCCCTGGCACTCTATGGAGAACGGCCATGAGCGTTGCGCCGGGTATTCCTCGCATAGCCCTGACCTGGCTGCTGGTGGCCCAGGTGCTGGTGATTTTGCCGTTGCTGTTGCACCTGCCGCCCTGGCTTGCCGTACTTTGGCTGTTCTGTGCCGGCTGGCGCGTGCAGGTGTTTCGCATGCGCGCCGGTTTCCCCAACGGTCTGGCACGCGCGGGCTTGATGCTGGCCACGGCCGCAGGGGTGTTCCTGTCCCGTGGCAGCCTGATCGGTCTGGATGCCGGGGCGGTGCTGCTGGTCGCGGCCTTCATCCTCAAACTGGTGGAACTGCGTAACCGCCGCGATGCGCTGGTGCTGATCTTCCTCGGCTTCTTCGTCGTGGTGGTCGGCTATCTGTTCGATGACGGCCTGTTGGCGGCGCTGTATAGCCTGCTGCCGATTACCGCGCTGCTGGCGGCACTGATCGGACTGCAGCAGAGCAGCCTGGCCACGCGTCCGCTGGCGACGCTGAGGCTGGCTGGCACCCTGATGCTGCAGGCAGTACCGCTGATGCTGGTGCTGTTCCTGTTCTTTCCGCGCCTGGGCCCGCTATGGAGCCTGCCGACACCGCAGCGGGGCATCACAGGCCTGTCGGACAGCATGGCGCCGGCCGATGTGGCCGAGCTCAGTCGCTCGCCGGAATTGGCCTTCCGCGCCAGCTTCGAGGGTGCGCCACCGCCGCGCAGCGAGCTGTATTGGCGTGCCCTGACCCTGGATCACTTCGATGGTCGGCGCTGGTCGCAAGGCTGGGGCGCGCAGCAATCGGCCGCGCCGCAGTGGCGCAAGCAGGGTGAGGCGTTGTCCTACAGCATCATCATGCAGCCCAGTGGCAAGCCCTGGCTGTTCGCCCTCGATGTGGGGCAGACCAACCTGGCCAATACCCGGCAGATGAGCGACTTTCGTCTGCAACAGTCGCGTCCGGTGCTGCAGAGCCTGATGTACGAAGTGCAGTCCTGGCCGGCGGCCGTGCGCGAGGAACAGCTGCCCAGGGGCGTCATGCGCAGCAGCCTGCAGTTGCCCAAGGACGGCGATCCGCGCGCGCGGCAATGGGCCGCACAGCTGCGCCGTGAGCATGGCGACGACGAGGCGCTGGTACGGGCGCTGCTGCAGCACTTCAACCAGCAACCCTACGTCTACACCCTCAGGCCACCGCCCGTGGGACTCGACAGTATCGATGAGTTTCTCTTCCGCACCCGGCGCGGCTTTTGCGCCCACTATGCCGGCGCCATGACCTTCGTGCTGCGCGCCGCGGGCATTCCGGCGCGGGTTGTGGCGGGCTACCAGGGTGGCGAGTTCAACTCGTCAGCCAATTACCTGGCGGTGCGCCAGTACGATGCCCACGCCTGGGTCGAGTACTGGCTGGCAGGGCGCGGCTGGGTCAGCGTCGACCCGACGTTCCAGGTGGCGCCGGAGCGTATCGAGATGGGGTTGGAAGAAGCCCTGGCCGAAGAGGATGGCTTTCTCGATGACTCTCCCTTTTCACCGCTGCGCTACCGCCATCTGGAGTGGCTCAACGAGTTGCGTCTGACCTGGGATAGCGTCAACTACAACTGGCAGCGCTGGGTGCTCGGTTATCGCAGCGAGCAGCAGCTGGGGTTGCTGAAACGCTGGTTCGGCACGCTGGACTGGCAACGCCTGGCACTGGTACTCCTGGGCTGCGGAGCGGCGGCACTGGGGCTGGTAGCCTTGTGGCTGTTCAAGCCCTGGCGGCGGGAGCGCGACCCGTTGCAGCGACAGCTACGCCGTTTCGAGTCGCTGCTGGCCCGTTATGGCCTGCATCGCGGCAAGGGCGAAGGCGTGCGTGACTTTAGCGCGCGGGCGGCGACGCTGTTGCCACGCCAGGCGCAGGCACTGGATGAATTTGCCAGGGCCTTCGAGGCACAGCGCTATGCCGGCGCACAGGCCGAGCCAGAGAGGCTTGCGGCCAGCCTGAAACGCCTGCGCAGTGAATTACCCTGGCGGTCATCAGGAGGGAGAAAGGCATGAATGCATTCGACATTCGACTCAACAGGCGCATCATCGAGTTGCAGATGCGTCTGTACGCCTGTTGTGCCCGCATGCAGGCGCGTACGGATGACGAGGCCCTGCATGAGCTGCGCATCGCCGTCCGCCGCTTGCGTAGCTTGTTGCGTCCATTGCGCCAGGAGCCGCTCTGTGCCGCGCTGGAGCAGAGCGCAGGCGCGTTGGGCAAGGCCAGCGGCCCACTGCGTGATCTGGAAGTCCTGGCGGCCGAGCTGCGCCGCCTGGGCCAGAGCGAGGCGGCGCAGCGGCGTCTGGCTGAACGTGACGACGGCTATGCGCAACTGCTCGCCGGTGTGCCGCTGCAGCGCCTGCAGATCCGTCTCGACGACTGGCCTCAGGATTGCCGCGATGCCCACCGTGATGGCCAATGGCAAGCCGGTGCCAAGCAGGTACGCCGCAATCTGGCCAGGCAGGTACGCAAATTGACTGCCGCCTTGCGTGATCCGAGCCATGACCGGCATCGCCTGCGCCTGCTGATCAAGCGCCTGCGCTACTGTGCCGAGGCTTGGCCGGCCTACAGCGAGCTGAGCGCATCGACCCTGCGGGCCTTGCGCCAGGCTCAGGGTGCGCTGGGTGACTGGCACGACCATCTGCAATGGCTGCTTCGCGTTCAGAGTGAGGCGGATCTATTGCCGTGCGTCCAACACTGGCAGGTCGAATTGCTCGCTGCGGAACGACAGGCGGATGAGTGCCTGGCCGAATTGGCCCTGAAACTTTCCGCGTCCTGAGCTCATTACAGAGCATTTCCGGCGCTGATTTGGCCGCATAGTCCCTCCCGTGTGCGACTGCTTTTCACTAAGCTTGCAGCTGCCTGAAAGGAGATTGCGCATGACCTTCGCTGAACTGATCCACGCCGTACATACCCGCCCTCAGCATGTCGTCGTCCCGCCCTTGTGGGGGCAGGGGCGAGCGACCTTCGGCGGCCTGGTGGCGGCGATGCTGTATGAAGCCATGCGGCTCAAGGTGCCGGCCGGTCGCCCGGTACGCTCGTTGTCCATCACCTTTGTCGGCCCCATGCTGATGGGGGAGGCGGTAGCCTTCGAGGTTGAAGTGCTGCGCGAAGGCAAATCCGTCAGCCAGATGCTCGGTCGTGCGGTACAAAACGGCGAGGTGGTGGCCATCGCCCAGGGCAGTTTCGGTGCGTCTCGTCGTTCCGCGGTCCAGGTCGAGGCCGAACCGGCGCCGGCGATGAAGGCCGTGGAAGAGTGCCAGGAGTTGCCTTATCTGGCTGGTGTCACCCCAGAGTTCACACGCTTTCTGGCCATGCGCTGGGGGCAGGGCGGCATGCCGTTCAGCAACACGCCATCGCGCCATATGGGCGGCTGGGTGCGCCTGCGCAGTGACGTGAGCCATGACCGGGTCAGCGAAGCACATCTGTTGGCACTGGTGGATGCCTGGCCGCCGGCGGTGTTGTCCCACCTGAAGTCCCATGCACCGGGCAGCTCGCTGACCTGGACCATCGAGTTCGTCCATCCGTTACCCAGCCTCACCACCCACGACTGGTGCCTGTACCAGGCCGAGATCGAGCACGCCCTCGATGGTTATGGCCACATCGCGGCGCGGCTGTGGACCAAAGATGGCCAGTTGCTGGCGCTGAGCCGGCAGACCACCACGGTGTTCGATTAAGTCTCGATCTGTGGCAGGTCGAAGAAGGCCCGGGCCGTAGCCGTACTGTGCGCGGCCAGGCTCTCCTGGCTTTCGCCGCGGTGCAGTGCGACCTCGCGCAATACCTCACCGAGAAAGGCCGGCTCGTTATGCCCGCTTTTCGGTTTGGGTCGCAGGCTGCGGGGGAGCAGGTAGGGCGCGTCGCTCTCCAGCATCAGGCGCCCCGCGGGGATGTCGCGCATCAGCGGATGCAGGTGGGTGCCGCGGCGCTCATCGCAGATCCAGCCAGTAATGCCGATATGCAGGTCGAGATCGAGATAGGCATACAGGCTGTCCTTGCCGGCGGTGAAACAGTGCACCACGGCGGCCGGCAACTGGTCGCGGAACTGGCGGAGGATGGCCACCAGGCGCTCACTGGCATCACGCTCATGCAGGAACACCGGTAACTGAAGCTCCACAGCCAGAGCCAGCTGTTCCTCCAGGGCCTTTTCCTGCTGCGGTCGCGGCGAGAAGTCGCGATTGAAATCCAGCCCGCATTCACCCACGGCACGTACTGGCGCTTCACTGAGCAGGTCGCGCAGCTGCCGGGCACTCTCTGTATTCCACTGGCTAGCGTCGTGCGGATGAACCCCGGCGGTACTGAACAATCGGCTGCCGGTTTCATCCAGTTCCTGGCAGAAATGCAGCGCCTGCTCGCTTTCCTCCAGGCTGGTTCCAGTCAGCACCAGTTGGCAGACGCCGGCCTCGTAAGCGCGGGCGAGCACCGCATCACGCTCCCGAGCCAGGCTGGGGTGGGTCAGATTGACGCCGATGTCGATGAGTTGCATGGTGCTACCTCAGTGGTTGAGCCGGCAGCATAGCAAAGCCGGCTTTTTATCAATAAAACAATCAAATACAGATGCTTGCATATGTCTATTAATGCTCTTTGTCAGCATGAGCTGGCCATTTGAAGCACCTTGTGCGAGGCTCCGCGCCCCGCGCGCTGGAACCATCTGTCGGCGGGATGCTCTTAGTCGCTCGGGTCTGCTCATGACCTGGCGCCCCCCGGAGGCTGGATGATTCGCACGCTGCTGTTTTTGCTCTGCTGCCTGGCAGTGTTGCCGGCCCATGCCCGCCTCAGCGGCTTGGGCGAGCACCCGGCGCAAGTGAGCAAGCAGCGCGACCTGGCGCAGATTCGCAAGAGTGGCGAACTGCGAGTGCTGGTCAACCAGAGCCGTAACAGCTCGGGCGAGGTCAAGGGCCAGGCCATCGGCGTCGAATATCACCGTCTGCGGGCATTCGAGCAGTACCTCAATCGCAATGCCCGAGATGGTCGCAACCTGCGCATGAGGATCATCCCCAAGGCCAAGGACCAACTGCTTGCCGCCCTGCAAAAGGGTGAGGGTGATGTCGTCGCGCCGGGGGAGCTGATCGATGTGCATCCCGGCATGGGCGTCAGTGCCAGCCAGGCCATTCGCAGCGATGTACAGCTGGTAGTGGTCGGCAACCGCAATAACCGGCATTACCGCAAGCTGGACGATATGGCCGGGCGCAGCCTGGCACTGCCGTTGGGCAGCGCCGCAGGTGAAGCGCTGCGCGAGGTCAACCAGCGTCTGGCGCAACGCAAGCAGCCGCCAATCGTGGTGGAGTGGGCCGACAGCAGCCTGGCGGTGGAGGATGTACTGGAGATGGTCCAGGCCGGTATCTATCCCTGGACCGCTGTCGAACTGCCGATTGCCGAGCGCTGGCTCAAGGTCATGCCCAGGCTGCGCATCGAGCGCCATCTGGTGCTCAGCAAGGCGGGGGAAATGAGCTGGTTCGTGCGGCGTGATGCACCGATGCTGCGGGCCAGCGTCGACCGTTTTCTCGCCAGCTACCGGATGCCCGATGACGTGGATTCGGCCTTCCAGCGTGTCTATCGGCGCTCCTACAAGGTGCGCAATCCGCTGGGGCAGGCAGATCGTCAGCGCCTGGAGCGTGTCAGGGCTGTGCTGCAGAAGCATGGCGAGGAGCAGAATCTGGACTGGCTGCAACTGGCCGCGATGGCCTACAAGGAGTCCACGCTCAATCCGGCTGCACGCGGAGCCTCCGGTGCTACCGGGCTGATGCAGGTCACCCCCGGCGCCGCGCGCAGCGTAGGGGTCGGCAATATCCAGGGGCTGGACAACAATGTGCTGGCGGCGACGCGCTACATGGCCCGTATCCGCCGCGAGTTCTTCGCCAGCCACCAGATCGATGATGTTGAGCGCAGGGCTTTTATTCTGGCGGCCTACAACATGGGGCCGCAGCGGGTGCAAAGCCTGAGAGCTGAGGCGCGCAGGCGCGGCCTCAACCCCAACCAGTGGTTCTTCCAGGTCGAACGTGTGGCCATGGAGAAAATGGGCCTGGGCGTCGCCAGCTATGTGAATAGCGTGAACAAATACTATCTTGCCTATGATCGTGAGCGCTTTTTGCTGGAGCCCACCCGCGCAAAGAACAGGTAAATCGAATAATTCGATTTGAATTAGCGCAAAAATGCGCTTTTAGTATCGATTAATTCGAATAGCATGTGCCTCACCAACACTACTCACCTGAAGGACCTGGCACATGAACAACCTGATCAAATCCCTGATGTCTTCCTCCGCCGGTTACGGCATTACGTTGCTGCGCGTGGTGACCGGCCTGACCTTTGCCGCCCACGGCGCGCAGAAGCTATTTGGCTGGTTCGGTGGCTACGGCCTGGAGGGCGTAGGCCAGTGGATGGAAAGTATCGGTATCACGCCCGGCTACCTGATGGCCGCGCTGGCCGGTAGCGCCGAATTCTTTGGTGGCCTGGCGCTGGTCGTCGGTCTGCTGGTTCGTCCTGCGGCGCTGTCGCTGCTGGTGTCCATGCTGGTAGCCATGTTTGCCGTCCACTGGGCCAATGGCTTCTTCATCACCAACAATGGCTATGAGTACGCCATGATCCTCGGCCTGATCAGCGCCGTGCTGATGATCGAAGGCGCCGGCAAGCTGTCTCTAGACCGTCTGATTTCGCGTCAATAACGGTAGCCATGAATAAAAAAGGCCCGCATTGCGGGCCTTTTTGTGCTCAGGGCTTTTCTCGGGTCTGGGCCAGTTGCTCGGCCGCGTCCAGGCGCAGCCTTTCGCGCTCGTCGAAGCGCTCTTCGGCCAGACGTTGCAGGGCTTTTTGTCGGTCTTCAACGCTGAGGCCGCTATTGGCTTCGAGCTCGGCCTTCTCCTTACGATAATCGCTGAGGCGTTTCTGCCACTGTTGCCGTTGCCGATCGAGCGACTCCAGGCGCTCGGTGGCTTCGGCACCGACCAGTTGCAGGCGCAGCTGGCGAATCTGCTCGCTATTACCACCATTGGCTTGCAAAGCAGCGGTTTGCTGGCGCAGCTCACTTTGTAATTGCGGCACCAGCAGCGCCTGCATGTCTTCTGGCAGGCCCGCGCGCAGCTGATCCAGTGCATCGGCTTTCTGTTCATCGCTGAGATCGGCGTCATGTCGAATGGCCAAGCGCTCAAGGGTGAACTGGTTGTAAGCCTCTTCCTGAGCGAAAAATGCCTGGTGTGCTTCGGAACTGAACAGTCGCGCACGCAGGGCCTGCACGGCCTGCTCGCGCTGGCGCATGGCATCCAGGTTGGCCATTTGCGGCAGATCCTGCTCCAACTGTATCAATTGGCGCTTGTAATCGAGGTACTGCGCCAGCAAGGCCAGTGCCTGGCTCTCGGCCGGCTCCTGCAGCTGGTGCTGAATGTAGGCTTGCAGTCGAGCGATGCTGGTGTTCAGGCTCTCCTCGCCATAGGCGCTGAGGAAATAATCAAAGATGCGCCGGATATCCATGCTGATCAGCAAGTTACCACTGTCATCGAGGCGAAACTGGCCATCGACCTGGGTGCCGGCAAAGGAGGGCGGTAGCGGAGTATTGGCGACTGCCTGCGGCGCAGATGGGCGCGCTTCGGCGGTCGTTGCGATGGCAGCCTGGGCCTCGTCTTGAGCGCTGAGCATGGGCGCCTTGGCTTCAGGCGTGTGGCGCTCGAGCGGGTTGAAATAGAAGGTGGTGGCGACACTGGCCCCAATCAGCAGGGGCGTGGCGAGCAATAGCGCTTTGTTCACGGCGGGACTCGTCGAGTGGAAAGTGCTCGGGGCCCGCAGGCCCCGATATCTGGCTCAGAGGCCGGCTTGCTTGAGGCGGTTGGCTTGCTGGCGGTAGACAGTCACCGGATCGGTCTCGAACAGGCTGGTCAGGCCGAAAACCTGATTGACCTCGTCGAGGTGGTTCATCCGGTAGTTATCGCGGATTACCTTGCCCAAGTGAGAGCTGCAGCGACCGACCAGACCGTCGTTTGCCTCATCGAAGGTTAGGGAGCTGGCGCCCAGCAGTAGGTCGCTCACATCAAACACATTGGTCAGCGGGCTGGTGCCACTCCATGAGTAGTAGCTGACGCCATTGACCTTGTAGGCCCCTTCGCCACAGGCGCTGGTGGGAATGCCCTGTGGGTACTTGGCATTGAACGCCGCAGCGCCCTGGCTGTTGAGAGACTCGAGCGAGCCCAGGGCATTCTGCGGCGAGGTGCTGGCGCTGCCGGAGAGGAAGTTGATCAACGCGCCCAGGCCATTGACGATGCCCGCCAGCAGCGCCTCACCGGCCGAGCCCGGCGGAATCTGGCGGAGGAAGTCGGCGGTGTCAGAGCCTTTGTGCGGCGCGCCGACACTGGTGACCGAAGCGACCAGGTCAGGCCGAATGGCTGCTACGTAGCGAACAGTTGGGCCGCCGTGACTATGGCCAATCAGATTGACCTTGCCTTTACCACTAATGGCTGCGATTTCCTCGACCTGTTCGAGCAGTTCTTCGCCGCGCAGCTCGGAGGTATTCAGCTGGCTGACTTCGGTGATGTAGACGCTGGCACCATCGGAACGCAGTGCGGACGGAATGCCGTACCAGTAGTCGATGCCGAGGATGCTGTCGAAGCCAAGCATGCCGTGGGTCAGGACGATCGGGTATTTGGTCTTGGTGTAGCCGGTGGAGCCGAACAGGCCTGCTTCGACCTGACCCGACAATACCAGGCTGGAACCGAGGCAGAGGGCGAGCAGTGTTTTCTTGTTATTCATGGGGCGCTCTCGAACGGTGATAGGCAGTGATCCTCCATGCGCTTAGCCATCCACACCCATCCTGGAAGTGGAACTTCAGCGACATGGGGTTTGGCAGGATCTGTGCCAGAACCTGAGCATTTCGAACAATGGCTCTAAACGGGCGTTTGTGGCGCAAGCCGCGCAGCGGCTGGGCTCTATCAGCCACTACGGGTGTTACCGGGAGAAACAGTCAGGCCAGTGGCCAGGTGCCGATCTGCTGGTAACGAGGGCCGATCATCGCGGAGTTGGAGCTGAACAGAGCGAATTGATCAACGTGCCAGGCGAAGCTGAACGCTGCTGGGCTGGTTGGCACGCTGGCATGCCGAGCCAGTGTCAGATGCGGGCGATAGGTACGTTGTTCGAGCGTGAATCCACACCGTTGCAGCTGCTCCGCAAGCGTCTGCTGCAGTTGTAAAAGAGCCATGGGTGGGCGGCTGGGCGCCAGGTGCAGAAGCCCGTCGTTCCAGATATCCAGGCGATCCAGGCGCAACTCGAATGCGCGCTGCCTTTTAGTTTGATCGGCCGCCGCGCGCAGCTCTGCCAGACGGGTTGTGGCTTGCTGACCAAGAAAAGCCAGCGTCAGGTGCAGGTCATGCTCGTGCACCCAGTTACCGGCGCAAGGAAGTTGCCGTCGCCAATCCTGAATGTTCCGGGCTTGTGCAGAAGGCACGGGGATGGCGAAGAACAGTCGTAGCGACTCGGGCATGCGGCCTCCTGGCTTGACAGAGCGGTACCGGCGTTTCTAGCATCGCACCCCATAGCGCCGATTTAAGAGCAACTTGCGGGGCGCTGCCCGGTTGGGCGAATACCGCTAAAGCGCTGGCCGGTGTCGCCTCCCACCGCAGTCCGGCGGGACCATGAGGCTGAGACTGTATAACCATGAGTTGCCCACGCGCCCATCTGCATTTCTCCCCCTTGCCGCATGCTGCGGCCAACCGCCATCCCCATGTGCTGCTGGTTGGCAATCAGCAACCCAATCTGCTGAAAAACCTGGACGGCTGGCCCAAGCACTGGCCGGCTTCGCGCAATTTCCTGATCCGTTTTGTTGCTCCGTTGGCACAGCAGCTGGCAGCCATTCCAAGCGACAGTTACGACCTGGCGGTGGTCGGCCGCGAATCCACGGCTGTGGATGCCGAGTTGATCGGACAATTGGTGCGGGTGGCCCGCCAGGGCGTGATCAACCTCAGGTAATGGCTGGATAGTCGATGGCGGTGATGTAGAACGCCTGCTCACCGCCTGGGGTGTTCACTTTTACTTCAGCATCCAGCGCCTTGCCTATCAAGGCGCGGGCCAGCGGTGAGTCGATACTGATCAGCCCCAGCTTGAGATCCAGCTCATCCGGGCCGATGATGCGGTAGCGCACCTCGTTACCGTTTTCATCTTCCAGGGTGACCCAGGCGCCGAAATAGACCTTGTTCGGGTCGGCGGGACAGCTATCGACAACCTTGAGATTTTCCAGGCGCTTTGTGAGGAAGCGTACGCGACTGTCGATCTCGCGCAGCATCTTCTTGCCGTAGATGTATTCGGCGTTCTCCGAACGGTCGCCCAGGGCGGCAGCTTCGCTCACGGCCTGGGTTACCTGAGGACGACGCACATGCCACAGCTCATGCAGCTCGGCGCGCAGGCGCGCCGAGCCTTCAGGTGTGATCAGCGGTGTTCCGGCGGTGCGCGGTGGACGATAGCGGCTCATGGTACTGGTCGGTAATAAAGGGTTGGCCATTCTAGCAATGACCTTATTGCCTCACACCTCGCGCAGCACGGTCAGTGGCAACGCGTTCAAGGCCTTGCGCGTGCCCCAGAGGCCGGCTGCGCCAACCAGCAGTGCGCCGATCAGCGGTAAAACCAGCAGCCAGGGGTGCGGCTGCCATTGCAGTTCCAGCGCATAGCGATAGAGCAGGAAACTGGCCAGCTCGCAACCCAGCGCTGCCAGCAAGCCACTGACGGCACCCAGCAGGCCGAACTCGGTACGCCTGGCGTTGAGCAACAGCCTGCGTTCGGCGCCCAGGGCACGCAGTAGAGCGCCTTGGCGCAGGCGCTCGTCAAGGGTCGCCTGCAAGCCGGCGAGCAGTACGGCAATGCCGGCTGCCAGCACGAACAACAAGACGTACTCCACTGCCAGGCTGACCTGCGCCATGATGCTGCGTAGTTGTTCCAGCAGGGCCTCGACCTGCAGCAGGGTGACGGCAGGGAATTCTCGCGCCAGTTCGACCAATTGGCGTTCGCTGTGTGGCGGCAGGTAGAAACTGGTCAGGTAGGTAGCGGGCAGGTCTTGCAGCGTACCGGGCTGGAAGATCATGTAGAAGTTCGGCTGGAAGCTGTCCCACTCGACCTTGCGCAGGCTGCTGACTTGGGCCTCGCGCTCGATGCCGCCGACATTGAACGTCAACCGATCGCCCAGTTGCAGTCCCAGGCTTTCGGCCAGCTTGGACTCCACCGAGACCCCCGGTAATTGTTCCGTCTGCGCGCTCTGCCACCACTGGCCGGTCAGGAGCGTATTGCCTTCCGGCAGGTCTTGTGACCAGGTCAGACTGAGGTCGCGGCTTACCGCGCGTTCGCCCTGGCTCTCCTTGCTGACGATGCCTTGCACCGGCTCGCCATTAATCAGGGTCAGGCGTCCGGCAACGATGGGGTAGAGCGGCAGCGCGTGTGTGGACAGGGCTGCGAGACGGGCGGCGAAGGCGTCTTTCTCGGCAGGCAGGACATTGAGTGCGAAGTGATTCGGCGCCTGCTCGGGTAGCTGGTTTTGCCAAGTATCAAGCAGTTCGCCGCGCAACAGGGCGATCAGCGCCATGGCCATCAGAATCAGGCCAAAGGCCAGTGACTGTCCGGCAGCGGCCAGCGGGTGCCGCAACAGCTGGCCCAGTCCCAGGCGCCAGGGCAGGGCGGCGCGTGCCAGAAGCTGGCGCAAGCCCTTGAGTGCAAGCAACAGCAGGCCACCGAGCAGCAGTGTGGCGATCAAGCCGCCGCCCAGCAGTGCCAGGGTCAGTTTCCAATCCAGGCTCAGGCGCCACATGATCAGTGCCAGCGCCAAGAGCGCAGCGCCATAGACCAGCCAGGAGCTGGGCGGCACCGGTAGCAGGTCACGGCGCAGCACCCGCAGTGGCGGCACGCGACCTAGTGCGGCCAGCGGCGGCAAGGCAAAGCCTGCCAGTGCCACCAAACCTACGGCGATACCGGCCAGCGCGGGGGTGAGGCCCCCCGCGGGCACGCCCGGCGGTAGCAAACCTTGCAGCAACTGGAACAACACCAGTTGGCCCAACCAGCCGAGCAGGGCGCCGGACAGGCAGGCCAGCAGACCAAGGATGGCCAGTTGTAGGCCAAAAAGCCCAAGCGTTTGACGCCGCGAGAGGCCGAAGCAGCGCAGCAGGGCGCCGGTATCGAAATGGCGCACGGCGAAACGACTGGCAGATAACGCCACCGCGACGCCGGCGAGGAGCACCGCTGCCAGGCTGGCCAGATTTAAATAGCGCTCTGCGCGGCCCAGAGCTCCACCGATTTGCCGGTTACCGTCGCGGGCATCTTCCAGGCGTTGATGAGGCGCGGCGCCGTCCTCCACGATTTTCCGATACTCGGCCAGAGGCTGGGCATCGCCGCGCCAAAGCTCGCGAAAGCGCACACGGCTGCCCGGCTGCACGACACCGGTAGCCTCCAGATCGTCCAGGTGCATCAACACACGGGGTGTCAGGCTGTAGAAGTCGCCAGCTCGGTCTGGCTCATGGGTCAGCACCCGACTCAGGCGCAGGGGCAGGTTACCGACTTCAATTGTGTCACCGACATTCAGGTTCAGGGCCGCAAATAGACGAGCCTCTGCCCAGGCCTCACCCGGTTGCGGACCGGAACTCACCTGTTCTGCCTCGTAGGGTTCAGCGGCACTCTTCAGCTCGCCCCGAAGCGGGTAACTGCTGCTGGCTGCCTTGACGCTGGCCAGCTGAATGCCCTGGTCCGTGGCGATGACACTGGAAAACTCTACGACCTGGGCGTGAGCGAGGCCAAGACGCTTGCCTGCTTCGATCTGCTCGGAGGTTGCTGGGGAACTACCGCTGAGCACCAGGTCGGCACCGAGAAACTCTGTCGCGCGTAGCAACATGGCGCCATTGAGACGGGCGCTGAAGTAGCCGATGGCAGTACTGGCGGCGACGGCGATCAGCAACGCGAAAAAGAGTACGCGCACTTCGCCGGCACGTGTCTCGCGCAGTAGCTGACGCCAGGCCAGGGGCAGCAGACGAGGGTTCATCAGGGCTCCACGCAGTCGATCAGACGACCGGCTTCAAGCCGAATCATGCGCCGGCAGCGGTGCGCCAGGCGCTCTTCATGGGTCACTAGAACCAGAGTCGTGCCACGCTCCTGGTTGAGCTGGAACAGCAGATCGCTGATGTGCTCGCCCGTGTGGCTGTCGAGATTGCCGGTAGGCTCGTCAGCGAACAGAATCGCCGGATCTGCGGCAAACGCTCGCGCAATGGCCACTCGTTGCTGTTCACCGCCAGAGAGTTGGCGAGGGAAATGGCTCAGGCGGTGGGCAAGTCCGACCCGTTGCAGCAGATCGCCGGCCCGCTGGCGGGCATCGACGTGGCCTTCCAGTTCCAATGGCAGCATGACGTTTTCCAGTGCGCTGAGGTTGTCCAGCAATTGAAAGGACTGGAACACGAAGCCAACCTGCTCTGCACGTACCTGGGCGCGGCAGTCTTCATCCAGTGTGTGCAGGGCATTGCCGGCCAGTTCGATTTCACCGGAGCTGGGCAGGTCGAGACCCGCCAAAAGGCCGAGGAGGGTGGATTTACCTGAGCCGGAGCTGCCGACTATGGCCAGACTATCGCCGGCCGCCAGCTCGAACGAGAGGTCCTGCAGGATGGCCAGCTCGCCTTCCGTGCTGGGAACCACTTTGCTAAGGTGCCGCGCAGAAAGAATGCTTGCGCTCATGGAGAGTCCAATGCGTGCGATTTGGATGAGTGGTGCACTGACACTGATGTTGTGGGCTCAGAGCGCACTGGCCGGCACCGTACTGGTCGTCGGCGATAGTATCAGCGCGGCTTTGGGCCTGGATACCCGAGAGGGTTGGGTCTTTTTACTGCAAAAACGGCTGGATGAAGGTGGCTTCCAGTATCGGGTTGTTAATGCTTCGATCAGCGGCGACACGAGTGCTGGCGGGCTTTCTCGCCTGCCTGCACTGCTTGCGCAACACTCGCCGCAAGTCGTGATTATCGAACTGGGCGGCAATGATGGCTTGCGGGGGCAGGCGCCTGCGCAATTGCAACAGAATCTTGCTTCCATGGCTCTGAAGTCACGCGAAGCCGGCGCCCGCGTACTGCTTCTCGGCATGCAGCTGCCGCCCAATTATGGTCAGCGCTATACCCAGGCATTTGCCCAGGTATATAAAGATGTGGCGAGTAGTCAGCAGCTGGCATGGGTTCCGTTTTTCCTAGAGGGTGTCGGCGGTGTGCCGGGAATGATGCAGGCTGATGGTATTCATCCCACGACCCAGGCTCAGCAGCGATTGCTGGACAACGTTTGGCCCAGTCTGGAACCACTGCTCTGACGCTTTCCCGCCTCCAGCCTTTCAGCTATCGTGGCGCTCCTGCTCCGGAGCTCTGAATGCCGCGCCATCCCTGGTCCCTGTATGCCTATCACCTGGTTGTCCCTGACGACCAGCTTGATCTGTTCGCTTGTCGTGAGGCCAGGGTTCATTTGGTGGCTCGTCAGCTCGAGTTGGGCGAGTTTGCCGATAGAACGCTTTGCGGAGGGTTGTTGCCGGCGGCGCCAGTGATGCGTGAGCTTGGTCGTCATGAGTTGCGTGACAAGCGACTGTGCCCGATCTGCCGGCAGATACTCGATGCCCAGCGGCGCGGTGAGCGGCCAGTCTGGCCACCAGCCTGATCCCTCCCTGCCTTTCCGGGAGCCGTGTACAATCGCTTTCTAATTTCCACCGCTTTGCCAGCAAGGATCTATTGATGTTGCCGCGTGCCCGTTTACTGTGCCTCGCCAGCCTACTTTGTGCTGGCTCTGCTGCTGCTCTTGAGTTGCCCATGCCGCCACCTGGCGAGGATATTGTTGGCCAGGTTCAGGTCGTCAAGGCACGCTACGAGGACACGTTCGCTGACTTGGGCTCAGCCAATGATCTTGGCTATCTGGAAATGGTCGCAGCAAACCCCGGTGTTGACCCCTGGTTGCCCGGGGAAGGCGCAGAGATAATTCTGCCCACTCGCTTCATCCTGCCGCCAGGGCCGCGTGAAGGCATTGTTATCAACCTTGCTGAGTACCGTCTTTACTACTTCCCAAAAGGGCAGAACGTAGTCCATACCTTCCCCCTCGGAATCGGTCGTGAAGGCTGGGGCTCACCCATTGCCAATACCTCGATTATCGCCAAAACCCCCAACCCCGGTTGGACGCCGCCGGCTTCGATTCGTGCCGAGCATGCAGCGGAAGGCGATCCTCTGCCTGCCTATGTACCGCCAGGACCGGACAACCCGCTTGGCCCGTTCAAATTTACCCTGGGCACGCCCGGCTACCTGATTCATGGCTCCAACAAGAAGTTCGGCATTGGCATGCGCGTCAGTCACGGTTGTTTCCGCATGCTCAATCACAATGTGCTTGAACTGGCCAAAATGGCACCCGTAGGAACCTCCGTACGCATTATCAACGAGCCCTACAAGTTCGGTATCAGTGGCGGGAAGATCTATTTGGAAGCTCATGAGCCTCTGAGTGATACCGGTGAGGCTTCTGTTGTGGATAAACACACAGCAGTGATCAATACACTGCTCAAGCGCGACGATGCTGTCGGCAACATGCGTCTCGACTGGGACATGGTGCGCGAGGTAGTAGCGGCCGAGGATGGCTTGCCGATTGAGATTGCCGTCCCACAGCAGTCTTTGGTCAGCCAGGACGTACCTCTCGATATCTAACCTGCAAAACTCAAAGGCCCGCCGAAGAGGAGCACTCTCGGCGGGCCTTTTTGTATGCGCAATAAAAAAGCCGATCCGGAATCCGGATCGGCTTTTCAAAGCCTGAGCAAGGATTACTTGCGGCTGGCTTTTTCCAGCATGCGCAGAGCGCGCTCGTTGGCTTCGTCAGCAGTCATCTGAGCTTTCTGAGCGGCAGCCAGAGCCTCGTCGGCTTTGCGGTAGGCTTCGTCAGCACGAGCCTGAGCGCGGGCAGCAGCGTCTTCAGTAGCGGTCAGACGAGCTTCGGTTTCTTTGGATACGCTGCTGCAACCGGTAGCCAGAACAGCGGCCAGGGCCAGAGCGGAGAGTTTCAGAGCGTTGTTCATCGTATTCCCCTTAAGGTGGACTTTCCATGAAAGGCAATTTCCCGAACGCGGGAAATTAGCCGGGCACATACTACCCGTTACTTTTAGTAAGTAAACTGAGCCGACGCAAGTCGGAGAACTTTTTTTTCAGGCGTACAGGATTACGGATTCCCGCTGTTTAAAAAACATACAGCCGTGCCGATTCATACCTTTGGTCGCGCCCTCTAGAGCGCATGGCTAGCCCAACGCCAGCTTGTTAAGATCGCGCCGCAGTCATGCCTACGCTCACCTAATAAGGATGTTTGGATGTCGAAGCTCATCAAGTGGGGTTTAGTACTTGTTCTGGCGATTGCATTGCTGATCAAGGTCTCCCTCTGGTTATCGGTGCGTTCGATCATGAATGATGCGGTGGCCAAGCTCTCACCCTTTATGCTGATCAGCTATGAGGGGATTACTTCATCGTTCGATGGGAGGGTCGGTGTAGAAGGGCTCAAAGCTCGCCTGCCGATGTTCGATGATGAAGTGCGTGTCGCCCATGCCGAACTGAAGTTCGACGGACTGCGAAGCCTGCTGGCATTCAAGGAAAAACTGGCCGAAGGCAAGTTTCCGGAGCAGATGGCGGTCAATCTCAAAGGCCTTGAAATTGATGTGCATGGTCCGCTGATGGAGTTGATCCACAGCGCGCCACAGGAAAGAAATCTGTACTCAGCCTTGTCCAGTGCGGCTTGTGGTCGTTCCAGCATCATCGGCGTCGATGAGTTGCTGGATATGGGCTATCGGACGCTGGAAACAGACAGCCACTTCTCTTATCTCTTTCAGCCCGGCGCACAGACGCTGACGTTCAGTTTGAACGCCGATACCCGTGATATGGGGGATTACCGCATCAGTCTATCGCTGGCCAACATGTCGGATAAGCCAGGTGATTTACGTGCAAACCCGCCACGGGTGTCGAGTATTACCCTGGAGTTCAATGACAACCAATACTTGCGCAGGGTCAATGAGTACTGTGCGGCCAAGCTTGGTCTGTCGAAGGATGAGTACCTACAAACCGCCATCGAACATTTGGACAGCTCTTTGCGAGCCCAGCGCATAGCCCTGGATTCTGCCCTTCTGGATGCTCTGAAAAATTATTACGCAGACCCGCAGGCACTGCGCATCGAGCTTGCCCCGAGTGAGGGGGCAGCTTTGGATGGGCTGCAGTTTTTTGAGGAGTCAGATGTTATTGCTATGCTGCGACCTGTTTTGTTGGTCAATCATCAAGCCGTATCGCCACTGGGCTTCACCTGGGTTGAACCCGTCAAAACCGCTCGGATGGATCCAAACGAGCTGGTCAGAGCTGAAACTCAGCCAGAAAATAACCAGACGCAGTATGAGTTTGTCAGCGTTGCCAGCCTTCGCGATCATGCGGGCAAACGGCTACAGTTCATTACCTATGACGGCACTTACTATCAGGGTGTGCTGCACAAGGTCGAAAACGGAAAGGTTTATCTCAGTGTCCAGTTTGGGGCGGGGTCGGCTGAAATGTTTCTTCGCTTGGAAAAGATAGATAAGGTACGGGTTCTGCTTTAAGAACCGTTGAGGAGATGAAATGAGCGCGGGGTTGTCCATTCACCACGATCAGGCTGGCCATCAGTTCGAGACTGTTGTCGATGGTCATCGTGCCTATCTGGCCTATATGGATCTGGGCAAGCAAACGCTCGATATCTACCGGACATTCGTACCCAATGCTTTGCGCGGGCAGGGTATTGCTGCCGCACTGACCGAACAGGCTTTGGAGTACGCAGAGTCCATGGGATACACGGTCATTCCGTCCTGCTCCTACGTCGAACGCTACTTGGAGCGCCGTCACCGGCACCCAGCTAAGCATTGATAAAGCGTCAGACAAAAACGCCGGGCATAGCCCGGCGTTTTTTTGCGTCTATCACTAGGTGCGCTGACGTGCCGGCAGTACATCCTTGAGTTTGCTATGCATGCTGCGCAGGGTCTTCTCAGTGGCCTCCCAGTCGATGCAGGCATCCGTGATGGAAACTCCGTACTTAAGGTCGCAGAGATCCTTGGGGATAGACTGATTGCCCCATCCCAGATGGCTCTCCACCATCAGGCCGACGATCGAGTTGTTGCCTTCAAGAATCTGGTTGGCCACGTTTTCCATGACCAGTGGCTGCAGTGCCGGATCCTTGTTGGAGTTGGCATGACTGCAGTCGACCATGATGTTCGGGCGAATTTTCGCCTTCGCCAGCTCCTGCTCGCAGACTGCAACGCTGACCGAATCGTAGTTGGGCTTGCCATTGCCACCGCGCAGTACAACGTGACCATAGGCATTGCCCTTGGTGGTAACGATGGATACGCCGCCTTCCTGATTGATGCCGAGGAAACGGTGCGGGCTGGACACCGATTGTAATGCGTTGATGGCCACGGTCAGGCCGCCGTCGGTTCCGTTCTTGAAGCCGACGGCCGAGGACAGACCGGAAGCCATTTCCCGGTGTGTCTGAGACTCGGTAGTGCGGGCGCCAATGGCAGACCAGCTGATCAGATCCTGCAGGTACTGAGGGGAGATCGGATCCAGTGCCTCGGTGGCAGTTGGCAGCCCCATCTCTGCCAGATCAAGCAGAAGCTTGCGACCAATATGCAGGCCGTCCTGGATCTTGAACGAGTCGTCCAGGTAGGGATCGTTGATCAGGCCTTTCCAGCCGACGGTGGTGCGCGGCTTTTCAAAGTACACACGCATCACCAGAAACAGGGTGTCCGACACTTCAGCGGCGAGGACCTTCAGGCGCTCGGCGTACTCATGAGCAGCCTTGATGTCGTGGATGGAGCAGGGGCCCACCACAACAAAAAGGCGATGGTCTTTGCCATCGAGAATGTCACGGATAACCTGGCGGCCATTGGCGACAGTGCGCTGGGCGGCTTCGGTCAGGGGGATTTCGCGCTTGAGCTGCGCCGGCGTGATCAGGGTTTCGTTGGAGGAAACGTTGAGATCGTCAATCGGTAAATCAGCCATCGTGGTACTCGTCAGGTCACGGGAGCCGAGCGCCTCTGGCGGGCGAAATCTGTGGGCGCAGCGGGGGACGGGAACCTTAACGCGTTCCGGGGCCGCTAGACAATGGCCGCACTAATGGAAATGGCCCTGAGGGAAGTCGGCAGCGTGCATCGAGATCCATTCACGGGCAATGTTTTCGAGTTCCAGTGAACAGCCCATTTCCTGTTCACGCTGATGGCGATAGTGCTCGATCTGGCAGACCTGTTCGACCATCCGGGCACGAAACAGGGTTTCTTCATCAATGAAAGCAATGCCCACCAGGTAGCCTTCACTGAGCTTGCGGCACCAGGCAACCACACCCGGATAGCGCGCTTGTTCGCCGAGCAGGGGGATGCGCAACTCCACTGCCGTACCTTTGCGAAAGCCTTTCTCGGAATTGCATGCCACTCCGCCCAGGCTGATATTGTGTAGCCGCTGCCGGGGCAGAAAAGCATGTTTACGCTGAACCAGTTCTACCGGCATGTCGCTTGGGTGACGCAAAAAACGTCGCATTTCGAATACTCCGGATGCCATGCCTTTGACATCACTGACGAACAGTATAGTGCCCTGTCTCGAACTGACAGATTTCGACGCCGACCGCCTGTTGTTGGATCTGCCAGGGAGAAGCCTGCTCATATTTACCAGCATAGGCTGTGCCAGCTGCCGCTGGGCCCGGCTAAAGCTACCAACCATGCCGTTAGCGGTTGAGCGCTTGTGCTGGGTGGACGCCGCTGAGAACGGCGGCTTGGTGCGGCGCTATGGGGTGTTTCATCTGCCCAGCCTGTTTTTGATCGAGCATGGCCAATTTCTTGGCGCTATTGCCTCCCGCTTGTCTCCAGACGAACTCTCCGTGGCTCTGGAGCTGGCACAAACCCGAGAACCTGAGGAGTTGCCCTGATGCAGGAGTCACGTCGACCGCGTATCGGAATCATTGGCACCGGTGCCATTGGCGGTTTCTACGGCCTGATGCTGGCGCGGGCCGGCCATGATGTGCACTTTCTGTTGCGCAGTGAGTACGCCGTGATTGCCGAGCGCGGCCTTCAACTCAACAGTGCCGTTCACGGCCAACTGCATCTGCAGCCCGTGCAAGCCTGGAATAGTGCGGATGACATGCCGCCATGCGATTGGCTGCTGGTTGGTGTTAAAACCACGGCCAATGCCGAACTTGCACCGCTCATTGCCCGCTTGGCAGCGCCCAACGCGAAAGTTGTGTTGCTGCAAAACGGCTTGCAGGTGGAGGAACAACTGCGACCGCTTCTGCCTGACTCGCTGCATCTGCTGGGTGGGCTGTGCTTTATCTGCACGCACCGCAGTGCCCCAGGGATTATCGAGCACCAGGCATTGGGCGCGGTCAATCTCGGTTATCACTCTGGCCCGGATGCATCATCGGAGACCGCTCGGCGTCTGGTGGAGGAGGGCGTCGCGCTGTTTCGTTCGGCAGGCATCGAGTCGACGGCGATGGATGACCTGACCAGCGCTCGCTGGCAGAAGCTGGTCTGGAATGTGCCTTATAACGGCTTGTCGGTGTTGCTTGATGCAGGCACAACGAGGCTGATGGCTAATATCGATAGCCGCCAGCTGATCGAAGACCTCATGCAGGAGGTGATGCAGGGCGCTGCCGCTTGTGGCTACAGTTTGCCGGCCGACTATCCCCGTCAGCTTCTGACGGCCACGGAGCGCATGCCCGACTATCTGCCGAGCATGTACCATGACTTTGCCCATAAGCGCCCCCTGGAGCTTGAGGCTATCTATGCCGCGCCCTTGGCAGCGGCTGCCGCGGCCGGGTGCGAGCTGCCCAAAATGCGCATGCTGCTGCAAGCGCTGCGCTTTATCGACGCAAGCTGAGGTGCTCATGAGCAAAGGGCTTGGTGACAAACTGGTATTGGCCATTTCCTCTCGGGCGCTGTTCGACCTGAGTGAAAGCCATCGAGTCTACGAAAGCGAAGGCGTCGAGGCTTATCGTCAGTATCAGATCGATCACGAAGATGAGGTGCTGGCCCCGGGGGATGCATTTCCCTTGGTGCAGAAGCTACTCGCGCTCAATACTCAGTTGGAGCTGGCACGCGTAGAAGTTGTGCTGGTGTCACGCAACAGCGCCGACACTGGCCTGCGGGTGTTCAATTCAATCCAGCATTATGGCCTGGGGATTTCCCGGGCGGCGTTTGTGGGTGGGCGCAGCCCTTACCCCTATCTGGCGGCATTCGGCAGCCACCTATTCCTTTCCACTCACGCAGAGGATGTGCGCAGCGCTCTGGATGCGGGCTTTGCCGCCGCAACCATTCTGTCCGGGGGCGCGCATCGTGCGGCCAGTGCCGAACTGCGCTTCGCGTTCGATGGTGACGCGGTGCTGTTCTCTGACGAGTCCGAGCGGGTCTACCAGACTGGCGGACTGGAGGCCTTCCAGAGTCACGAGAAGGCCTCTGCGCGCGAGCTGCTTGGTGGCGGCCCTTTCAAGCCTTTCCTCTATGCTCTGAATCGCCTGCAGCGGGAGTTTTCCGAGGTCCTTTGCCCTATCCGCACGGCCCTGGTTACCGCGCGTTCGGCTCCAGCCCATGAGCGGGTCATTCGCACCCTGCGCGAATGGGATATTCGCCTCGATGAGTCGCTGTTCCTTGGTGGCCTGGACAAGGCAGCCTTTCTCGAGGCCTTTGCTGCCGATGTGTTCTTCGATGACCAGCCAGGCCATTGCGAGAAAACCCGCGAAGTGGTCGCCACCGGGCATGTGCCCCACGGGGTGAGCAACGAGTTGCAGCCTTAAGCCAACGCCTGGCCCTTACCCTCGCTGCTAAGCTCTCAGCAAGGCCGCTACTGGGTTGCCTGGGAGGCCATCATGTTGCGCTCGATTCTCTACGCTACCGACCTGGGACTGTATGCCCCTTATGTGCTGCAGCACGCACTGTCACTGGCTCGGGCTTTCAATGCCGAGTTGTATGTTGTGCATGCTGTTGAGCCGCTGGGGTTGTTCGCCGAGTCGGTCCTGCAAACCTATCTGGATGAAAGCACGCTGCAGGAGTTACGCAGCAACGGGCTTGCCACCGTGATGGCCAGCATTGAGCAACGTGTACTGGAAGGCTTCTGTGACGAGATGGGGGAGGCGCACCAAGACATGCAAATGATCCGTAACGTACGGGTGGCGCAAGGCGATCCGGCACAGGTGATCCTAGATGAAGCCCGGAAACTCGGGGTCGATCTGCTGGTCGTAGGGAGTCATAGCCACGGCGCTGCTCAGGACATTCCGCTGGGGAGAACGGCGGCGCGCTTGCTGCAGCTTTCGGAGACGCCGGTGTACTTGGTGCCCATGTTGCAACATCGCTAAGCGTGCCTGTTGGCAGTCGTTAGACGAACGGCATGCATGGCTCTGGAAATCGTCTAGTTTTATATTTCAAACCATAGATATGGTTATATGGCTGTGCTGTGAAATTCAGCCAGCGACTATCTGCTTTGAGGGACACCTATGAAGCTGCAGCAATTGCGCTACATCTGGGAAGTGGCGCACCACGATCTCAACGTCTCTGCCACCGCGCAGAGCCTTTATACCTCGCAGCCAGGCATCAGCAAGCAGATCCGACTGCTCGAAGACGAGCTAGGCGTCGAAGTATTTGCCCGCAGTGGCAAGCACCTGACCCGTGTCACGCCGGCCGGCGAGCGGATCATCACCACCGCAGGTGAAATCCTGCGCAAGGTTGAGAGCATTAAGCAAATTGCCCAGGAATTCTCCAACGAGAAGAAAGGCACGCTATCCATCGCCACCACCCACACACAGGCACGCTATGCGCTGCCTCCGGTGATCAGCAGCTTCATCAAACAGTACCCGGAAGTAGCACTGCACATGCACCAGGGGACGCCGATGCAAATCGCCGAAATGGCGGCAGATGGCACCGTGGATTTCGCCATTGCTACCGAGGCGCTGGAGCTGTTTGGCGATCTGGTCATGATGCCGTGCTATCGCTGGAACCGGTGCGTGATCGTGCCGCAAGGGCACCCGCTGACCAAGCTGCCGAAGCTGAGCCTGGAGGCCTTGGTGGAACACCCGCTGGTGACCTACGTGTTTGGTTTTACCGGTCGCTCCAAACTGGATGAAGCCTTTAGCCATCGTGGCCTGACGCCCAAGGTGGTGTTCACTGCGGCCGACGCCGACGTCATCAAGACCTATGTGCGCCTTGGGCTTGGCGTGGGCATCGTGGCGCGCATGGCGGTAGACGAAAAGCTCGACAATGACCTGGTAGTCCTCGACGCCAGCGATTTGTTCGAAGCGAGTGTGACCAAGATTGGTTTCCGTCGCGGCACCTTCCTGCGCGGATTCATGTGCGACTTTATTGAGAAGTTTGCCCCGCACCTAACACGAGAAGTTATGAGCAAGGCTGTGCAATGTCATAGCAAGGGCGAGTTGGACGAGCTGTTTGAGGGAGTGGACCTCCCCACGTATTGATTGCAAAAAAGAGCCCGGCAATGCCGGGCTCTGACTTTCAACTCTTGGCAATCACGTTGCCGGCGTGCAGGCCGCACTCTTTCTGAGTTTCTTCTTCCCACCACCAACGCCCTTCGCGTTCATGCTGATTGGGCAACACTGGGCGTGTGCATGGCTCGCAGCCAATACTGATGAAGCCGCGCTCATGCAGGCTGTTATAAGGCAGTTCTAGCATGCGGATATAGGCCCAGACCTCTTCGCTGCTCATCTGTGCCAGCGGATTGAACTTGTACAGCGGCTTGTCCGGTGTGGAAAAGGCGCTATCGACTTCGATCACGTTTACATGGCTGCGGGTGCCGGGGCTTTGGTCACGGCGCTGGCCGGTGGCCCAGGCTGTGACCGTGCTCAGCTTGCGCTTGAGCGGCTCGATCTTGCGGATGCCACAGCACTCGCCGTGGCCATCCTTGTAGAAGCTGAACAGGCCTTTTTCACGCACGAACTCCTGCAATTTATGCGCGTCCGGGCTCATCACTTCGATGGATATGCCGTAGTGCTCGCGGACCTTTTCGAGAAAGCGATAGGTCTCCGGGTGCAGTCTGCCGGTGTCCAACGTGAATACCTTGACCTGCTTATTGAGCTTCCAGGCCATATCCAGCAGGACCACATCTTCGGCACCGCTAAAGGAGATCCACAGATCATCGCCGAAGTGCTCGAAGGCCAGCTTGAGAATTTCCTGAGGGGATTTGTTGGCGTAGCTCGCAGCCATTTCGGCGGCATTGAAAGTTGGGCTCATCGGGCAGGCTTCCTGGTCGGCGGCGCTGAAGCGCTCTGTGGCCGGCGATGTTAACAAAGATGCCGATATGCTGATAAATAACTAAATAGGAGTTCGACTACTGCTCTCCGATATAAGCGACGCGTTGCGCAGCCTTTGGGGACTCGCTAGAGTGCCGGCTCTCTTCTCTCAGACTGCTAGGAGTCGCCCGTGGAAATCGCCTGCCTCGACCTCGAGGGTGTACTGGTTCCGGAAATCTGGATCGCCTTCGCCGAAAAAACCGGAATCGAAGCGCTCAAGGCCACTACCCGGGACATTCCCGACTACGACGTGCTCATGCAGCAGCGCCTGCGCATTCTCGATGAGCATGGCCTGAAGCTGAAGGATATTCAGGAGGTCATCGCCACGCTTAAGCCGCTGGAAGGCGCTGTTGAGTTTGTCGACTGGCTGCGCGAGCGCTTCCAGGTCGTGATTCTGTCCGACACCTTCTACGAGTTCTCCCAGCCGCTGATGCGTCAGCTGGGCTTCCCGACGCTGCTGTGCCACAAGCTGATTACCGACGAAACCGATCGTGTTGTCAGCTACCAGCTGCGTCAGAAAGACCCCAAACGCCAGTCGGTCATTGCCTTCAAGAGCCTCTACTACCGGGTGATTGCCGCAGGTGACTCCTACAACGACACCACCATGCTCAGCGAAGCTCACGCCGGCATTCTGTTCCATGCGCCGGAAAACGTGATCCGCGAGTTCCCGCAGTTTCCGGCAGTGCACACCTATGAAGACCTCAAGCGCGAGTTCATCAAGGCATCCAATCGCGAGTTGAGCCTGTAAGGCTTCGCTCAGACAAAAAAGCCCGCTGCGATGCGGGCTTTTTTGTGGCGGATATGGGTCACATGCCTTCGAGGGTTTTGAGCAGTACCTGGATCTTGGTCAGCGACTCCTGGTACTCGGCTTGCCAATCCGAGTCCGCCACGATGCCGCCGCCGCCCCAACAACTGACTACGCCATCCTTGATCAGCAGGCTGCGAATGGCTATGGAGCTGTCCAGTTCACCGCGTACATCAAGATAGAGCAGGGAGCCGCAGTAAGGGCCGCGGCGTGTGGGCTCCAGTTCATCAATGATTTGCATCGCGCGGATCTTGGGAGCACCCGTGATGGAGCCGCCAGGAAAGCTACTGGCCAGTAGATCCAGAGCATCCTTGTTCGGCGCCAGCTCGCCGGTAACTGCACTGACCAAATGGTGCACGTTCGGATAGCTTTCCAGCGCGAACAGCTCTGGCACCCGAACCGAGCCAATCCGACAGCTGCGGCCCAGGTCGTTGCGCAGCAGGTCGACGATCATCAGGTTCTCGGCGCGATCCTTTGGGCTGCTCAGCAGCGCTTCGGCTTGTGCGTGGTCGTCATGCGCTGTGATCCCGCGCGGGCGTGTGCCCTTGATCGGGCGGGTTTCGACACGGCCCTGGCTGACCTTGAGAAAGCGCTCCGGCGACAAACTGAGGATGGCATCGCCGTTTTCCAGGCTCAGAAAGCCAGAAAAGGGTGTGGGGCAGGCCTGGCGCAACTTTAGGTAAGCGATCCACGGATCGCCGCTGCAAGGAGCCTGAAAGCGTTGCGCATAATTCACCTGGTAGCAGTCGCCAGCTTTGATATAGGCCTGTATGCGCTCGATAGCCTGCTGATAGGTCCGTGCATCTTGATTGGCCTGAAAGGGCTGCGCGAGATGAAAGCCGGCGGACCCCGCTGCAGGAGCCGCATCAAAAAGCTCAATCAGTCGCTGCCGTTCGGCAGGAGGCAGTGCTGGATGGAACATAAGCTGGCTGGTCTGGCGCTGGTGATCGCTGATCAGGGCCCAGGTGTAGAGGCCGAGCTGTGCTTCAGGCAGTTGCAAATCGTCGACAGCATGTTGAGGCAGTGCCTCTAGATGACGGCCGAAGTCATAGCTGAGGTAGCCCAGCAACCCGCCGGTAAACGGTAGCTCGCAACCGCCAGGTGCCTCGCTATGCCCAAGTTGGTTCAGTCCATGACGTAGCCGCTGGAAGAAGCATTGCGCAGTCTCCCCATCAGCGACCTGAAAACGCTCCTGCGGCCAGGCGCTGACCAGGTCGTAACGCCCGCGTTCGGCGTGGGGGCGGCCTGCATCCAGCAGTATGGCGCCCGGTGCGTGGCGAACTCTGGCGAAATAATCGGCAGGGTCGGCACGATAGGGGAGGCGATGAAGCTGGCAAATGCTCATGGCGGTTAACTATGGGAGGGTGTGGCGATTGTAGGTGGATGTCGATGTCGTCATGCAACGAAAAAAGCCCGGCCTGGGCCGGGCTTTTTGTCTGCACGACTTTAGTCGTTCTTGCTCTTCACGTGGCCGAACAGTTGCTGGGAAAAGTGCACGCGCTCATCCGCCGTTTCCTGCTTGCCGGTTTTGGCCAATTCGGCGAGATGAGCCTCGACGGCGTGAGCGCGGTGGGTGAGGCCGCAGTCATTGGCGATCTGGATATTCAGACCCGGACGGGCATTAAGCTCCAGGATCAGTGGGCCTTTCTCGACATCCAGTACCATGTCGACACCGATATAGCCGAGGCCGCACAGCTCGTAGCAGCCGGCAGCCAGCTTCATGAAGCCGTTCCAGTTCGGTAGCTGTACGCCATCAACCGAGTTGGTGGTGTCAGGGTGTTTGCTGATCTTGTTGTTCAACCAGGTTCCGCGCAGGGTCAGCCCAGTGGCAAGGTCCACGCCGACACCGATGGCGCCCTGGTGCAGGTTGGCCTTGCCGTTGGACTGGCGGGTCGGCAGGCGCAGCATGGCCATGACGGGGTAGCCCATCAGCACGATGATGCGGATATCCGGCACGCCTTCGTAGCTGATGCTCTTGAAGATCGGGTCCGGAGTCACCCGGTACTCGATCAGGGCGCGGTCTCGATGCCCACCCAGGGAATAGAGGCCCGTCAGAATGCTGGAAATCTGGTGCTCGATTTCCTCGTGACTGATGATCTTGCCCGAGACCGTCTTGAAGCGATCCTCGAAACGGTCGGCAACCACCAAGATGCCGTCGCCACCGGCGCCCTGAGCGGGCTTGATCACGAAGTCGCTGCGGCCACCGATAATCTCGGAGAGCTTGTCGATCTCCTTTTCGGTGGAAATGATGCCGTACATTTCAGGCACATTGATGCCGGCAGCCAGCGCACGTTCCTTGGTGATGATCTTGTCATCCACGATGGGATACAGGTGACGCTTGTTGTACTTGAGCACGTAGTCCGCGTTGCGGCGGTTGATGCCCATGATGCCCTTGGCTTCCAGAGCCTTCCACGTCTTGATCATGCCAAACATGGCTCAGTCCTTCAGAAAGGCTTTGAAGCGGAACAGTTCGGTCAGGCGGTAGCCGCGGTAGCGACCCATGGCCAGCATAAAGCCCACCAGAATCAGCAAGACAGCCGGGAAGGTAAAGACGAAGTAGCTCAGTTCCGGCACGCTCATCAGCAGGTGTGCCAGCGAAGCAGCAAACAGGGTACCTACGGCGACCTTCATGGCATGGCTGCCACCGCGCTCTTCCCAGGTGATGGACAGGCGCTCGATGGTCATGGTCAAGATGACCATCGGGAACAGGGCGACCGAAAGACCGCGCTCAAGACCCAGCTTGTGGCTGAACAGGCTGATGGTGGCAATCAGCACCACTACGAAAGTGAGCACGACAGACAGGCGCGGCAGCATTTGCAGCTTCAAGTGCTCAAGGTAGGAGCGCAGCATCAGGCCCAGTGCGGTAATGATGGTGAAGAAGACAATACCGTAGCCCAGCTGCATTTCGCGGAAGGCGAGGGCGATCAGCACGGGGGTGAAGGTGCCCAGGGTCTGCAGGCCTACCAGATTGCGCAGCACCAGAATCACCAACACGCCGATTGGGATCATGACCATGATCATGAAGGTCTGCTGGGTCTGCAGCGGCAGGCCGTACAGAGAGTACTCGAGGAAGTCGACGTCAGTGTTTTCGTCGGTCAGCTTGGCCAGGCGGATGGCGTTCATTTCACTGTTATTCAGGGTGAAGCTGACCTGCGCCTTCTTGCCGCCATCAATACTGATCAGTGGCTCGTCACCGGTCCACCACACTACGCGATCGGCCGGCAGGCCCTGCTGGCCGGTTTCAGGATTGAAATACAACCAGTTCTCGCCATTGAAACTACGCAGCCAAAGCTCCGGGCTTTGCTGGATCTCGGTGGCCAGGCGAATGGTATGCACACGCTCCATCGGCACATGCGCGATGGACAGCAACAGGTCGATAACCTTGGCCTTGTTGGCAGAGGAGGCATCGCCGCCAAGCAGTAGCTTCACGTTGTCATCATTGACATTGTTCACACGCTTGATGGCTTCGCTGATGAAGGTTTCAACATCCGCAGAATGCTGACGGATGGGGGCTAGCAGGGCTTCGGCGGCAATTTTCTCTGCGCCTTCCACCTCGATGCTGTCGCGGAAGATAGGGCCTTTGGCCTTGGCGGGCTCACCGCTGTAGCGCTTGGTCAGCACCAGGCGGTAGTAGAGGGTTTGTTTGCCGTTGGCACGTCGGGCCGACCAGGTCAGCTTGCGGTTGCCGTCGATGCGGTTGACGCTCACGCCATAATTATTGGAGATGAAGCTCTCATTGAGGCTCACGTAGTCCTGGTTAAGCGGTGGCACGAACATCTGCACCTTCACCGGCTCACGCGGGTTGGCCTGAAATTCGACCTTGGCGTCGATATTCCACAGGTCGTCAGTCTCATCTTCGGTCACCGGAATGCCGAGGATGAAGATCTGGTATGCCGTGATCAGAACGCCCAGCGTCACCAGCAGGGTGATGAGGACTTTCAGATGCAAAGTGAGAGAGCGCATGAGAGTTACTCGGCAGAGTTTGCGTCAGAGGAGCAGCCGGGTTTGCCGGCAGCGTATTTGAGGCTGGGGTCGACCACTGCATCCAGGCGTTTGAGCGCCTCGGAGCCGATCAGCAGCGGGTACTGGAACGCACTGCGGTCGGTCAGGTTGACCTCTATAGTGTGATGGGTTTGGCCCATGCATACAGATAATTCAATCACCGGGCGGGCGGTGTAACTCTTTCCGCTTTCCGCATCATAGTCGCCAGCACGACGCTTGATTTTGCTGATTCGAGCCAGTGGTCGCTCAATAGGTTTCTCGTGAGCATCATCGATCGCCAGGTAAAAGCGTACCCACGTCTCGCCATCGCGCTTGAAACGCTTGATATCTCGAGCACTCAGCGAGGCGGTCTTGGCGCCGGTATCGAGCTTGGCAGCCACTTCAAGATTGAGGTCGTCCAGCCGGACATATTCATTCAGGCCATAGACAGTCTTGTCGGCAAAACTTAGGCCGGGAAGAAGGCTGCAGCTGAATAGGAGGACGGAGGGCTTGAGTCGCATAAATCCTTGTACGGTCGCGTCGTCGGGCGGCAGCGGGCAAACAGCCGGCAGATGGAGTCTAGCAGGCTCGGCGCAATGATTGGCCGGTAGAAGCGGGCGGCATTCTAGCATGGGCTTTTTCTGGCTTAACAGCGGCTTAAGAGCGTTTCTGCAGGTTGTTTAAGCGGTTGTGCGCTCGGCTAGTCCTCGGCATATTGTCAACAGTACGAATCTTTTGGTTGACCAGAATGGCTGATCTGCGTATTTTTTCGCCATCAAATGGCTTGCGTGTCGACAATATGCCTGAGCACCTCGAAATCGACAAAATCACCCCGGACGATACGGAAACCCTTTCCGAACATGTGTTCCGCAGCATCCAGGCGGCTATCGTGCGGGGAGATATTGCTCCCGGCAGCAAGATCTCCGAGCCTGAGCTGGCACGTACCTATGGCATCAGTCGCGGCCCGCTGCGCGAGGCTATTCACCGCCTGGAAGGTCAGAAGTTGCTGGTGCGCGTACCCCATGTCGGTGCGCGGGTCGTGTCACTGAGCCATGCCGAGCTCATCGAGCTCTATGAAATACGTGAGTCACTGGAAGGTATGGCCTGCCGCTTAGCCGCCGAGCGCATGAGTCACGCTGAAATTGGAGAGCTGCGCCGCGTGCTTGACCTGCATGAGCAGGACGCCGCCTTCAAAGCCGGCGTCGGTTACTACCAGCAGGAAGGCGACTTCGACTTTCACTACCGCATTATCCAGGGCAGTGGCAATCAGACCCTGGCGCGCATGCTGTGTGGCGAGCTGTACCAGCTGGTGCGGATGTATCGCCTGCAGTTTTCCGCGACCCCCAACAGACCGCATCAGGCCTTTGCCGAGCATCATCGCATTCTCGATGCCATTACCGAGCGTGACGGCGAGTTAGCCGAACTGCTGATGCGCCGGCATATCGCCGCCTCCAAACGCAATATCGAACGCCACTACCTGGCCGCGCAACAGACCGGGCAGGGCGCCGCTCCTAAACCATCGAAATCCCGAGGTGAGTCATGACCCAAGCCACTCCCGGCCAGCGTTTCCGCGAAGCCATCGCCAGCGAACATCCGCTGCAGGTGATCGGTGCGATCAACGCCAACCATGCGTTGCTGGCCAAACGCGCCGGCTTCAAGGCCATCTATCTATCCGGTGGCGGGGTGGCAGCCGGTTCCCTGGGACTGCCGGACCTGGGTATCAACACGCTCGATGACGTGCTCACCGACGTGCGCCGCATCACCGATGTCTGCGACCTGCCGTTGCTGGTCGACATCGACACCGGCTTCGGCCCCAGCGCCTTCAATATCGAGCGCACGGTAAAGAACCTGATCAAGGCCGGCGCCGCCGCCGCCCACATCGAGGACCAGGTTGGCGCCAAGCGCTGCGGTCACCGCCCAGGCAAGGAAATCGTCTCCACCGAGGAGATGGCCGACCGCGTCAAGGCCGCTGCCGATGCCAAAACCGACCCCAACTTCTTCCTGATCGCCCGCACTGACGCGATCCAGGCCGAGGGCGTGGATGCCGCCATCGAGCGCTGCCTGCGCTACGTCGAGGCCGGTGCCGATGCGATCTTCGCCGAGGCTGCCTACGACCTGCCGACCTACGAGCGCTTTGTGAAAGAGCTGAATGTACCGATCCTGGCGAATATCACCGAGTTCGGCGCCACTCCGCTGTTCACGCGCGACGAACTGGCCTCGGTCGGCGTGGCCATCCAGCTCTACCCGCTGTCCGCCTTCCGCGCCGCCAACAAGGCTGCCGAAGCCGTCTACACATCTATCCGCCAGAACGGTCACCAGAAAGATGTTATCGACATCATGCAGACCCGCATGGAGCTGTATGACCGCATCGGCTACCACGCCTTCGAGCAAAAGCTCGACGCTCTGTTCGCCGCGAATAAAAAGTAATCGAGCCTTAAAAAGAACAAGATTGAGGAGACTCCGATGAGCACGCCTGAGACCACCACCGGCTTCAAACCCAAGAAATCCGTAGCCTTGTCCGGCACGGCCGCCGGCAACACCGCCCTGTGCACCGTCGGCCGCACTGGCAACGACCTGCATTACCGCGGCTATGACGTGCTCGACTTCGCCAACCGCTGCGAATTCGAGGAAATTGCCCACCTGCTGGTGCACGGCAAGCTGCCGAATGTTGCTGAACTGGCTGCCTACAAGGCCAAACTCAAGGCCCTGCGCGGTCTGCCGGCTGGGGTCAAGGTCGCGCTGGAGCAGCTGCCGCCTTCCGCTCACCCGATGGACGTGATGCGCACCGCCACTTCCGTGCTCGGCTGCCTGTCGCCTGAGAAGGAAGACCACAACCATCCGGGCGCCCGCGACATCGCCGACAAGCTGATGGCTTCCCTGGGTTCCGCACTGCTGTACTGGTACCACTTCAGCCACAACGGCAAGCGCATCGACGTGGAAACCGACGACGACTCCATCGGCGGTCACTTCCTGCACTTGCTGCATGGCGAAAAGCCCCGCGCATCCTGGGTGCGCGCCATGCACACCTCGCTCAACCTGTACGCCGAGCACGAGTTCAACGCCTCGACCTTCACCTCGCGCGTGATCGCGGGCACCGGCTCCGACATGTACTCCTGCATCACCGGCGCCATCGGCGCGCTGCGCGGCCCGAAGCATGGCGGTGCCAACGAAGTGGCCTTCGAGATCCAGAAGCGCTACGACAACCCGGACGAGGCCGAGGCCGACATCCGCGCCCGCGTCGAGAAGAAGGAAGTGATCATCGGCTTCGGCCACCCGGTCTACACCATCGCCGACCCGCGCAACAAGGTGATCAAGGAAGTCGCTCAACAGCTGTCCGTCGAGCAGTCCAACACCAAGATGTACGACATCGCCGAGCGCCTGGAAACCATCATGTGGGACATCAAGAAGATGTTCCCCAACCTCGACTGGTTCAGCGCCGTCAGCTACCACATGATGGGTGTGCCCACCGCCATGTTCACTCCGCTATTCGTCATCGCGCGCACCGCAGGCTGGTCCGCCCATGTCATCGAGCAGCGCATCGACGGCAAGATCATTCGCCCGAGCGCCAACTACACCGGCCCGGAAGACCTGAAGTTCGTCGAACTCAAGGACCGCAAATAAATGAACAAGCTCTACCGTGAACGCCTGGCTGGCACAGACCTGGATTATTTCAACGCCCCTGCGGCGGTGGAGGCGATCCAGGCCGGCGCCTGGGCCAAACTGCCCTACACCAGCCGCGTGCTGGCCGAGCAACTGGTGCGTCGTTGTGAACCGGAATTGCTGATACCCGCACTGGAGCAGCTGATCCACCGCAAGCGCGATCTGGACTTTCCCTGGTACCCGGCGCGCGTGGTCTGTCATGACATTCTCGGCCAGACCGCGCTGGTCGATCTGGCTGGCCTGCGTGACGCCATCGCCGAACAGGGTGGCGACCCGTCCAAGGTCAATCCGGTGGTGCCGACCCAGCTGATCGTCGACCACTCGCTGGCCGTGGAGGCCCCGGGCTTCGATCCGGACGCCTTCGAGAAGAACCGCGCTATCGAGGATCGCCGCAACGAGGACCGCTTTCACTTCATCGAGTGGACCAAGACGGCGTTCAAGAACGTCGATGTGATTCCGGCTGGCAACGGCATCATGCACCAGATCAACCTGGAAAAAATGAGCCCGGTGATCCAGGCGCGCGGCGGCGTGGCCTTTCCCGATACCTGCGTCGGCACCGACTCGCACACCCCCCACGTCGACGCCCTGGGCGTGATCGCCATCGGCGTAGGCGGCCTGGAAGCCGAAACCGTAATGCTTGGCCATCCGTCGATGATGCGCCTGCCCGACATCGTCGGCGTCGAGCTGACAGGCAAGCGCAAGCCCGGCATCACCGCCACCGACATCGTCCTGGCCATCACCGAGTTCCTGCGCAAGGAGCGTGTGGTCGGCGCCTATGTCGAGTTCTTCGGCGAGGGGGCGGACAGCCTGTCGATCGGCGACCGCGCGACCATCTCCAACATGTGCCCGGAATATGGCGCCACCGCCGCGATGTTCTACATCGACGGGCAGACCATCGACTACCTCAAGCTGACCGGCCGCGAGCCGGAGCAGGTGGCTCTGGTCGAAAACTACGCCAAGACCTTGGGGCTGTGGAGCGATGCGCTGCAGACCGCCGAGTACGAGCGCGTGCTTAGCTTTGATCTGAGCAGCGTGGTGCGCAACCTGGCCGGCCCGTCCAACCCGCACAAGCGTCTGCCGACTTCCGCTCTGCAGGAGCGCGGCATCGCCGACGAGGCCAAGCTGGCCGCGGCCAAGGCCGAGGAGGCCCAGGGCCTGCTGCCGGACGGCGCGGTGATCATCGCCGCCATCACCAGCTGCACCAACACCTCCAACCCGCGCAACGTGGTCGCCGCCGGCCTTCTGGCGAAGAAGGCCAACGAGCTGGGCCTGGTACGCAAGCCCTGGGTCAAGACGTCCTTCGCCCCGGGCTCCAAGGTGGCCAAGTTGTATCTGGAAGAAGCCGGCCTGCTGCCGGAACTGGAGAAGCTCGGCTTCGGCATCGTCGCCTATGCCTGCACCACCTGTAACGGCATGTCCGGTGCGCTGGATCCGGTGATCCAGCAGGAAATCATCGACCGCGACCTGTACGCCACCGCCGTGCTCTCCGGCAACCGCAACTTCGACGGTCGCATCCACCCCTACGCCAAGCAGGCCTTCCTGGCATCGCCACCGCTGGTGGTGGCCTACGCCATCGCCGGTACCGTGCGCTTCGATATCGAACAGGACGTGCTGGGCACCGACAAGGCCGGTAACCCCATCACCCTGAAAGACCTTTGGCCGAGCGACGAGGAGATCGACGAAATCGTCGCGTCCAGCGTCAAGCCGGAGCAGTTCAAGCAGATCTACATCCCGATGTTCGATCTGGGTAGCGTGCAGGAAGCGGAAAGCCCGCTGTACGACTGGCGCCCGATGTCCACCTACATCCGTCGTCCGCCGTACTGGGAAGGCGCCCTGGCCGGTGAGCGCACGCTGAAAGGCATGCTGCCGCTGGCGATCCTGCCGGACAACATCACCACCGACCACCTGTCGCCGTCCAACGCCATCCTGATGGACTCGGCCGCCGGCGAGTACCTGCACAAGATGGGCCTGCCGGAGGAGGACTTCAACTCCTACGCCACCCACCGCGGCGACCACCTGACCGCGCAACGTGCGACCTTCGCCAACCCGCAGCTGGTCAACGAGATGGCGGTGGTCGACGGACAGGTGAAGAAGGGCTCGCTGGCCCGCGTCGAGCCGGAAGGCAAGGTCATGCGCATGTGGGAAGCCATCGAGACCTACATGAACCGCAAGCAGAACCTGATCATCATTGCCGGTGCCGACTACGGCCAGGGATCTTCGCGCGACTGGGCAGCCAAGGGCGTGCGTCTGGCCGGTGTGGAAGTGATCGTGGCCGAAGGCTTCGAGCGCATCCACCGCACCAACCTGGTCGGCATGGGCGTGCTGCCGGTCGAGTTCAAGCCGGGCACCACCCGTTTGACCCTCGGCCTCGACGGTACCGAGACCTACGACATCAAGGGCGACGTGTCGCCGCGCTGCGACCTGACCCTGGTGGTCAATCGCCGCAATGGTGAAGTGGTCGAAGTGCCGGTGACCTGCCGTCTGGACACCGCTGCCGATGTCAGTGTGTACAAGGCCGGCGGCGTGCTGCAGCGCTTTGCCAAGGACTTCCTCAAGGGCGAAGTCGCCTGAGGCCAGGGCTGCCCCTCACCCGGTGGGAGAGGGGCAGCCACTCTCTCTACCGGCTGTAGCCCGGGCGGCACCTCAGATTCTCCGGATTTCATCCGGGCTACTTCCATCATTCAGCCAGGACGCAACCATGGCTCATCAACCTCAGATCAAAGTTCCCGCCACCTATATACGGGGCGGTACCAGCAAGGGCGTGTTCTTCCGCCTGCAGGACCTGCCGCAGAGCTGTCAGATACCGGGCGCGGCCCGCGACCAGCTGTTCATGCGCGTGATCGGTAGCCCCGACCCGTACTCGGCGCATATCGACGGTATGGGCGGTGCCACCTCGTCGACCTCCAAGTGCGTAATCCTGTCCAAGAGCAGCCAGCCCGATCACGATGTCGACTACCTCTACGGCCAGGTTTCCATCGACAAGGCTTTCGTCGACTGGAGCGGCAACTGCGGCAACCTGTCCACCGCCGCTGGCGCTTTCGCCATCCATGCCGGCCTGGTCGATCCTGCGCGGATCCCCGAGAACGGTGTGTGCGTGGTGCGTATCTGGCAGGCCAACATCCAGAAAACCATCATCGCCCATGTGCCGGTGAGCAATGGTCAGGTGCAGGAAACCGGTGATTTCGAGCTGGACGGGGTGACCTTCCCGGCCGCCGAGATCGTGCTGGAGTTCATCGATCCGTCCGATGATGGCGAGGGTTCGATGTTCCCTACGGGCAATCTGGTCGATGACCTGGACGTACCGGGCGTCGGCACCTTCAAGGCGACCATGATCAGCGCCGGCATCCCTACCGTGTTCGTCAACGCCGAGGACATCGGCTACCAGGGCACCGAGCTGCGCGAAGCCATC
This sequence comes from Pseudomonas sp. GOM6, assembly GCF_029537485.1. GTDB lineage: Bacteria > Pseudomonadota > Gammaproteobacteria > Pseudomonadales > Pseudomonadaceae > Aquipseudomonas. Next base: position 145,548 of record NZ_JARPUS010000010.1, read on the forward strand.
AATGGCGATCCGGCGCAGCTGGCGCGCTTCGAGCAGATTCGCGTGGCCGGCGCACTGCGCATGGGCCTCATCAAAACGGCGGAGGAAGCAACAACCCGCCAGCACACGCCAAAGATCGCCTTCGTGTCCCCGCCCAAGAGCTACCAGGCCTCCAGCGGGAGGGAAGTGAGTGCGGGTGACGTCGACCTGCTGGTGCGCGCGCTGTCCATGGGCAAGCTGCACCACGCGATGATGGGCACCTGTGCAGTGGCTATCGGCACGGCGGCGGCCATTCCCGGCACCCTGGTCAATCTGGCTGCTGGCGGCGGCGAGCGTGAGGCAGTGCGTTTCGGCCACCCATCCGGCACCTTGCGAGTAGGGGCCCAGGCTCAGCTGGTCGATGGCGAGTGGACGGTAACCAAGGCGATCATGTCGCGCTCGGCGCGGATACTGATGGAAGGTTGGGTGCGCGTGCCAGGCGACTCATTCTGAATCTCAAAAGCTAGAAAAGGCTCGAACTTGGCGAGCCTTTTCTCGTTGACTCAATGGATTACAACACTTACTTCAGGCGGCGCTCGACACCTTTTTCCACCAGAATCTTGGCGGAGATCTCTTCGACGGAGAAATGCGTGGAATTGATGAAGGGCATGTTCTCGCGGCGGAACAGGTTTTCCACCTCACGCACCTCGAACTCGCACTGGGCAAAGCTGGCATAGCGACTATTGGGTTTGCGCTCATGCCGGATAGCGGTGAGGCGGTCAGGATCGATGGTCAAACCGAACAGTTTGTGTTTGTAGGGTTTGAGTGCATTCGGCAACTGCAGGCGTTCCATGTCTTCTTCGGTCAGCGGGTAGTTGGCTGCGCGAATGCCGTATTGCATGGCCATGTACAGACAGGTTGGCGTCTTGCCGCAGCGCGAGACCCCAACCAGGATCAGGTCAGCCTTGTCGTAATAGTGGGTACGGGCACCGTCATCGTTATCCAGGGCAAAGTTGACGGCCTCAATGCGCTCCATGTAATTACTGCTGCTGGCGATGGAATGCGATTTGCCTACCGAGTAAGAGGAGTGCTCGTTCAGTTCGGCTTCCAATGGCGCCAGGAAGGTCGAGAAAATGTCGATCATGAAGCCTTCGGACTGACCCAGAATGTCGCGAATCTCATGATTGACCACGGTATCGAAGATAATCGGCCGTGCGCCGTCCTTCTCGGCCGCATTATTGATTTGCTGTACCATGGCGCGCGCCTTGTCCACGCTGTCTATATAGGGGCGTGTGAGCTTGGTGAAGCTGATGTTTTCGAACTGGGCCAGCAGGCTCTGGCCCAGGGTTTCGGCCGTAATACCAGTGCCATCAGAAATAAAGAAAGCGGTTCGTTTCATTTGCGCCAAAGGCCTTAAGTCAGGAGCGATTCTTGGCTATCATAGGACCCCTTTGCCGGGCCCGTACTGGCTGGCATTGTGACTTATTTCCTTGCGGCAAGGCCAGGCTGGTCGGGCCAAGTACAGTGGAGAGTTCACCTTGGTTGAGTACGTAGTTTCCCTCGATAAGCTCGGCGTCCACGATGTGGAGCATGTAGGGGGCAAAAACGCATCCCTGGGCGAAATGATCAGCAACCTGGCAGGTGCTGGCGTCTCGGTTCCCGGTGGTTTCGCCACTACCGCCCAGGCCTACCGTGACTTTCTTGAGCAGAGCGGCCTGAATGACCGCATCCATGCCGCTCTCGATACGCTGGACGTGGATGACGTCAATGCCCTGGCCAAAACCGGCGCGCAAATCCGTCAGTGGGTCATGGAGGCCGAATTCCCCGAGCGCCTGGATCGCGAAATCCGCGAGGCCTTTGCTCTCATGGCCGGTGGTAACGACAACATGGCTGTCGCCGTGCGTTCTTCGGCCACTGCAGAAGACCTGCCTGATGCCTCTTTTGCCGGCCAGCAGGAAACTTTCCTGAACATCCGTGGCGTGGATAACGTGATTCGCGCCGCCAAGGAAGTGTTCGCCTCCTTGTTCAACGATCGCGCCATTTCCTACCGCGTGCACCAAGGCTTCGATCACAAGCTGGTCGCCCTGTCTGCCGGCGTGCAGCGCATGGTGCGCTCGGAAACCGGCACCGCCGGCGTGATGTTCACCCTGGACACCGAATCCGGCTTCCGCGACGTGGTATTCATCACCGGCGCCTACGGTCTCGGTGAAACCGTGGTGCAAGGCGCCGTCAACCCTGACGAGTTCTACGTTCACAAATCCACCTTGCAGGCTGGGCGCCCGGCGATTCTGCGCCGCAACCTGGGGAGCAAGGCGATCAAAATGGTCTATGGCGACGAGGCCAAGGCCGGCAAGTCGGTGAAAACCGTGGAAGTGGACCGCGCTGACCGCGCGCGCTTCTGCCTGACCGACGCCGAAGTCAGCGAACTGGCCAAACAGGCCATGATCATCGAGAAACACTACGGCCGCCCGATGGACATCGAGTGGGCCAAAGATGGCGACGACGGCAAGCTGTACATCGTCCAGGCCCGCCCGGAAACGGTGAAAAGCCGCGCTAGCGCTACCGTGATGGAGCGCTACCTGCTGAAAGAAAAAGGCACCGTACTGGTAGAAGGTCGTGCCATCGGTCAGCGCATCGGCGCCGGCAAGGTTCGGGTGATCCACGACGTCTCCGAGATGGACAAGGTACAACCGGGCGACGTGCTGGTCTCCGACATGACCGATCCGGACTGGGAGCCAGTGATGAAGCGCGCCAGCGCGATCGTCACCAACCGTGGCGGTCGTACCTGCCACGCGGCGATCATCGCTCGTGAACTGGGCATCCCGGCCGTTGTTGGGTGTGGCAATGCTACCCAGGTGCTGCAGGATGGCCAGGGCGTGACCGTGTCCTGCGCCGAAGGCGATACCGGCTTCATCTTCGAAGGCGAGCTGGGCTTTGATATTCGCAAGAACTCGGTCGATGCCATGCCCGAGTTGCCGTTCAAGATCATGATGAACGTCGGCAACCCGGATCGCGCCTTCGACTTCGCCCAGCTGCCCAACGAGGGCGTGGGTCTGGCCCGCCTGGAGTTCATCATCAACCGTATGATCGGTGTGCACCCGAAGGCGCTGCTGAATCACGCGGCCCTGCCGGCCGAGATCAAGGACAGCGTTGACAAGCGCATCGCCGGTTACAACGACCCCGTTGGCTTCTATGTCGAAAAGCTGGTTGAGGGCATCAGTACCCTGGCCGCGGCTTTCTGGCCGAAGAAGGTCATCGTGCGCCTGTCGGACTTCAAGTCCAACGAATACGCCAACCTGATCGGTGGCAAGTTGTACGAGCCGGAAGAAGAGAACCCGATGCTCGGCTTCCGTGGCGCCTCGCGCTACATCAGCGAATCATTCCGCGACTGCTTCGAGCTGGAATGCCGTGCACTGAAGAAAGTACGCAACGAGATGGGTCTGACCAACGTCGAGATCATGGTGCCGTTCGTACGTACTCTCGGCGAGGCCAGCCAGGTTGTGGACCTGCTGGCGGCCAACGGCTTGGCCCGCGGCGAGAACGGCCTGAAAGTCATCATGATGTGTGAGCTACCCTCCAACGCACTGCTCGCAGATGAATTCCTCGAGTTCTTCGACGGCTTCTCCATTGGCTCCAACGACCTGACTCAGCTGACCCTGGGCCTGGACCGCGACTCCGGCATCATCGCGCACCTGTTCGATGAGCGGAATCCGGCCGTGAAAAAGCTGCTGGCCAATGCGATTGCCGCCTGCAACAAGGCGGGCAAGTACATCGGCATCTGTGGTCAGGGGCCGTCCGACCATCCAGATCTGGCCAAATGGCTAATGGAGCAGGGTATCGAAAGCGTCTCCCTGAACCCGGACTCGGTCTTGGAAACCTGGTTCTTCCTGGCCGAAGGCCAGCAGGCCTGAGCGCAAGCCCGTCAGTAACAAGGGCGGGGTTCAACCCGCCCTTTTTTGTGCGTGATCGAAGATGCAAAGCAGTAGCGATCTGTTTCCCGTTGCCCTGGTGGCTGCCGAGTTGCGTGGCGACCTGAGCGAAGATGTCTATAGGCTCAAGCCGGGCAACAGCCCTGACCCATCCGTGGAGCTGGCACTGACCCGCCTGGGGCTGGCGAGCCAGGAGAGCCGTGGCGCCCCCGTCATCTTGCTGCATGGCAGCTTTTCCAATCGACGCTTCTGGTATTCGCCTCGCGGCATTGGTCTGGGGGCCTACCTGGCCCGTGCCGGCTTCGATGTGTGGATCGCCGAAATGCGCGGGCATGGTCTATCGCCCCGCAATCAGACGTACAAGCACAACACGGTGGCCGATTACGCGCGCTACGATCTGCCCGCCATTGCGGCGTTCGTTCGCGAGCAGAGCGCGCAGACTCCGCACTGGATTGGCCACTCGCTGGGCGGCATCACCCTGGCGGCGGCGCTGGGTGGCGGCTATCTGGACGAACACAGCGCCGCGTCGACAGCGCTGTTCGGTAGCCAGATCAGCCGCATCTACTGGCCGCTCAAGGTGCCGCCGGTAGAGTGGGGTAGCCGTCTGTTGCTCAAAGGTTTCCACCATGTGTCCGGCTCGCGCTTCAAGCGAGGCCCCGAGGACGAGCCCATCGGCCTGGCCCTGGAAAGTCTGCGCTGGCACCGCCTGTTCGGGCGCTTCGGCGATGCTGACCGGGACTGGTGGGCAGGATTGGCGGAAAGCCGCGTTCCCTTGCTGGCCGTTGCGGCGGCGGGCGACCTACAGGATCCTACCTGGGCCTGCCGTAAGCTCTACGAGCAGTTCCATGCCGAACCACGCCGCTTTCTAGAGCTCGGGCGTGCCAAAGGCTTCAGCAGCGACTTCGGTCACATCGAGATGCTGGTCAGCAAGGAGGCGCAAGCCGAGGTCTGGCCGCTGGCGGAATACTGGCTGCGGAACCTGGAGCTGCCACCAGAAGTCCTGGCTAAAGGCGACTGAAACCCAGGCGAAGAGCTCTAGCCCGCTTGCGGGCTGCCGTTAGCGCCGCCATGCTGAGCGACACGATTTTTCACGTTTCCCACCAAAGGAGTTTTGCCATGCATTACGTCACCCCCGACCTGTGCGATGCCTATCCGGATCTGGTTCAAGTCGTTGAGCCAATGTTCGCCAATTTTGGCGGCCGCGACTCCTTCGGTGGCGAGATCGTCACCGTCAAATGCTTCGAGGACAACTCGCTGGTCAAATCCCAGGCCGACCAGCCGGGGCAGGGCAAGGTGCTGGTGGTGGACGGCGGCGGCTCGCTGCGGCGTGCGCTGCTCGGTGACATGATTGCCGAGAAGGCCGCCAAGAACGGCTGGGAAGGCATGGTGATCTACGGCTGCGTGCGTGACGTGGACGTACTGGCACAAACCGAACTGGGCGTGCAAGCGCTGGCCAGCCACCCCATGAAAACCGACAAACGCGGCCTCGGCGATCTCAATGTGGCTGTCACCTTCGGCGGAGTAACCTTCAAGCCGGGTCACTATGTGTATGCCGACAACAACGGCATCATCGTCTCGCCCGAACCGCTGAAGATGCCAGAGTAAGGCCGCACCACCTCTATGAGCGAGCAGATGCAAGCACACTCGGGTCTGGTCCAGGCGCTAGTGCTGGACGGCCGGGGCGGCGCACGCCATGTCGCCTACGATCAGCTGGCGGATTTGCGTTTTGAAGAGGCGGAAAGTCTCTGGCTGCACTGGGATCGCAGCCATCCGCAGACCGCCAGTTGGCTGCGCGAGCACAGCGATCTCGGCGAGTTTGCCTGTGATCTGCTGCTCGAGGAAAACACCCGTCCCCGTCTGCTGAACTTGCCCGACAATCGTCTGCTGCTGTTTCTGCGCGGCATCAACCTCAATCCCGGTGCAGAGCCCGAGGACATGGTGTCGATGCGCATCCACGCGCAGGCGCGCCGAGTGATATCCCTTCGCTTGCGGCCATTGCGAGCCACTGAAGAGTTGATCGCGCAGTTTCAGCGCGGAGAAGGGCCATGCAACGCTGCGGACTTGGTGCTAGAGCTTGCCTACCAGCTCACCGCGCGGGTCGAGGGGGTGCTCGACGAACTGGCGGATGAGCTGGATGCCGAAGAAGAACGCCTGGATGTCGACGAACGCTATGTGCCGGACCATGACTCCATCCTGCACTTGCGCCGGCGCTCCGCAGGGCTGCGACGCTTTCTGGCACCGCAGCGCGAGCTCTTCGCCCAACTCGCTCGAAACGGTTTTGGCGACGTGGATCAGTGGAACGAGCTGAACAACCGACTCACACGCTATCTCGAAGAGTTGGAAATGGTCCGCGAACGGGTAGGCCTGGTGCTGGAATCCGAAGACCGGCGCATGAGCGATAAGATGAACCGCACCATGTACCTGCTGGGCATCATCACCGGGTTGTTTCTGCCAATGAGCTTTCTTACCGGCCTGCTAGGTATCAATGTGGGCGGCATTCCCGGCAGTGAGAACGAGCATGGTTTTTTGCTGACATGTGGTTTGATCGCCGCGTTGATCGTATTCCAACTCTGGCTTTTCCGCCGCCTGCGCTGGCTGTGAGTGTGACCCGTGGCGATATGGCTGCGTCTAGGCAACAAATTCGTGCGAGGTGTGCATGTACGATCCCTTTGAAGAGTCCCTGCGCGATTTGCTCAAGTCGTCATCAGCGGAACACGATGACGACGCAGCCCTGGGGCGTGTACTTAAGACCGCCAATCGCCAGGTCGGCATTGGCGATCTGTTCGTGTTGCTCGGTCGCGGCCTGGAAGCCGCGATGATCGCGCTCAACAACGGCTCCGCCCACCTGGCACCTGTTTCCCGCCGTACTCGCCCCGCAAACAAGGCTGACTGAATATGGAATTCGATCCCTGGACTCAAAGTCTCGTTAACGCCATGAGCTCGGTATGGGCTCCGATCGCCGGATTCATTCCGCGATTCTTCGGCGCCTTGGTGGTCGTACTGCTCGGTTTCGTGGTCGCCAAACTGCTGGACACCCTGCTATCCAAACTGCTGGCCAAAGTCGGCCTGGACCGCCTGATGGCTGGCACCGGCCTCAACAAGATGCTTTCCCGCGTAGGTATCCAGGTACCGGTATCGGTGCTGATTGGCAAAATTGTCTACTGGTTCATCCTGCTGATTTTCCTGATCACCGCAGCCGAGTCGCTGGGGCTCGACCGCGTGTCTTCTACCCTCGACGTGCTGGCCCTGTACCTGCCGAAGGTGCTCGGCGCAGCCGTGATCATGCTCGCCGGTGTCTTGCTCGCGCAGTTGGTCAGCAGTCTGGTACGAGGTGCAGCCGAGGGTGTGGGCCTGGAGTATGCCGCTGGCCTGGGCCGAATTGCCCAAGGCCTGGTCATTATCATCAGTATCTCGGTTGCCATCGGTCAGCTTGAGGTCAAGACCGACCTGCTCAACAACGTGATCGCCATCGTGCTGATTTCCGTTGGTCTGGCCATGGCACTGGCACTGGGTCTTGGCAGTCGGGAGATCGCCGGTCAGATACTGGCTGGCATCTATGTACGAGAACTGTATGAGGTCGGGCAACAAGTAAAAATCGGCGAGGTCGAAGGGCAGATCGAGGAGATAGGCACCGTGAAAACGGTCCTGCTCACCGAGGCAGGCGAACTGGTTTCGATAGCGAATCGAACCCTGCTCGAGCAGCACGTCAGCAGCCGCTGAAGTACCAATCCTGCTAATGTATGCGTCCAGCGCTACCTGCGTTGCAGTGTAGCGCTGCCATTGACCTGACCAGCCGGCACGAGTCGTTTTGAACAAGGCCCAATCGCTTTCTTCGCGGTATGACCCACGCGAGCTTTCTGATGAAGAGCTGGTGCAGCGTGCTCATGTCGAGCTCTTCCATATTACGCGCGCCTATGAAGAGCTGATGCGGCGTTACCAGCGCACACTCTTCAATGTCTGCGCACGTTACCTGGGTAATGATCGCGATGCGGATGACGTCTGCCAGGAAGTCATGCTCAAAGTTCTCTATGGTCTGAAGAACTTTGAAGGTAAATCCAAGTTTAAGACGTGGCTTTACAGCATCACTTATAACGAATGCATTACTCAGTACCGTAAAGAGCGCCGCAAACGTCGACTGATGGACGCGTTGAGTTTGGATCCGCTTGAGGAAGCGTCCGAAGAAAAAGCGCCCAAACTCGAAGAGAAGGGCGGGCTGGATCGCTGGCTGGTACACGTCAATCCAATTGATCGGGAAATTCTAGTTCTACGTTTCGTTGCGGAACTAGAGTTCCAGGAGATTGCCGACATCATGCACATGGGCCTGAGCGCTACCAAGATGCGTTACAAGCGTGCTCTTGATCGCCTGCGCGAGAAATTCGCTGTCGAAAGCGAAACTTAATTCCAGCTATTCACTCTCACTGCAGTGCGACTCATCGCCTCGTATCACAGCAGTGTGTGGATTTGTTACAATCGCTACCGAATTGTTCCCGGCCGTCGGCTTGGCAATTCAATCGTCTTTTTAGGGGATTTACGGATGAAACTGAAAAACACCTTGGGCATTGTCATTGGTTCGCTAGTGGCTAGCACCTCTCTGAACGCTCTGGCCCAAGGCCAAGGCGCTGTTGAAATCGAAGGCTTCGCCAAGAAGCAGTATTTCGACAGCGCGCGCGAGTTCGACAACGACGGCAACCTGTTCGGTGGCTCCATCGGTTACTTCCTGACTGATGATGTCGAACTGCGCCTGGGCTACGACGAAGTACACAATGCTCGTGCCCAAGACGGCCGCGACATCAAAGGCTCCAACACTGCTCTGGATGCCCTGTATCACTTCAATGCACCGGGCGACAGCATTCGTCCGTACATTTCCGCGGGCTTCTCTGATCAGAGCATCGGCCAGAATGGTGCTAGCGGTCGTAATGGTTCCACCTTCGCCAACCTGGGCGGTGGTGCCAAGATGTACTTCACCGAAAACTTCTACGCACGTGCTGGCGTAGAAGCGCAGTACAACATCGACCAGGGTGACACCGAGTGGGCGCCTAGCGTTGGTATCGGTTTCAACTTCGGCGGTGGTTCCAAGCCTGCTCCGGTAGTCGAGCCCGCTCCGATCGTGGAAGAAGTACCGCCGACCCCTGAGCCGGTTGAAACTGTCCGCGTTGAGTTGGATGTGAAGTTCGACTTCGACAAGTCCAAGGTCAAGGAAGAAAGCTACAGTGACATCCAAAATCTGGCTGACTTCATGAACCAGTACCCACAGACCACTACTACCGTAGAAGGTCACACTGACTCTGTGGGCACTGACTCCTACAACCAGCAGCTGTCCGAGCGCCGCGCGACTGCTGTTCGCGAAGTGCTGGTTAATCAGTACGGTGTAGGTGCCGATCGCGTTGACTCGGTGGGTTACGGCGAGTCCCGCCCGGTTGCTGACAACGCCACTGAAGCCGGCCGCGCAGTCAACCGTCGCGTTGAAGCTGCCGTAGAAGCTCAAGCCAAGTAACGGCGAAAGCGATGTAAAAAACCCGGCTCTGGCCGGGTTTTTTATTGTTCGTCATAAAAGCATCTCGCGTACGTCATAAGCCCGCCATCGTCCTGCGTTGCAATCGCGCTAAATGGCAGAGGGTCGATCGTATGCGACTGAGCGTGGTGGGTGCAGGATATGTCGGGCTGGTCACCGCAAGCTGCTTCGCGGAAATGGGCAATCACGTCGTGTGTATTGAGCATGACCCCTTTCGAGTCGCTCGCCTGAGCAGGGGGGAGATACCAATTTATGAGCCTGGATTGGAGTCCATGCTCAAAAGCCATCTGGCCAGTGGTCAGCTGAGTTTTACCGCAGATATGGCCGAAGGGGTGCGTGGAGCATCGGCCATTTTTATCGCAGTGGGAACGCCCACTGGAGAGGATGGCTCTGCTGATCTCAGTCATGTGTTGGCAGTAGCGGAACAGTTGGGGCAGTGCCTGACTTCTGCCTGCCTGATCGTGGACAAATCCACAGTGCCAGTGGGCACGGCGGAGCGGGTTGAGCAACGCATCAACCAGCGTTTGGGCGAGCGGGGAATGAAGTTTCGGATCAGGGTTGCAAGCAATCCGGAGTTTCTCAAGGAAGGCAGTGCCGTCGAAGACTTTATGCGTCCTGACCGAGTCGTGCTGGGCTGCTCTGATACCGCCAGCAGTGAGCTTCTACGCCGTCTGTATGCTCCATTCTTGCGCAACCATGAGCGCGTCTTGCAGATGAGTGTTCGGGCCGCTGAGTTCACCAAATATGCGGCTAATGCTTTTCTTGCGACCAAAATTTCGTTCATGAACGAAATGGCAGGGCTCTGTGCTCGCCTTGGTGTCGATATCGAAGATGTACGCCGTGGCATTGGCAGTGATCGGCGAATAGGTACCCACTTTATTTATGCCGGTTGTGGCTATGGCGGATCCTGCTTTCCCAAGGATGTTCGTGCACTGATCAGGACTGCAGAGTTACAAGGTTTCGAACCCGCCATTCTGCGCGCTGTAGAAGCACGCAATGCTCTGCAGAAAACGCTGTTGCTTCAGGACTTGCGCGAGCATTTCAACGGTCACTTCCAAGGGCGGGTCGTCACCCTTTGGGGGCTGTCTTTCAAACCCGGCACCGATGATTTGCGTGAGGCGCCTAGCCTGGTACTGCTTGATGCGCTCTTGGCGGCCGGAGCCAGAGTCCAGGCCTGCGATCCTGTTGCCTGCAGTGGCGTGGCCAAACGTTATGCAGATGAACTGGCTAGCGGGCAGCTGAGGCTGGATGAGTCACCTTACGCCATGGTTGAAGGCGCTGATGCTCTGGTTCTGGTGACCGAATGGAAACAGTTCCGGCAGCCAGACTTCGCTCGAGTGCGCAGGTTGATGCGCATGCCGGTGTTGTTCGATGGTCGCAATATTTACGATCCGTCAGAAATTGCTGAACAGGGCTTTCTTTATCGTGGGATAGGGCGGCCGCAGGCCGGTCATTGTAAGGCCAGTGCCGCGTGATTAGACTGGGCGGCACTTTTTGCTGTGCAATCGCAAGGATTCCCATGATCAAGAAATGCCTGTTCCCAGCCGCCGGCTACGGCACGCGCTTCCTTCCCGCTACCAAAGCCATGCCCAAGGAAATGCTGCCTGTCGTGAACAAGCCTCTGATCCAGTATGGTGTTGAGGAAGCCCTGCAAGCTGGCCTCACAGAAATCGCCATGGTGACTGGTCGCGGCAAGCGCGCCCTGGAAGACCATTTCGACATCAGCTATGAGCTTGAACATCAGATTCAGGGCACGGACAAGGAAAAGTATCTGGTCGGCATTCGCCGCCTGATTGATGAGTGCAGTTTTTCCTATACCCGTCAGGTCGAAATGAAGGGCCTCGGTCACGCAATTCTCAGCGGCCGTCCGTTGATCGGGGACGAGCCCTTCGCCGTGGTGCTGGCCGACGACCTGTGCCTCAACCTGGAAGGCGATGGTGTACTGCAGCAGATGGTCAAACTGTACAACCAGTTCCGCTGCTCCATCGTTGCCATTCAGGAAGTGCCGAAGGAAGAGACCTTCAAGTACGGCGTGATCGCTGGCGAGATGATTCGTGACGACATCTTCCGCGTCAACAGCATGGTCGAGAAACCCAAGCCGGAGGACGCACCCTCCAACCTGGCAATCATCGGCCGCTACATCCTGACCCCGGATATTTTCGACCTGATCGAGAAGACCGAGCCGGGCAAGGGTGGCGAAATTCAGATCACCGATGCGCTGATGAAACAAGCCCAGGATGGCTGCGTTATCGCCTACAAGTTCAAGGGCAAGCGCTTTGACTGCGGTGGCGCAGAGGGTTACATCGACGCCACCAACTTCTGTTTTGAGAACCTCTATAAAACCGGCAAGGCCTTCTGAGTCAGCACTGTCGAGCGAGGCCACCTGCGGGTGGCTTCGTTGTTTCAGGGAATAGGCATCGCCTCTGATCCCGGCCCCAGCGGCTGTCCATAGCTGAATTCTACGTAGTTACCGGCCGGGTCGCGCAGGCCGCAGTAGTAGCCCACCGGGTAGGGTTCGGAGCGGGGCGGCCAGATTAAGCAGCCTGCCTCTGCGGCCCGCGCAGCTATCTCGTCGACTTTTTTCCGGCTTTCCACTGCGAACCCGAAGTGACTGTAGTCATCCTCTGCCAATTGCCGATCTTTTCCTCCAGGCATGATGACAAAGATGAACTGGTGTTCCTTGCCTGGCTCGGCCATCCAGACGATCTTTGCGCCCTTGCCTGCACGTTCGTGGATAACCCTCATGTTGCAGAAGTCGCGATAGAACGCCACGCAGGATTCCAAGTCAGGAACATGCAGAGCCACATGGGTCAGGGTAGGGCGCATGGCAAAACCTCCTTCGTGCACTCAGCCTAGTCTCCGGTATGCTGACGGTCTGCGAGGAGAATTGCCAATGACTCATGACTTCGATCTGTTCGTAATCGGTGCCGGTTCCGGCGGTGTGCGTGCGGCCCGATTCGCCGCCAACTTCGGTGCACGCGTAGCGGTGGCCGAAAGTCGCTATCTGGGCGGCACCTGCGTCAATGTCGGCTGCGTGCCTAAGAAGCTGCTGGTCTATGGCGCACACTTCCCCGATGACTTCGAGCAGGCCGCCAGCTATGGCTGGAGCCTTGGCGCGACACAGTTCGACTGGCCGACGCTGATATCCAACAAGAATCGTGAGATCCAGCGCCTCAATGGCATCTACCGTAACCTGCTGGTGAGCAGTGGCGTCACGCTGTTGGAGGGCCACGCCCGGTTGCTCGGCCCCCATGAGGTGGAGATCAACGGGCAACGCCACAGCGCCAAACACATTCTTATCGCTACCGGCGGCTGGCCGCAGGTGCCGGATATTCCCGGCAAGGAGCTGGCGACGACGTCCAACGAAGTCTTCTTCCTCGAACAGCTGCCCAAACGTGTGCTGGTAGTAGGCGGTGGTTACATCGCGGTCGAGTTCGCCTCGATCTTCCACGGCATGGGCGCACAGACCTCACTGCTGTACCGCGGCGACCTGTTCCTGCGCGGCTTCGATGGCGCCGTGCGCCAGCACCTCAAGGAAGAGCTGGAGAAGAAAGGGCTCGATCTGCAGTTCAACAGTGATATCGAACGCATTGAGCGCCAAGCAGACGGCAGCTTGCTCGCCATGCTGAAAGACGGCCGTCAGTTGGCCACCGACTGTGTGTTCTATGCCACCGGCAGGCGGCCGATGTTGGACAACCTGGGGCTGGAAAATACCGGCGTCACGCTGGATGAAAAAGGATTCGTGGCCGTCGACGAGAACTACCGCACCCGCGAGCCTTCGATTTTCGCCCTCGGCGACGTGATCGGCAGAGTGCAGCTCACCCCCGTCGCATTGGCCGAAGGTATGGCCGTGGCGCGTCAGCTGTTTCGTACGCAGGAATATCGGCCCGTCGATTACCAGAACATCCCGACTGCTGTGTTCAGCCTGCCCAACATCGCCACGGTTGGCCTGAGCGAAGAGCAGGCCAGGGCAGAGGGGTATCAAGTTAAGGTGTTCGAAAGTCGTTTCCGGCCGATGAAGCTGACGCTGACTGAGCAACAGGAGCGAACGCTGATGAAGCTGGTGGTGGATGCACAGAGTGACCGTGTTCTGGGCTGTCACATGGTGGGGCCGGAATCAGGTGAAATCGTTCAGGGGCTGGCCGTGGCGATCAAGGCCGGGGCGACCAAGCAGGTATTTGACGAGACCCTGGGGATTCATCCGACGGCCGCAGAGGAGTTTGTTACCATGCGCGCCCCAATCACCCGTTGAAGGCATCATGCAGCAGCTCTTTTACCTTTCGGATCTGTTCGGCGTTGCCGTTTTTGCCATCACCGGCGCTCTCATGGCCGGTCGCAAGTCCATGGATCTGTTTGGTGTACTGGTCATCGCCATTATCACAGCACTCGGTGGCGGCACTCTGCGCGACCTGATTCTGGATAACCATCCGGTCAGCTGGATTCGTAACGATACTTACATTCTTGTGGCTTCCGCAGCCGCCGTAGGTACCGTGCTCTGGGTTCGCCTGACCCAGCCAATTCATGAGCGCGGGTTGCTGATTGCCGATGCCTTTGGTCTGGCGGTATTCACGGTTATCGGCACGGAAGTCGCCTTGCAACACAACGTACCCTACAGCACCGCGTTGATCATGGGCGTGATGACCGGCGTAGCGGGCGGCGTGATGCGCGATGTGATTTGCAACGAAATCCCGCTGATTTTCCAGAAGGAAATCTACGCCACGGCTTGTCTGCTGGGTTCGCTGGTGTTCATTGGCTTACGGGAGTTGCAAACGCCACACTGGCTGGATACCGGAGTTGCGATGCTCGTCGTGCTACTGACGCGTCTCGCAGCGATTCGCTGGCATTTGTCCTTGCCACGCTTTCACCTGCTCGACCGTGACTGAGCGCGGATCGGCAGAGAATCTATGGTTGACTGCGTCAGCCAAGCAGCGAGGTCGATGATGGATCAAAACGTGTCGGCGCAGACATTGCCGCCGCTGGATCAGCTGATTGCCTGCCATGAGTGCGACCTGCTGATTCATCACCCACATCTTGGGCAGGAGCAACGAGCCAACTGTCCGCGCTGCGGCTACGAGCTGGTGGTGCATCGTGCGCACATGCGACGTCGCTGCCTGGCCTTGGTACTGACAGCGCTGATTCTGTTCATCCCGGCTAACTTTCTGCCGATTATCAAGCTCAACATCCTTGGTCAGAACGCGGCAGATACGGTGTGGAGCGGGGTAGTGGGGCTCTATCACTCAGGCATGCAAGGTGTTGCGGTGGTGGTTTTTCTCTGCAGCATGCTGGTGCCACTGCTCAAACTGCTGTGTCAGCTATTTGTCTTGCTGAGCCTCAGGCGACCCAGCTGGCAGCCACCGGCGATTGGTTGCTATCGCATCTATCACCACATGCGCGAGTGGGGAATGCTGGAGGTCTATCTATTCGGCATCATCGTCTCCGTCGTGAAGTTGATCGACATGGCGGAGCTGCACCTGGGCGTAGGTCTGGCCTGTTTCATCGCACTGATGCTGACGCAGGTCTGGCTGGAAGTGAGCATGTCCCCGCACCAGGTATGGGAAGAATTGGATGGAGAGGGCAACCATGCGCGCACTTGATGCCGGCATCATCGTGTGCGACGAGTGCCACAAGCTCGAATACCTGCGCGAAGGAGAAGTTCAGCACTGCAGCCGCTGCGGCTCCAGGCTTCATGCCCGTCGCCCCAACAGCATCGTGCGCACTTGGGCGCTGCTGATCACGGCGGCGATTCTGTACATACCTGCGAATCTCCTGCCCATCATGACCATCAGTTCGCTCGGCAGAGGTATGCCATCGACCATCATGGGCGGTGTGCTGGAACTGATCCACGCCGAGATGCTGCCCGTGGCCATGGTGGTATTTATCGCCAGTATCCTAGTGCCGACATTCAAACTGGTTGGCATCGCCATTCTGCTGTACTCGGTGCAGCGGCATCAGCCTATGTCTGCGAAGCAGCGCATTTTGATGTACCGCTTCATCGAATGGATTGGACGCTGGTCGATGCTCGACATCTTCGTGATTGCGATACTGGTTTCGCTGATCAATTTCGGCAACCTGGCGACCATCTCGGCCGGCCCAGGCGCGGCAGCCTTCGCCAGTGTAGTGATCCTAACCATGCTGGCCGCAGTGACCTTCGATCCGCGGCTGATCTGGGACAACACCTTTGAGGAGCAGAGCGCCGATGAAGGGAATACGGGGGAAGCAGTTGGACGCTGATACTGGGCGTCTATGATTCATAATTTAACATAATATACATTATGCGAATCTAGGCGCTCGTGAAGGAGTACATGCTCTGGTGCTTCGCAGCATGGCGATTTCACTGTTGGGCTTTCTACTTACGAGGATTCTAATCAGTCGTGTTTGCAGCTAGTTATCATTTTGGCTAAAGTCCCCGCCTTCGCGCAGTTGTCAGCTCGGCCAAAGGATTGCTCATGTTCCGACTCGATGGAGTCAGCTTCGCTCTGCCACAGCGAACGCTTTTGCACCCGCTCAGCCTCGATATTCCACAAGGCCAGATGGTTGGTCTGATTGGCCACAATGGCTCCGGCAAATCCACACTGTTGAAGATGCTCGCTCGCCAGCAGCACGCCAGTGCCGGACGAGTGCTGCTCGATAACAAAGCACTGGGCGATTGGAACGATCGCGACTTCGCCCGTCAGGTGGCCTATCTGCCGCAACAGTTGCCCACCGCTGACAGCCTCAGCGTACGCGAGCTAGTGAGCTTTGGCCGCTATCCCTGGCACGGCCTGCTTGGCCGTTTCTCTGCCGAAGATCACGCCAAAGTGCGCGAGGCCCTGGAACTGACCGATACCGAGCGTTTTGCCGAGCGCATGGTCGACAGCCTCTCCGGTGGCGAGCGCCAGCGCGTCTGGCTGGCCATGCTGCTGGCGCAGAACAGCCGCTATCTGTTGCTCGACGAACCCACGTCCGCACTGGATATCGCCCATCAGGTCGATGTGCTGGGTCTGGTGCACCGGTTCAGCCAGCAATTGGGGTTGAGCGTGATCGTCGTGCTGCACGACATCAATATGGCGGCGCGTTACTGTGACCGCCTGATCGCCCTGCACAGCGGCCGCCTGTTGCTCGACGGCAGCCCCGCCGAGCTGATGACAGAGGCCAACCTGCAAGCCATCTACGGTCTACCCATGCAGGTACTCAGCCATCCTCAGGGCCAGCAGCCCATTGCCGTGGTGGTTTGATGCGCTGGCTTCTATGCATCTTCGCCCTGCTGGCAAGCCTGGCTCAGGCCGACAGCCGCACGCCACGCATAGCGGTGATCGACTGGGGCCTGACCGAAACCCTGCTGGGCCTGGGTGTGACACCCTTGGCCGTGGCTCAAACCGAGGGCTACCGGCGCTGGGTGCAGGCGCCCAAGCTGCCCGCCGAAGTGATCGACCTGGGCCTGCGCATCGAGCCCAATCTGGAGCTGCTCAGCCAGCTCAAGCCGGACATGATCCTGATCACCCCTCAGTTTGCCGCCAGCCGCGCCCAGCTGGAACGTATTGCGCCGGTGCACAGCCTGGCCATCTACACCGAGGAGGCCGAGGCCTACGTCGGTGCCCAGCGCGTTACCCGCGAGCTGGCCGAACTGCTCGACCGCCAGGCTGAGGGCGAGGCAATGATCGCCCGTATCGATGCCACCATGGCGCGGGTCAGGCAGCGGCTAAGCTCGCGCGATCTGCCACCGTTCTATGTGATGACCTTCCTTGATCAGCGCCACGTGCGCCTGTTCGGCAAGCAGAGCATCTACCAGGGCGTTCTCGATCGCGTTGGTCTGCGCAATGCCTGGAATGGGCCGACCAACTACTGGGGATTCACCCAGCAGGGTATCGACAGCCTGGCCGGTGAACCGACTGCCGCCCTGCTCTAC
The DNA here is from genome assembly GCF_029537485.1 of Pseudomonas sp. GOM6. GTDB lineage: Bacteria > Pseudomonadota > Gammaproteobacteria > Pseudomonadales > Pseudomonadaceae > Aquipseudomonas. The sequence continues at coordinate 162,832 of NZ_JARPUS010000010.1, forward strand.
CTGGAACCCCTTCCACCTGGCACTGCGGACGGCCTGGCGCGTAGCGAACTGTGGAAACACCTGCCGGCAGTGCGCGCGCAACGCCTGTATGCCTTGCCGCCGGTGTGGAGTTTCAACGGCTTGATGGCTGCCGAGCGCTTCGCCAACTTGCTGGAAGCACGCTTTGCTGCGGAGGACGCCCGATGACCGACCTGTTAGCCCAAGGCCCATTGAGTGTGCGCCGCAGGCACGGTTTCTCCAGTCATCCGGCCTGGCTCTGCACCGTGCTACTGGGGCTGGTCGTGGTCTTGATCGGCATCGACCTGAGTGCGCGCCTGCCTGCCGCCCAATGGCTGTCCGCCGCCCTGACTCCCAACATGGCTGACATGAGCCAGTTGATCGTGCATTTCAGCTGGCTGCCGCGCCTGTGTATGGCCCTGCTTTGCGGGGCTGTGCTGGCGTTGTCCGGCGTTTTGATGCAGCAGGTCCTGCGCAACCCGCTGGCCTCGCCAACCACACTCGGTGTGGCCAGCGGCGCCCAGCTCGGCCTGCTCATCGCTACCCTGTGGGCGCCCTGGGCACTGGAGCTCGGCCGTGAATGGGTGGCCCTGGCTGGCGGCGGCCTGGCCACGCTGCTGGTGTTCGCCCTGGCCTGGCGGCGCGGTCTGGCACCGCTGACACTGATCCTCGCCGGCCTGGTGGTGACCCTCTATCTCAGCGCACTGAACATCGCCCTGATGCTGGTCCAGCAGCAGGACCTCAATGCGGTATTCATCTGGGGCTCTGGCTCGCTTAGCCAGAACAGCTGGAGCGGCATCCAGCTGCTGTTGCCGCGTCTGGCCCTTGGCCTATTGCTGATGCTGCCGTTGCTGCGCCCACTGGCCCTGCTGGAACTCGACGACAGCGGCGTGAAGAGTCTGGGTGTACCGCTGCGCTTCCTGCGTTTCACTACCCTTCTGCTGGCGGTATACCTGACGGCCTGCACGGTCAGCGTGGTGGGGGTGATCGGTTTCATCGGCCTGGCTGCGCCTGCGCTGGTGCGGCTGCTCGGTGCGCGCACGCTGAGCCAACGCCTGCTCTGGGCACCATTGCTGGGCGGCCTGCTGCTTTGCGTCACTGATCTGGCGATTCAACGCCTGGCCGGTTCACTCGCAGAATTGGTGCCCACGGGCGCAGCCACTGCCCTGCTCGGCGCGCCGCTGCTGCTCTGGCTGCTGCCGCGCTTGCGCCTGGCTGGCGGTCAGCCGCAAGCAGGTGATAGTCATGCGTTCACGCGCCACCCAGCCCCACTACGCCGCCTGCTGCCACTGGGCCTGTTGCTGGTTGGCGCCGTCCTGCTTGCGCTTGGCCTGGGCCAGGGCACGAGCGGCTGGCAATGGCACCTGATCGACAGCAGCCTGCTGGAGTGGCGCTGGCCGAGAGTCATGGCTGCCGCCAGCGCTGGCTGCATGCTGGCCCTGGCGGGATGTCTGATCCAGCGCCTGACCGGTAACCCGATGGCCAGCCCCGAAGTCCTCGGCATCAGCGCCGGCGCCGCCCTGGGACTGATCGCCCTGCTCTTCCTACTGCCCTACTCCGGCCCCTTGGCGCAGCTGGCGCTGGGCGGCCTGGGTGCCAGCCTGACCCTGCTGTTGCTACTGGGGCTGTCGCGGCGCTCCGGTTTCGCGCCCGAGCGTGTACTGCTCATCGGCATCAGCATCACCGCGCTGTTCGATGCCCTGCAGGTGATCCTGCTGGCCGGTGGCGACCCGCGTGGGCAAAACCTGCTGGGCTGGATGTCCGGCTCAACCTACTTTGTAGGCCCACAGATGGCATTGTGGGTACTGGGCTGCAGCCTGCTGTTGCTGCTCGCCGCCCTGCCCCTTACCCGCTGGCTGGAGTTGCTGCCACTGGGGAACGGCACACCACGCGCGCTTGGCGTGCCGCTGGGGCGTAGCCGCTTCGTCCTGTTGCTGCTGGCCGCCCTCTTGACTGCCGGAGCCACGCTGATTGTCGGCCCTCTCAGCTTCATCGGCCTGCTGGCACCGCACCTGGCGCGCTTGCTGGGCCTGGCCCGAGCCTTGCCGCAGCTGCTCGGCGCGGCGTTGCTCGGTGCACTGGTGATGGTGGCCGCGGACTGGCTGGGGCGTAACCTGCTGTTCCCGGCCCAACTGCCGGCAGGGCTGCTGGCCTCCCTGCTGGGCGGCGCCTACTTCATGCTGTGCCTGTATCGGCGCTGAGGGCACTGGGCGCTATCGCGCCCGATACCTGTAGCCCGGATGCAATCCGGGATGCAGGCGACTCGGTTCCCGAATTGCATCCGGGCTACGTTTCAGCTCGCGTACCCGCTCAATCCAGTACAGCCACACCTTCCGCCGGTGGTTCTTCCAGCAACGGGCAGTTGTCGCACATCGCCATGCCCAGCTCGTTGCGGATGCAGCACAGCTTGCGCTGGCGCCACGGCGCACAGCCCTCGCCCTGTGGCACGTAGTGCACCGGTTCGAACAGAGGATTGCGCGCACCGTCCGGGCGCAACCTACTTTCCAGAACCTCGAAACCCTGGGCCAGCATCGGCTTAGGGAACGGCAAGCCGCCGAGAGTACTCATGAACCATTCGAAGTAGTTGCCGGCATTGCTCCACAGTACCCGTGCAGCGATCTTGCGATGGGCGCGCAGCGCCTCGATAAAGGGCTGCAGATTGTCGTCCAGCAACCCCTCGAAGCGCTCGAAGCCATTGGTCGGCGGTGTCGCCCAACGCTCCCCGGCATGCGGCAACTTAAAGGCCTCGGGCAGGCCATCAGCCCCCACCACGACCTGGATCTCGTCGAAATTCAGCGGCAAACGCCAGTTGAGGATCAACCCGGCGGCCAGCACCGGCGGGATCAAACGCAGGAAGTAATACTTCGACCACAACGACATCAGCGCCCGGCGGTCGCCCTCGGCATGCTCGGGAGCAAAGCGCAGCATCTGCTCTTCAAGACGCTCGGCGCTGACGAACTCACGCCCGGGTAGTGCCGGGCGTGGGTCATCCGCGAGGGTCAGCACATCGCGGTAGTGGGCAAAGCCCCCCTGGAACAGCGGGGCAATGGCTGGAATCATCGATTCCCTGCCTGGATCAAGCGCATGCGCTGGCGACTCCTGTCGTTTGACGATGACGGCGATTATCCAGCAAAGCGTCGACCACTTCCTGGGAACGTATCGCCAGCACCGACAATAGCGTATCGCTCAGGCCGTGACTGGCCTCACAGCAGCCCTGCAGGTAGATACCCGCGCTGAGATGCGGCTGGCTGCACAGGCGATAGTCGCGCTCGACACCTTCGCGCAGGTGCTTCTGCAGACTGTCCAGGAGACGCTTGTAGCCATCCCGGCGGTAGCCCGTGGCCAGCACCACGGCGTCGAATAGGTGGTCTTCGTGGCCCTCCGGCCCTTGCAACGCCAGGCGGATACCCTGCTCGCCCGCCTCTACTGCTTCGATATGCCGCGACGGCAGCAGGCTATGCGGCGCATGGCCACTGACTTTCTGCAGATACAGGCGCTGGTAGATGCTTTCGATCAGATCCAGGTTGACCACCGAATAATTGGTCTGGGCATTGGCCTGGATAAGCGCCTTGCGCGCTGCCGGGGCCTGTCCGTAGACCACGTCGGTGTAGGCCGGATCGAAGATCTCGTTGACGAAGGGGCTGTCGTCGGCCGGTCGCAAGGCCTGGCTGCGCATCACCATGGACACTTCGGCATGGGGATAGCGGTCGCACAAGTCGCTGAAAATTTCCGCAGCGCTCTGCCCCGAGCCGATCACGGCCAGGCGGCGCGGCTCATGGCAGGCCTGGATGCGCTCCAGATAGGTCGAGGAATGCATGACCCGACTATCGCCTTTGAGCGAACGGAAAACCTCCGGTATTAACGGCTCGCCACCGATGCTGACCACCAGGTTGCGGGTGATGCGCGCACGGGTACGACCATCGGCCAGCCGCGAAATGACCTTCACGCGGCTGATCTCGCCGCCCTCCAGCATCGGCTCGACGCCGATGACTTCCTCGCCATAGTGCACGCGGTCGTTGAAATGCGCCGCCGCCCAGCCGAGGTAATCGTTGTACTCCATGCGCGAGGGCGTGAAGGTGCTGATGTTGATGAAGGCTTCCAGGCGCTGTTTCTGATGCAGGTAGTTGATGAAGGTGAAGCGGCTGGCCGGGTTGCGCAGCGTGGCCAGGTCCTTGAGGAAGGAAATCTGCATGCGGCTGTCGTCCAGCAGCATGCCGCCGTGCCATTCGAAGGCCGGTTTCTTTTCCAGGAAGCAGTAGCGCAGGCCGTGCTCACGCACGCGGCGATCCTCTTCCAGAGCGACCGCGATGGCCAGGTTGGCCGGGCCGAAGCCCAGGCCGATTACGTCGTATTCCAGTGTTTCTATGCTCATGTCAGGCCCCGATCCTCGGCGGATGGTTCGTGTAAAGGCCAAGTCAGCCCCTGGAGGCACTCGCCTCGCCCAACCTCATCAGTTCACGGCCACGCTCGGGCGCGGCTCTGTTGTTGTGTTTCGCCACAAACAGCGGCGATGACTGCTGCCAGAACCCGACTCAGGCCAGGCTACAGCGGTCGAAGAACACCTCGCGCGACTGCACCATCAGGGCGGCGCGCTTGTGCGGGAAGTCGAACTCCTTGAGTTTGTGATAACCCTGCGCCTGCATATGACCGATCATCCGCGCATTGTCGGCACGCGGCTCGGCGACCATGCGCTGGGTGCGCGGATCGTCGAGGAACAGGTAGTGGGTCAGCGCAGTGAGCCAGCTGGCCACCTTGTGCGGGCCGCGATGACGTTCCTCGCCGACCAGCATATGGATGCCGCGGTCGTAATCGCCCACGTCATAGAACGGCGCGATGCGGTCTTCCTTGGCCCAGTAAGCCTCGTAATAGGCAAACGGCTCGTCGTCGAAGCAGCCGATCAGGGGCAGCACACGCGGGTCGGCGGCCAGCTCTTCCAGGTAGCGGCGGTGCTTGGCCAGGTCGCCCTCTTCCTGCCAGAACGCCGCCACCCGGGCGCTGTTCTGCCAGCGGTTGAAACGTTCGAGATCCGTGTCGATATCCAGGCTGCGCAGGGAAATCCAGGCACCCAATCGGGCATCGAAACGGCGGTAGACCTCACCCGCAGGCTTGGGCGCCCGGCGCGGATGGCGACGGCCACTGTCGTGCATGACCATCAGCTGGGGATAGCCGGCACTGCCGGCCTGGCGCAGGAATGGCCCCGGCAATTGCCAGAACAGCGCACGCTCGATACGCAGATCGGCACCCTCGCCGACCAGCAGACCACTGGCCAGCAGGGCCGGATCGACCACATCCAGTTGCATGCGCACGGCCTGCAACTGGGGGTCATTGGCGAAGCACCAGTAGGCCAGCGCCCACAGGGCCTCGGCCTGGTGCCCTTGGGCAAGCTCTAATGGAACCAGCACCTCGCCCTGGCGGCGAGCACGCAGCAACGCGCGCTCGTCCAGGTGCAGGGCCAGGCTTGCGCCATCGTCACGGCCGACCAGGCGCTGCCCAGTGGGCAGCGGCAGGCTTGCGAGCGGCTTAGAAGTCATAGCTGACACTGGCGATGACGTTGCGACGGTTGCCGTACCAGCAGTAGTAGTCGCAAGCAGTGATGTACTCCTTGTCGCTCAGGTTGTTGGCGTTGAGTTGTAGACGCACATCCTGCAGCTGGTAGCTGATCATCGCGTCGACCAGTGTGTAGGACGGGACTTCCAGGGTTTCGGTGTTGTCGCCATAGCTGGAGCTGGTGTGGCGAACGCCGAGGCCCAGGCCGAGACCATCGAGCAGGCCACCATGGAACTGGTAGTTGGCCCAGACCGAGGCCAGCTCATCGGCGACGTTGGCCGGAGTCTTGTCCTGCTCCGCCTCACGGGTGGTCTTGGTGGTTTCCGGGTCGAGCTTGGTGTAACTGGCCACCAGGCTGAGGCTTTCGGTGACATTGGCCTGGGCTTCGAGCTCGAGGCCACGGCTGCGCACTTCGCCCAGTTGGGTCTGGATGCCACCTGGCAGGGTCTTGCGCACGTTCTCCTGGGTCAGCTCGAAGATGGCCGCAGTGAAGGTGGCATCCAACCCGTGCGGCTGGTATTTCAGACCCAGCTCGTACTGATCGCCCTCTTCCGGCTCCAGTGGCTTGCCAGTGCTGGTATTCAGGCTGGTAACCGGCAGGAAGAACTGCGAGTAGCTGGCATAGGGGGTCAGGCCGTTGTCCATGACATAGGCCACGCCGCCGCTCCAGGTGAACTCCTTGTCATCGATGTCGTAACCCACTCCGGTGGTGCGGTTGTCGAAGTTGGTATCCGCCTCGTCGTAACGACCACCGAGCACGAACACCCAGTTATCCAGCTTCAGTTGGTTCTGCACGTAGTAGCCGAACTGGTCGGCACGGGTGTCCTTCTGTTGCAGCGCGAAGTTGCCGACCGGAGCACCGTAGGTTGTGGGCTGGCCGAGGAAAGTCAGGTTCGAATATTTCGGGTTGTAGATATCCAGCACCGGAATCACGCCGGTGAGCGAGTTGGGATCGCTGGCCGGGCTCTTGGCATCGATCTTCAGCAACTGGTAGTCGAAGCCGACCAGCAGGTTGTTTTCCCAGTTGTTACCGAACCAGGTGCCCAGCAGTCGGTTGTCGGTCGAGAAACTCTTGGCTTGACCGTCTTCATAACTCAGGCCGCGCACCACCAGACGCTTGTTCGGGTCGAGGGCCGGCACGTAGTCGTTCACAAAGCCCAGGCTGTAAAGCTGACGCAGCTCTACGTCCATGTGGCCATAGCGCAGGTTCTGCTGGAAGTCCCAGGTGTCGTTCAGGCGATGGTTGAACTCATAACCCAGGGTGTATTGGGTGCGGTCGAACTTCTCGTAACCTGGGTCGCCCACGGCGGTGTCGGTATCGATATCGCCATTGGGGTTGGGGGCGATGGTGCCGCTGGATGGCAGGAACTGCAGCTGCGGATCGGAGTTGTCTTTCTGCATGCTGGCCAGCAGGGTCAGCGAAGTGTCTTCGTCAAAGTTGAAGGTCATGGACGGGGCCAGCAAGATACGCGCGGCATCGACGTCGTCGACCTGGGTACCGGTATCGCGGCTCAGCGCCACCATGCGATACAGCACGTTGCCTTCTTCATCCAACTTGCCGCCAACGTCCAGATTGATCTGTTTGCGGTCAAAGCTGCCGTACTGCACGCCGATTTCGTTCTGCGCATCGGCAGTCGGGCGCTTGCTCTGCATATTGATCAGGCCGCCCGGCGGGGTCTGGCCGTACAGCACGGAAGCGGCGCCCTTGAGCACTTCAACGCGCTCAAGCATGTAGGGGTCGATCTGCCAGCTGTAGAAGCCACTGGAGAACACCCGGGCGCCATCCATGAACAGGCCGTAGTTGGCCTGTTTGAAGCCACGGATGATGAACCAGTCCTGTTTGTTGTCTTCGCCGTAGAACCCAGCCTGCACACCAGCCGAGTACTGCAGGGCCTGGCTGACCGTCTGGACGTTGCGATCCTTCATCTGTTTCTCGGTGACGACCGAGACGGAGCGCGGAGTTTCATTCAGGGGCGTGTTGATCTTGCTGGCGCTGCGGCTGTTCTTGGCCACGTAACCTTCGTCTTCGCCGACCGGGCTGTCCAGTTCGCCGCTGATGTTGGTAGCGCCGAGTTCCAGCACCTGTTCCTCGGCATGCAGGCCCATGCTGAACGCACCCAGCGCACAGGCCATGGCCAGCGGTAGGCGAGCCTTGGCGAAAGGTACTTTTGGCTGGTATTTCGACTGCTGTTCCATCAACCACTCCCCGAATAAATCAAATTAGAAGGATTCGCATTTGTATGCGCTGCTTCTACTAGACGTATCGCTTCTGAAAAAATTTACTGCTCCAGGCATTTCTTATTGGCTCAGCAGCGTCGCCAGCTCTGCGACTACGTGCGGATGACGGACGATGCCCTGGTGATCGGTGTCCACCAGCCGGTGGAAAGCCGCCCTGCCCTGCACCTGCTCCAGGCCGCTTTCCAGCAGCGCCGCGCGCCCGGCCGGCTGCGCCGCCCACCAGCAATGCGGGCGCACCTTGACCCTCGGCAACGAATAGCCCGCACAGAGGCGACGCATATGCTGCTCCACGGCCCAGGCGAACAGCAGTTCCTCCAGGCTCTGGCGGGTCATCGGGTCCAGCCCCTGCCCCGCGAACCAGGCGCTGGCGGCTTGCGGCCAGTCCAGCGGTTCCAGCGGCAACAGCCACTCGAACAGACCGTCCCAGGCCCTGGCCGGCAACTCCGGCGCCAACAGCTGCAGATGCTCGACCAGCTTGGCCCGCGCCTGCGGGTGGCGGGCGTCGTCGCCAGCGATCTCGGTGCCCGGCACATAGCAGTCGAGCAGGCCGAGAAAGGCCACCTCATGTCCGCGTGCCTCCAGGCGTGCCGCTAGTTCCAGGGCCAGGCTCGCGCCCAGCGACCAGCCGACCAGGCGGTACGGCCCCTGTGGCTGCTGCTTGAGCAGCGCGGCCAGGTAGGCGTCGGCCATCTCGCTCAGCGAGGCATCGCGCCAGGCCGGATCGAGGAAGCTGCGGCACTGCAGACCGAAAACATCTCGCGCACCGTCCAGGCGTGCCGCCAGCGGCTGGTAGCCGGTGACCCGGCCGGTGACCGGGTGCGGGCAGAACAGCGGGGCTTTGTCTGCCTGCTGACGGGTCAGGCGCAGCAAGGGCGACGGGCCCTGCACGGCCTGACCTCGCGCCAGCTCCAACAGGCCAAGCAGCTCTCGGCGATAGTCCGCAGCCAGGGATTCGATGGTCTCACCAAGATACTGGCTGGCCGCGTATTCCCAGGACAGTTGCAGTTGGCCGTCATACACCTGGCCATTGACCGACAGACGCGCCGCCAGCGGATTATCCGCCGCCACGGCCACACCACCGCCGGTGGCCGGACGGAACCAGTCGGCCGCCGCACCGGCCTGATACTGGCCGAGGTAATTGAAGATCACTTCGGCGCTCGGCAGCTCGGCAAGAGAAGCCTGCGCTTGCGCATCGCCCAACCAACGCAGCACGCCATAGCCCTGCCCGCCATGCTTTATCTGCTCCAGATGCTGCTGCACACGCTGCAGTTGCAACTGCGGATCGTCCAGGTGCGGCAGCTGCAGCGGATACAGGCTGGTGAACCAGCCGATCGTACGCGACAGATCCAGCTCGCCGGCCAGCGCCTCGCGCCCGTGGCCTTCGAGGTTGACCCGCAGACCCGGCTGGCCGCTCCAGCGGCACAGGGCGCGCGTCAGCGCGCTGAGCAACAACGCGTCGATACGCACGCCCAGCTGCGCCGGAGCCTGCAGCAGGCGCTTGGTCTCGGCAGCATCCAGGGCCAGGCGCACTTCGCGCTTGTCACCATGGGTAGCGCTGATGCCGTCGAGTTCGCGTGGCAGGGCCAGCGCCGGGCCGCTCAGGCGGCTGCACCAGGCATCCAGCTCGATCTGCGCAGCTTCGCTGCAAGCCCAGTTTTGCAGGGCCTCGGTCCAACGTTTGTAGGACTGGCTCTTGCTCTGCAAACGCACGAGCTGGCCCGCTTCCAGCTGGCGATACGCCGCGAGGATGTCTTCCAGCAGGATGCGCCAGGAAACCCCGTCCACCACCAGGTGATGGATGGCCAGCAGCAGGCGATCGGCCTGGCCGGCCTGCTTCAGATAAAGCGCGCGCAGCACGGGGCCGGTGGCCAGGTCGAGGCTCTGCTGGGCCAGCTGACAGAACGCTTCGGCCTCGGCAGCGCTGCTCGCCTCACGCAGCCACAGTAGCGGCTGGTCGATATTCACGTCGGCGTAGTGCTGGCGCCAGATGCCCTTCTCCTGGCTGAAACGCAGGCGCAATCCATCGTGATGCGCCACCAGTGCCTGCAGCGCCTGCTCCAGCAGGATCGGATCAAGCGGACGCAGCAGCTCCAGATTCAGCGCCTGGTTCCAGTGCGCCGGCTCCGCCTGATTCATGGCGAAGAAATGCGCCTGGATCGGCGCCAGCGGCAGTTCGCCGGTGACCGGCTCCTGCGCGATTTCCTCACCGGCAGCGCGGGCGGCCTGGGCCAGCTCGGCCAGGCGGGGGAACTGGAACAGCTCGCGCGGCGCCAGCTGCAGCCCCTGCTGGCGTGCACGGCTGACTACCTGCAGCGCGACGATGGAATCGCCGCCCAGCTCGAAAAAGTGGTCCTGGCGCCCTACCCGCTCCACACCCAGTACGTCCGCCCAGATGGCGGCGAGGATGCGCTCATTGTCGGTTTGCGGGGCCTCGTAGTCCTGGCTCTGCCAGGTCGGTTCCGGCAGCGCGGCACGGTCCAGCTTGCCGGCCGGGGTCAGCGGCAGCTTGTCCAGGGTAATGATCTGCGCGGGGACCATATAGTCCGGCAGCACCCTGGCCAGTTCGCTACGCAAAGCATTGGTGTCGAGATTATCGCGAGCGACCACATAGCCCACCAACTGCTTGCCGGTCGGCGTCTCGCGGGCGATCGCCGCCGCTTCCTGCACGCCGTCGAGCGCCAGCAACTGGCTCTCGATCTCGCCCAGTTCGATACGGAAGCCACGGATCTTCACCTGATGGTCGACCCGACCGAGGTAGTCCAGGGTGCCATCCGCACGCCAGCGCACCAGGTCGCCGGTGCGGTACATGCGCTCACCAGTGGCGCCGAACGGATCAGGCAGGAAGCGTTCGGCGGTCAGCTCGGGACGCTGGAAGTAACCGCGAGCCAGGCCCACTTCGCCACCGATATACAGCTCCCCAGCCACGCCGATGGGCAGCAGGTTGAGCTCGGCATCCAGCACATACAGGCTGCGCGGGCCGACCGGATTGCCGATGGGCGCGTAGGCAGCTTCGAAGGAATCGCCGGGGAAGGCTTCCCAGATCAGCGGAGTCACCACCGTTTCGGTCGGGCCGTAGCCATTGATGATGCGCTGGGGCTGCAGCACTTTCTGCAGGCGTTCGTAGGTCTCGCGGGTAAAGGCTTCGCCACCCAGCGTCCAGGAGCGTACCGCCATTCTCGAAAAGGTCGTGGAGGCGTCGCGAGCGACGGCCAGGCTAGGCGAAAGCGGCTGAGGAAGCGCAGTTGACACGTCAGTCAATGAGCATTCCGAAGCCGCTTTCAACGACGGCTGGCCTAGCGCAGCAGCCTCCGCGGCCTTTTCCGACTCCACCCAGTCCAGCAACTGCATGGCATAGCTCGGCGGCAGGCAGGAAATGGTCACGCCCTCCTCGGCGATCACCTGGCAGGTCTTCTCCG
>NZ_JARPUS010000011.1 GCF_029537485.1 Pseudomonas sp. GOM6
GGACCCAATGATTAACAGTCATTTGCTCTACCGACTGAGCTATCGCGGAACTTCGGTCTTCCAACCTCTGACACCGTTTCCCGTATCAGAGGCGCGCCATTTTACGTAGGGAAAGTTTTCTGTCAAGCCCGATAATCACTCTATTGCAGTATGCGAATACCGACGATTAACAGCTAATCTATGTTGAGCAGCTTGAAACAGATCACAGAGCCCGGATGCAGGGCTGCCGCGCAGGATAACGCATGAGTTCGCAGGATCTTCCCCCATCCCATCCCATCCCCGGAGTCGCCAGCCGCGCCATCCAGCCGCGCTTCGGCGAACTGGTGCAAGATTGCCGCAAGCTGGTGATGAACAACCTGGCCGAGCACCTCACCGATCTGTTCGCTCAGGTAGATGACACGCTCTTCGAAGGTGCCGAGAAGGCCGAGAACAACAAGGTACAGACGCTATTCTTCGACGCCATGCGCGATGTGCGGCGCATGCGTCCGCAGATCGAACGCAGCTATCACCAGCGCATCGCACAGAACTTCGCCGACTTCCTCGAAGGCAAGCTCAAGGGCAAGGCCCCGCAGGCTGAGCCCAACAGCGATAGCCTTTCCTTGATCCAGAACGAGGAATACGAGGAAAGCCTGCAGGTCACCAATATGGTCAGCAAGGTCAAGGCCCGCAGCACGCGCACGCTGTTTGCCCTCGAACAGCGCCTGGCCCTGCTCAACAACGGGCAAAAGCTCGGTGAGGACAGCAACCCCTTCGGCCCCCAGGCACTGGCCAACGCCTTTCGTGAGGCACTGGCGCCACATCCTTTGCCGCTGCGGATCAAGGTCATCCTTTATATGCTGTTCGAGCGTAATGTGATGCAGGGCCTCGACACCCTGTACGAGATGCTCAACCAGCGCCTGATCAATGCCGGCATCCTGCCAAACCTGAAGTTCACCGCCCAGCGCGCGCCCTCCTCCGCGCCCAGCCCACAGAGCCCGCCACAGGAGGCTGAAACTGCCCCCCACGCCGCTCAACCACCTGCTGCGCACGCAAATACGCAACAGCGCGCAACCGCAGGCAGTAGCCCGACGGCTAACCGGCCATCGGTCAACCAGGTTGGCGCACCACAGATTCAAGTCCCTGCCGATCTCAGTGCCCCGCCACCGCAGGACCCCGGCCAGCTGTTGGGTGGTCTGGCTGCGCTACTCAGCGAACGCCGCGAACGCGATCTGGACGCCCCGTTGCCTGGCGGTGCCCGCAGCATCGCAAGCTTTGCGCCGCGTACAGCCAGCAGCACCTACAGCGCTGGCGAGTTGCTGGAAGCGCTGACCCGCCTGCAGCAGCAGTCTGCCAGTACCCTGAGCCAGCGCTTGCAGGGCCCGCAGCCGGTCGAAGAGCTCAAGGTCAGCCTGCACCAACAGCTGGAAGCCCACAGCAACCTGCCCGGGCAACAGAAGCTGGCAGACCAAGAAGCTGATGTCATTGACCTGGTCGGCATGCTGTTCGACTTCATCCTTGACGATGACAACCTTCCCGACGCCTGCAAAACCGCCCTCTCCCACCTGCACACGCCCTACCTGAAGGTGGCCCTGCAGGACAAGGCGCTGTTCACCCAGCACCACCATCCGGCCCGCAAACTACTCAATGCCATGGCCCAAGCCGGGGTCCTGTATGGCAGCGAAGGTGATGAGCGCGGCCTGCTGGCGAAGATCCAGTGGGTGGTGGAGCGCGTGATTCACGGCTTCTCGGGCGACCTGCTGCTTTTCAACAGCCTGCTCGAAGAGTTCGACGAATTCGTTGCCACGCTCAAGCACAAGGTCGAGCTGCGCGAGCGCCGCGCGGTGGAGGCCGCCAAGGGCCGTGACAAACTGCTTGGGGCGCGGCAAATGGCCGTCGACGTCATCAACAAGGTGCTCGCCGAACGCCAGCTACCCAGCGTGATTCACAACTTTCTCGAACTGACCTGGGCCGATGTGCTGGTGTTCGTCCTGCTGCGCCACGGTGAACGCAGCAACGAGTGGCAACGGGCCAGCGAAGTGGCCGAGCAGCTGGCCTGGAGCGGTACACCGCTGGATGACGAAGGGCGCGCTCGCCTGCAGGGCTTGCGCGTTGGCCTGCTCGACGAACTGCGCAAAGGGCTGGAGTTGCTCGGCGGCTATCACGAAGACGGCATCCGCCGCCTGCTGCAGGACATCGTGGCCTGCCAGCACGCCGTACAGGCCCAACAGCCGCAAGTTGCCGCGCAGATCAAGAGTCAGCTGCGGGAAAGTCCGCTGGGCGCCATGCTCGGCGAAGATGCCGCACTGGCAGAACCGGTCAAGAAGGACGAACAGCGTCTGTCGCCGCGCGCCCAGGCACTGATCAAGGAGCTGCAGCAACTGGAGTTCGGCACCTGGTTCGAATTCGTTCAGGGCGACAGTATTCAGGTGCTCAAGCTCTCCTGGTTCAGCCCCACGACCCACAACTACATGTTCGTCGACCACAGCGGCCAACGCGTGGCGGTCAAGCCCATACGTCAGCTGGCCTGCGAGATGGAGCAAGGCCTGGTGCGCATCCTCGCACCGGAGCGCAGCGCGCCCCTGGTGGACCGTGCACTCAATGCAATCTACCGCGTCCTGCAACGCTTTACCGGGCGCGCCAACGAAGTCGGACAAGGAGCCTGAATGGACGACCGCCGGCAGCACAGCCGCCATACCACGCAACTGAATATCGAAGTGCTCGATCTGCACAGCGGACGGCGCCTCGGCCGTGTCGTAGACCTGTCCGAAGATGGCTTCATGCTGGTCAGCGATTACCCGCCGGAAGCCGACTCGGTGTGGGAATGTCGCCTGGTGCTGGACCCGCCACTGGACGGCATCCACGAGGTTCGCCTGGGCGCCGACTGCCTGTGGAGCCGCGTCGACCCCGGCCACAGCGGCTGGTGCGGCTTCCATATCATCGACCTGGCCGAAGACCAGATCCCGGCCCTGGCCCTGCTCCTGAGCTACCTGCAGGACTGAATAAAAAAGCCCCGGCATGCCGGGGCTTTCCCATTCGCAGCTTCACTCAGGTGAAGACAATTTCCTCACCTTGCACATCGGCCTTCACCTGGGCGCCAGGAGCGAAGTCGCCGGACAGAATCCGCTGCGCCAGCGGGTTCTCGATCCAGCGTTGGATCGCGCGCTTCAGCGGCCGCGCGCCATACACCGGGTCGTAACCGACTGCCACCAGCTTGTCCATCGCCTCACTGGATAGCTCCAGCGACAGCTCACGCTCAGCCAGGCGACGACGCAGACGCTGCAGCTGGATCTCGGCAATGCCGGCGATCTGCTCGCGGGCCAGCGGCTCGAACACCACCACTTCGTCGATCCGGTTGACGAACTCCGGACGGAAATGGCTGCTCACCGCATCCAGCACCGCCGCACGCTGCGCCTCGCGGTCACCGGCCAACTCCTGAATCTGCGCCGAGCCCAGGTTGGAGGTCATCACGATCACGGTGTTCTTGAAGTCCACGGTGCGCCCATGGCTGTCAGTCAGGCGGCCGTCTTCCAGCACCTGCAGCAGCACATTGAATACATCCGGGTGGGCCTTCTCGACCTCGTCCATCAACACCACCGAGTAGGGCTTACGGCGCACCGCCTCGGTCAGGTAACCGCCCTCCTCATAGCCGACATAGCCCGGCGGCGCGCCGATCAGGCGAGCCACGGAATGTTTCTCCATGAACTCGGACATATCGATGCGCACCAGCGCTTCCTCGGTATCGAAGAGGAACTCGGCCAACGCCTTGCACAGCTCGGTCTTGCCCACCCCGGTCGGGCCGAGGAAGAGGAAGGAGCCGCTGGGACGGTTGGGATCGGCCAGCCCGGCCCGCGAACGACGCACCGCGTTGGCCACCGCCACCACAGCCTCGTCCTGACCGATAACCCGCTGATGCAGCAGGCCCTCCATCTTCAACAGCTTCTCGCGCTCACCTTCGAGCATTTTGCTCACCGGGATGCCAGTCCACTTGGATACGACTTCGGCGATTTCCTCATCGGTGACCTTGTTGCGCAGCAGCTGGTTCTCACTCTTGCCATGCTGGTCGACCATCTGCAGGCTGCGCTCCAGGTCCGGGATGATGCCGTACTGCAGCTCAGCCATGCGCTGCAGGTCGGACTTACGCCGCGCGGCTTCGAGGTCGGCCTTGGCCTGCTCGATCTTCTGCTGGATCTGCGCCGAGCCCTGCACCTCGGCCTTCTCCGACTTCCACACTTCCTCGAGATCGGCGTATTCCAGCTCCAGGCGGGCGATGTCCTCCTTGAGCTTCTCCAGGCGCTTGAGGGCGGCGTCGTCGTCTTCCTTTTTCAGCGCCTCGCGCTCGATCTTCAGCTGGATCAGACGGCGTTCCAGACGATCCAGGGCCTCCGGCTTGGAGTCGATCTCCATGCGGATGCGGCTGGCCGCTTCGTCGATCAGATCGATGGCCTTGTCCGGCAGCTGACGGTCGGTGATGTAGCGGTGGCTGAGCTTGGCTGCGGCGATGATCGCACCATCGGTGATGGTCACACCGTGGTGCACCTCGTAGCGCTCTTTCAGGCCGCGCAGGATGGCAATGGTGTCTTCCTCGCTCGGCTCATCGACCAGCACTTTCTGGAAGCGACGCTCCAGTGCGGCGTCCTTCTCGATGTACTGGCGGTACTCGTCCAGGGTGGTGGCGCCGACGCAGTGCAGCTCGCCACGGGCCAGGGCCGGCTTGAGCATATTGCCGGCGTCCATCGCGCCCTCGGCCTTGCCGGCACCGACCATGGTGTGCAGCTCGTCGATAAACAGGATGATGCGTCCTTCCTGCTTGCCCAGTTCATTGAGCACAGCCTTGAGACGCTCCTCGAACTCGCCACGGAACTTTGCACCAGCGATCAGCGCGCCCATGTCCAGCGCCAGCAGGCGCTTGTCCTTGAGACCGTCGGGCACCTCGCCGTTGATGATGCGCTGGGCCAGGCCCTCGGCGATGGCGGTCTTGCCCACACCGGGCTCACCGATCAGCACCGGGTTGTTCTTGGTGCGCCGCTGCAGCACCTGGATGGTGCGGCGAATCTCGTCGTCACGGCCGATCACCGGGTCGAGCCTGCCATCTTCGGCACGCTTGGTCAGGTCGACGCAGTACTTGTCCAGCGCCTGACGCGATTCTTCGACATTCGGGTCATTCACCGCCTGGCCGCCACGCAGGTTGGCGATGGCATTCTCCAGGGCCTTCTTGCTCACGCCCTGAGCCAACAGGAGCTTGCCCAGGCGGGTGCTGTCATCCATCGCCGCGAGCAACACCAGCTCACTGGAAATGAACTGGTCACCCTTCTGCTGCGACAGTCGGTCAGCCTGGTTGAGCAGGCGCGCCAGGTCCTGCGAGAGGTTCACATCCCCGGTGGGATTCTGCAGCTTGGCCAGGCCGTCGAGTTCCTTGGTCAGCGCCTGGCGCAGCGCATTGACATCGAAGCCGACCTGCATCAGCAGTGGCTTGATCGAGCCGCCCTGCTGCTCCAGCAGCGCCTGCATCAGGTGCAGCGGCTCGATGGCGGAATGGTCGAGGCCCACGGCAATGGACTGGGCATCGGACAGGGCAAGCTGCAGCTTGCTGGTCAAACGGTCGATTCGCATGAATAAGTCCTTCCTCTGAAAGCGGGCCGGAGCGCTGAACTGCTCCCGATAGTGAAGCCCGGTATTGCACTGTAGATAAGGACAGTTTTGCCCGATTCAAGCAGGGCAGAGTTGATGCGGATCAGTCGACCCGCCAGATCAGCGAAGCGAAACGCCCGGTCCGGGCAGCGCGGCGATAGGAGAAGAAACGCGGATCACTGAAAGTATCCAGGCCACCACCATATACGGCGGTAACGCCGACGGCAGCCAGGCGGATGCGCGCCAGGGCGTACAGGTCGGCCATATATTTGCCGGCATTAGCGCTGGGCACGAAGGCCGATTCGGTCTGTGCATGTGCCGCCAGAAAGGTTTCGCGCACCTCCGCGCCCACTTCGAAGGACTGCGGACCGATGGCCGGCCCGAGCCAGACCAGCACCTCGCTTGCCGGCATGTCCAGCGCAGCCAGGGTGTTTTCCAGCACACCGCCAGCCAGGCCACGCCAGCCGGCATGGGCCGCCGCAACACGGGTGCCGGCTCGATCGCAGAACAGCGCTGGCAGGCAGTCGGCGGTCAACACCGCACAGGCACGCCCCGGCACATCCGTCCAGTTGGCGTCCGCGGTCAGCACCCGAGTGCAATCGGCCGGCACCGCATCAGGGCTGTGCACCTGGCGCAGCCAGGCCGGCTCGCAACCCAGCGCTGCACGCAGGCGCTGACGATTCGCCGTCACGGCGTGCGGGTCGTCCTCGACGTGATCACCCAGATTGAAGCTGGCAAAGGGTTCGGCGCTTACACCGCCGGCACGCGTGGTGACACAGGCACGCACATTGGCCGGTGCGGGCCAGTCCGGCAACAGCCAGTCAGACGAAGGATTCATTGTCCTGACGCAGCAGCGACAGCAGCCAGACCAGATCTTCCGGCAGCGGCGACTCCCACTTCATGCGCTTGCCGGTTTCCGGGTGCTCCAGTTCGAGGAAGCGCGCATGCAGCGCCTGGCGCGGGAATTCGCGCAAGGTCTGCACCAGGGTCGGACTGGCCGCTGGCGGAATACGGAAACGCCCCGCGTAGAGGGGATCGCCCACCAGTGGGTAACCGACATGGGTCATGTGCACGCGAATCTGGTGGGTACGCCCGGTCTCCAACTTGACCCGCACATGGGTGTGCGAGCGAAAGCGCTCCAGCACACGGTAGTGGGTGATCGCCGGCTTGCCGCCATCGATCACCGCCATGCGCTGGCGGTTGGCCGAGCTGCGCCCGATCGGCGCGTTGATGGTACTACCGGCGGTAATCACGCCAATGCTGATGCACTCGTAGATACGGCTGACACTGCGTTTCTGCAGCTGATCGACCAGCTTGGTCTGCGCCTGCAGGGTCTTGGCCACCACCATCAGCCCGGTGGTGTCCTTGTCCAGGCGATGAACGATGCCGGCGCGTGGCACATTGATGATGTCCGGGACATGGTGCAGCAGGGCGTTGAGCAGAGTGCCATCGGCATGCCCGGCCGCCGGGTGAACGACCAGGCCCGCAGGCTTGTCGATCACCAGCAGGTGCTCGTCCTCGTAGACGATGTTCAGCGGGATGTCCTGCGCCACCCACTCGCCCTGAGCCTCCTGCTCGGCCTCCAGGGACAACACCGCGCCGCTATGGACGATGTCACGAGGCCGCAGCACGGCGCCGTCGACGGTCAGGCGACCATCCTTGATCCAACCGGACAGACGCGAGCGCGAATACTCGTCGAATAGCTGGGCGGCGACCTGGTCGAGGCGCTGGCCACCGAGCTCGGACGGCACTTCGGCGGAGAGTTGGATGAGCTGATCGGAGTCTTCTGACATGGGCTACTGAGGCGGGCTGTGCGGCTTTTGGTTTCGGCGACACGCTGTGGTTAAATACGGCGTCTTTGTCCCGGCATTTTCCGGGGCGCCCATCATAACAGGACGGTAGAGGCCTAGACAGCCGCCGTCACAGGGACGCAAGCCACCATGCAAGTGAAACACCTGCTGCTGATCGCCACCCTCGCCATCACCGCCGCCTGCTCTTCCAACAAACCGGAAGTGGACGAGAACCTCAGCGAGTCCGAACTCTACCAGCAGGCTCAGGAAGACCTCGATAACAATAGCTACAACAACGCCACTGCCAAGCTGAAAGCCTTGGAGTCGCGTTATCCGTTCGGTCGCTATGCCGAGCAGGCCCAGCTCGAACTGATCTACGCCTATTACAAGAACGTCGAGCCCGAAGCCGCCAAGTCCGCCGCCGAGCGCTTCATCCGCCTGCATCCGCAGCACCCCAACGTCGACTACGCCTACTACCTCAAGGGCCTGGCCTCCTTCGACCAGGATCGCGGCCTGATCGCCCGTTTCGTGCCGCTGGACCTGACCAAGCGTGATCCCGGTGCCGCCCGCGACTCCTACAACGAGTTCGCCCAGCTGACCAGCCGCTTCCCCAACAGCCGTTACGCCCCGGACGCCAAGGCGCGCATGGTTTACCTGCGCAACCTGCTGGCCGCCTATGACATCCATGTGGCCCACTACTACCTGACGCGCCAGGCCTATGTCGCCGCCGCCAACCGTGGTCGCTACGTGGTGGAAAACTTCCAGGAAACCCCAGCCGTGGCCGACGGCCTGGCCGTGATGGTCGAAGCCTATCAGCGCCTGGAGCTCAACGACCTGGCCGCCACCAGCCTGGAAACCCTCAAACTCAACTACCCGGACCACGCCAGCCTGGTCGACGGCCAGTTCGTGCCACGCGAAGAAGAAGCCGACAACCGCTCCTGGCTGGCCAAGGCCACTCTGGGCCTGATCGAAACGGACGCTCCGTTGCCGCCAGGCGAGACCCGCGCCAGCCAGGATGTCATTCGCCAGTACGAAGATGCCCAGGAGGCCATCCCGGATGAACTGCTGCCGGAGAATCAGGACGAGGCCGCTGAAGATCTGCAGTCCGAAGCCGAAGGCAACAGCGCTGACCGTTCCTGGTTCAGCTACATGACGTTCGGCCTGTTCGACTGAGCATACCGAGCACGCACAAAGGGAGGCCAAGCCTCCCTTTTTTATGCCTGCAAGCCGCGTAGCCGCGCACGCCTGCGCGTTTTTCCTGCTGCGCCGCACCAGCCTCCTTGGCTAAACTGGCCACTTACCCACAAGAAGAGCCCGCCATGGTCCGCCTGCTGTTCTGGATCGCCCTGATTGCCGCCGTCGTGTGGCTCTGGCGCCGCATCAACCGCCCCAAACCCGCCTCCACCGAAGCCGAACAGCCGGCACCAATGGTGCGCTGCGCACACTGCGGCGTGCATGTCCCACGTGACAAAGCCCTGCCACAAGGCACTCGCTGGTATTGCAGCCAGGCCCACCTGAACCAGGACAGCAGCCACAGTGAGCGCTGAAGAGCTGACGCTCGGCGGCAACCCAGGCCGCCGCGTGCTGCGCCTGTATAACCTGTACCGGGTCACGGTCGGCCTGGCGTTGGTTCTGCTGATTTCCAGTCAACTGGACAGCGAGCTGCTGCAACTGGCCCATGAGCAGCTGTTTCGCTACGGCAGCTGGGCCTACCTGATCCTCAATGTGCTGGTGGCCGCATTACTGCAGTGTCCGCGCCACCCCGCCCAAGTCTTCACGCTGGCACTGACCGACGTGCTGATGCTGAGCGCCCTGTTCTTTGCCGCTGGCGGCACGCCCAGCGGTATCGGCAACCTGCTGGTGGTCGCCGTGGCCATTGCCAATATCCTGCTGCGCGGGCGCATCGGCCTGTTTATCGCCGCCGTCGCCGCGCTCGGCCTGCTAGCCCTGACCTTCTATCTGAGCCTACTGCGCCCAGCCTCAGCCACCCAGTTCGTCCAGGCCGGCGCTCTCGGCGCCTTGTGCTTCGCCGCCGCCCTCTTCCTTCAAGGCCTGACCAAACGCCTGCAACAAAGCGAAACACTGGCCGAACAGCGCGCCGTTGATGTCGCCAGCCTGGAGGAACTCAACGCGCTGATCCTGCAACGCATGCGCACCGGCATCCTGGTGCTCGATAAGCAGCACCGCGTGCTGCTCGCCAACCAGGGCGCTCTGAGCATGCTCGGCCGCCCTGCTCTGGAAGGCAAAGTGCTGGACCCACACAGCCCGGAGCTGGTCAAGCGCCTGCAGCAATGGCTGCACAACCCGACGCTGCGCCCACAGAGCCTGCACGCCGTGCCGGATGGCCCTGTATTGCAGCCAAGCTTCGTGCCCCTGCAGCGCGGCGAAGAACAGCACACCCTGGTGTTTCTCGACGATATCTCGCAAATAACCCAACAGGCCCAGCAACTCAAACTGGCCTCTCTTGGCCGCCTGACCGCCGGCATCGCCCACGAAATCCGCAACCCGCTGGGCGCCATCAGCCACGCCGCCCAGCTGTTACAGGAATCGGAAGACCTGGAGGAGCCAGACAGGCGCCTGGCTCAGATCATTCAGGATCACTCGCGACGCATGAACATGGTCATCGAGAACGTTCTGCAACTCTCACGGCGGCGCCAGGCCGAACCCCAGCTGCTGGACCTGAAGTACTGGCTGCATCGCTTCGCCAGCGAATTTCGCAACTCGGCACGCCTGGATCAGTCCCTGCATCTGGAGGCCACCGGCGGCGGCCTGCAGACCCGCATGGACCCCCACCAGCTGACTCAGGTGCTGACCAACCTGGTACAGAACGGCCTGCGCTACAGCGCGCAGACTCACCAGCTCGGCCAGGTCTGGCTCAAGCTGTATCGTGATGAGGAAAGCGACCTACCCACGCTGGAAGTGCTGGATGACGGCCCCGGCGTACCGCCGGAGCAGGTGCAGCACATCTTCGAGCCCTTCTACACCACCGACAACAAGGGCACTGGCCTGGGCCTGTACATCTCTCGCGAGCTGTGCGAGAGCAACCAGGCGCGCCTGCACTACCAACCACGCGAAGGTGGCGGCAGCTGCTTCCGCATCACCTTCGCCCACCCACGAAAATTGAGCTGAACATGAGCATCCGGCAGAGAGCCCTGATCGTCGACGACGAACCCGACATCCGCGAACTCCTGGAAATCACCCTGGGGCGCATGAAGCTCGATACGCGCAGCGCGCGCAACGTCAAGGAAGCCCGCGAATGGCTGGCGCGCGAACCCTTCGACCTGTGCCTGACCGACATGCGCCTGCCCGATGGCACTGGCCTGGAACTGGTCCAGCACATCCAACAGCGCCATGCCCAGGTACCAGTGGCGATGATCACCGCATACGGCAGCCTGGACACCGCGATCAACGCGCTCAAGGCCGGCGCCTTCGACTTCCTGACCAAACCGGTCGACCTCGGCCGCCTGCGCGAGCTGGTCGCAACGGCCCTGCGCCTGCGCAGCGGCGAGGCAGCGGAAGGCCCGGTGGATACCCGTCTGCTCGGCGAGTCGCCGCCGATGAAAACCCTGCGTAACCAGATCCAGAAGCTAGCGCGCAGCCAGGCGCCGGTCTACATCAGCGGCGAGTCCGGTAGCGGCAAGGAGCTGGTGGCCCGCTTGATTCACGAACAGGGCCCACGGGCGGAAAAACCCTTTGTGCCGGTCAACTGCGGCGCCATCCCTTCGGAGCTGATGGAGAGCGAGTTCTTCGGCCACAAGAAAGGCAGCTTCACCGGCGCCATCGAAGACAAGCAGGGCCTGTTTCAGGCCGCCAACGGCGGCACCCTGTTCCTCGACGAAGTCGCTGATCTACCCCTGTCGATGCAGGTCAAACTGCTACGCGCCATCCAGGAAAAGGCTGTACGCGCCGTGGGCGGCCAGCAGGAAGTGGTGGTCGACGTGCGCATCCTCTGCGCCACCCACAAGGACCTGGCGGCAGAAGTCGCCGCCGAACGCTTCCGCCAGGACCTGTTCTACCGCCTCAACGTCATCGAACTGCGCGTGCCTGCCCTGCGCGAACGTCGCGAAGATATCCCGCTGCTGGCCGACACCATGCTCAAGCGCCTGAGCGAAGGCAGCGGCCTGGCGGCCGCCAAGCTCACCGAGGAAGCACTGGACAAACTCAAGTGCTATCGCTTTCCCGGCAACGTGCGCGAATTGGAGAACATGCTGGAGCGCGCCTACACCCTGTGCGAAAACGACCAGATCCAGGCGCACGACCTGCGCCTGGCCGACGCCAGCCCTGCCACGGAAGCCGGCGAAGCCTCGCTGGCGCAGATCGACAACCTCGAAGACTACTTGGAAGAGATCGAACGCAAGCTGATCATGCAGGCCCTGGAGGAAACCCGCTGGAACCGCACCGCCGCGGCCCAACGCCTGGGCCTGACATTCCGTTCGATGCGCTATCGGCTGAAGAAGCTGGGCATCGACTAGGTCTAAACGCCTACAGTCACCGCAAGCTGGGCTGAGCCCCGCGAAGCCCGGCAAGCGATCTAGAACACTCTGCTCTAGGCGCTATTAGCAACCCAGCGTCAGCGCAACCACCCCGCTCACAATCGCCCCAAGCGCCCGGCGGGCGCATAGGGCGCAGGATCAATAATCGGCACCTCGTCCAGCATCAGGTTCTTCAGCAACTCGCAAGACGCGGGGGCCAACACCAACCCATTGCGGTAATGGCCACAGTTCAGCCACAGCCCCGGGTATTCCGGCACTTCACCGATAAAAGGAATCCCCTCGGGCGAGCCCGGGCGCAAACCAGCCCAATGCCCAACCACCTCGGCATCCGCCAAGCCCGGCAGCAGCTCTTCGGCAGAAGCCTTCAAACTCGCCAACGCTTCCTCGGTCGGGGTTTTGTCAAAACCGGCATGCTCCAAGGTGCTGCCCACAAGAATATGCCCATCCCTGCGCGGAATCGCATAACGCCCCTTGGCCAGCACTATGGACGGCAGGAAGTCATCGGCGCACTTGTAAAGAATCATCTGGCCTTTGACTGGCTCGACCGGCAAATCATGCCCCAGGTGCGTCAACCAGCGCGCCGACCAGGCCCCCCCGGCCACCACCGTGCGCTGCGCATAGAAGGAGCCCTGCGTGGTACTCAACCCTACGCAGCGACCGGCCTGGATCAGCAAGTGCTGAACCTCGCAATGCTCCTGTAGATCCACACGCGGATGCGCACCCAAAGCATGCCTCAAGGCCTTGAGCAGCCGCGGGTTGCGCACGTTTGCCGCGCCCGGCATCCAAAGTGCTCGCTGAAAGGCAC
This sequence comes from Pseudomonas sp. GOM6, assembly GCF_029537485.1. Classification (GTDB taxonomy): domain Bacteria; phylum Pseudomonadota; class Gammaproteobacteria; order Pseudomonadales; family Pseudomonadaceae; genus Aquipseudomonas. The sequence goes on from NZ_JARPUS010000011.1 coordinate 12,696, forward strand.
GAGCCAGCGCCGGGACCTCCTGGTAGACCTGCCCAATCGGTGAAACCTGCAAACCCACCCCCAGGCCACTAGCCCAGCTCAGAGCCTGCTCATGGTCATCCAGATCCAACCAATAAAGCCCGGTGGCATACACTTCAGGGTCTATGCCGCTAAGGCTCATCAGACGCAGGCCCAGGACCGGATAGCTAGCCTGTGACCAGTGGGCCAGTACAGAGACCGGGTGGGCATAGCGCCAAGGATACAGTGGAGAAACGATCCCGCCACCAGCCCAGGAAGACTCACGCCCCAGCTCACCGCGCTCGACCACACAGACCTTGCAACCGGCATCTGCCAGTCGCAAGGCACTGAGCATCCCCATGATGCCACCGCCGACAATCAGACAATCGAGCAAGCCACCCCTCCAAATAAAAAGGAGGGCTTTGCCCTCCTCGAAATAATCACTGCCGACTCAGCGTTTCCAACAGCGCTCGTCGGCCGGCAGGCGCTCACCAAGCCCGTTGATCGACATGCTTGCACAAGCATCCCCGGCCATTACACCACCCGCCACCGCGTTCGCGGTGACTGCAAAACCGGCTTTAACCAAGGGGTCGGCAGCGTCTGTCACTAGAGCCACATTGTAAATGGCTGCGCCGTCCTGTGGGCTCTGCGTAGGTACGCTGGCACCTGCATAAACACCATTTTGCGTGAAGTGCCTCTCGGCTACCTGAGCAGCCTCCAGTAATACCGCAGCCGCCTCGGCACGTCGGGTTTTTTTAACGTACTCGGTGTAGCTGGGATAAGCAATTGCGGCAAGGATGCCGATGATGGCCACGGTAACCATCAGTTCAATAAGGGTAAATCCTTTGACTCTCATCATGCCCCCGGTCATTGCAGTTGGCGCCACATAATACGTCGGGATACACCGACGGAATTGGCTTTTTCATCGACAAACTTAGCCTGCCCGGTGGAAAGCAAAATGATCTTGGTCTGGGTCGGCTTGCCGGCACCCTTGTCCACAATTACCGGTAAGCCGGGCAGACCATCGTTGATATTGAGCCCGGAGACACGCACGTCATTGTCATCAACAACGCCATCACCGTTGGTATCGAGCACCGGGTAGGACAGCATGCCACCGGAGAAAAGATCCAACTCGACCAGCCGGCCGCTGCCGGAACTTTCACAGGGGTCATCAGCATCTACCTTGGCCGTCACAAAAATCACCCGCCCTAGGGTAGTCAGCGCTGGGTATATCACCCGTTCGCCTTCAAGCTGCCCCCGATAGACCAGCGGCAGATACCAACCGCTGTGCACCGCCCAGTCCACGGGAAATTCAGAGGTCTGGATATAGTCCTCGCCACGCACCGTGACCTCATCAGTGATTTGCTGAGCCAGCAAATCACCCTTGGCCACCTCACCGGTACTGCCTTCCTTATCCCAGATGGCGTAAAAGACCTGTTCGGATTTATCTAACTTGTCGGCAGACTCGCTCAGCTTACCGGTACCGAAAAGCACGAGGCTGCCACCCTCGGGGTGATCGACCACCAGCGGAGCAACGGTGATCTGCTGTTCTGTGCCTGCAGCAAACACCTTGCGCGAGGAACCAGAGTCAATATCAAGCTTCCACATATTGCCACGCAGATCGCCGGCATACACTGCCTCGATTTGATACTGCGAGTTGAGAACTACCTGCGGCGAGGACAGCCCATTGCCTGCGGCAATCTCTGTCGCCGAGCCAGAAGTGTTCTGATCGACAATAATCTCGCGAATCAGCTCACCATCTTCGATGTCCACCACATACAGAGAAGCCTTACCTTGATGGCTCCCATAGCCATTACCGAACAGGGCCACCCAGCGACCACCACTGGTTCTGGCGATTACGGGTTTGGAATAGGTATAGCCCAGGTTGTTCCACTCATTGCCTGTATCGCTGACCTCGGGCGGTGAAACCTCCCAGAGCGCTTCGATGTTGTTGTCGCCATCGAACAGCTTGACCGCAAACATGCTCTTGCCGCCGGCCCCCATACCCGACACGGCCACAGTGGCCCACTGCGAACCCAGCTGAGTATCCGCGAGGCTGATCAGGCCATCGACCATGAAACGATGGCTTCCACTGCTGGCGTAGTCGGGTGCCGCGACGATGTGCAGCGAGTCGAGTAGTGACGATGGCATGTAACCGTAGCGATGCGAGCCATTGTTGGCATTGATCACATGGAAAAAGCCGGCGTTGGAATTGACCAGCAGACTGCTGGTCATTTGCGCACGTTTGGCCACTAGGAACGCGTCATAAGTCAGATCACCAGTCAGCGCCGAGGCCAGTGCAACTTCGGGGGTCAGGCTCTCCAGCGATGAGTTGATGATATCTCCTAACAGCACGTTGCGTGTGCGTAGGCCAGTTATAGGCTGCCCCTTGCTCCAGTTGATCAGGTCGGCACCGGTCAATGGCGCTGTCACGCTCGCACTCACCTCCGCCTGCTGCTGGGCAGAGAGGTTGGCATAATCCAGGTTGACCATGCCGCTACCGTTGAACGTCTGATAACTGGCACCGTTGGAAGAGGGCGTGATGCGCGTGTCGGTCGACCAATTCGGATCATTGGAGAGCGGACGACCGGTAGTTGGGCTGAGCCGGTAGGCTTCGATGGTCCCACGCCAATCTTCCGGGTTGTACAGGGTTTTGTAGTAATAGGTTTCGGTGGTCAGGGTGGCTGAACTGGAGGCACCTGCACCACCTGAGCCTGCCTTGGCGGAAATCTCATTGAGCGCCCGGGTCAGACTGTCATTGAGTTCGGCGGCGTTGGTGGCAGTGTAATAGCTACCACGACCATACTCTGCGGCATCACTGAGCATCTGATTGGCCACGGTAAAACCAACCGTATAGGTGAACATGTTCTGTTTGCGAAAGCCGGAGTCGTTAAAGCTGACGCCCGCCTGATCGGGAGTGTTGAGGTCTCGCAAGTCGACGTCATAGGCGAATTTGGCGATGTCATCCAGGTACAGGCTATAACGCTCATCGCTCGCCCTGCCGCTGGGCTGGAAACCATCCGAGTACCGCGGCGGAGTCAGATCGTTCTGGCTGGTGAATGGCGCCAGCCCATCCCAGTTGGGAATGTTGATTTCGCCCGCCACATCAGGGTTGTTGCGCAAGGGATCGGAATTCGCATTGAAGAACGAAGTGTCGTTGGTGGGATAACCGTCGGTGACCACAATGCCGAAGTTTTTCTGGCAGCGATACTGGATGGGACTGGTATTGCGCGAGTTGTTGGTACTTGATAGACCGCGAAAGTAGCGCGTCACATCATAATAAGCTTCGGCCAGCGGCGTTGAGGTGGTGCCGTATAGGCCTTCAATGCTGTTGACGACCCGGCTGTAGTCATCACTGACCGACTGACGAATGAAGCCGCCTGCACTGGTGTTGTTGGTGGCGAAAGCTGCCAGGCCGAAACGCACCCCAGTGCCGTTGGTGGTTACCACGCTGGCTGCCACATCACGCGCAACCTTCATCCGGTAGCTTTGGGGAAACTCGCTGTCAGGCAGGGCGGTGAGGTCAATACTCCCCAGCGTACGGTACTTGTTGTAAATGAATGACAAGTATTGTGCTGTGATACGGCTGACGGTGGCGTCATCCGGATCGTCCGCTACCGGGTCGGGCAACTTGATGCAAAGCTTATTGTTTCTGTTCGCATCCCACAGTGCTTTGTAGCCATTTGAACACCTACCACGCTTGAGGGTCGAGGCGTAGGCTAAGAAGTTATCCGTCATATTCAGGGCAATACGGCGATCGGCATTATCACTGGTATCACTATTCGAATAGTGAATCAGCCCATAGTCCCTGCCGGCGTCAAAATCGGGAGCAAAGATCAAGTTATTCATACTGCCCGAGTTATCGATCAGGAACATCACGTTCGGCGCGATGGCAGCACGACTCAGAATGGGTCCCTGGAAAGGAGTAAAGGCATACGCGGGGGCGGCAACGTAGGCAGCCAGGGCAAAGCCCATAATTGAGGTGATCAGGTTTTTCATGATTTCTCCAAAGCGCCAGAGGGTGCTTGCTCGGGCACGCATCAGTTCTTCGCGTATATGCTTTCCAGCGCGGTTGTAACCCCGCCCACCGAAGCCACTGCAGTAACCCTGAACAGAGTCACCACCTCGCCGTTGACCACATTCACCGCATCGGTGGAAGGCCCCAGTTTTTGCAGTTGGTAATAGCTGTTGCCGTCGGAGGCACTTCTCCAAACATCGCAGGTGCCCGAACTGACACTGATGGAACTCCAGTCAGGCGCTCTACAGTTATTACCTACGCATTGTGTGCAGGCCGCGATGTTAACCGCGTTGACGTCGCTAGCAATCAAGCCTTCGCCTTCGCGTAGAGCAGCCTCGGCATACTGGAAGCTCTGGTTCTTGAACTTACTATTGCCGGCCATCTTTTCCTGCATGACCGCGCCCTGCATACCTACAACGCCAATAATGGTCAGTAGCAGTAGAAATATCAGACTGACAAACAGTGCAGCCCCACACTGGGACTTATGAAAGGTTAGACAGACAGCCATCCTGAACATCCTCTTCAAAGCAGGCGATTACGCAGTGCAGCGACGACGGTATAGGTCTGCGGCGCCACCTTGCCGGTACTGTCGACCATTTGCAGCGCAACCCGTACGCTGCGTACACGCGCCATATCGGCAGCAGACGGCTGGATATAGTTACCCGAGACGTAGGTATCACTAGCCGACGCCGCTTGAGCAAACTGAATGTCCAGCGAACCCACACCATCAATAAGGGTCTGGAAATTACCGGCATTCTCCTTCACTTGGAGCTGGCCATTATTCAACCGATAGGTCACCTTGCGAATCGGCAGGGCGATCTGCCCGGCACCTGGGGTCGCATTGCCCTGCTGAACAGAGGCGGTGCTACGACAATCGGTCAGCAACGTCCAGTGAGCGTCAGTGGTAGCTGCAGCGCCGGACGCTGGGCTGGATGTGACAATGGTCAATTCCGAACCGCCGGCATTCCAGTCGATCGGCGTATTGAAATCGGCTTGCCAGTTAGTGATCGAGGTAGCATCCAAGCAGCCGAACATTCCCGCCATACGTAGCTCCTGGGAGATACGGGTAAGCACATAGCGGGCATCCTCCTGCATGGTGGAAGCTGCAGTCTGAGCCTGGTAAGTCTGCTTGCTGCTGACGAATATCTGTGTAATGCCCAGCAGCACGATAAGACCGAGAAGCATGGAGACCATGATCTCGATAAGGCCAAAACCTTTTTGCGTACTAATCATGGGACAGCCACCGAAACGTCTGTTGTTACCGCGAAAGAGCCAATACGCTCGTTGTTATCCTGATCCACCCCGCCTGCGCGTGCTTCGGACCAGCTCACTGATACGGTGACGGTAGTGCCATTGACGTTGATCGAGCCCTCACCATCAGGCAGAGACTGGACGTTGGCAACAAAGTCCTGAATATCCGTAGCGCATATGCCCGAGCAGCCAGCACTGGCAGAGGTATCTGCCAGATCATAACCATCCAGCACAGTGGGCTCTGCATTGGCCCTGATCCGATCGATAATGTCGTAGGCGATAAAACTGGCTTGCGAGGTGATCCGCGAGCTCTCGGTGTATTTGAGGGCATTGAGCTGCATAGCAGCAGCGCCCAACACTCCAATGGCGACAACAAACACAGCGACCATCACTTCGATCAGTGTAACGCCGCGCTGATCGCGCATAGCCTGACTGAACGTGCGCATCAGCACCCCCCCGCGCCGACGACGATGCGCCCGGTCGGGCATACCGTCAGAGTTTTGCTAGTGCTACCACGGGTGTAAGCAAAATCCACCGCACTCGTGGGGCTCTGCAACCCACCCAGGTTGTTGAACTGGATAGTGGTCACATCATTGGTGGCCGCTACAACAGCGCCGCCCGCCATACCTTTGAGCTTGCGCACGGGATTACCTACGGCGTCGCGCACTTCCAGGTTACCACTCCAGCCCCCCGCAGCAACCACAGAGCGATTTTGACTGGTGTTGATGGCCTCGAGGCGAGCGGTACTGAGTGCTCGCTGTAAACCGTTCATGTCGGTGTCAGCCCTTGAGCGCTCGATTAGGCCACTAAATGCCGGCAGGCCCAGGCCAAGCAATACCGCCAGCACTGCCAGCGCAGTCATCAATTCGACCAGCGTGAAGCCCCGACTGTAACGAACCATTACAAATCTCCATTAATTGCTGGAAAACTATATCCGGACACCCTCACTAGTACCTCGACAGTGGGATATACGGTCAAATTACCCCCCTCAGCGTTGCGCTTGCTGGCAAATTCGTCGAGCGCACCTATAGTCGAGAGGTGAATGAGTCCAAGGAAGGATTTCAATTGCGCAATCGCGGCTTCACTCTCTCAGAGCTATTAACAGCGCTTTCCATTGCCTGCCTACTAGCAGCTTCAAGTGGTCCGATCAGCACGCTCATCAGTAAACTTCGCCTGACCCAATGCGCTCAGGACTTTACTGCCGCGCTGCGCTTTGCACGCAGCCGCGCAATTCATGATCAAACGGGTATTACCGTGGCTGCCAGAGATGGCAACTGGGTTAGCGGCTGGATCATTTTCACTGACCCCAATCGCAATGCGCAGCTCGATAGCGGCGAAATACTGCTGATCAGCCAGGCCGGAACCCAGGGTATACGCGTAACAACCAACACCCCTGTCAGAAGCTACATTCACTACTCGGCACAAGGAACATCTCAGCTGAGCAACGGCGGCTTTCAGGCCGGCACGCTAAAGCTATGCTCCTCAGACAGATCACTGCCAGGCATCCAAATAACGCTGAACAGCACCGGAAAAACCCGGAGCAGTGAGGTCGCGTGCCAATGAGCAGCTAGAGGTGCCTAACCCGCAACTCTTTCGGCATCGAAAACGTCACGTTCTCCGGCCGGCCATCCAGCTCTTCTGCGCCAGTCGCCCCCCAGCCGCGCAACTTCTCGACCACCCCCAGCACCAGCACTTCGGGAGCTGAGGCGCCCGCCGTAATACCCACGCGCTGAGCACGGGCAAACCACTCCGGCTGCAGGTCTTCTGCGCCATCGATCAAATAGGCCGGGGTTTCCAGGCGCTCAGCCAGCTCGCGCAGGCGATTGGAGTTGGAGCTGTTGGGGCTACCCACGACAAGCACCACATCGCACTCGGCGGCCAACTGCTTGACCGCATCCTGGCGGTTCTGGGTGGCGTAACAGATGTCATCCTTGCGCGGACCGCCAATGCTGGGAAACTTGGTACGCAGAGCATCGATGACCTTGCTGGTGTCGTCCATCGACAAAGTGGTCTGGGTCACGAAGGCCAGGTTCTCCGGATTACGCACCTGCAGAGCCGCCACATCGGCCTCGTCCTCGACCAGGTAAATCTCGCCTCCATTGCTGCGGTCATACTGCCCCATGGTGCCTTCGACTTCCGGATGCCCCTCGTGGCCGATGAGGATGCACTCACGGCCGTCGCGACTGTAACGGGCTACTTCCATGTGCACCTTGGTCACCAGCGGGCAGGTGGCATCGAACACCTTGAGACCACGACGCTCAGCTTCCTGGCGCACCGCCTGGGAAACGCCATGCGCACTGAAGATAACGATGACATTGTCGGGGACCTGGTCGAGTTCCTCGACAAACACGGCACCACGGGCGCGCAAGTCTTCGACGACAAACTTGTTATGCACCACCTCATGACGCACGTAGATCGGCGCGCCAAATACTTCCAGGGCGCGATTGACGATTTCGATGGCGCGGTCGACGCCTGCGCAAAAGCCACGGGGGTTGGCAAGTTTGATTTGCATGCTGGAAGTCTCGACGGCGCGATGAAGGCAATGGGGAGAGTGTACGCCTCTCCCCGGCGAAGCAGGTCAGACTGGACGAACCTCGATGATTTCCACATCGAAACTCAGGGTCTTGCCGGACAGCGGGTGATTGAAGTCGATGGTCACCTGCTGCTCGTCGAAGGCTTTGACGATGCCTGGCAACTCGGCATTGGCCGCATCGTTGAAGATGATCAGCAGCCCTTCGGACAACTCCATGTCGGCAAACTGGCCACGGGGCATCACCTGCACGTTTTGCGGGTTGGGCTGACCGAAAGCACTTTCTGGCTCGATCTGCAGGCTGCGCTTGTCGCCGGCTTTGAAGCCATAGAGCGCGGCCTCGAAACCCGGCAGCAGGTTGCCATCGCCCACCTTGAAGGTGGCTGGCTGCTTGTCAAAGGTGCTGTCGACTACATCACCGTTTTCCAGTTTGAGGGCGAAATGCAGGGTGACTTCCTTGTCCGGCCCGATACGCAGATCAGTCATGGGCAGGTTCTCCGGACTTTTTGCTCTTGAACATATCCAGCGCCAGCATGATGGCACCGACGGTGATGGCGCTGTCAGCCAGGTTGAAGGCAGGGAAGTAATGCACGTTACGCCAGTGCACCAGGATGAAATCAACCACATGGCCCAGCACCACACGGTCATACAGATTGCCCAGCGCACCACCGAGGACCATAGCCAACGCAACGGCCAGCCAGGTCTCGTCGCGCTTGAGGCGCGTCAGCCACACCACTAGTACGGCACTGACACCAACGGCGATGGCGGCGAACAACCAGCGCTGCCAACCGGACTCACCGGCCAGGAAGCTAAAGGCAGCGCCACGGTTATAGACGTGCACCCAGTCGAAGTAGCCGTCAATAACGGTCACGCGCTGGCCATATTCCAGGACCTGCAACACCAACTGCTTGCTGCCCTGATCAAGAAACAACACCAGCGCGGCCAGCCACAGCCAGGCCAGGCGCCCAAAGCGCGACGTATCAGACATGCTTGCGCACCTCACCGTCACCCTCGATGTTGCTCACGCATCGACCGCACAGCTCCGGGTGATTGGCATGACTGCCGACATCGGCCACGAAGTTCCAGCAACGACCGCACTTGGCGTGTGCAGACTTGACGATCTTCAACTTCAGCCCCGGCACCTCGGTAGCCACCGCATCAGCCGGCGCATCGGCCAGCGGCGCAACGGTCGCAGCGGAGGTAATCAGGGCAAAGCGCAATTCGTCGTCGAGCTTGGCCAGAGCCGGCGCCAGCGCCTCATCGCCGTACAGCGTCACCTCGGCCTGCAGGTTGCCACCGATGGCTTTGCTGTTGCGCAGGTTTTCCAGTTCCTTGTTCACTGCGGCCCGCACCTCGGTGAGTTGCGCCCAATAGGCGACATCCAGCTCGAAGCACTGCGGCAGGCGCTCAAGACCTTCGTACCAGGTGTTGAGCATTACCGACTCGTTACGCTCGCCCGGCAGGAACGACCAGACCTCATCGGCGGTGAAGGCGAGAATCGGCGCAATCCAGCGCACCAGCGCCTCGGCGATGTGGTACTGGGCACTCTGGCAGGAGCGACGCGCCGCGCTATCGGCGGCAGTGGTGTACTGGCGGTCTTTGATCACGTCCAGATAGAAGCCGCCCAGTTCCTGCACACAGAAGTTGTGCACCTTGGAATAGACGTTCCAGAAACGGTATTCGCCGTAGGCTTCGATGATCTCGGCCTGCAGGCGCGCGGCGGCATCCACCGCCCAGCGATCCAGGTCGAGCATCTGCTCGGCCGGCAGCAGGTCCTTGGCCGGGTCAAAGTCGCCGAGGTTGGCGAGCAGGAAGCGCATGGTGTTACGGATACGCCGGTAGGCGTCAGCGCTGCGCTGCAGGATGACCTTGGATACGGCCATCTCGCCCGAATAGTCGGTGGAGGCGACCCACAGACGCATGATGTCGGCGCCCAGGCTGTCGTTGACTTCCTGTGGCGCAACCACGTTGCCGAGCGACTTGGACATCTTGCGGCCGTTCTCGTCGACCACGAAACCGTGGGTCAGCAGCGCCTTGTAGGGCGCGCGGCCGTCGATGGCGCAGCCCGTCAGCAGCGAGGAGTGGAACCAGCCACGGTGCTGGTCGGAGCCTTCCAGATAGAGGTCGGCACGCGGACCAGCCTCATGGCCCAGCGGGTGCGAGCCACGCAGCACATGCCAGTGGGTAGTACCGGAGTCGAACCAGACGTCCAGGGTGTCGCTGATCTTGTCGTAGTCGGCCGCCTCGGCACCCAACAGCTCGGCGGCATCGAGCTTGAACCAAGCCTCGATACCCTGTTCTTCAACGCGTTTGGCCACGTCCTCCATCAGCTCGACGGTACGCGGGTGCAACTCGCCCGTTGCCTTGTGCAGGAAGAATGGGATCGGCACGCCCCAGTTGCGTTGGCGCGAGATGCACCAGTCCGGGCGCCCAGCGATCATGCCGTGCAGACGCGCCTGCCCCCAGGCCGGGACGAACTGGGTCTGTTCGATGGCGGCCAGGGCACGTTCACGCAGGGTGGTGCCGTCGTGAGCCTGCTTGTCCATGCCGACGAACCACTGCGCAGTGGCGCGGTAGATCAGCGGCGTCTTGTGGCGCCAGCAGTGCATGTAGCTGTGCTGGATGCTCTCGTGTTTGAGCAGCGCACCGACTTCGCCGAGTTTTTCAACGATGGCCGGGTTGGCCTTCCAGATGAACTGGCCGCCAAAGAACGGCAGCTCGGTGACATACACACCGTTGCTCTGCACCGGGCTGAGGATGTCATCGTTGCTCATGCCGTACTGCATGCAGGTGCGGAAGTCGTCCTCACCGTAGGCGGGCGCGGAGTGCACCACGCCGGTACCGGCACCCAGCTCGACGTATTCGGCCAGATACACCGGCGAGAAGCGCTCGTACAGTGGATGACGGAAACGAATCAGTTCCAGCGCACGACCTTCGGCGCGACCGATGATCTCGCCAGCCAGGCCATAGCGTTGCAAGCAAGCCTCGACCAGCTCCTCGGCCAGCACCAGCAGGCGCTCACCGGTATCGACCAGCGCGTAGGTGAACTCGGGATGGACGTTCAGCGCCTGGTTGGCCGGGATGGTCCAGGGGGTGGTGGTCCAGATCACGATGGCGGCGGGCTTGTTCAGCGCACTCAGGCCGAAGGCAGCAGCCAGCTTGTCGGCATCCTCGATCGGGAAGGCCACATCGATGGCATCGGACTTCTTGTCCTGATACTCCACCTCGGCCTCGGCCAGTGCCGAGCCGCAGTCGAAACACCAGTTGACCGGCTTCAGGCCCTTGAACACGAAGCCCTGCCTGACCATCTCGGCCAGGGCACGGATTTCGCCGGCCTCGTTGGCGAAGGCCATGGTCTTGTACGGGTTGTCCCACTCGCCCAGCACTCCGAGACGAATGAAGTCGGCCTTCTGCCCCTCGATCTGCTCGCCGGCATAGCTGCGGCAGCGCTCGCGGGTCAGGTCGGACGGCTGATTCTTGCCGAAGGTGGTCTCGACCTTATGCTCGATCGGCAGGCCGTGGCAGTCCCACCCTGGCACGTAGGGGGCGTCGAAGCCAGCCAGGGTCTTGGAACGGACGATCATGTCCTTGAGGATCTTGTTGACCGCGTGACCGATATGGATGTTGCCGTTGGCGTAGGGCGGGCCGTCGTGCAGAACGAACTTCGGCCGGTTGGCGCCGATCTCCCGCAGCTTCTGGTACAGACCAATGCTGTCCCAGCGCGCCAGGGTCTGCGGCTCGCGCTGCGGCAGGCCGGCCTTCATCGGGAAGGCAGTTTCCGGGAGGTTCAGCGTGGCTTTGTAGTCGGTCATCTCAGGCTCTTCGATCAATCAAGCGGTTGGCCAAGCCAGTAGGCCCGGGCGGCGGCGACATCCGCGTCGATCGCCATTTTCAGCGCCTCCAGAGAGGCGAAACGCTGCTCGTCACGCAGCTTGTGGTGGAATTCCACCGTCAGGCGCTGGCCATACAGGTCACCAGCGTATTCCAGCAGATGCACTTCCAGGTGCGGGCTACCGTCTCCCTCTACCGTCGGGCGCTGGCCGATATTGGCCACGCCATGAAGACGCTGCCCCTGGTGCAGCACACTGACCAGGAACACGCCCTGCAGCGGCGGCTTACGCCGCTTGAGCTGCACGTTGGCCGTCGGCGTACCCAGCTGGCGCGCCAGCTTCTGGCCGTGCAACACGCGACCCGCCAGGGCATAGGGTCGCCCCAGCAGGCGCTCGACCAGTTCCAGCTTGCCGGCCTGTAGAGCCTGGCGCACACGGGTACTGCTGATGCGCTCGCCATCCAGCTCGACGGTCAGGGCCGCCTCGACACTGAAGCCCTGTTGGGCACCGGCCTGCACCAGAAAGTCGAAGTCGCCGCCACGCCCTGCACCGAAGCGGAAATCATCACCCACCTCCAAGTGCTGTATACGCAGCCCCTCAACCAGCACCTGACGCACGAACTCGTCGGCCGACAGCTCGCGCAGACGGCGATTGAAGGCCAGACACAGGACGAAATCGACGCCCTCGCCGGCCAGCAGCTCCAGTTTTTCGCGCAAGCGGGTCAGCCGCGCCGGCGCAGTATCCGGGCCGAAAAACTCACGCGGCTGCGGCTCGAAGATCACCACGCAGCTCGGTACACCCAGCTCGATGGCGCGCTCGCGCAGGCGCGCCAGAATGGCCTGATGGCCACGATGCACGCCATCGAAATTACCGATGGTGGCAACGCAGCCTTGGCTGAATGGGCGTAGATTGTGAAGGCCTCGAACCAGCTGCATAGCATGCTACTTGCTTACAACAAAGTCGGCGATTATACGCACAGGCGGCCAACGGGGACAGGCAGCACGTCCGCCATCAACCCACCGCCCGCCGGGCGAAGTCGCGCGGGCGAAAGCCGAGCAGCGCGAGCATGGCGAAATAGCTCAGTAAACCGGCCAACACCACCCCCCCAAGACGTAGCAGACGCCCCAACATATCGCCCTGCCCCCAGGCTGGCATGACATACAGCAGCGCCAGAAGCACGGCGACCATCACCACCACCGCCACGACCACCTTGAGCAGGAACAACAGCCAGCCCGGCTGCGGCTGATACATACGCCGGCTACGCAGCTGCCAGTAGAGCAAGCCCGCATTCAGACAGGCCGCCAGACTGATGGCCAGCGCCAGACCGGCATGCTTCAGATCCAGACCAAACACGAACAGCGCATTCATCGCCTGAGTCGCCAACAGGCTGACGATGGCAATGCGCACGGGGGTCTTGATGTTCTGCTGGGCATAAAAGCCCGGCGCCAGAATCTTCACCAGGATCAGCGCCAGCAGACCAACCGAATAGGCCACCAGCGCCTGCTGGGTCATCGCCGAATCATGTGCAGTGAACTTGCCGTACTGAAACAGCGAAACGATCAGGGGTTCGGCCAGGATTGCCAATGCCAGCGTGCAGGGCAGCACCAGCAGAATGCACAAGCGCAAGCCCCAGTCGAGCAGCCGCGAATACTCCTCGCGGTCGGCGCTGGCATAAGTCTTGGCCAGCACCGGCAGCAGGATGGTGCCCAGTGCCACACCCAGCACGCCAGAGGGCAACTCCATCAGGCGGTCTGCGTAGTACATCCAGGACACAGAGCCAGCCACCAGGAATGAGGCGAAGATGGTGTTGATGATCAACGAGATCTGGCTGACCGACACACCAAAGATCGCCGGCCCCATTTGTTTAAGCACCCGCCACACACCGGTATCGCGCAGACTCAAACGCGGCAGCACCAGCATGCCGATCTGCTTCAGCGCCGGCAGCTGCCAGAGGAACTGCGCCAGGCCACCCACCAGCACCGCCCAGCCCAGCGCCATGATGGGCGGATCGAAGTAAGGCGCGAACCAGACCGAGAACACGATCATGCTGACATTAAGCAGGGTCGGCACGAAGGCCGGCACCGAGAAGCGGTTCCAGGTATTGAGCACCGCCCCGACCAGCGATGACAGCGAGATCAGCAATATATAAGGAAAGGTCACCCGCAGCAGATCGGTAGTCAGCGCAAACCGCTCGGGCTCGTCAGCAAACCCCGGGGCACTGATCCAGACGATCCAGGGTGCCGCGAGAATCCCCAGCAGCGTGATCAGTGCCAGCACCAGCGTCAGCAGGCCAGCCACGTAGGCGAGGAAGGTACGCGCCGCCTCCTCGCCCTGCTGAGCCTTGTATTCGGCCAGAATCGGCACAAAGGCCTGGGAAAATGCACCCTCGGCAAAAATACGGCGCAATAGATTGGGCAATTTGAAAGCAACGACGAAGGCGTCGGAGGCCACGCCAGCACCAAAGGTTCGAGCAATGATGGTGTCGCGAACGAAACCCAGCACGCGCGAAAGCATGGTCAGAGAGCTGACAGCGGCCAGGGATTTGAGCAAATTCATGGAGCCTCGGAGATCGGCAATGCCGGCGCGGGGCCCCGGCGAATTAGAGCCTGGAGTTTAACCAGCCACCGCCGGTCAGGCCAGCTTGGCAAAACGCTTACAGGCTTGACAGATGCTTCAGGCATCGGAATAATTCGCGGCCTTATTTGTTTGCAACCCCCTTCTTTTCAAGGAGCTTGACGGTGGCCAATACACCTTCTGCCAAAAAACGCGCCAAACAGGCTGAGAAGCGTCGTAGCCATAACGCCAGCCTGCGCTCCATGGTCCGTACCTACATCAAAAACGTGGTCAAGGCCATCGACGCCAAGGACCTGGAAAAGGCTCAAACCGCCTACACCCTGGCTGTCCCTGTGATCGACCGCATGGCCGACAAAGGCATCATCCACAAAAACAAGGCCGCTCGTCACAAGAGCCGCCTGAACGGTCACATCAAGGCCATGGCTACCGCCGCCTAAGATGTAGCGCTCACGAAAAACCGGCCTTCTGGCCGGTTTTTTATTGCCCGCGATTTCTGCACCGATAAAAAAGCCGGGAACACCCGGCTTTTTCTTACTGACTCGTCCAGGGACGGATCGGAATCGCCGTCACCGCATTCTGCGGGCTCCCTTCGATCACGCGATCGCTGTACACCAGATAAACCAGGGTATTGCGCTTCTCATCGAAAAAACGCACTACCTGCATGGTCTTGAACACCAGCGACGTGCGCTCCCTGAACACCTCCTCACCATCCTTGAGTCCTCCCGCAAAGCGAATCGGCCCAACCTGACGACAGGCAATCGATGCCTCTGCGCGATCCTCAGCCAGACCAAGGCCGCCCTTGATTCCGCCCGTCTTGGCACGCGAAAGATAACAGGTCACACCTTCGACCTTAGGGTCATCGAATGCCTCAACCACGATCTTGTCGTTCGGCCCCATCCACTTGAACACGGTAGAGACCTCTCCGATTTCCTCTGCCTGCACCAACACCGGCAGCAGAACGCAAAGCCCCAGCAATCCCTTGATGCGCATGGACAAACCCCTCAGACCAGAATCAAGTTGTCGCGATGCACCAACTCCGGCTCATCGACGTAACCCAGCAATTTCTCGATCGACTCGGAAGACCGCCCAGCAATCTTCTGGGCTTCTAGCGCACTGTAATTGACCAAACCACGCGCAATCTCGCGACCGTCCGGCGCCACACAGACCACCATCTCACCACGGCGGAAGCCGCCGCGCACTTCCCTCACCCCAACCGGCAGGAGGCTCTTGCGATCCAACGTCAACGCCTTGACCGCACCAGCATCCAGCACCAGGGTACCGCGCGTTTGCAGGTGACCTGCCAGCCACTGCTTGCGCGCCGCCAGCAGGCCACGCTCGGGCGCCAGCAGGGTACCCAGCCGCTCACCCGCCTTGAGACGATCCAACACCCGCTCAATACGCCCACCAACGATGACCGTATGCGCTCCAGAGCGGGCCGCCAGCCGCGCCGCACGTAGCTTGGTCTGCATACCGCCGCGCCCCAGAGCACCACCCGTGCCACCGGCCACCGCATCCAGAGAGGGATCATCCGCGCGCGCTTCGAAAATCAGCTGGGCATCGGGGTTGTGCCGCGGATCGGCATCGAACATGCCATCACGATCGGTGAGAATCACCAGCAGGTCGGCCTCGACCAGGTTGGCCACCAGCGCCGCCAGGGTATCGTTGTCACCGAAGCGGATCTCGTCGGTGACAACGGTATCGTTTTCGTTGATCACCGGCACCACACCCAGATCGACCAGGGTGCGCAAGGTGCTACGGGCATTGAGGTAACGCTTGCGATCCGACAGATCGTCATGGGTTAGCAGCACCTGCGCCGTATGGCTGCCATGCTCGGCGAAACTGGACTCCCAAGCCTGCACCAGGACCATCTGCCCGATGGCAGCCGCCGCCTGCAACTCATGCATGGCACTGGGCCGGACAGGCCAGCCGAGGCGACTCATGCCTGCAGCTACGGCTCCAGACGACACCAGCACCAGCTCAATACCCGCAGCCCGCAGGGCATTCATCTGCTCAACCCAGACCGCCATGGCAGCACGATCGAGACCGCGCCCGTCGGCCGTCAACAGAGCACTACCAATCTTCACTACCCAACGCTTCGCGCCGGTCACCTTGTCCCGCATGATGCCCTCTACCCCAAGCCAGTCAGCACAACGCCGCTATAAAGCGGCGCTGCACAATACCTACTCTCAGTCTCTGACGTAAATGATCTCAGGACCGTCTTCATCGTCCTCGAAATCATCCCAGTCATCGTCATCGCCAATATCGTCGATGCTCTTCAAGCCAGCACGACGCAGGGCACGCTTATCATCCAGCGCCTGCAGACGGGCGCGTGCCTCATCCTCGATACGCTGATTCAGCCCGATCATAGCCTCGGCAAACGCCGGCTCTTCCGCCATGCGCTCGTCACGCTCATCCATGTAACGCATGATGGCCTGCGCCAGCGCCTCGGTACCCTCGCGCTCCAGCGCCGAAATAACGAAGACCGGCCCCTTCCAGTCGAGACGCTCGACTACCGCACGCATGCGCTCCTCACGCTCATCATCGAGCAACTGGTCCGCCTTGTTCAAAACCAGCCAGCGCTCGCGCTCAGCCAAGGCCGGACTGAACTTCTCCAGCTCAGTGATGATGATCTCAGCAGCATCGGCAGGATCACTCTGATCCAGCGGCGCCATATCGACGAGATGCAGCAACAGGCGGGTACGCGCCAGGTGCTTGAGGAAGCGAATACCCAGACCGGCGCCCTCGGAAGCCCCTTCGATCAAGCCAGGAATATCGGCGATGACGAAGCTCTTGTAGCGCCCGACACTGACCACACCCAAGTTCGGCACCAGGGTAGTGAAGGGATAATCCGCCACCTTAGGCTTGGCCGCCGATACCGAGCGAATGAAGGTGCTCTTACCGGCATTCGGCAATCCCAGCAGACCGACGTCCGCCAACACCTTCAACTCCAGCTTGAGGTCACGCTGCTCACCCGGCTTGCCCGGCGTAGTCTGACGCGGCGCGCGGTTGGTGCTGGACTTGAAGCGAGTATTACCCAAACCGTGCCAACCACCCTGCGCCACCATCAGGCGCTGGCCGGCCTTGGTCAGATCACCGATGACCTCCTGAGTGGTCGCATCGATCACCGTGGTACCCACCGGCACCGGCAGGATCAAATCATCACCCTTGGCACCGGTACACTCAGTACTGCCACCCTTCTCACCATTCTTGGCATGGAAGCGACGGGTGTAGCGATAGTCGATCAGAGTGTTGAGGTTTTCATCGGCCTCCAGAAACACGGAGCCACCATCACCACCGTCGCCGCCGTTGGGGCCACCCTTCTCGATGAATTTCTCCCGGCGGAAACTCATCATGCCGTTACCGCCGTCTCCGGCTTTTACAAATATCGAAACTTCATCGACGAATTTCATTGGCTCGCCTCCCGCCGCGACAGCGGGTTAGTGAACAGAAAACACAGGATACACAGAAACAAAAAAGCCCCGTCGCAAGACAGGGCTTTTTCAGCAAACGCGACCTTAGGCGGTCACGATGCTCACGTAACGGCGGTTGAACTCACCCTTTACGTCGAACTTGATCACACCGTCGACTTTCGCGAAGAGAGTGTGGTCCTTGCCCATGCCAACGCCGTAACCAGCGTGGAACTGGGTGCCGCGCTGACGCACGATGATGTTGCCGGCCTTGATGACCTGACCACCGTACATCTTCACGCCAAGGCGTTTACTTTCGGAATCGCGGCCGTTACGAGTACTACCGCCAGCTTTTTTGTGTGCCATGAGTCAAATCTCCTAAAAAGGGATCAGGCCTGGATGCCAGTGATCTTGATTTCGGTGAACCACTGACGGTGGCCCTGACGCTTCATGTGGTGCTTACGGCGGCGGAACTTGATGATGGTCACTTTGTCGTGACGACCCTGAGCAACCACCTCAGCAACAACCTTGGCACCGTCAACAACCGGAGCACCGATTTTGACGTCGTCGCCGCTGCCAACCAGCAGAACGCGGTCGAAAGTCACGGATTCGCCGGTGGCGACTTCCAGCTTCTCGACCTTGAGGAATTCACCTTCGGCGACTTTGTACTGCTTGCCACCGGTAACAATTACTGCGTACATGGATATATCTCCGTTAAACCTGCTCACCCGACTCTTTATAGGAAGAGTTATTGGCCGGCATGGCTGCATGGGGCCGGAACTGACGCCCGTGCAATTGCGTAAGGCAGGGAGTGCCCATAGAAGTTAGGGGCCGCGATTGTACGGAAAGCCTTAAACAGGCGCAAGCCCCGCCAGCCCTTGCCTTGACAGCCCCCAGCCCGCCACCTAGCATGCCGCGCAGCCCGAATCTTGCGGGCGCGCACCGCAAATCTGCGACCTCATCGACGAGAGCTGCAGATCCCCAGCTTCAGGAGCCCCCCTCACCGATGCAACCCCAGGCCTTCTACAGCGTGGTAGCGGACGATTTCGCCGCCGTCGACGGCATCATCCGCCAGCAGCTGAAATCCCGCGTCCCCCTGGTGGAAAAGATCGGCGACTACATTATCTCGGCTGGCGGCAAACGCCTACGCCCGCTGCTGGTACTGCTCAGCGGCCGTGCCTTGGGCTATCAGGCAGACGACCTGCGCCTGCTGGCCGCCACCATCGAGTTCCTGCACACCGCAACCCTGCTGCATGACGATGTGGTCGACATGTCCGGCATGCGCCGCGGTCGCGCCACCGCCAACGCCCAGTGGGGCAACGCGCCGAGCGTGCTGGTTGGCGACTTCCTCTATTCCCGTTCGTTCGAAATGATGGTCGAGCTCGGCTCCCTGCCGGTGATGCAGATCCTATCCCGCGCCACCCGCGTGATCGCTGAGGGCGAAGTGCTGCAGCTGTCCAAAGTACGAGACGCCAGCACCACGGAAGAGACTTACATGGAGGTCATCCGCGGCAAGACCGCCATGCTGTTCGAAGCCTCGACCCACAGTGCTGCCGCCCTGGCCGGCGCGAAGGATGACGAAACTCAGGCCCTGCAACGCTTCGGCGATCACCTGGGCATTGCTTTCCAGCTGGTCGACGATCTGCTCGACTATCAGGGGGATGCCGCCACCCTGGGCAAGAACGTCGGCGACGACCTGGCCGAAGGCAAGCCGACCCTGCCGCTGATCTACACCATGCGCGAAGGCACTGCCGAGCAAGCCACACTGGTGCGCAGCGCGATCCAGAAAGGCGGCATCGAGGACCTGGAGAGCATCCGTGCCGCCGTACAGGCATCCGGTGCGCTCGACTACACCGCACGCCTGGCCCGCGAGCATGCCGACCAGGCCATCGCCTGCCTTGACGGCCTGGCACCCAATGCGCACCGTGACGCCCTGATCGAGCTGAGCAAGTTCGCCGTCGCCCGCACTCACTGAGCCATGCCGCCACAGAAAGCCCGTCCTTGTGACGGGCTTTTTGCATGTGCCGACAAAAGGCACGATTGAGGCTTGCTATTTAGATAATAGGAATTATTCTCATCTCAACTGAAATTCACAAGGAGATGATCCATGACTTATTTGATCGACGCCTGGCTGGATCGCCCGCAGCCCTACCTGCGCATTCTCAACCGCGAAACGGGTGAGGTTTGTGCTGTGCTGGAGGAAGAGGCCATTGATGAACTGCGCGACCAGGGCGACCTCGACCTGACCAGCCTCAACTCCAACGAGCCGGGCGCACTCAAGGAGCTGGTACGCAGCCTGTTCCTGTTTTGCTATGCGCGAGCGCTGCGCCCGCACGGTGAGACGCACTGAGCCAATTACACAGCCGACACTGCGGGCGAGGCCAACGGCGGCCCACTCGGCAGGATCACACCGATACGGGAAGGAGCGGAGCATGGGCAATGCGCCCCATGCGCGAAGGCGAAGACGCCTTCGCAGGTGCCCGGTGCGCTCAGGACGAGCGCCCGGACATCGCTAATTACAGGATGTCGAGCAGCTCGACGTCGAACACCAGCACGCTGTGCGGCGGGATGCTGCCGGCAGCCTGGCCACCATAGGCCAGCTCGCTTGGCACGTGCAGACGCCACTTACTGCCGGTATTCATCAGCTGCAGGGCCTCGACCCAGCCAGCGATCACACCGCCGACCGGGAATTCCGCCGGCTGGCCGCGCTCGTAGGAGCTGTCGAACACGGTGCCATCGATCAGGGTGCCGTGGTAATGGGTGCGCACGTGATCCTCGCGGGACGGCTTGGCGCCCTCGCCCGCCACCAGCACTTCATACTGCAGGCCCGATTCCAGCACGGTTACACCGTCACGCTTGGCGTTCTCGACCAGGTACTCGCGACCTGCGGCAGCAGCCTTCTCGGCCTTGGCAGCCGCCTCGGCCTGCATCACTTCGCGGATCACGCGGAAGCTGGCATTCAGTGCCTCGGGGGAAACCTGGCTCGGCTGGTTGTTGAAAGCATCACGCAGGCCCGCCACGATGGCTTCCAGGCTGGCGCCCGGCGGCGGGTTGTCGCGCAGCTGGTCACCCAGTTGACGGCCGATACCGTAGCTGACGCGTGCTTCGTCGGTGGAAAGATTCAGTTCGGACATGGCCGGGCTCCGCTAGGGGTCAAAAAAGGCCGGCCAGACTAGCACAGACACCCAGAAACGAAACCGCCCGGTCGCTTGGTAACGACCGGGCGACAGATCAGGCAGGCATGCTTCAGTGATCGTGCTTGGTCAGCTTGTCCAGATAGCCCATGGCAAAGGCCGAGACCACGAAGGTCATATGGATGATCACATACCACTTCAGATGCTCGGGCTCGATGTTTTGCGCATCCATAAAGACCTTCAGCAGGTGGATGGAGGAAATCGCCACGATCGAGGCTGCCACCTTCATCTTCAGCGAACCGGAGTCCATCTTGCCCAACCAGCTGAGCTTCTCCTTGCTGTCGTCGATATCCAGCTGAGACACGAAGTTCTCGTAGCCGGAGATCATCACCATCACCAGCAGACCACCGACCAGCGCCATGTCGATCAGCGACAGCAGCACGAGGATCAGGTCGGCCTCGGCCTTCTCGAAGACATGCGGCAGGATGTGAAAGACTTCCTGGAAGAACTTCAGCGCCAGGGCAAGCAGGGCCAGCGACAGGCCGAAATAGATGGGTGCCAGCAACCAGCGCGCTGCGTACATCGCATTTTCGATAAAGCGTTCCATGAGGCCTCGCCGAGTTGAAAAATCGCCGGCGAGTATACCCAGCCGAACGTGACGGACAAAGACGCAAAGTGTGGCGTATGTTATCCCCGCAATCTGTGGATAAACGTGTGGGCAGCACCTGAGAAAAGTGCGCTGACGCCCGCCAGCACAGGGAGCACAACAGGTTGGGCAAAAAGTGCGCTTAATTCTCCGGACGGAACATCCGGCTATCGATGCCCTGGCTACGCTCACCGTTCTGCCGGCGCAGCTCGGCCTGCAGATGCAGACGCCAGATGAGGGGCTCCGAACAGGGCTCATAACCTTGCACAGCTAAACACCGCGCGATCGAATCGAGCACTTCCTCGGCCACCAAAGGCCCATGGAATGGGCCTTGCGCCTTAATCGCCGAGGGTTGCGCCGCCGTCATGCCGGCGGCGCAGAGCAGCGTCCACAGGCCACGCTCACCGGCCAGCGGGCGCACTTCACACTCGATACGGGTGGTCAGGCCAAGGCACTGACGGGTAAGACAGAGGCTGCGCGGCATGGCGACGATCCTCGCGAGGTCTGGTCTTCAGACTACACCCCGACGCCGCACGAGGAAAAGATCAAAGTTACCCCCACAGACTGTGGATAACTCTGTGGAAGATGGGTGGGAGAAATGCGCGCGGCGACGCCCCATGCAGGCGCCGCCGAGCTGGTCAGCGAGTGATCACTCCTTGACGATCTTCGGCGCTGGCTTTGCCCGTGGCTTGCTCGCCTTGGCCTTGGCCGGCTCCTTGTCCTTCTCTTCCTCCTCCATGCCCTGCTCGGCAATGCTGCGCAGACGCTCCACCACCCGCGCATTGACACTGCCCTTGGCAAACTGGCCCTTGGCATCCTGAGCGCCAGCCGGCTCACCGAGCAACAGGCCGAGCGCGTCATCGACATGGCGCACGGCGTAGACGTGGAACTGCCCGGCACGCACGGCCTGCAGTACTTTCTCGTCAAGCATCAGGTTGCTGACATTGGAGTGCGGAATGATCACGCCCTGCTCACCGGTGAGACCGCGCGCCTCGCACAGACGGAAGAAGCCCTCGATCTTCTCGTTGACCCCACCGATCGCCTGCACCTCACCGAACTGGTTGATCGAACCGGTGATGGCGAAGCACTGCTTGAGCGGCATACGCGCCAGCGCCGAGATCAACGTGCAGACCTCGCCCAGCGAAGCACTGTCGCCATCGACATAGCCGTAGGATTGTTCCAAAGCGATGCTGGCGGAAATTTCCAGAGGGAATTCCTGGGCGTAGCGGCTGCCGAGGAAGCCGGTGAGGATCATCACGCCTTTTGAATGGATCGGCTGACCCAGGCTGACTTCGCCCTCGATATCGACGATACCGCTGCCACCGGGGTAGACAGTGGCGGAAATCCGCGCCGGCACACCAAAGGCCGAGTCGCCGACTTCCAGCACGGTCAGGCCATTGCACTTGCCGATGGCCGAGCCCTGGGTGTCGATCAGAATGATGCCGGCCAGCATGTCGTCGATGATCCGCGCCGACACGCGCCCGGTGCGGTCGGCCTTGGCCTTCAGCGCACGCTCGATATGGCCGACATCGGTCACCTCGTCACTGGCCAGCTGGCGAATGAAGTCTGCCTCGCTGACCAGCTGAAACAGATCACCGATGCGCGCCGACAGGCGCCCCTGGTGCTCGGCCAAACGCGCACTGTAGGTAGCCAAACGCGCTACCGCCGCAGCGGTCAGCGGCGCCATGCCCTCTTCCGAAGTACGGGTTTTGAGCAGCTGGGCGAACTGCTCCAGGCTGTCGTCGCCGACGGCAATCTCCTCGTCGAAGTCGACCAGGACACGGAACATCTCCTGGAAGTCCGAATCCATGTCCTGCAGTGCGTAATACAGCTGGCGCGAGCCGATGATGATGACCTTGAGATGCAGATCGATCATCTGCGGACTGAGCGTCACGGTAGCGACCCGCCCGAAATCCCCCAGCGGCGACTCCATTTTCAGCTGGCGCGAATGCAGCGCACGCTTGAGGGCGTCCCAGACGAAGGGCTCACTCAGCAGCTTCTCCGCCTCGACGATCAGGTAACCGCCGTTGGCCCGGTGCAACGCACCCGGGCGCAGCTGGCGATAACTGGTGTAGAGCGCGCCCTGGTCGGTGCTGTACTCGATGCGGCCGAACAGGTTGTCGTAGGTCGGGTGTGGCTCGAACACCACGGGCACGCCACCGTCGACATGGTGGCCGACGACCAGGCTGGGGCTGTACTGCTCTTCGAGCATCTCGCGGCGCTGGGCGTCCGGCTTGTCGTCCAGCAGCTGGTCGACCACGGTTTTCAGCAGGTTGACCTGCACCGCCTGCAGGTAGGCGCAGACCCCGGCATTTTCCGCGTACTGCTGCGACAGCGGCGCCAGTAACGGCTCCAGGGCCAGGCTGATGGTTTCCTCGTTGAGTTTGCGCAGCTGGTTGCTGCTCTCGCGCTTCCACTGCGGCAGGCTGGCCAGCTCCTCGTTGAGGCGCTCCTCCAGCTCGGAGATGTCGCGATGAAAACGCTCGCGCTCGGCGTCCGGCAACTGGGAAAACTCGGCCTCGTCGAGGGCCTTGCCGTCCTTCATCGGGGTGAAGGCGATGTTGCTGCTGTCGCGGTAGAGCGCGACCTCCTTGTCCAGCGCCAGCTTCTCGATCAGGTCCAGGGCCTTGTCGTAGCGCTGGTTGAACACGCGATCGATGGCGCTCTTCTTCTGCTGGTAGGTCGGCGTCTCGAACACCGCCGGGAAGGTCGCCAGCAGGTTGTCGATCAGGTGGCCAATGTCGGCGATGAAGGCCGCCGCACTGCCGGCCGGCAATTGCAGGGCACGTGGCTCGCGCGGTTCGTCGAAGTGGTTGACGTAGACCCAGTCTACCGGCGTCGGTTGACGCTTGGCCTCGGCCTTGAGGTAGCGCTGCACGAAGGAAAAGCGGCCGGTGCCCGGCTCGCCCATCACGTAGACGTTATAGCCGGGGCGCGGCATCGCCACGCCAAATTGCAGGGCCTCCACCGCGCGCTCCTGGCCGAGCACGCCGCGGAAGGGTTCGAGATCATCGGTGGTGGTGAAGTTGAACTGGTCGGGAGCGCAGGGACGGGTCAAAGCATCGGGCGCCAGGCGCAGGCTGGCAGCGAAGGATTCGGGCATCGGAAGTCCTTGTCGAAGCGGCAGGCCGCAAGATGGAACCATTCTGGCGCCGCCCCGGCGCCCCTGGCAAGGCTCATTGCCGCCTCACACCTCGCCCCGTTCCGCACAGGCCAGGCAACACTCCGCAGCCGGCCAAGCCTGCAGTCGCGCAGGCTCGATAGGCTCGCCGCAGCGCAGGCAAAGTCCGTAGCGGCCCGCGGCCAGACGCTGCCGCGCCAGGCCAACCTGACGCAGCCCCGCCTCGGCTTCCGCCAACAGCGCCTGCAGCACCTCATCGTTCTGCCGCTCCTGCGCCTGCTCGGCGAAATCAGCGTTATGCGGCAAGCCCAGATCGTGGCGAATGGCTCTGGCACGCTGACTGTACTCGTCGAACAGCTGCTCCAGCGCGGGCCCGGGATCAAAACTCATGGCACACCTCCGGTTTGTTTCGTTTCAGTGTGGACGCTGCGCACGCACTTGCATTGACCACGATCAGCAGCTTGCTTGACAGGCGCCCGCCGAGCCTGCAAAAAGCTCCAGCAAAGCCCCGGAAGAAGGCGTCACGCTTGAAACGGAAGTTGCCCTGGCTGGCCCTGTGCCTGGCCGCCCCCCTGTACGCCAACCAGGCCGACCTGGCTCACCTGGCCAACGACCCCTACTGGATTTCCCTTGGCCACTACGAGCGCGGCACGCTCGGCGGCTGGCGCAGCTATGTCGACGACCGTGACTTCTTTCTCGCCGCCGATGGCGACCACGATCCGCAGGCCGAGTTGCTGGCCACTCGCAACGCGCTCTACGCCTCGCCAAGCCTGGGCGACAAACACCCGCAATGCGTGTTCCCCGCGCGCACCCGCTGGCTGCGCGAGCGCCTGAACCTGCACGACTTGCCCCAGGTCGAGTGCAGCGAGTTTCGCGCCTGGTACGGCGACATCAAGCCGCACAGCACCGTGCTGGTGTTCCCGGCCGCCTACCTGAACAGCCCGTCCTCCATGTTCGGCCACACCCTGCTGCGCATCGACCAGGCCGATATCGATAGCGACAACACCGCCATGCTCAGCTACGCGGTGAACTTCGGCGCCTTTATCGAGGGTGCCGACAACAGCATTCTCTATGCCTGGAAAGGCCTGATGGGCGGCTACCCGGGACTGTTCGCCCTGCTGCCCTATCGCGAAAAGATGGCCGAGTACAGCCGCCTGGAAAACCGCGACCTGTGGGAGTACCGCCTCGACCTCACGGCCGAGGAAACCGGGCGCATGGTCGAACACCTGTGGGAGCTGAAGCAGATCCAGTTCGACTACTTCTTCTTCGATGAAAACTGCTCCTACCGCCTGCTGGAATTGCTGGAAGTCGCCCGCCCCGGCCTGGAACTGACCGACGAATTCCCCATCACCGCCATCCCCGCCGACACCGTGCGCGCAGTCAAGGATGCCGGCATGGTGCAGCGCATCGACTACCGCCCCTCGCGGGAAAAGGAGCTGATGGCCCGCGCCAAACCGCTGGACGCCAACGAGCTGGAGTGGGTCAAGAGACTGGCTGCCGATGACGGACGCCTGAGCGATCCCGAATTCCTCGCCCTGCCTGCCGAGCGCCGATCCCTGGTACAGGATGCGGCCTTCCGCCTGCTGCGCTATCAGGTGCACGGCCTGGGTCGTGATGAGAGCAGCGCCCAGCGCAGTTACCAACTGCTGCGCGCAATCAACCAGAACCCGCCTCCAGCACTGCAGACCGAACGCCCGGACCTGCCGGAAGAGGGCCACGAGTCGCGCACCTGGCAACTCGGCGCCGGCAGCCGTGGCGATCGCGCCTTCGCCGAGTATGGCCTGCGCATGGCTTACCACGATCTGAACGACAACCTCAGCGGTTTCCCGTTGGGCGCGCAGATCGAGATTCTCGGCCTCAAACTGCGCCAGTACGAGGAGAACCACTGGCAGCTGCAGGAGCTCAACCTCGCCACCATCCGCTCCCTGACCCCGCGCAACGCCCTGCTGCAGCCCTGGAGCTGGCAGGTCGGCGGTGGCCTGCAACGCGTGCCGGGCGAGGATGGCGAGCAAACCCTGGTCAGCCACCTCAGTGGCGGCGCCGGCGGTACCTGGCAGCTGGGCGAAGGCACGCTTGCCTATGTCCTGGCCACCGCCCGAGTCGAGCACAACTCTGACTTCGCCCCCTACCTGGCGCCAGCCATGGGCTTCGACAGCGGCCTGCTGTGGCGCAACGACCTGGGCAACCTGACGCTGGAAGCCAAGGGCGATTACTTTCACAACGGCGAGGTACGCCGACGCCTGGCGCTGACCCAGCAATGGGAAATGTCGCGCAACCTCGGCCTGCGCCTGAGCGCGGCCCGCGACTTCAGCAAAGTCGGCGATACCGACAACGAAGTGATGCTGCAACTGCGCTGGTACTACTACTAAGCCCTTCAGCCAATAAAAAACGGGGCCCACAGGCCCCGTTTTGCTTAGCCACTGACGCTTACTGCGCCAGCTTCTTGTAACGCACGCGGTGCGGCTGCGCGGCGGCATCGCCCAGGCGCTTCTTGCGGTCGGCTTCGTACTCGGTGTAGTTGCCTTCGAAGAACTCGATGTGCGAGTCGTCCTCGTACGCCAGGATGTGCGTCGCCACGCGGTCGAGGAACCAACGGTCGTGGGAGATCACGATGGCGGCGCCAGGGAAGTCCAGCAGCGCCTCTTCCAGCGAGCGCAGGGTTTCCACGTCGAGGTCGTTGGACGGTTCGTCGAGCAGCAGCACGTTGGCGCCCTGCTTCAAGGTCAGGGCCAGGTGCAGACGGCCACGCTCACCCCCGGAGAGGTCCTTGACGAACTTCTGCTGGTCACCGCCCTTGAAGTTGAAGCGCCCGACATAGCCGCGCGAGGGCACTTCATAGTTGCCGATCTTGATCATGTCGAGGCCGTCGGACACGGCTTCCCACACGGTCTTGCTGCCGTCCAGATCGTCGCGGCTCTGGTCCACGCAGGCCAGCTGCACGGTATCGCCGATCTCGATGACGCCGGCATCCGGCTGTTCCTTGCCCATGATCATGCGGAACAGGGTCGACTTACCGGCGCCGTTACCACCAATCACGCCGACGATGGCGCCTTTCGGGATGCTGAACGACAGATCGTCGATCAGCACGCGATCGCCATAACCCTTGCTGACGTTCTTGAACTCGATGACCTTGTCGCCCAGGCGCTGGCCGGCCGGGATATAGATCTCATTGGTCTCGGCACGCTTCTGGAATTCCTGCGACTGCATTTCCTCGAAGCGCTGCAGACGCGCCTTGGACTTGGCCTGACGAGCCTTGGCACCTTTGCGCACCCACTCCAGCTCTTCCTTCATGGCCTTTTCATGGGCCGACTGCTGCTTGGATTCCTGGGCCAGACGATCCGACTTGGCTTCCAGCCAGCCGGAGTAGTTGCCTTCGTACGGAATGCCGGCGCCGCGATCGAGTTCGAGGATCCAGCCGGCGACGTTGTCGAGGAAGTAACGGTCGTGGGTGATCGCCACCACGGTACCCGGGAAGTCGTGCAGGAAGCGCTCCAGCCAGGCCACCGAATCGGCGTCCAGGTGGTTGGTCGGTTCGTCCAGCAGCAGCATATCCGGCGCCGACAGCAGCAGGCGGCACAGCGCCACGCGGCGCTTCTCGCCACCGGACAGGTGCTCGACCTTGGCCTCCCACGCGGGCAGGCGCAGAGCGTCGGCGGCGACTTCCAGCTGACGTTCCAGGTTGTGGCCGTCGGCAGCCTGCAGGATGGCCTCCAGCTTGGCCTGCTCGGCGGCCAGGGCATCGAAGTCGGCGTCCGGCTCGGCGTAGGCGGCGTAGACCTGATCCAGACGCGCCTGGGCATCCTTGATCTGGCTCACCGCTTCCTCGACCACTTCACGCACGGTCTTGCTCGGGTCGAGCTGCGGTTCCTGCGGCAGGTAGCCTACGTTGATGCCGGGCATGGCGCGGGCTTCGCCGTCGAACTCGGTATCGACGCCGGCCATGATGCGCAACAGGGTGGATTTACCCGCGCCGTTCAGGCCGAGCACGCCAATCTTGGCGCCCGGGAAAAACGACAGGGAGATGTTCTTGAGGATTTCCCGCTTCGGCGGCACGACCTTGCCGAGCCGATGCATGGTGTAGACGTATTGGGCCAAGGAGCACCTCTTAAAAAGTCAAAATGAAACGCACGGCCGCGGACTGCGTGGGGCCGCTTGGGATCGAAGCAGCCAGTCACGGCTGAAGCTGCTCGCTGCGGTGCGCAAGTTTGCCTCAGGCGCCGCTGGCGGGATACAGCCGAATGAGCTTAGAAGGCGCTGACGGTTGTACCAGCACCAGACAGCCTCGCGATTTCGCCCCTGGATGAGCGGTAGCCGCCAGCCACTGTCTTGGTTGCCAGACAGTTTTTCCGCAGCAGCGGACATCATCCAGCGCCTGACCGGAAAAAGTGTCCGAATTATTGGAAAACATTACCAACCCGACTACCCGAAAAACATAAGCCATTGAAATAGAAACAGATAATTCTCTGGCACGAATATTCCACTGGGCCATGAGCACCCCGCCTGCACATGCCTGGGGCGGGGGCACCTCCAAGAATAAGTTCAAGAACGGAGCAAGCCCATGTACCGCAAATACCCGCCCTACCGGCGCCTGGCCACCGCGCTGGCCACCTTACTGCTGAGCCTCTATCTACCGACCCCAGCCCTGGCCGGGCAAACCCAGGCCTATACCCTGCCCCAACAGGCCTACAGCGGCTCGCGAGCGCGCAACTACAAGGTCTACGTTCCCACCGGTGTCACTACACCGGCACCCATGGTCATGGCCCTGCACGGCTGCAAGCAGACCAATGACGACGTGCTCAACGACTGGGGCATGAAGGCGGCAGCCGATCGCTACGGTTTCATCCTGGTGGCGCCCTTCATCACCAGCTACGACGGTCTGCGCAACGAGAACTGCTGGGGCTTCTGGTTCGAGCAGCACATTCATCAGGGTGCCGGCGAGGTCGAGGACCTGCACCAGATCGCCCTGCAGGTCGAGGCGGCCTACAGCATCGACGCTAACCGCCGCTTCATCACCGGCCTGTCCTCCGGCGGGGCGATGAGCATGGTCGCGGCCGTCGCCCACAACGAGTATTGGGCGGCGGCTGCACCGGCTGCGGGCCTGCCCTACAGCGAGGACGCCTCCTCGGTGTCGCTGTCCGGCCAGTGCCCGGGTTCGGCTACCTTCCATGCGGTCAGCCAGGTGGTCAGCGACATGAACGCCGAGGCCGACAATAGCTATCCGATCCCGCTGATGCTGCTGCAGAACAAGAACGACTGCACCGTGCTGCAGACGGCCGCCAACACCATGCGCGATGCCCATCTGCAGGTATTCGGCAGCAACAACTTCAAGACCGCTGCCGCGACCAAGGCCTCCGACACCAGCTGCTCGCCGTACCACCAGAACAACTACAGCTGCCATCGCATCGCCTACACCCAGGACGGCACCACCGCGACCCGCTCGCTGGTGGAAACCATCTTCTACGATGGCCCGCTGACCACCCCCAACACGCTGGACACCGACCATGGCCACTACTGGGTCGGCGGTGCCGACGGCAACAATGGCAAATGGGCACTGCAGATCGGCCCGAGCTACCCGGACATCGTCTGGGACTTCTTCAGCCGCCACAGTCGCAACGGCAGCCAGCCGCAGGGCCACCCGGTGATCACGCTGCAGGGTGACAACCCACTGACTGCGGCGCTCAACAGCGCCTTCAGCGACCCGGGCGCCACGGCCAACGACCTGGAAGACGGCGCTTTGAGCGTCAGCGCCGACTGCAGCGCGGTGAATACCCAGGCCGTGGGCAGCTATAGCTGCCTATACACAGCCATCGACAGCGACAGCAACAGCACCACGGCCACCCGTGTAGTGAACGTGGTCGACCTCAGCACACCAGTGGCCAGCTGCCAGAAAGTCACTGCCTCGCCCTACGCCCATATCGGCGCCGGTCGCGCCTATGCCGGCGGCGTGTCGAGCCTGCGCACCTACGCCAATGGCGACAACGTGGACATCGGCGGCTCGTTCGACACCTGGAGCAGCGTTGCCCTGTACGAAGGTGAAACCGGCAAGTGGTACTCACAGCTGCCGGCGGCGTGCAGCGGTACGGGTGGCGGTGGCACTGGCGGCGGTTTCGTCTGCCAGAACTGGAATACCACCAACCTAAACCACGTCACCGCCGGCCGTGCCTATTACGGCTACTACACCGTGGGCGGCAACCAGTACCTGGGCAGCCTGCCCGGGGTGAATAGCTGGGTGAAGGAAACTGCCAGCGGCTACTTCCAGGCCGGGCAGTGCAGCAACTGAGATCCCGCTGAACCACGGGCGACCCCGGTCGCCCGTGCTGCCTGTCTACCCGCCCGGACAGCCTCGTCCAGATTACTGGACATGCCGAGCGCACCATCCACGCCATATGTCCAAATTTCTGGAACGACGCCCTTCTTTTGCGTCACAAAAAAACATAAGACATTGATATATAACGATATTTTTTATTGGCACAGAGATCGCATTGCCTCACAGCGCTAACTGCCTGCCCCTGCGGCGCGCACCGTTTCGCCACAAATACAACAAGAAGGAACCTCAGCATGTTCATCAAGCAACCGCTCCCGCGCCTGTCCGTCGGCATCACCGCCGCCACCCTGCTCACCACCAGCCTGCTGGCCAGCTCGGCCATGGCCAGCGAGAAGATCCGCTGGCAGGTGCCACTCGCCTTCCCCTCGCATTTGGTCGGCCTGAGCACACCGGTCAAGCACCTGTCCGAATCGCTCAAGGCCATCTCCGGCGGCGACATCAACCTGCGCTACTACGAGCCGGGTGAGCTGGTACCGCCGTTCGAGATCATGAACTCGGTCAGCAGCGGCAAGTACCCTGCCGGCTACACCTGGATCGGCTATGACCAGGGCAGCATCCCCGCGCTGCCGCTGTACTCCGGCGCGCCGTTCAACATGGAGCCGCCGGCCTACCTGGCCTGGTACTACCAGGGCGACGGCAAGAAGCTACTGGAAGAGATCTACGCGCCGCACAAGATCCACCCGATGCTGTGCAGCATCATCGGCCCGGAAGGCGCCGGCTGGTTCGCCAAGCCCATCGAGCAGACCAAGGACTTCGACGGCCTGCGCATCCGCTTCGCCGGCATCGGCGGCAAGGTGCTGGAGAAGCTCGGCGCCTCGGTGACCATGGTCCCCGGCGGCGAGATCTACCAGGCCCTGGAGCGCAAGACCATCGACGCCACCGAGTTCTCCCAGCCGGCGATCGACAAGATGCTGGGCCTCGACCAGATCATCAAGAACTACATCATGCCGGGCTGGCACCAGACCCTGACCACCTCGCACCTGCTGGTCAACCAGGATGTGTGGGACAAGCTGGAGCCGCAGAGCCGTGCGCTGATCGAGATGGGCTGCGAGTCGGCCACGCTCAAGGGCTTCGCCGAGAGCGAGTGGGCCCAGCCGGGCGCGCTGGCCGACTACCAGAAGGAAGGGGTCAAGGCCCAGGTGCTTCCCGCGCCGGTGCTGCACGAGCTGCATAAGGTGACCAACGAGGTGCTCGACGAGATGGCCAGCAAGGACGACATGTTCAAGCGTGTGCTGACCAGCCAGCGCGAGTTCATGGCCCAGTACGCCAGCTGGAACCGTATGGGCTACCTGCCGCGCGACTTCGACCAGCAGCAGAACTGATCACACCCCGCGAACCTGCACGGGCCCGGCACTGCCGCGGCCCGCTGCGCCTTCCTGCCTGATAGGTCCGAGGTTTCCCGATGCAACAACCCGCATCCGCCGCTCACGCGCCCGCCGCCGAGCTGCCGCACAACCGCCTGTCCCACCTGCTGGAGCGCGGCATCGTCGCCATTGGCCAGGCCAGCGCCTGGCTGTGGATCGCCGTGCTGCTGGTGGTGCTGTGCAATGTATTCAGTCGCTTCGTCCTGGCGCGCGGCTCGATCGCCCTGGAGGAGTTGTCCTGGCACCTGTTCGGCGCCGCCACCCTGCTCTCCCTGGCCTATGCCGTGGTGCGCGACGACCATGTGCGCGTCGATGTGCTGCGCGAGAAGTTCTCCCTGCGCACCCAGGCCTGGATCGAGTTGCTGGGCATCATCCTGCTGGCCCTGCCGGTGATCGCCCTGATGATCGACAGCCTGCTCGCCTACGCCCACACCGCCTTCGTCTACATGGAGCACTCACAGGCCCCCAGCGGTCTGCCCTATCGCTTCCTGTTCAAGAGCGTGCTGCCGCTGGGCCTGGCGCTGACCGCCATCGCCCTGTTCGCCCGCGCCTCGCGCTGCAGCACCCTGCTGCTCAATTTCCCCCGGGCTATCGAGCCGTCCAGCGACGCTCACCCGCACTCCTGATCACGAGGCTGAAGTAATGGGTCTGGAACAAATTCTGGTCATCGCCATGTTCGCCAGCTTCATGGGGCTGCTGCTGCTCGGCTTTCCCGTGGCCTGGTCACTGGCCGGCGTCGGCCTGGTCTTCGCCGTCACCGGCCATGTGCTGGTGGAATATTTCGACGCCGATCTGTGGTTCACCTGGGGCGGCACCATCGGCGTGCTCGATGCGCGCATCTACGGCATTGTCGCCAACGAGCTGATGGTGGCGCTGCCGCTGTTCATCTTCATGGGCATCATGCTCGACCGCTCCGGCATCGCCGAACGGCTGATGCACAGCCTGGTGCGCGTGCTCGGCCCGCTGCGCGGCGGCTATGCGGTCACCGTGGTGATCGTCGGCGTGCTGCTGGCCGCCTCCACCGGCATCGTCGGCGCCTCGGTGGTGCTGCTCGGCCTGCTCTCGCTGGGGCCGATGCTGCAGGCCAACTACAACAAGCGCCTGGCCGTGGGCACCGCCTGCTCGGTCGGCACTCTGGGCATCCTGATTCCGCCGAGCATCATGCTGGTGCTGATGGCCGACCGCCTGGGCACCCCCGAGGCCTCGGTAGGCAAGCTGTTCATGGGCGCGCTGATTCCGGGGATGATGCTCGGCGCCCTGTACATTGCCTACATCCTGATCGCTGCCTGGCTGAAGAAGGACTTCGCCCCGGCGCCCAAGGATCGCCAGCCGCTGGATGCCCGCGCCCTGATCGACGTGTTCTGGGCCGTGGTACCGCCACTGGCGCTGATCCTCGCCGTGCTCGGCTCGATCTTCTTCGGCATCGCCACCACCACCGAGGCCTCGGCGGTCGGTGCCGCTGGCGCCGTGCTGATGGCCTACCTCAGCCGTCGCCTGAGCCTGGCCGTACTCAAGGATGCGCTGTACCAGACCAGCCGCACCGCCGCCTTCATCTTCGGCATCTTCATCGGCGCCACGGTGTTCGCCGCCGTGCTGCGCGGCCTGGGTGGCGACGACGTGGTGCGCGATGCGCTGAGCGGCCTGCCGTTCGGCCAGACCGGCGTGTTGCTCACCGTGCTGTTCATCACCTTCCTGCTGGGCTTCTTCCTCGACTGGGTGGAGATCACCCTGATCGTCCTGCCACTGGTGGCGCCGGTGCTGTTCTCCATGGGCGTGGACCCGCTGTGGTTCGCCATTCTCTTCGCCCTGTGCCTGCAGACCTCCTTCCTCACCCCGCCGGTCGGCTTCGCCCTGTTCTACATCAAGGGGGTGTGCCCACCGGGCATTACCACCCGCGATGTCTACCTGGGCGTACTGCCCTTCATCGCCCTGCAGCTGCTCGGCCTGGCCCTGGTGTTCTGGTTCCAGCCACTGGCCACCTGGCTGCCCACCGAGGTGTACGGCGGCCCATGACCGCCCCAGCCGCCTTGCCGGCGTAGCGAGGCGGCTCCCATAATCGAGCGTATCTATTTCGAGGACTTCCTCCTGCCATGGCCATTTCCCGCGACGAGCTCGACCAACACGGCCTGATCGTCGGCGTGTCGCCCGAGCGCTTCCGCGCGGTGGCCATGCCGCTGCTGTACGACCACCTCGACGCCCAGTGCGAGGGAACCATCGCGGTCAATCGCCAGGCGCGCATCGTCTGGATCAACGACAAGTACGCCGAGAAGATCGGCATCCGCGACCCGCGCAGCGTGCTCGGCAAGCAGATCGAGGAAGTGCTGCCGGCCAGCCGCCTGCGCGAGGTGGTCGACAGTGGCCAGCCGAGCATGCTCGACCTGATGGCCTTCGGCGACGAACACTTCGTGGTCACCCGCATTCCCCTGCGCGACGAGGACGGCACCCTGGTCGGCGCCCTCGGCTTCGTCCTGTTCGACCGCGCCCGCCATCTCAAGCCGCTGATGGCCAAGTACAACAGCCTGCAGAGCCAGTTGCTGGCGACCCAGAACGAGTTGGCCAAAGCCCGCCGCGCGCGCTACACCATCGCCGGTTTCATCGGCAGCAGCGCCGCCGCCGCCGAGGTCAAGCGCCAGGCCCGGCGTGCCGCCCAGCTCGACGCCACGGTGCTGCTGCGCGGCGAAACCGGCACCGGCAAGGAGCTGCTGGCCCAGGGCATCCACAACCTGTCGCCACGGGCCAACGGGCCTTTCGTCGCGGTCAACGTCGCCGCCATTCCGGAAACCCTGGTCGAGGCCGAGCTGTTCGGCACCGCCCCCGGCGCCTTCACCGGCGCCGACCGCAAGGCGCGCATCGGCAAGTTCGAGGTAGCCAACGGCGGCACCCTGTTCCTCGACGAGATCGGCGACCTGCCCATGCCGCTGCAGGCCAAGCTGCTGCGCGTGTTGCAGGAGCAGGAAGTCGAACCGCTCGGCTCCAACCAGGTCAAGCCGCTCAATGTGCGGGTGATCGCCGCCACCCACATCGACCTGGAGGCCAAGGTCGCCGCCGGTCAGTTCCGCGACGACCTCTATTACCGCCTCAATGTCCTGGCCCTGCGTGTACCACCGCTGCGCGAGCGGCGCGAGGACATTCCCTCGCTGCTCGAGCACCTGCTCGACGACATCGCCAACCGCTCCGGCCAGGCCCCAATGGAGCTGAGCCGCGAGGCCCTGGCCCTGCTCTGCCGACAGCCCTGGAAAGGCAATGTGCGCGAGCTGCGCAACCTGCTGGAACGCGCGCAACTGGACAGCGACGGCAGCCTGCTGGGCGTGGCCCAGTTGCAGCCACTGCTGAGCGTGCCGGCCATGCCCCTGCCGAGCCCGGCGGAATCGCCCGAATCGACAGAGCCACAACCGGTCGCCGACGAACCGCTGCAACCCCTGGCCCAGAGCATCGCTGCAGCCGAGCGCCGCGCCCTGCAGCAGGCCCTGACGGTCTGCGGCGGCAACCGCCGAAGGGCCGCCAGCGAGCTGGGCATTTCCCGCGCCAGCCTGTACAGCAAGCTGCAGCAGCACGGTCTGAGCGAGCGCTAGCCGCCTGAATCGGCGCCAGGTTTCAGCCCGGCGCCGCTGGCCATAGGCCTTCCTGCCCTGACCGCCATCGCCCCTATCGCCTGCCCGACTGTCTGCGCTCAATGAGCAGAGGCAGTCCAGAATTCTGGACTGAACTCGACACACCCTGCACCCAACTGAACATGTCCATAAATCTGGACACCGATTGCTCGCCACCCGGCGTCAGGCCACGCCACCCCAGCGCTCCGTTGGCATGACGCAAAGCCGCGTGGTAGCTGGCGCGCAGCCAGAGTGCACGCTTTTATCTCGACCTTTTCACCGAACTGGCACGCCTTTCGCTCTAGGCTAGGCAACACGCGTCGAGCACGGCGCGGCAGTTGGCGCGACTCGAACGCGCCAGAAAACAACAACAAGAAGGAATCGCCCAGACCATGGGTACGCTCGGTATTCTGCTGTCCCTCGCCCTGTTGATGTACCTCGCCTACCGCGGCATCAACGTGCTTATCCTCGCCCCGCTGCTGGCGCTGCTGGCCGTGCTGTTCGCCGGCGATGTCGCCCTCATACTGCCGACCTACACCCAGGTGTTCATGAAGGCCATGGGCGGCTACCTGATCCAGTTCTTCCCGCTGTTCCTGCTCGGCGCGCTGTTCGGCAAGCTGATGGACGACTCCGGTTCGGCCCGCGCCATCGCCCACGGCATTGTTGCCAAGCTCGGCAGCGAGCGCGCCATCCTCGCCATCGTGCTGGCCTGCGGCCTGCTCACCTACGGCGGCGTGTCGTTGTTCGTGGTGGCCTTCGCCGTGTACCCGATCGGTGCCGCGCTGTTCCGCGAAGCCGGCATTCCCAAGCGCCTGCTGCCGGGCGCCATCGCCCTCGGCGCGTTCACCTTCACCATGACCGCGCTGCCCGGCACCCCGGCCATCCAGAACGCCATCCCCAGCCCGTTCTTCGGCACCGATGCCTTCGCCGCGCCGATCCTCGGCCTGATCGGCGGCAGCCTCATGCTGCTGCTCGGCAGCTGGTGGCTGAGCGGCCAGGCGCGCAAGCTGGTCGCCGCCGGAGAAGGCTACGGCGTGCACCCGGACGATCCGCAGCCGAGCGCCGAGATGCCCGGCACCGGCTTCTGGGTTGCCCTGCTGCCGATCCTGCTGGTGATCGCTATCAACTTCGTGATGGCCAAGCTGGTACTGCCAAGCCTGGACACCAGCTATCTGGCCAAGCCGGAGTTCGGCGGCCTGCAGGACGCCAAGTCGGTGATCGGCATCTGGGCCATCATCGTCGCCCTGAGCGCCGCCGTACTGGTGCTCATTGGCCTGCACTGGCAGCGCTGGCTCGACCTCAAGCGCAGCGTCAACGACGGTGCCTTCGGCGCCATGCTGCCGATCCTCAACACCGCCTCGGAAGTCGGCTACGGCACGGTGATCGCCTCGCTGGCCGGCTTCGTGGTGATCCGCGACCTGGTGCTCGGCATGCCCGGCAACGTGCTGGTGTCCGAAGCCGTGGCGGTCAACGTGCTGGCCGGCATCACCGGCTCGGCCTCCGGCGGCATGTCCATCGCTCTCAAGACCCTCGGCGCGCAGTACCTGGAAATGGCCACCGCTGCCGGCATCAGCCCCGAGCTGCTGCACCGGGTGGCGGCCATGGCCTCCGGCTGCATGGACACCCTGCCGCACAACGGCGCGGTGATCTCCCTGCTGGCGATCTGCAAGCTGACGCACCGCGACTCGTACAAGTACATCTTCATGAACACCCTGGTATTCCCGATGTGTGCCCTGGCGGTCGTCATCGCCCTGGGCAGCGCCTTCGGCAGCTTCTGAGGCCAGGCCCAAGATGAACACAACCCTTAACGTGGCCGCTCCCTACCCTCCCTGGCCACCCGACTGACCCGAGTGGGCGGGCCCTAACCGGGCCCATCACCGGTCGGGTCGATACGGGGGCTACCCGCCCCCGTCCCTCACCCTGTTCACCCCTCCCACGGCGCAGCTCCGGCAGCGTTGCCAGGACGGCTGTGGGCCAAAAAAGCCGTAGCAACAATAACTACAAGAGGAACTACCCATGCGACACCAGCCGAGACTCGCCCGCCAGCTGCTGGCCACGAGCATTGCCCTGGGCCTGACTGCCCCGGCCCACGCCGCCTTCTTCGATGACAGCAAGGCCGCGGTGGACGCCCGCAACTTCTACATGAACCGCGACTTCCGCCAGAGCGGCGCCAGCCAGGCCAAGGCCGAAGAATGGGCCCAGGGTTTCATGCTGCGCTTCGAATCCGGCTTCACCGAGGGCCCGGTCGGTTTCGGCATCGATGCCATCGGCCTGCTCGGCCTCAAGCTCGACTCCAGCCCGGACCGGGTCGGCACCGGCATCCTCAAGAGCGACAAGGAGGCGCCCAAGCGCGCCCAGGACGAATACGGCGAAGCCGGCCTGACTGCCAAGCTGCGCGCCTCGCAGAGCGTGCTCAAGGTTGGCACCCTGCAACCGGTACTGCCGCCGCTGATGCGCAACGACAGCCGCCTGCTGCCGCAGACCTTCCGCGGCGCCTGGCTGACCAGCAACGAGGTGGAGGGCCTGACCCTGGACCTGGCACAGATCGACCAGGTCAACCAGCGCGACTCCTCGGATAATCAGGACATGACCGTGTTCAACGGTGGCAAGCGCAACATCGTGCTGGGCCAGGACAAGGCCAGCGACGAGTTCCTGTTCGCCGGCGGCCGCTACCAATGGACCCCGGAACTAGCCACCAGCTACTACTACGCTGGCCTTGACGGCATCTACAAGCAGCACCTGGTCAACCTGGTGCATCAGCTGCCGCTGGGCGAAGGCCAGAGCTTCAAGTCGGACATCCGCTACGCCCGTTCTACCGATGACGGCGGCAGCAACGTCGACAACGACGCCTTCGGCGCGCTGTTCACCTACCGCCTTGGCGCCCACGGCTTTACCGCCGGCTATCAGCACCTGTCCGGCGACACCGGTTTCGCCTACATCGCCGGTTCCGACAACGCGCTGATCAACCTGGTACAGATCAACGACTTCGGCAACCAGGACGAGCGCTCCTGGCAGGCGCGCTACGACTATGACTTCGCTGCCCTCGGCGTACCGGGCCTGACCTTCATGACCCGCTACCTGTCCGGCGACAACGTCGACCGCGGCGCGGGCCTGAGCGAAGGCAAGACCTGGGAACGCAACACCGATATCGCCTACGTGTTCCAGAGCGGCCCGCTGAAAAACCTCGGCCTGCGCCTGCGCAACGCCACCACGCGCAGCAACTTCGGCGCCGATCTGGACGAAAACCGCTTCATCGTCAGCTACAGCCTGCCACTCTGGTAAGACCGCGCCGACGCAGTGTGACTACTCCTCGTAGAAGACTTGCCGGGCCCTAGGCCCGGCCTTTTTCTCGCCCCAGGGCGGGACACCCCAAACACCCCGGCAGCGCCAGGCATGGCACACCGGAGCAGGCGCCACAGGCCCTGCATGACCCGTTCATCATTGCTGGATGCATGAAAAGGAGGCCCTATGGCGCTCAGTGGAAAAACAGCCCTGATTACAGGTTCGACCAGTGGCATCGGTCTGGGCATCGCCGATGTGCTTGCCCGCAACGGCGCCGACGTGATCCTCAACGGTTTCGGCGACTGGCAGACGGCGGCCGAGCAGCTGTCGCGCCACGGTGGCCGCGTCGGCTACCACCCGGCCGACCTGAGCCAGGCAGAGCAGATCGAGGCGCTGTTTGACTACGCCCGCCGCGAGTTCGGCCGGGTCGATATCCTGGTCAACAACGCCGGCATCCAGCACGTGGCGCCGGTCGAGAGCTTCCCGGTCGAACGCTGGGACTCGATCATCGCCCTCAACCTCAGCGCCGTGTTCCATTGCACGCGCCTGGCCCTGCCGGACATGCAGGCGCAGGACTGGGGCCGCATCATCAACATCGCCTCGGTGCACGGCAGCGTCGGCTCCACCGGCAAGGCCGCGTATGTCGCAGCCAAGCACGGCGTGCTCGGCCTGACCAAGGTGGTGGCGCTGGAAACCGCGCAGAGCGGCGTGACTTGCAACTCGATCTGCCCCGGCTGGGTACTGACGCCCCTGGTACAGCAGCAGATCGACGCCCGCGTCGCCGCCGGTGAGACGCCGGAGCAGGCGCGCAGCGCACTGCTGGCGGAAAAGCAGCCGTCGCAGGCCTTCGTTACCGCCGAGCAACTGGGCGAGCTGGCGCTGTTCCTCTGCAGCGCGGCGGCGCAACAGGTGCGCGGCGCGGCGTGGAATATCGATGGCGGCTGGCTGGCGCAATAATAGAGCGGGCACCAGAAAGCCGTATGCCCGGCACATGCCGGGCCAGTTAAGGGCGGACGGCCGAGAGGACACACAAGGCCATGTCCCCGTTGCGCGTTGTCGTTGAACGCCGCGCGCCTGACTCGCCGCCCGGAAGCAGTTGCGGTGTCCTCCATCGCAGCTAAAGCCGCTTCCACAAAAACAGACCCGTGCTGCTGGTAGAAGAGCCTATTGCTGCCACAGAGACCGCGGCGTAGGCAGCTGCTGATGCGGCGGGGCAGGATTTATGGGAGCAACTGTCGTCACCCGTCCAGTTCACTGCCCCATAGTCCCATACGGCCTCTGTGGGAGCGGATTCAGCTGAGAATAGGTGCCCCGACGGCACTGGAGATCAACCCCGAGGACTGCAACAGTGCCAAGAATAACGCCGGCTCCAGGCCGGCGTAGCGTAGGTTGGGCTGAGCGCAGCGAAGCCCTACGGTGGGCTGTAGGCCACGACAGGTGCCTATCCCGTTGGGCTTCGGGGCTGTGCCCCTCAACCCAACCTTGTATCTCGACTACCACCCTCTTCTAGGGCGATAGTCCCCCGACTGATCATCGGGGGAGGGGCCGTAAGCCGTACCCAGCCTGAGGCTTCGAGCCTGCATCGTAGATCGTGCTCGGCCCCTCCTTACTCACTCGTGTAGTCCGAACGGTATCCAGAGCCCGCCCCGGCGAGAGCTCGCATCACAAGGTTGGACAGAGTGCTGTGATGATCCCCACTCACCATGAGGAGGAGCCGACATGCCCTGCGTCATTGGCGTCGACATCGCCAAACACACATTCGACATCGCCACCCTGCAAGCCAACGGCAAGTACCGCACCAAGGCCAAGCTGAGCAACACATCGGCTGGCTTCAAGGTGTTGGACGACTGGCTGCTCAAACACGCCGAACCGGAAGCCTGGATCGTGATGGAAGCCACCGGCATCTACCACGAGGGACTCGCCGACCATCTGCATACTGGTGGCTATCGCGTCTGTGTGCTCAACCCCGCACAGCTGGCCAGTTACGCCGCCAGCCAACTGCAACGGGTCAAGACCGATCGCGTCGATGCCAAGCTGATCGCCGCGTACGGCCTGCGCCACGCCGACACGCTGCGCCCCTGGCAACCCGAGGCACCGGCCATTCGCCAGCTGCGCGCTCTGGTGCGCCGCCTGCAAGATCTGCAGGAGATCGCCCAGATGGAGCGTAATCGCCTGCTGGTCAGTGAGCCTCGTGTCCAGGCCTCGATCCGCTCGGTGCTGGAGCACGTCGAACAACAGATTGCCGAAACCCGCCAAGCGATCCGCGACCACATCGACGATGACCCTGACCTGCGCAATCAGCGTGATCTGCTGGTGAGCATCGACGGCATTGCCGACACCACCGCTGCCTTGCTACTGGCCGAACTCGGAGACCCTTTGCGCTTTACCGATGCCCGAGCGATCACCGCCTTCGCCGGTCTGAACCCGCGGCTGCAGGAGTCCGGCAAGCATAAAGGTCATGTATGCATCTCGCGGCAGGGCTCATCCCGCCTGCGCGCGGGCCTGTATCTGCCATCAGTGAGTGCGCTGAACAGTAACGAGGCGATCAAAGCCATGACACAGCGCCTGGAACAGCGCGGCAAGGCCGGCAAACAGATCGTCTGCGCAGCCATGCGCAAGTTGCTGCATATCGTTTATGGCGTTCTTAAGTCGGGCCAGCCATTTGATGCGCAACGCGCTCTTGCTCACTGAGGGGGAAGACGGTATCTACGGCTGGCCACGCCCTGCGCTCGGTTTAGCCCAATAGCCGGCGCAGCTCCTCGCTGAGCGGCATTGGCCGGAACGCACTGACCCGCGCCCGCCCCGTGTTGCCCAGTGGCACCCAGATCCGCGAAAACAGCAGCGCGGCGGCAATCCGCGGCAGCTGCCCGAGCACCTCGCGCCAGTCGCCCAGCATCCAGCCGGCGCGCAGCATCAGCCAGTGCGCCCGCGCATGGGGTAGCGCCAGGCGCTGACCGAGGATATGAGCACGCTCCAGCCAGACCAGCGCGGCGTGCGCATCACCATGGCCCAGCGCCTTCTCGCCCTCGCTGAGGGCCTGCCGCAGCGCAGCCTGCAACTCAGTGCGCATGACCGTGATCGCCCTTCAGTTCGCCATCGGCCTGACGCAGCACCTGAATCGCGGCGGTGATGGCCAGGGACGCCATGATGCTGGCGACGATCAGGTCCGGCCAGGCGCTGCCGGTGCCAAACACCCCCAGCGCGGCGGCCAGCACGGCGAGATTGCCCAGGGCATCGTTGCGGGTACACAGCCATACGCTGCGCATGTTGCTGTCCCCCTCGCGATAGGCATACAGCAACACCGCCACGCCGAGGTTGGCCAACAACGCCAGGGTGCCCACCACGCCCATGGTCGGTGCACTCGGCACCGCGCCCTGCCACCAGTGCCAGAGCGCCGCGCCCAATACGGCAAGGCCAAAGAGCAGCATGCTCAGTGCCTTGAACTGAGCGGCACGAGCGCGCCAGGTCAGCGCCATGCCCAGCACCCAGAGGCTGATGGCATAGTTGGCGGCATCGCCCAGGAAATCCAGTGAGTCGGCCAGCAAGGAGACCGAACCGGCCTTGAGACCCGCGCCGATCTCGACGACGAACATCACCAGATTGACCAGCAGCGCGATCCACAGGATGCGT
Organism: Pseudomonas sp. GOM6; assembly: GCF_029537485.1. Taxonomy (GTDB): domain Bacteria; phylum Pseudomonadota; class Gammaproteobacteria; order Pseudomonadales; family Pseudomonadaceae; genus Aquipseudomonas. Next base: position 55,395 of record NZ_JARPUS010000011.1, read on the forward strand.
CGGTAACGCCCGTCGTTATGTACCGGGCCGGTGTCGTGATTGCAGCAGTGAGCACCCATTTGGCATCTCCTTGTTCCAGGTGCAGACTAGGCTAAACCCTGTAGTCACTACGGAGTCAACATGAGCAAACCCATCACCATTGGCGTGCTCGCCCGCGACAGCGGCGTCAATCTGGAAACCATCCGCTTCTACGAGCGTAGCGGCCTGCTGCCCGAGCCGCAGCGTAGCCCGTCCGGCTATCGCCATTACCAGGAGCAGGATGTGCGCCGCCTGCGCTTTATCCGTCGCGGCCGCGAACTGGGTTTCAGCCTGGAGGAGATTCGCAGCCTGCTCGATCTGGCCGCCCATCCGGAAAGGCCCTGCGATGCCGCCGACCGCATGGCCCGCGAGCATCTGGATGCCATCGAGGCGCGCATCCGCGATTTACAGAGCATGCGCGCAGAACTGAGCAAACTGGCCGACTGCCACAGCGGCCATGCCGAGCATTGCCGGCTGCTGGAGGCGCTGGATAGTCGTGAATGCTGCCTGTAGAGCATGGGGCCCCGCGCTGGGTTACGCCGCTACACGGCTAACCCAGCCTACCCACCGCATCACCCGCAGGCTGGGTTAGGCCAAGCAAAGCGCCGTCCGCCTCGCTTGGGATATCGTCCCTTCATTTAGGTCCCCAACCGCGCACCAGCGCCTCGGCCTCATCCAGAGAGTCGAAGCCGGTCAGCGCCACGCGGCCATCTCGCACCGGCTCACGCACGACCGGCGCCAGGCGCAGTTCGCCGTCCAGCACGATCGCCAGCGGCTGCATCAGGGATTGGCGTGTCAGTTCGGCCAGCACCTCCCGCCCGCTGTCGCTCAGGGTCAGGATTACCGCGGGCTCGCCGTCCGGCGTCATGGCCAGCTCGCTGGCGGCAACATCGCGCTCGGTCAGCAGCGCCCGTGGATGGACCCACAGCCGCACACCGCTGTGGCGATCGCGCATCGGCTGCAGGCCATCGGCACTGGCGGTGCTGGCTCTGTGAATACCCAACTGATGAGTCGCCGAGGGTAACCGCGCTTCGCTGGCACAGCCTGCCAGCAGAACCAGGGCAACAGCGGCCGCAATAGCCTGGCCCCGCTTCATACCGGCACCAGCATGGCCTCGGCCACCGCTTTGCGCCTGGCCTTGCCGACCAGTTGTTCGACCAGCGTCAGCGCAAACGCCAGGGCAGTGGCCGGCCCCTGGCTGGTGATGCAGTTGCCATCCACCACCACCGGCTGATCGACGAAGGTGCAGCCGGACAGGCGATCGCTAAATGCCGGGTAGCAGGTCATGCGCCGCTGCCTGAGCACACCATAGTCCTGCAACGCCAGGGCCGGGGCGGCGCAGATGGCGGCGAACAGCTTGCCGGCCTTGGCCTGCGCCCGCACTTTCTCGGCCAGCGGCGCGTGCTCGGCCAGGTGCTGAGCCCCAGGCATGCCGCCAGGCAGCACGATCAGATCGAAATCCTGGGCCAGCACGTCGACCAGCATGGCGTCGGCGGTCAGCCGGGTGCCACGTGCGGCAGTAAACATGCGCCGGTTTTCGATACTGGCCACCACGGTTTCCACCTCGGCGCGGCGCAGCACGTCAATCAGGGTCACGGTTTCCAGGTCTTCCACGCCGTCGGCGACGGCGATCAGGGCTCGGGCAGTCATGGCGATGCTCCTCCTCGAACGGAAACCGACACAGTCCGTCCGGTCATAAATTCACCGTGCGAGGGTGAACTGGTATAGTGCGCGGCTTTTCCGGACCCAGCCAAAATTAGCCCTCGTCACTCTTCGAGCTGGCCGCCTTTGTGCTTTGCTTTTCGCAGTCCGCAGATCATTGCCGCACCAGCCCCAGGGGAGCTCACCATGCTGGAAAAGCTGTTCCAACTCAAGGCACACAACACCACGATCCGTACCGAGATCCTGGCGGGTGTCACCACCTTCCTGACCATGGCCTACATCCTCTTCGTCAACCCCAGCCTGCTGGCCGAGACGGGCATGGATCACGGCGCGGTCTTCGTCGCCACCTGCCTGGCCGCGGCCATCGGCTCGGCGATCATGGGCCTGGTCGCCAACTACCCGATCGCACTGGCGCCGGGCATGGGGCTCAATGCCTTCTTCACCTATACCGTGGTGCTGACCATGGGCTATAGCTGGCAGACCGCCCTGGGTGCGGTATTCCTCTCGGGCGCGATCTTCTTCGCCCTGTCGATCTTCAAGATCCGCGAGTGGATCATCAACAGCATCCCGCTGGCCCTGCGCTCGGGAATCGCCGCCGGTATCGGCCTGTTCCTGGCGATCATCGCCCTGAAGAACGCCGGCATCGTGGTCGACCACCCGGCCACCCTGGTCACCCTGGGCGACCTCAGCAGCGGCGGCGCCCTGCTCGCATGCCTGGGCTTCTTCGTCATCGCCGGGCTGTATTACCGCAAGGTCACCGGCGCGGTGATGATCGGCATCCTCCTGGTCACCGGTCTGTCCATCGCTCTGGGCCTGTCCAAGCTGGACGGCGTGGTGTCGATGCCGCCCAGCCTGATGCCGACCCTGCTGCAGCTGGATATCGCCGGCGCGCTGGATATCGGCCTGGTCAGCGTGATCTTCGCCTTCCTGTTCGTCGACCTGTTCGACACCTCCGGCACCCTGGTCGGCGTCGCGCAGAAAGCCGACCTGCTGGACAAGGACGGCAAGATGCCGCGCGTCGGCCGTGCCCTGCTGGCCGACAGCACCGCGACCATGGCCGGCGCCGCGCTGGGCACCAGCACCACCACCAGCTACATCGAATCCGCTGCCGGCATCAGCGCCGGCGGGCGTACCGGCCTGACCGCCGTGACCGTGGCCGCCCTGTTCCTGCTGGCGCTGTTCTTCGCCCCGCTGGCCGGCGCCGTGCCCGCCTTCGCCACCGCCCCGGCACTGCTGTTCGTTGCCGTGCTGATGACCAGCAGCCTGGCCAAGATCGACTGGGACGACCTCACCGTCGCCGCGCCGGTGGTGGTTGCCGCCCTGGCCATGCCGCTGACCTTCTCCATCGCCAACGGCATCGCCTTCGGCTTCATTGCCTGGACCGCCATCAAACTGCTGGCCGGTCAGTGGCGTGAGCTGAACCCGGCCCTGTGGATTCTCTCCGCGCTGTTCGTGGTCAAGCTGGGCTTCTTCAGCGCATGATCAGGATCGGTGACCAGGCGGCCTACGCCGCCCAGCTGGACGAGAAAGTCGCCCGCCTGCGCGAGCTGCTGGCGCCTTTCGCCGCCCCGGAGCCTGCGGTATTCGACTCACCGCGCGAGCACTACCGCCTGCGCGCCGAGTTCCGCCTGTGGCGCGAGCAGGAACAGCGCCACTACGCGATGTTCGAAGCGGGCGACAAGCACACGCCGATCCTGATCGAGCAGTTCCCCATCGCCAGTGCCCGCATCAACGAGCTGATGCCCCAGCTCAAGGCGGCCTGGCAGGCGAGCAAGGCCCTGTCGTTCAAGCTGTTCCAGGTCGAGTTCCTCACCACCCTGAGTGGCGACGCACTGATCACCCTTTGCTACCACCGCCCGCTGGATGCCGAGTGGCAGGCCGAGGCCGAGCAACTCGCGGCCAAGCTGGGTGTCAGCCTGGTCGGTCGTTCGCGCGGCCAGCGCCTGGTGATCGGCCGCGATTACGTCGAGGAAGAGATGAGCGTGGCCGGTCGCACCTTCCGCTACCGCCAGCCGGAGGGCGCTTTCACCCAGCCCAACGGCACGGTCTGCCAGAAGATGCTGCAGTGGGCCTATGACGCCCTCGGTGAGCGCCAGGACGACCTGCTGGAGCTGTACTGCGGCAACGGCAACTTCACCCTGCCGCTGTCCACCCGCGTGCGCCAGGTGCTGGCCACGGAGATCAGCAAGACCTCGGTCAACGCCGCACTGGCCAACCTGGCCGACAACGGTATCGACAACATCGAGCTGGTACGCCTGTCGGCCGAAGAGCTGACCCAGGCCCTCAACGAAGTGCGCCCGTTCCGCCGTCTGGCCGACATCGACCTGAAGTCCTATGACTTCGGCACGGTATTCGTCGACCCGCCGCGCGCCGGCATGGACCCGGACACCTGCGAACTGACCCGGCGCTTCGACAACATCCTGTACATCTCCTGCAACCCGGAGACCCTGGCGGCCAACATCGCCCAGCTGGGCGATACCCACCGTATCGAGCGCTGCGCCCTGTTCGACCAGTTCCCCTGGACCCATCACATGGAAGCCGGGGTGTTGCTGGTGCGGCGCTGAGCGCTCATCTGTCAGGCACTACACACTGTTTCGTGGGAGCGGCTTCAGCCGCGATGCTTTTGGCTTTCCACCATCGCGGCTGAAGCCGCTCCCACGATAAAGCAGCACCGTAATGCCAGGGGAATGTCGCCTGAATGAGAATTGTGAGCTGGAACTGCAACGGCGCCTTGCGGAAAAAACTCCACCTATTGGAAGAGCTGAGCGCAGACATCCTTGTCATTCAGGAGTGTGAAAATCCAGCTCAGACTCAGGATGCTCACTACAAGCATTGGGCAACCAATTACCTCTGGACTGGGGATAACAAGAACAAGGGACTAGGTGTCTTTGCAAAGCCGGACGTCCGTTTAGAGCGGCTGAATCTCGACTCAGGGGGCTTGCAGCTATTTCTGCCGCTTATAGTCGATGAAATCACGCTTCTAGCGGTTTGGACAAAAGAAGCAGACTCCCCAACGTTCAAGTACATCGGCCAACTGTACAAATGGCTTGAAGTCCACAAAGCTCGCTTGGCTACACCTAAAGCTGTCGTGATCGGGGATCTCAACAGCAATGCCTGTTGGGATGTTTGGGATCGTTGGTGGAACCACTCTGATGTGGTTAGAGAGCTTGAGCACCTGGGTCTTCATAGTCTCTACCACGCACAAACTGGTGAAGCCCAGGGCGCCGAGGCCCAGCCAACATTTTTTCTGCACCGAAAGCGAGAGAAGCCGTATCACATCGATTACGCATTCCTGTCTGAAATGCTTCAGATCGGCGCACGCATATCAATCGGAGCGACAGAGCACTGGCTAGAGCACAGCGACCATCTGCCACTCATCGTCGATATCACACCCGATAACGCCAAGTAACCCATTGAGGCCAATGGCATTAGGTCTCTGCTACACAAAGACGACGACAATGAAAAAGCCCCGGCATGCCGGGGCTTTTTCGTTTCAGGCAAACACTCAGTCCGCAGACGCCGTGGCCACCTGAGTCTGCTCGTGCCAGCCGCCGCCGAGGGCCTTGTACAGGTTGACCTCGCTGGTCAGCTGGTTGAGGCGGTCGCTGATCAGCTGCTGCTTGGCGCTGAACAGCTGGCGCTGGGCGTCGAGCAGGGTCAGGTAGCTGTCCACGCCTGTGCGGAAGCGGCGCTCGGCGAGGCGGTAGTACTCCTCGCTGGTTTCCACCAGGGCGCGCTGGGCGTCCAGCTGCTGGGCGTAGGTGGTGCGCGCGGCGAGGCCATCGGCGACTTCCTGGAAGGCGGTCTGGATGGCTTTCTCGTAGTTCGCCACCTGGATGTCCTGCTGCACCTCGGCGTAGTCGAGGCTGGCCTTCAGGCTGCCGGCGGTGAAGATCGGCAGGTTGATCTGCGGCTGGAACAGCCAGGTGCCGGAGCCCCCGTCGAACAGACCGGACAGCTCGCTGCTCGCACTGCCGGCATTGGCGGTCAGGCTGATGTTGGGGAAGAACGCCGCACGCGCTGCGCCGATGCTGGCGTTGGCCGCCTGCAGCGAGTGCTCGGCCTGGAGCAGGTCGGGGCGCCGTTGCAGCAGGTCCGACGGCAGCCCGGCGGGCACCTCGGCCAGCAGGTTCTGCTCGAGCACCGCGCCCTCGGGCAGGTCGCCCGGCACGCCGGCGCCGAGCAGCAGCGCCAGGGCGTTGCGGTCCTGGGCCACCAGGCGGGTGTACTGCGCCAGGCTGGCCTCGGCGCTCTGCACCGCGGTGCGCGCCTGGCTCAGCGACAGGGCATCGGCCACGCCGACATTGAAGCTGCGCTCGGTGAGGGCATAGCTCTTGCGGTAGGTGTCCAGGGTGTCGCGGGTCAGCTGTAGCGACGCCTGGTCGGCCTGCAGGCTGAGGTAGGCGCTGGCCACGCTGGCCACCAGGGCGATCTGCGTGCTGCGCTGCGCCTCCTCACTGGCCAGGTACTGCTGCAAAGCCTGCTGATTGAGGCTGCGCAGGCGCCCGAAGAAGTCGATCTCCCAGGCACTGGTACCCACCGTGGCGCTGTATTGGCCGCTGGTGTTGGGCGACCCGGTAGCGGACAGGTCGCCCGGCAGGCGCTGGCGGGTGCCCTCGCCGCCCGCCGAGATGCTCGGGAACAGTTCGGCACGCTGGATGCGGTGCTGGGCGCGGAAGGCCTCGACGTTGAGCGCGGCGATGCGCAGGTCGCGGTTGTTGGCCAGGGCGGTTTCCACCAGGCGCTGCAGCGCCGGGTCGCGGAAGAACTCGCGCCAGCCCAGGGCATCGGCCGCGGTTTGGGTTTCGCTGACGCCGCTGGCGGTGTAGGCCTCGCCTACCGGCCACAGGCCGTCTACCGGCGCCTGTGGGCGCTGGTAGTCGGGAATCAGGCTGCAGCCGCCGAGCAGAACGCTGGCGACGGCGAGGGACAACAGGGACTGCCTCACTGGACGGCCTCCTTCGACTCGGTGGCCTGGGCGCGCTTGTCCTTGAACAGCGCGCTGACCAATACGTAGAACAGCGGCACCCAGAAGATCGCCAGCACCGCCGCGGTGAGCATGCCGCCGATCACCCCGGTACCGATGGCGTGCTTGCTGCCAGCACCGGCACCGCTGGAGATGGCCAGCGGCACGACGCCGAGGATGAACGCCAGCGAGGTCATGATGATCGGGCGCAGACGCATGCGGCAGGCCTCCACGGCCGCCTCGACGTAGCTCTGACCCTGCTCGTGCAGCGCCTTGGCGAACTCGACGATAAGGATCGCGTTGCGCGCCGACAGGCCGATGGTGGTGATCAGGCCGACCTGGAAGAACACGTCGTTGGACAGCCCGCGCGCCAGGGTGAACAGCAGCGCGCCGAACACGCCGAGCGGCACCACCAGCATCACCGAGAAGGGGATCGACCAGCTCTCGTACAGCGCCGCCAGGCAGAGGAACACCACCAGCAGCGACAGGGCGTAGAGCGCCGGTGCCTGGGAACCGGACAGGCGCTCCTCGTAGGACTGGCCGGTCCACGAATAGCCGACGCCGGCCGGCAGTTGCTGGGTGATCTCCTCGACCGCGGCCATGGCATCGCCCGAGCTGTAGCCCGGCGCCGGCTCGCCGAGGATCTCGATGGCGCTCACACCGTTGTAGCGCGACAGCTTCGGTGCGCCGTAGACCCACTTGCCGCTGGCGAAGGCGCTGAACGGCACCATCTGCCCGGCGTCGTTGCGCACGAACCACTTGTCCAGGTCTTCCGGGTTCATCCGCGCGCTGGACACGCCCTGCAGGTAGACCTTCTTCACCCGCCCCTGGTCGATGAAGTCGTTGACGTAGCTGCCGCCCCAGCCGATGGACAGGGTGGCGTTGACGTCGGACAGCGACACGCCGAGGGCGCGCACCTTCTCGTCGTCGATCAGCAGCTGGTACTGCGGCTCGTCGCGCAGGCCGTTGGCCCGCACGCGGGTCAGCACCGGATTCTGCCCGGCCAGTTCGAGGAACTTGTCCCGCGCCTGGTTGAGGGTCTCATGGCCGACACCGGCACGGTCCTGCAGGAACAGGTTGAAGCCGGTGGCGTTACCCAGCTCCATCACCGCCGGCGGGGCGAAGGCGAACACCATGGCGTCGCGGAAGCCGAAGAAGTGCTGCTGGGCGCGCTGGGCCAGGTCGAACACGCTCTGCCCCGCCGCACTGCGCTCGTCCCACGGGCGCAGCATGATGAAGGCCATGCCCGAGCTCTGACCGCGGCCGGCGAAGTTGAAGCCGGTGACGGTGAACACCGACTTGACCGTATCGCCCTCGTCTTCCAGCAGGTACTGGCGCATGTCGTCGACCACCGCCTGGGTACGTTCGGCACTGGCGCCGGAAGGTGTCTGTACCTGGGCGAACAGCACGCCCTGGTCCTCGTCGGGGAGGAATGCGGTGGGGATCTTGGTGAACATCCAGGCCATTACCCCAACCAGCACCGCGTACATCAGCAGGTACGGTGCCTTGCGCTTGAGCATGGCGCGCACCCCGCGCTCGTAGCCGTCGACGCTGCGCTCGAAGGTGCGGTTGAACCAGCCGAAGAAGCCGCGCTTCTCGTGGTGCTCGCCCTTGGCGATGGGCTTGAGCAGGGTGGCGCACAGCGCCGGGGTGAAGATCAGGGCGAGGATCACCGAGATCACCATGGCCGAGACGATGGTGACGGAGAACTGCCGGTAGATCACCCCCACCGAGCCGCCGAAGAAGGCCATCGGCAGCAGCACCGCCGAGAGCACCACGCCGATACCGACCAGCGCGCCCTGGATCTGACCCATGGACTTGCGCGTCGCCTCCAGTGGCGACAGGCCCTCCTCGCGCATCACCCGCTCGACGTTCTCCACCACCACGATGGCGTCGTCCACCAGCAGGCCGATGGCCAGGATCATGGCGAACATGGTCAGGGTGTTGATGCTGTAGCCGAACACCGCCAGCACGCCGAAGGTGCCGAGCAGCACCACCGGCACCGCCAGGGTGGGGATGATGGTGGCGCGGAAGTTCTGCAGGAACAGGAACATCACCAGGAACACCAGCACGAAGGCTTCGACCAGGGTATGCAGCACCCCTTCGATGGAGGCGGAGATCACCGGCGTGGTGTCGTAGGGATAGACCACCTTCATGCCGGGCGGGAAGAACGGCTCCAGCTCGCCGATGGTCTGGCGGATCGCTCTGGCGGTGTCCAGGGCGTTGGCACCGGTGGCCAGCTTGACCGCCAGGCCCGAGGCCGGCAGGCCGTTGTACTGGGCGTTGATGCTGTAGTTCTCGCCGCCCAGCTCGACCTTGGCCACGTCGCCCAGGCGCACCTGGGAGCCGTCGCGGTTGACCTTGAGCAGGATGTTGCGGAACTCCTCGGGGGTCTGCAGGCGGGTCTTGCCGATGATGGTGGCATTGAGCTGCTGGCCCTCGCCGGCCGGCAGGCCGCCGAACTGGCCGGAGGAAATCTGCACGTTCTGCGCCTGGATCGCGCTCTTCACGTCGACCGGGGTCAGCTGGAAGTTGTTCAGCTTGGCCGGATCTAGCCAGATACGCATGGCGTACTGCGCGCCGAACACCTGGAAGTCGCCGACGCCCTTGGTCCGCGAAATCGGGTCCTGCATGTTGGAGACGATGTAGTTGGCCAGGTCGTTGCGGTCCATCGAACCGTCTTCGGAGACCACGCCGATGACCATCAGGAAGTTCTTCACCGACTTGGTCACGCGAATGCCCTGCTGCTGCACTTCCTGCGGCAGCAGCGGCGTGGCCAGCTGCAGCTTGTTCTGCACCTGGACCTGAGCGATGTCCGGGTTGGTGCCCTGGTCGAAGGTCACGGTGATGCTCATGCTGCCGTCGGAGTTGCTCTCCGAGGACATGTAGCGCAGGCCGTCGATGCCGTTGAGCTGCTGCTCGATCACCTGCACCACGGTGTCCTGCACCGTCTGCGCCGAGGCGCCGGGATAGCTCACCTGGATGCCCACCGCGGGCGCGGCGATGCTCGGGTACTGGTTGATCGGCAGCTTGAGCACGGACAGGCCGCCGGCCAGCATGATCACCAGGGCGATCACCCAGGCGAAGATCGGCCGGTCGATAAAAAAGTTAACCATGGTCGTCGTTCCTTAGCGGCTGGCCTGATCCGGCTTGGCGGACGGCACGTCAGCGACGTTCTGCGCCGGCCCGGCCTCGACCTCGTCACCGGGACGGATGAACTGCAGGCCTTCGGTGATCAGCCGGTCGCCGGCCTTGAGGCCCTCGGTCACCAGCCAGCGATTGCCGCTGGTGCGCTCGGCCGCCAGGGTGCGCAGCTCGACCTTGTTCTCGCCGTTGACCACCAGCGCAGTGGGCTGGCCCTGACCGTTACGGGTCACACCTTGTTGCGGGGCAAGAATCGCCTCCCGGTCGACGCCGGCATTGAGCCGGGCGTGGACAAACATGCCTGGTAGCAGCAGCTGGTCCGGGTTGGGGAACACCGCGCGCAGGGTCACCGAGCCGGTCCCTTCGTCGACCGTCACCTCGGACACCTCCAGGGTGCCCTCATGCTCGTACTGGCTGCCATCGTCCAGGGTCAGGCTGACCTTGGCCGCGTTGTCGCCGACCTTCTCCAGCTGCCCGCTGGCCAGCTCGCGACGCAGGCGCAGCAGTTCCTTGATCGGCTGAGTGACGTCGACGTAGATCGGATCGAGCTGCTGGATGGTCGCCAGGGCGGTGGCCTGACCATTGCTCACCAGCGCCCCCTCGGTCACCGCCGAGCGCCCCACGCGGCCGGAAATCGGCGCCAGCACCTTGGTGTAGCGCAGGTCGATGCGCGCCTTCTCCAGCGCCGCCTCGGCGGAAAGCCGGGCGGCCCGCGCCTCGTCATAGGCCTGCTTGCTCACGGCCTGGTCCGTGACCAGATCGGCATAACGCTCGGCCAGCGAGCCAGCTGAAGCCAGGGTGGCCTGGGCACTCTTGTAGCTGGCCTGATAGACGGCGGCGTCGATCTGATACAGCTGCTGCCCGGCCTTCACTTCCGAGCCTTCCTTGAACAGACGCTTCTGCAGGATGCCATCGACCTGCGGCCGCACCTCGGCGACGCGAAAGGCGGCGGTACGCCCCGGCAGCTCGGTGGTCAGGGTGAACGGCTGCGGCTGCAGCGTGACGACGCCCACTCGGGGCTTGGGCTCGGCACTCGGTGCAGCACTCTCCTGGCACCCGGCGAGCAGCACCGACGTCACGGCAACAACGCCTACCATCGCAGCGAAGGCTGGCTTCTTCTGCATCTCAATCGACCTCATGTCAGAAATAACGGCCCGGTCAGAGCAGACCCGGCGCGGGGAAACGGCACATTGCTTAGCTGGCTAAGAAATATACTTACGTACTAGAATGTTTGTAAATGAGAAAAATTCACTCCAGGTGTAACTTTTCCCAACCTTTACAAATCGCTGCCCCGCCATGGTCCGACGCACCAAAGAAGAAGCTGAACTGACTCGTCAACGCATCCTCGATGCGGCCGAGCACCTGTTCCACCAACAGGGGGTTTCGCGCACCTCGCTGACAGATATCGCCAACGGTGCCGGGGTGACGCGTGGCGCCATCTACTGGCACTTCGAGAACAAGGTCGACCTGTTCCAGGCCATGCTCGAACGCCTGCACCTGCCCCTGGAGGAGCTGGCCCAGGCCAGCGAACGCGAGGACGAACCCAACCCCCTGGGGCATACCCGCGAGTTGCTGGTGCGCCTGTTGCGCAATGTGGAACTGGACGAGCAAAGCCGGCGCATCCAGGAAATCCTGGCGCACAAATGCGAGTACACCGACGACCTCGGCGACCTGCGACAGAAGATGCAGGCGCTGCACGTGGAGTGCGACGAGCGCATCGAGAAGTCGCTGCGCAACGCGGTCAGCAAGGGCCAGTTGCCCGCCGACCTCGACTGCCGCCGCGCCACCCTGTGCCTGCACGGTTACATCCACGGCCTGCAGGCCAACTGGCTGCTGGCCCCGGGCGACGACTCACTGGCGGCCCAGGCGGATCAACTGGTCGACGCCCTGCTCGACATGCTGCGCTGCAGCCACGCCCTACGCCGACGTTGAACGGCGCAGCAACCAGAATGCCAGGCCGGCCGAAACGCCTTCGAACAGCATGGCGTAGAGGTTGAAGGTCTGCTGGGCGCCGCCGTCCAGCCACAGGCCGCCGAGACGGGCGAGCAGCAGCGCGCTGTAGAGCAGCACCAGCAACATCAAGGCCGGGCGCAGCAGTTCGCCGCGCAGCAGCGCCAGGCCCAGCCACATCGCCAGCCCCAGTTGCAGGCCGCCGTAGTAAGCCCGCACATCGGTGACCGCCGCCGGCGCCATCAGCAGCATGCCGCTGAGGTTGGCGGTCTCCTGCGGGTAGATGAAATAGGCCAGGCCGAAGCCGGCGAGCGACAGGATCTGAACAAGCAGGAACAGGCGAACGGGCAGCATCGGCAGTCTCCATGACAGGCGCCAGGCCAGCATAGGCCGAGCCGACGCAGACGGAAACAGTCGCAGCCTGGGACAGACGACGAGCCAAGGCTATCCTGCGCAACACGCCCCACTTCGAGGAAATCCCCATGCGCCTGCTTCCCCTAGCCGCCCTGCTCTTCGCCAGCGTCACCCAGGCCGCCGAGCCCGTCACCATGGACGTGCACCGCGACGCCAACTGCGGCTGCTGCAAGGCCTGGATCAGCCATCTCGAAGAGAACGGCATCCAGGTCAACGATCACGTCGAAACCGACATGACGGCAGTCAAACAACGCCTCGGCGTGCCGCCGCGCCTGGCCTCGTGCCACACCGGCGTGATCGACGGCAAGTTCGTCGAAGGCCATGTGCCGGCCCGCGACGTGCTCGCCCTGCAAGGCCGCCCCGACCTGCTCGGCGCCGCCGTACCGGGCATGCCCCATGGTTCGCCCGGCATGGAAACCGGCCGGATCGATGCCTATCAGGTGATCGGTCTGGGCAAGAACGGCCAGGAAAGCGTGCTGGCCGATTATCCGGCCAACTGATGACCGGACTGGCGCCCTTCGTTGCCGCGGACGACACTGTCAGCCTCGGACGAATGAAGGAGCCCAACCATGCGCTGGGAACGCGGCAGACGCAGCGACAATGTGGTGGATGCCCGCGGTAGCGGCAGAAGTGGCATGCGCCTGGGCGGCGGCAAGGGCCTGAGCCTGGGTGGCATTGCCGTGGTGGTGGTGATCGGCCTGCTGATGGGCCAGGACCCACTGACCATCCTCGGCAACGTGGTCAACCAGGGCATGCAGGGCGGCGTCACCAGCCATGCGCCCGAACAGGGCCAGGCACCAGCGGCCAACGACCCGCAGAGCGAGTTCGTCCGCGCCATCCTCGGTGACACCGAAGACACCTGGCGAGCCATCTTCCAGGCCTCCGGCAAGCAGTACCAGGATCCCAAACTGGTGTTGTTCAGCGGTGGCGTACGCTCGGCCTGCGGCTTCGCCGATGCCGCCGTCGGGCCCTTCTACTGCCCCGGCGACCGCCAGGTGTACCTCGACCTGAGCTTCTTCCGCGAAATGGAAACCCGCTTCGCCGCCGCCGGCGACTTCGCCCAGGCCTACGTCATCGCCCACGAGGTCGGCCACCATGTGCAGACCCTGCTCGGCGTCTCGGCCAAGGTCAACGCAGCGCGCCAGAGCGGCCAGAAGCTGGAAGGCGACAACGGCCTGCTGGTGCGTCAGGAACTGCAGGCGGACTGCTTCGCCGGCGTCTGGGCCAACAACGCGCAGCAGCGCCTGAACTGGCTGGAGCCGGGCGACGTGGAAGAGGCACTGAACGCCGCCAACGCCATCGGCGACGACCGTCTGCAGAAACAGAGCCGTGGCACCGTGATGCCGGACTCCTTCACCCACGGCACCTCCGCCCAGCGCGTGCGCTGGTTCAAGGTCGGCTTCGAGAGTGGTCAGCCGGGGCGCTGCGATACCTTTGCCGCCGCCCGACTCTAGGTGCGGTAAAGGCCCAACGTCTTGGCCATGGACCTGAAGCCCGCTCACCCCGACCTCTCCCATGGGGAGAGGGGCGAGCTGGAGTGAAGCTACCTGTGGGACTCCCCCTCTCCCTCCGGGAGAGGGGCTAGGGGTGAGGGAGCGGAGACCTCCTGGTAAATCCGCTCCAGCACAGCCGGTAACTCCAGTAGCACCTCACGGTTACTAAAGCGCAGCAGCCGGATACCACTGCCGAGCAACCTCTCGGATCGCCAGTGATCATGCTTCGCGCCTTCCTCCGCATAGTGCTGCCCACCATCCAACTCGATGCCGAGATGCAGCTCCTCGCAATAGAAATCCAGAACATAAGGCGAGACCGGATGCTGACGACGAAACTTTCGCCCGGCCAACTGCCGACCACGCAAATGGCGCCAGAGTAGAGTCTCGGCATCGGTAGCTGCGCGCCTGAGCTGACGAGCAAACTCAAGTTGGCAGGGGTCGAGCGGTGATTTGTAGTGGGGCATGGCAGGCGTCCTTTCCTGATGGTCCGGTTGGCCTAGCAGTCCCTCACCCCTGCCCCTCTCCCAAGGGGAGAGGGGAAATCCACTAGGCCAGCAATTGCAGCAGCGCCGCGCAATCCGCCGCATGCATCTCGGTCAACTCCGGCCAGGGATTGTCCGGCAGGTTGACCAGTACGCCGCGCGCGCCGGCGGCCTGGGCGCACTCGAGGTCGAAGCGGTAATCGCCGACCATCACCAACGCATCCGCCGCCACGCCCCAGCGCGCTGCCAGCTGCAGCAGGCCATCCGGGTGCGGCTTGGGGATCGCCTCTCCGCGACCGAGCACATCGTCCGTGGCGAAGCAGTCGCCCAGGCCGATGGCGGCCAGGGTCAGCAGCGCCAGTTCGTGGGCATTGCGGGTAAGGATGCCGAGGCGGCAGCCACGCCGATGCAGTTCGCGCACCAGCGCCACCGCACCGGGCGCCGCCACCGAGCCGATGGCCAGCTCGCGCTCATGCTCGAGCAGCCAGTCGTGCTTGGCCTGCGCCTCAGCCTCGGGCAAGCCGGCCAGGTGATGGAGGATGTCGTCCTCCTGGGGAATGCCCAGGGCGCGCTTGATCGCCGGGAAGTCATGCACCGCCACGGTCAGGGTGCCGTCCATGTCGAATACCCAGTGGCGGCAGGCGGCCAGACTCACTTCCAGTCCTCGCGCTCGCGGATCAGCCCTTCCTGGGTCGCCGAGGCCACCAGCTGACCGGCACGGTTGAAGATGCTGGCGCGGGAGAAACCACGGGCGTTGCCGGCCCAGGGGCTGTCCATGGCGTACAGCAACCAGTCGTCCATGCGCAGGTCGGCGTGGAACCACAGGGCGTGGTCGAGGCTGGCGACCTGCATGAACTTCTGAAACACCGAGACACCGTGCGGCAGCATCGAGGTGGTCAGCAGGTTGAAGTCGCTGGCGTAGGCCAGCAGCAGCTTGTGCAGCTGCGGCTCGTCCGGCAGCGGGCCGGCGGCGCGGAACCAGATGTACTTGACCGGTTCGGCCGGCTCGGGGGCGAAGGGATTGATCATCGTCACCGGGCGAATCTCGATCGGTTTGGCGCTGAGCATGCGGTCGCGCATGCGCTCGGGGATCAGGTGCGCCACTTTGCTGGCGATATCGGTCTCGCTCGGCAGGCCTTCGGGGCCGGGCACATCCGGCATCGGCAACTGGTGATGGAAACCTGCCTCGTCGGCCTGGAACGAGGCCGAGCAGAAGAAGATCGGCTTGCCCTTCTGCACCGCCGTGACCCGCCGCGTGCTGAAACTGCCACCGTCACGCACGCGGTCGACGTGATACACGATCGGCAAGGTGGCATCGCCCGGGCGCAGGAAGTAGCCATGCAACGAATGCACGTGGCGAGCCGGGTCGACCGTCTGGTTGGCCGCCGACACACACTGACCAAGCACCTGACCACCGAACAGCTGACGGAAACCGAGGTCCTGGCTGCGGCCACGGAACAGGTTTTCCTCGATCTGCTCCATGCTCAGCAGGGACACCAGATCATCCAGCACTTGGCTCATACATCACTCCTCGGGCAGCACACGCAATTCGTTATAGGCCGGCGCGCTGGTGAGGCGTTCATCCCACACCGCGCGGCCGATGGTGAAATGGTAAAGGCTTTGCCAGCGACTGTCGGCCAGTTCCAGCAATTCATGCACCTGATCGTCGAAGAAGCAGCCAATGCCCGTGCCGGACAGCCCCGCGGCTTCGGCCTCCAGATACAACAGCTGGCCGATCTGCCCACATTCCCAGTACAGCCGCGGGTAGTGCCAGGCGCCAGCGGCCAGCCCCGCGTCGAAACGCGCCAGCATGGCCAGGGCCACACAGCCGTCACTGGCGATGTCCTGGCCGCAGGCGAGGAAACCGGCCAGGCCACGGGCATCGCCTTCCAGCAGGCGGTACAGCGGCAGCTCGTCATGCGCGCGCTGCCAAGTGAAGTCGCCGCGCAGCCCCTGCGGCTGGGGCTGACCATCGCAACGGGCCAGCCAGTACAGACCTGGCTCCAGCCCCTGGACGCGATGGACGAACAGCAGCAGGTCGACCCGGGGCTTCTCACCGGTGACAGCGAAAGGCACCGCCGAGTTGACCGGCATCAGCCGCCGCAGCCAGGCGAACAGCAACGCGGCCTGGATGCCGCTGCGGCCATCGAAGGCCTGGGCGCTACGCCGCCGATGCAGGATCGGCCGCAGCGGCAGGCCGGGATTGTCGCTGGTGCTGTGGCCACTCGGTGTCTGCCAGCTCAGGGTCGGCAAGGCAGGCGCCCGGCACAGCGCATGTACCCGCGCCAGCTCCGGCCACTCGCGGTACTGACGCGACAGGCGATTGGGCGCGCCACTCAGTTCCAGCGCCGCCAGGCTGCGCAGCAATGCCTCAGGCAAAGCGAACTCTTGCGTCTGAGCAGGCCCAACCCAGAGCAAACAGTCGCCATGCTCGGCCTCATGAAACCCATCACGGTACAGCCCCAGCAGACCGTCCAGCCGCGTCTCGGCCACACCGCGCAGCAGGCGCACCTGCCAACCCTGGAGGGCGGCGGCGATGCTCAGGCAGGCCAGCGCGTGGCCGAGGTCGTGCTGGCAGTAGCGATAGGCACGCTCGCCGTACTTCCAGGCCTCGCGCCAGGGGATGCTGGCCAGGCCGAGCAGAAAGCCGCCGGGCGGCAATGCCTGCGCCAGCTGATCAGCCAGCGGCGCCGGCAGCTCGGCGCGCACCTCCAGGCCATGGGCATCCGGCGCGTAATGCGCCAGCAGCCCCGACGCCTCGACGCTGCCCGGTGGCAACAGCAGGTAAGCCTCGGTCGGGTGCAGGTTGCCCGACGACGGATTGACCCGCAGCGCCCAGCGACTGCCACCGGCCTCCTTCCAGGCGGACAGCGCCAGGCTGTCGTACAGCAGTTGCGAGAGGCTGGCGCGATTGAGGGGGGCCGGCGAACCCACGGGCCCGGCAAACGGCGTGTCGTAACCCGGCGTTTCTTCCAGCGGGCGTTGCCACAGCTCAATCAGGCGGCATCCGGCGTAGCGGCGAAACGGCGCCGGCTGGGTCGCCCAGTCGAGCTGACCGGGCCCCGGCGCATAGCCGCTAGGCGCGTGCTTGCTCAGCGCATGGTAGGCACGCACCTGCTGCTCAGCGTCCATGCCAGGCCTCCCGGGCGATGCGGTAGAGCAGATGCGGACGCAGCGGATGGCCCTCGGGCAAACTCGGGTGTTCAAAGTCACCGGCCAGATCACGGCGCATGCCCAGGCGCTGCATCACACCCCAGGAACGGTGATTGGCCGGCACGGTGAAGGACACCACCTCAGCCAGCGCCAGCTCATCGAACGCAAAGCACAAGGCGCGCTGCGCCGCCTCCAACGCATAGCCCTGCCCCCAGAAGGGACGCGCCAGGCGCCAGCCAATTTCCACCGCCGGCACGAAGGGTGCGTCGAAACTCACCCGCGCCAGGCCGGTAAATCCGATTACCTGATCATCTAACTGACGCTGCAACGCCCAGAAGGTGAAACCATGCTCGGCCTGGTGCGCCTGCAGACGCGCCAACAGGTCGGCACTGCCGCTGCGATCCAGCACGCTGGGAAAATGCGCCATCACCTCGGGATCGGCACACAGGGCTGCCAGGGCGTCAAGGTCATCGTCATGCCAGGGGCGCAGGATCAGGCGTTCGCTGCTCATGGTCACAGTCATATACTGGGCTCGAATTCGTGAGTCATTCATTATGCTGCCGCTGATCTACCACGACGACTACAGCCCGCCCTTCCCAACCAATCACCGCTTCCCCATGGCCAAGTTCCGCCTGTTGCGCGACCACCTGGTGGACAGCGGCCTGGTCCGTGACGAAGCGCTGCATCGCCCGCAGATCTGCCCAGCGGACATCCTCGCCCTGGCCCACTGCCCTGACTACATCGAACGCTTCGCCAGCGGCGAGCTGACCTATCATGAGCAACGTCGCCTTGGCCTGCCCTGGAGCGAAGCGCTGGCCCGGCGTACCGTGCGCGCCGTCGGCGGCTCGCTACTGACCGCCGAACTGGCCCTGCAGCACGGCATGGCCTGCCATCTGGCCGGCGGCACCCATCACGCCCACTACGACGAAGCCTCCGGCTTCTGCATCTTCAACGATCTGGCGGTGATCGCCCGCTACCTGCTGGAAAGCGGCCGGGTCGGCCGGGTGCTGATCTACGACTGCGACGTGCACCAGGGCGACGGCACCGCACGGCTGCTGGAGCAGGTGCCGGACGCCATCACCGTATCGCTGCACTGCGAGAAGAACTTCCCGGCGCGCAAGGCCAGGAGCGACTGGGACATCGGCCTGCCCATCGGCATGGGCGACGCCGACTACCTGAAGGTGGTGCACGACAGCCTGGGCTACCTGCTGGCCCTGTACCAGCCGGACATCGTGCTCTACGACGGCGGCGTCGATGTGCACAAGGACGACCGTCTCGGCTACCTGCAACTGACCGACGCCGGTATCGCCGCCCGCGACGAGGCGGTGTTCCGCCACTGCCTGGAACGCGATATCCCGGTGGTCGGGGTGATCGGCGGCGGTTACGACCAGGACCACGCCCTGCTCGCCCGCCGCCACGGCATCCTGCATCACAGCGCAGCGCGGGTATGGCAGGCGCATGGCCTGGGATAAAAACGCCGCGCAGACTGTCCCATCGGTCGACAGAAGAATCCCGGAAGATCCCCCCCCTATGCGCACCAAGCTCTTTCTGCTGAGCACCCTGGCGCTGGTCACGCCACCGAGCCTTGCCGCCATGCCTACGCAACAGGAGCTGCAACGCCTGGTAGACGCCAACATCGCGCCATTGATGCAGGCATACGATATCGCTGGCATGGCCGTGGCGATCAGCCTCCACGGCCAGGCTCACTACTTCAACTATGGCCTGGCGCGCCTGGACGACCAGCAGCGCGTCAACAGCGATACCCTGTTCGAGATTGGCTCGCTGAGCAAACCCCTGACAGCCACCCTCGCCGGCCTGGCCCAGGCCAGCGGCAACCTGAACCTTGCCGACAGCGCCGAGCAGCACTGGCCGGCCCTGCGTGGTAGCCCATTGGGACAGGCCAGCCTGCTGGACCTCGGAACCTACACGGCCGCCGGCCTGCCGCTGCAGTTTCCCGACCCGGTACGCGACCCGACCAGCCTGCTGGCCTACTACCGTCAATGGCAGCCTGCTCATCGACCCGGCAGCTACCGGCGCTACTCCAACCCCAGCATCGGCCTGCTGGGGTTGCTCACCGCCAGGAGCCTGGATCAGCCCTTCGCGAAGCTGATGGAACAACGGCTTTTCCCGGCCTTGGCCATGTCGAACAGCTACGTCCAGGTACCAGACGCCCGCATGGCCGACTATGCCTATGGCTATAACCAGTACGGTCATCCGCTGCGGGTCACTCCAGGCATGCTCGATGCCGAGGCCTACGGGGTGAAAACCAGCGCCAGGGATATGCTGCGTTTCGTTCAGGCCAACCTCGACCCGAGCCACCTGAGCCCGGTGCTGCAGCGCGCCATCGCTACCACGCAAACCGGCTACTACCGGGTCGGCGAAATGACCCAGGGGCTCGGTTGGGAACGCTATCCCTACCCGATCAGCCTGGAGCGCCTGCAAGCCGGCAACTCGCCAGCCATGGCCCTGGAGCCACAGCCAGCCAGCCGCCTGCTCCCCCCCGAGCAAGCGACCCGCGACAGCCTGTTCAACAAGACCGGCTCGACCGGCGGCTTTGGCGCCTATGCGGTATTTATCCCCAGCCAACAGCTGGGCCTGGTTCTGCTGGCCAACAAGAACTACCCAAACGCCGCCAGAATCCAGGCCGCCTACAGCTTGCTGAACGCGCTCACCGTGCCCCCGGGCACGAGGTGAGCTGAGCCGGCTAGTCCGCCAGAACCTTGTCCAGCGCCTGCTCCAGCGTGGCCACGGTGCGCTCGACATTGCCCAGCTTGTCCAGGCCGAACAGACCGACGCGGAAAGTCTGGAAGTCGGCCGGCTCGTCGCACTGCAGCGGCACGCCAGCGGCGGTCTGCAGGCCCTGGGCGGCGAACTTGCTGCCGTTCTTGATCTGCGCGTCGTCGGTGTAGCAGACCACCACGCCCGGCGCCTCGAAACCCTCGGCGGCGACGCTCTTGAAGCCCTTGGCCGCCAGCAGCGCGCGCACGCGGCGACCCAGCTCGCGCTGCTGCTCGCAGACGGTGGCGAAGCCATTGGCCTCGGCCTCCTGCATCGCATCACGGAAACGCGCCAGAGCGTCGCTGGGCATGGTCGCGTGGTAGGCGTGGCCGCCCTGTTCGTAGGCCTGCATGATCTGCAGCCACTTCTTCAGGTCGCAGGCGAAGCTGCTGCTCTGGGTCGCCTCGACGCGCGCCTGGGCGGCTTCGCTGAGCATCACCAGGGCGCAGCACGGCGAGGCGCTCCAGCCCTTCTGCGGCGCACTGATCAGCACGTCGACGCCGCACGCCTGCATGTCCACCCAGAGGGTGCCGGAGGCGATGCAGTCGAGCACGAACAGGCCACCCACCGCGTGCACGGCATCGGCCACGGCGCGCAGGTAATCGTCCGGCAGGAGCATGCCCGAGGCGGTTTCCACATGCGGGGCGAACACCACCTGCGGCTTCTCGGCGGCGATGGTCGCCAGCACCTCGGCCAGCGGCGCCGGAGCGAAGGCCGCTTGCGGCTCATCACTGACCGGGCGCGCCTTGAGCACGGTGGAGGCAGCGGGAATCTGGCCCATCTCGAAGATCTGCGTCCAGCGGTAGCTGAACCAGCCGTTACGGATCACCAGGGTCTTCTGCCCGGTCGCCAGCTGGCGCGCCACCGCTTCCATGCCGAAGGTGCCGCTGCCCGGCACCACGGCCACGGCGTGGGCGTTGTAGACCCGCTTCAGGGTGTTGGAAATATCCCGCATCACGCCCTGGAAGGACTGCGACATATGGTTGAGGGAACGGTCGGTGTAGACCACCGAGTACTCGATCAGACCTTCGGGGTCGACGCTGGGATAGAGGCCGGACATAGCGCAATCTCGTCACTGGAGGAATGTGCGACGACCCTGCCCTAAGCCCGCGCAGATGACAAGGCTGGCGGGTAGAATGGCGCCTTCCGCCGCCCAGCCACACACGCCATGACCGACTCCAACGCCCGCCCCACTCCCCTCGTCGCCGTTATCGGCGGCGGCCCCGCCGGGCTGATGGCCGCCGAAGTGCTGGCGGCCGGCGGCGCGCGGGTCGAGCTGTTCGACGCCATGCCCTCGGTGGGACGCAAGTTTCTCCTGGCCGGGGTCGGCGGTATGAACATCACCCACTCCGAGGCCAAGGCGCCGTTTCTCGCCCGTTACCGCGAGCGCGAAGGCGAAATCGCCAAGCTCCTGCAGGACTTCGACGCCGAGGCCCTGCGCATATGGATTCACGGCCTGGGCATCGACACCTTTGTCGGCACCTCGGGACGGGTGTTCCCCACCGATATGAAGGCCGCGCCGCTGCTGCGCGCCTGGCTCAAACGCCTGCGCGAGGCGGGCGTAACGATCCACACGCGCAGCCGCTGGCTGGGCTGGCATGACTCCGGTGCGCTGCGTATTGCCACCTCCGATGGCGAGCGGTTGCTCAAGGCCGACGCCTGCGTGCTGGCCCTGGGCGGCGGCAGCTGGGCACGGCTCGGTTCGGATGGCGCCTGGGTGCCGTTGCTGGAGCAGCGCGGGGTCGAGGTATCCAAGCTGCGACCGGCCAACTGCGGCTTCGAAGTGGCCGGCTGGAGCGAGCACCTGCGCGGCAAGTTCGCCGGCGCGCCGCTGAAGAACGTCACCCTGGCGCTGGACGACAAGGCGCCACGGCGTGGCGAGTTCGTGCTGACCGAGCATGGCGTGGAGGGCAGCCTGATCTATGCGCTGTCCGCCGCCATTCGCCAGCACATCGAGCAGCACGGCCAGGCGCGGGTTTATCTGGATCTACAACCGGACAGGACGTTGGATAAAGTCGCAGCGCTGCTCAGCAAGCCGCGCGGCTCGGCGTCGATGGCCAAGCACCTGCACCGCCAGCTCGGTCTGGACGGTGCCAAGGCCGCGC
The DNA here is from genome assembly GCF_029537485.1 of Pseudomonas sp. GOM6. Lineage (GTDB taxonomy): Bacteria > Pseudomonadota > Gammaproteobacteria > Pseudomonadales > Pseudomonadaceae > Aquipseudomonas. The sequence goes on from NZ_JARPUS010000011.1 coordinate 77,560, forward strand.
TGCTGCGCGAGCTGACCCGTGCCGAGGACTTCGCCGACATGGTCCGCCTCGCCCACGCGATCAAGGCCCTGCCCATCGAACTGTTGCGCCCCCGTCCGCTGGACGAAGCCATCTCCAGCGCCGGCGGCGTGCCGTTCGAAGCGCTGGACAAGCAGCTGATGCTCCACGCCCTGCCCGGCACCTTCTGCGCCGGCGAAATGCTCGACTGGGAAGCCCCCACCGGCGGCTACCTGCTCACCGCCTGCTTCGCCAGCGGGCGCGCGGCCGGACTCGGCGCGCTGGCGTGGCTCAAAAGGTAGCCCGGATGCAATCCGGGAAGCAGGCGACTCCGGCCCCGGATTGCATCCGGGCTACGGGCTGACGTCCCCTCTCCCGCATGTGGGAGAGGAGTGCACTTCACCCCGCCGCCGGTAACGGCGCCTCCAACGGCATCACCGTCACCCGCACCTCCGGATCGTGCTCGCCACCGCCGAGGATCACACCGCGCAGGGGTGAAACGTCGGAGAAGTCGCGGCCCCAGCCGAGGGTGATGTGTTCCAGGTTCGGGCGCAGGTTGTTGGTCGGGTCGAAATCCACCCAGCCCTGTTGCGGGCAGTACAGCGAGATCCAGGCATGCGAGGCGTCGGCGCCGATCAGGCGGGGCTGGCCGGGCGGCGGCTGGGTCAGCAGATAGCCGCTGATATAGCGCGCCGACAGGCCCAGCGAGCGCAGGCAGGCGAGCATCAGGTGGGCGAAGTCCTGGCACACGCCGCGGCGCTCCTCCAGCACCTGAAGCAGCGGCGTCGCCACCTGGGTGGCGCTGGCATCGAAGGTGAACTCGCGGAAGATCTTCTGCATCAGCGCATCGGCCGCCTCCAGCAGCGGGCGGCCCGGGGTGAAGCAGTCGGCGGCGTAGGCGGCGAAGCGGCTCTTCAGGTGCACGTAGGGCGACTGGTAGCGATAGCGCGCCGCCTCCAGCAGCTCGGCGGACAATGGCTGGCCGGAATAACCAAGAGCGCTGACCACACGCTCCCAGGCCGGTGAATCGACCAGTTCGAAGTTGTCGCGGGCCAGCACCTCCACGCGCAGGCTGGCAATCACCCGCAGCTGCTGGTGCGGGCGTTCGAAGGCCAGTCGGGTCAGTGGATTGCCGAAGGCATCCTGGTCGTCATGGCGGTGACAGGGCTGCGGCGTGACGGTGAGGTGACGGTCCAGACAGCGCTGCCAGGGACACTCGCGCGGCCACAGATGGGCCTGCTGCTGGGCCAGCGACACCGGCTCGGTGTAGCGGTAGTGGGTATCGTGGAGCACCTGGTAGTGGGCGCTGCGGCTCATAGCGATTGGGTCCTGCGGCTGGCATCGACGTGGACGAAAAAGCGCAGGGCCAGGCGGTCGGAGACTTCGCCAGCAGCGGCGGAAATCTGCTCCAGCAGCTCGGCCAGCCCGCCCAGCACGGCGCGCACGCCAGCCGGGCCGAACAGGTTGCCTTCGAGGTTTTCCAGACGCAAGGTCACCAGCCGCTGCTCCAGCTCGCCCAGGCGATGGTCGGCCACCAGGTCATAGGCGTCGCCCAGGCGCGCCAGCGAGTGCTGCAGCTGGCGCAGCTGGAAGATCACCGCGTGGGGGTTCTGCGCATCGAGCAACAGCAGGTCGAGCACCGGGATCAGCTGGGCGCTGGCCAGGTAGCGGGTGCGGTAGGTGATGCTGCTGTTGCCCAGCTCCAGCAGCCACTCCAGGGCCGACTGGTCCTGCACCGCGCGGCTGCGCAGGAAGCTGGCCAGGCTGTCGCAGAGAAACTGCAGGCGCTCGATGCAGCGACCGATCATGAGAAAGCGCCAGCCGTCGTCACGGGTCATGTCATCGAGGGCGAAACCGGACAGCGCCGCCATCGACATCTGCAGGCGGCTGAGATATTCCAGCAGCTCGCCCAGGTCGGCGTCCTGGCCGTCCAGCTCCTGCGCCTCGCGCTGCAGCTCCAGCAACTCCTGCCAGTTGGCCTGGGACAGCTTGCCGCGCACGCTGCCGGCGGCCCATTGCAGACTCTGCAGACAGCCGCGCAGGCTGGCCGGCCAGTTGGCGCCGAGGGTAGCGTCGAACAGGCGCTGCTCCAGGCTGCCGTGACCGGCGTCGGGCAGCAGGCCCAGGCCTTCGGCCAGGCTGAGGGCCGCCTGCAGCGCCTGCGGATCGTCATCGTCGTCGATATAGCGGCCCAGCATGATACGCAGCAGGCGCGCACTGTCTTCGCAGCGCTCGGAATAACGGCCGAACCAGAACAGGTTTTCCACCACCCGCGACGGCAGGTAGGGGTCGCTACGTACCAGGTCGGCCACGCCGAGCGGACGCAGCCACTGCCAGGGCTCACCGCCGGGGTTGCGCTCGCCGAGCACCCAGGTGTCCTTGCTCGCCCCGCCGCGCTGCATCGACACCACCTCGGCGTCGGCGTCGGCGGCCACCCGGGTCAGGCCGCCGGGCAGCACGCGGTAGCCGTCGGCACTGGCCACGGCGAACACGCGCATGCCGATGGCACGCGGCGCAAGGCCGGTCGTGGCGCCCTGCCACACCGGCGCCTGCGACAGCTGGGCACGGGCCTGGGCGACATAGGCATAAGGCCTTGCGCGGATGCGCTCGGCCAGCGCCGCTCGGCCGGCTGCATCGAGGTCGCGGCCAAACACCGGGACGAAGCTCTGCGACGGAAAAGCCGGGCGCACCAGCAGCTCGTCGAGCTTTTCCAGCGCCTCGTCAAGCACCGGCGGCTCGCCGCACCACCAGCTGGCGATGGACGGCAGCAGCAACTCTTCGCCCAGCAGCTTCTCGGCGATGCCGGGCAGGAAACCCGGCAACCCCGGGGATTCCAGCACGCCGCTGCCGAGGGCATTGGCGACCAGCACATTGCCCTGGCGCACCGCATCGAGCAGGCCGGGCACGCCGAGGGCCGAGTCGGTGCGCAGCTCCAGCGGATCACAGTAGTCATCGTCCAGGCGGCGCAGCACCGCGTGCACCCGGCGCAGGCCGGCCAGGGTCTTGAGGTAGAGCTTGGCGTCGCGCACGGTGAGGTCGCTGCCCTCGACCAGCGGATAGCCGAGCTGGCGCGCCAGGTACAGGTGCTCGAAGTAGCTTTCGTTGAAGCGCCCCGGGGTCAGCAACACCACCAGCGGCGTCTCGCCGTCTGCCGGTGCCTGGCGCGCCAGGGTGTCCTGCAGGGTGCGGAAGAAGCCGGCCAGGTACTGCACACGCAGGTCGCGGTACAGTTCGGGAAAGGCGCGCGAGAGGATCTGCCGGTTCTCCAGGGCGTAGCCGGCGCCGGAGGGCGCCTGGGTGCGGTCGGCAGTGACCCACCAGCGCCCGTCCGGCGCGCGGGCCAGGTCGACGGCGTACAGGTGCAGAAAGGTACCGCCCGGCGGCTGGATGCCCTGGCACGGCCAGAGGAAATTGTCGTGGCCGAACACCAGTTCGGCCGGCAGCAGGCCGTCGGCGAGCAGCTGCTGCGGGCCGTACAGGTCGGCGAGCACGGCATTCAGCAGGCCGGCGCGCTGGGCCACGCCGGCGGCGATCTGCTGCCACTCCTCGGCGGGAATCAGGTTGGGCAACAGGTCCAGCTCCCAGGGGCGATCGGCGCCATCCGGGTCGGCATAGACGTTGTAGGTCACGCCGTTTTCCTGGATCTGCCGCTCCAGCAGAGCCTGACGCTGTTGCAGCAGCGCCGGGCTGCTGCGCTGCAGGTGTTCGAACAGGCGGCGCCAGTACGGACGGACCTGGCCCTGGGCATCGAGCAGTTCGTGGTAGGCCGCGCTTGGGCGCGGGTAGTCGGCAAGCAGGTTAGGCATGGCAGGCTCGATGGGGCGCAGCACTCCCCTCGCCCATTTATGGGAGAGGGGCTGAAGGAGAGGGCAGCAGTCCGCCCCTCTCCCCAACCCTCTCCCGCAAGCGGGAGAGGGAGCTAGACGCGGCGCAGGTCCAGGGTCATGGGCAATTCATTATTGTGGATGGCTTCAGCCACTGTCAGTTCGCCCGGGCTATGCCCGTGACGGAAGAAGCGCGCAAGGCGCCGGCTCTCCGCAGCATAGGCATTGACCGGTAGCGCCTCAAAATTGCGCCCACCAGGATGGGCTACATGGTACTGGCAGCCGCCGAGGGAGCGTTGCATCCAGGTGTCGACCAGGTCGAACACCAGCGGTGCCTGCACGCCGATGGTCGGCTGCAGGCAACTGGCTGGCTGCCAGGCGCGGTAGCGCACGCCGCCGACGAACTCGCCCACGGTGCCGGTGGGCCGCAGCGGCACCGGCGCGCCGTTGCAGGTGAGCTGGTAGCGATCCGGCGCCAGGCCGCTGAGTTTGACCTGCACCCGCTCCAGCGACGAATCGACATAGCGCACCGTGCCGCCAATGGCGCCCTCCTCGCCCAGCACGTGCCAGGGCTCGAGAGCCTGGCGCAGCTCCAGGTCGATGCCCCTGACCGCGTAATCGCCGATCTTGGGGAAGCGGAACTCCAGGTGCGGGGCGAACCATTCGGCGCGCAGCGGATAGCCGGCGCCGTTGAGCTCGAAGATCACGTCGGCGAAGTCCTGCTCGACGAAATGCGGCAGCAGGAAGCGGTCGTGCAGTTCGGTCCCCCAACGCGCCAGGCGCTGCGGGCGATACGGCTCGTTCCAGAAGCGCGCCACCAGCGCGCGCAGCAACAGCTGCTGGGCCAGGCTCATGCGCGCGTGCGGCGGCATCTCGAAGGCGCGCAGTTCGAGCAGGCCGAGGCGGCCGCTGGAAGAATCCGGCGAGTACAGCTTGTCGATGCAGAACTCGGCGCGGTGGGTATTGCCAGTCACATCCACCAGTAGGTGACGCAGCAGGCGGTCGACCAGCCAGGGCGGGCATTCGCGGCCCGGCTCGGGCATCTGCGCGAAGGCGATCTCCAGCTCGTAGAGGGCATCGTTGCGCGCCTCGTCCACGCGCGGGGCCTGCGAGGTCGGGCCGATAAACAGGCCGCTGAACAGGTAGGACAGCGACGGGTGGTTGTGCCAGTAGCTGATCAGGCTGCGCAGCAGATCGGGCCGACGCAGGAAGGGCGACTCGGCGGCGGTGGCGCCACCGAGGACGAAGTGATTGCCGCCGCCGGTGCCGGTGTGGCGGCCGTCGAGCATGAACTTCTCGCTGGACAGGCGGCACTGGCGTGCTGCTTCGTAGAGAAACTCGGTGCGCTCGACCAGCTCATCCCAGCTGCTGGCCGGGTGGATGTTCACCTCGATCACGCCTGGGTCCGGGGTGACGCGGAAGTGGATCAGGCGCGGGTCCTGCGGCGGCTCGTAGCCTTCCAGCAGCACCGGGCAGCGCAGTTCGCGGGCGGTGGCCTCGATGGCGGCGACCAGCTCCAGGTAGTCATCCAGCCGATTCAGGGGCGGCATGAACAGGTACAGGCGACCGTCACGCGGCTCGGCACACAGCGCGGTACGCACGATGCCGCTGGCCGACTCGAACAGCCCCGGCGCCTGCGGCCCCTCGCCCTCGGCCAGCGCCTTGCCGTGGCCATTGCCCGGGTGCAGCGGCGTGCGCAGCTGCTGCTGGATGCTCTGCCGGCTGGGCAGCGGCGGGAAGCTCTGGTGCGGGTCCTGCGGGGTGACGTAGGGGTAGTCCAGCTCGCCGACCCAGGGTTGCGAATCCAGCGGCAGGCGATAGCCCAGCGGCGAGTCGCCGGGAATCAGCCGGCAGTGTTCGTCGCGCAGGAACCAGGGGCCGGTCAGCCAGCTGGAATCATCGGCGCTGCGCATCAGCGGCAGCACCTGCCCGACCACCTCGCCCAGGCCACGGCAGAACACCTTGCGCAGGCGCTCACGCTCCAGCGGGTCGGCCAGGCGCGGATCGTCCGGGCTGACGTTGGCCGGCAGGCGGCGCTCGCGCCACAGGTAGTAGAGCCAGTCCTCGTAGGCCGGAAACACGTGTTCGGCCTCCAGCCCCAGGCGTCCGGCCAGGTTGTGCAGAAAGCGGGCGGCGAGGCGGGCATCGGCGCCGTAGTAACGGGTTTCGTCGGCGTACAGGGCGGCGTCCTGCCAGATCGGCTCGCCATCCTTGCGCCAGAAGCAGTTCAGCGACCAGCGCGGCAGCTGCTCGCCCGGGTACCACTTGCCCTGGCCAAAGTGCACCAGCGCCTGCGGTGCGTAATGCTCGCGCAGGCGGTGGAACAGCTCGCTGGCCAGGCGCCGCTTGTTCGGCCCCATGGCCTCGGTGTTCCACTCGGGGTCGTCCGGGTAGTCGAGGGCGACGAAGGTCGGTTCGCCACCCATGGTCAGGCGCACGTCGCCATAGGCCAGCTCGGCATCGACCTGGCGGCCGACGGCGAGGATGTCCTGCCACTGTTCGTCGCTGTAGGGCTTGGTGACCCGCGGCGCCTCCCAGATGCGCTCGACGCGCATCTCGTGCTCGAACTCGCATTCGCACTCGTCGAGCAGGCCGCTGATCGGCGCCGCCGAGGACGGCTCCGGGCTGCAGGCGAGAGGAATATGGCCTTCGCCGGCGAACAGACCACTGGTGGGGTCGAGGCCGATCCAGCCGGCGCCGGGCAGGTAGACCTCGCACCAGGCGTGCAGATCGGTGAAATCCACGTCGGTGCCACTGGGGCCGTCCAGCGACTTCTGGTCGGCCGTGAGCTGGATCAGGTAGCCGGAAACGAACCGCGCCGCCAGCCCCAGATGCCGCAGCAGCTGCACCAGCAGCCAGGCCGAGTCGCGGCAGGAGCCGGAGCCCAGTTCAAGGGTTTGCTCGGGGCTCTGCACGCCCGGCTCCAGGCGAATCAGGTAGCGCACGTCGCTGGCCACGCGCTGGTTGAGCGCCACCAGAAAGTCGACGCTGGGGGTCGGCGTACGCTCGACCTTGGCCAGGTAATCGGCGAACAGCGGGCCGCCCTTCAGCGTCGCCAGATAAGGTGCCAGCTCGCGCTGCTCATCCTGGCCATAGGCGAAGGGGATCTTCTCGGCATGCGGTTCGAGGAAGAAGTCGAAGGGGTTGAACACCGCCATCTCGGCAACCAGGTCGACGCAGACCTTGAGCTGCTCGGTCTTGTCCGGGAACACCAGGCGCGCCAGGTAGTTGCCCTGCGGGTCCTGCTGCCAGTTGACGAAGTGCTCGCCCGGCTCGACCTGCAGCGCGTAGGAGAGAATGCGCGTGCGGCTGTGCGGGGCCGGGCGCAGGCGAACCACCTGCGGGCCGAGGTTGATCGGACGGTCGTAGCGGTAGTGCGTGACGTGCTGCAGTGCGACATGAATCGACACGGCGTGCCTCCTGCGAGCCAGGGCGATACTTGAGCAGCGCAAGAGTTATGCCAGCGGGTTTTTCAGGCTTTATGCGGCTCGCGGCGAATTGCCAGCACCAGAATGGGGCAGCCGCAGAGAGCGCACGGAAAAGGCGCACGGAAAAGGCGCCAGCAACAGACGTAGCCCGGATGCGATCCGGGATGCGGGGCACTTCCCCCTCTCCCGTTCACGGGAGAGGGCTGGGGAGAGGGAGTGCTACGCGGTAAGGCCCTCTCCCCCGGCCCCTCTCCCACAAGTGGGCGAGGGGAGAAAGCTCATCAGCGTGGCGCCACCGGGCGCTTGCTCGGCTTCTTGTTGCCCGACTTGCCGGCACCGGCCTTTTCCGCCTTGCGCCTTGCCTCGGCGGCGGCCTTGGCCTGCTCGCGCTTGTCCCAGGCCTTGCTGCCGTCGCTGCCGCGCGGCGGCAGGCCGGTGTGCTGGGTGAGGATCTTGCCGACCGTCTTGCCTTGGGCGCCGGCCTTCTTACTGCCGGCCGGAGTCGAGTTCTTGCGCCGGGCGCTCTGGTACTCGTCGGTGTTCGGCTGGTAGGTCGGGATCAGGTGGTGCTTGCCGTTGCCGATCAGATCGCTGCGACCCATGCGCTCCAGCGCCTCGCGCAGCATCGGCCAGCCCTTCGGGTCGTGGTAGCGCAGGAAGGCCTTGTGCAGGCGGCGCTGCTGCTCGCTCTTGACGATCTCGACGCCATCCGACTTGTAGGTGACCTTGCGCAGCGGGTTCTTGCCCGAGTGGTACATGGCCGTGGCGGTGGCCATCGGCGAGGGGTAGAAGGCCTGCACCTGGTCCGCACGGAAGCCATTGCGCTTGAGCCACAGGGCGAGGTTCATCATGTCCTCGTCGGTGGTGCCCGGGTGCGCGGCGATGAAGTAAGGAATCAGGTACTGCTCCTTGCCCGCTTCCTTCGAGAACTTCTCGAACATCTGCTTGAAGCGGTCGTAGCTGCCGATGCCCGGCTTCATCATCTTGTCCAGCGGGCCGCGCTCGGTGTGCTCCGGGGCGATCTTCAGGTAGCCACCGACATGGTGGGTGACCAGCTCCTTGACGTACTCCGGCGACTCCACGGCCAGGTCGTAGCGCAGACCCGAGGCGATCAGGATCTTCTTCACACCCGGCAGGGCACGGGCCTTGCGGTACAGCTCGATCAGGGACGAGTGGTCGGTGTTCAGGTTTTCGCAGATGCCCGGGAACACGCACGAGGGCTTGCGGCAGTGCTTCTCGATTTCCGGGTCCTTGCAGGCGATGCGGTACATGTTGGCGGTCGGCCCGCCAAGGTCGGAAACCACGCCGGTGAAGCCTGGCACCTTGTCACGCATCTCCTCGATCTCGCGGATGATCGAGTCGTGGGAGCGGTTCTGGATGATGCGGCCCTCGTGCTCGGTGATCGAGCAGAAGGTGCAGCCGCCGAAGCATCCGCGCATGATGTTGACCGAGAAACGGATCATCTCGTAGGCCGGGATTTTCTCCTTGCCATAGGCCGGGTGCGGCACGCGCGCGTAGGGCATGCCGAACACGTAGTCCATTTCCTCGGTGGTCATCGGGATCGGCGGCGGGGTGAACCAGACGTCGACGTCGCCGTGCTTCTGCACCAGGGCGCGGGCGTTGCCCGGGTTGGTTTCCAGGTGCAGCACGCGGTTGGCGTGGGCATAGAGCACCGGGTCGTTGCGCACCTTCTCGAAGGACGGCAGGCGGATCACGGTCTTGTCGCGGGTCATCTTCGGGCTGGGCAACAGCTCGATAACCTTGGCTTCGTTAGCGTCTTCGACCGGTGCACCCTTTTCCTGCTCGATGGCGCAGGCGGCGGTGTCCTGGGTATTCACATAAGGGTTGATGATCTTGTCGACGCGGCCCGGGCGGTCGATGCGGGTGGAGTCCACCTCGTACCAGCCTTCGGGGGTGTCACGGCGGATAAAGGCAGTGCCGCGTACATCGGTGATGTCCTCGACCTTCTCGCCGAAGGCCAGGCGCTGGGCGATTTCCACCACGGCGCGCTCGGCGTTGCCATAAAGAAGGATGTCGGCGGTCGCGTCCATCAGGATCGAGCGACGTACCTTGTCCTGCCAATAGTCGTAGTGTGCGATGCGCCGCAGCGAGGCCTCGATGCCACCTAGAATCACCGGCACGTGGCTGTAGGCCTCCTTGCAGCGCTGGCTGTAGACCAGGCTGGCGCGGTCCGGGCGCTTGCCGGCGACGCCGCCGGGGGTATAGGCGTCGTCGCTGCGGATCTTCTTGTCCGCGGTGTAGCGGTTGATCATCGAGTCCATGTTGCCGGCGGCGACACCGAAGAACAGGTTCGGCTCGCCGAGCTTCATGAAGTCGTCTTTGGAGCGCCAGTCCGGCTGCGCGATGATGCCGACGCGAAAGCCCTGGGCTTCCAGCAGGCGGCCAATGATGGCCATGCCGAAGGACGGGTGATCAACGTAGGCATCGCCGGTAACGATGATGATGTCGCAGGAATCCCAGCCAAGCTGATCCATCTCTTCCCGGCTCATCGGCAGGAAGGGTGCAGGCCCGAAACACTCGGCCCAATATTTGGGATAGTCGAACAGCGGCTTGGCGGCTTGCATATTTTTTGATCAACAGGGATTCACAGGGGGCGCGGAATATAGCACAAAAAACATACAGACTCAGCGCCAGCCAGCGTGATGCGGCTGGCGCTGAGATGATGTCAGTTTGTGATCACAGGCCGAGTTGTGCCTATACTCCAGCCTGATTGCCAGTTCCCCGCCTATTGGCCATTAGGAGCCCGAATTTTGCGGTGCAATCTTCTGCAAGGACTGCTGTTGTTGCTCTGCCTGGCCCTCGCGAGCGGCCGGACCATGGCCGCGCCTATAACGCTGCAAAGCGACAGCAGCGGCGTGGAACTGAACGGGCAGATCGAACTGCTCGAAGACGTTGGCGGCACACTCAGTATCGCCGACATGGCCGATCCAGCCGTGCAGCAGCGCTTCGCGCCAGCCAACGGCCGCGCCAGCGTCGGCCAGAACCCCAACCCCTGGTGGATCAAACTGCAGTTGCAACGCAGCGCCGATGCGCCGGCGCAGTGGTGGCTGGAAAACGGTGCGGTAACCCAGCTCGACCTGCAGCTCTACAGCCCTGACGGCCAGGGGGGCTGGACACTACGCCAGTCCGGCCAGCGCGTCAGCTTTGCCGACGGCCGCGACCATGAATACCGGCGCATCGTGCTGCAACTGCCGTCCCTAGGTGAAACGCCGCAGACCTTCTACCTGCGCAGCCATGACCCGGCCGGCAACTCTTTCCCGCTCAGGGTCTGGCAACTGGAAGACCTCGATCACCTGGCCATCCAGGAAAACCTCGGCCTGGGCCTGATCTACGGCATCATCGCCGCGCTGCTGCTGTACAACCTGTTCATCTTCTTCAGCCTGCGTGACAAGGCTTACTTCTGGTACGTGCTGACCACCACCGGCGCCCTGCTGATGATCGTCAGCATGAGCGGCCACGGCTTCCAGTACCTGTGGCCCAACCACCCGGTGCCCTTCTGGCTCGACCGCATCACCCTGCCTTCGCTCTGGGGTTTCGCCGCCTGCCGCTTCACCCAGACCCTGCTGCAGACCCGCCAGCATGTACGCTGGGCGCACCATCTGCTGACCTTCGCCTGTGTCTGCTACGTCATTGCCATCACCCTGGAAGCCCTTGGCCAGCGCGGCTTGGCGGCCTGGATCATCGCCCTGCTGTCGCTGACCAGCATTCCGGCCGCCCTCGGCTCGGCGCTGGTTCGCTGGCGCCAGGGCTATTTCCCCGCCCTGCTCTACCTCTGCGGCTACGGCCTGATTCTCGGCAGCATCAGCCTGGCACTGATGCGTTCGACCGGGCTGGTGCAACCGGCCACCTGGAATGCCTATGTGTTCCCCCTGGCGGTGGCTGCGGAGTCGATCCTGTTTTCCTTCGCCCTGGCCTACCGCATTCAGATGCTCAAGCAGGAAAAAGCCACGGCCATCCTCCAAGCCGACCGCGAGAAGACCGCGCGCATCGCGCAGATGCAGAGCAGCGCCGAAGAGTTGCAGGAAGCCGTACGCCTGCGCACGGCGGAACTGGCCGAGGCCAATCGGCAACTGAGCGAACGCGAGCAACTGCTGCAGTTCGCCGCCTTCCATGATCCGCTCACCGAGCTGCCCAACCGACGCTACCTGGTTGAGCGCGCCGAAACGGCCCTGGCCGACGCCCAGCGACGCGAGGAGTCGATAGCCCTGATGCTGGTCGACCTCGACCACTTCAAACCCATCAACGACCGCTACGGCCACGATGCCGGCGATCTGTTACTCCGCACCATCGGCCAGCGCCTTCGCGAACACGTTCGCATCAACGACATGGTGGCGCGCCTGGGCGGTGACGAGTTCGCCGTGCTGGTCTGCGGCCCGGAAGCCGAGTGCCATGCCCAGGAAATCGCCGAACGCCTGCTCGCCGAACTGGCCAAGCCAGTGATGTATGGCGCCAACCGCCTGGCGGTAACCATCAGTATCGGCGGGGCGCTCTATCCGCAGCATGCGCAACAGTTCAGCGGCTTGTACAAGGCCGCCGACGAGGCCATGTACCGCGCCAAGCAGAAGGGCCGCTCGGGTTTCGTACTACAGGGCTGTGATGGCGAGCTGAGCCCGCAGGCCTGCCTGATGCTCGACGTGCTAAAAGTACCCAGCGGCCTGAGCTAGGGCCCAGGAGACAAGACGTAGTTATCCTGAGAGGTAACGCCGCGGCACCCGCGCGGTGACCTTGGTCAGCAGCTCGTAGCCAATGGTGCCGGCAGCGCGCGCCACCTCGTCGACCGGCAGGTTGGCCCCCCACAGCTCCACCGCATCGCCGACCGCCGTCTCGGGCAGATCGCTGAGATCCACCGTCAGCATGTCCATCGACACCCGCCCGGCCAGCGCTGCTCGCTGTCCCGCGACCAGCACCGGCGTGCCGTTGGGCGCATGGCGTGGGTAGCCGTCGGCGTAACCGCAGCTGACCGTACCGATGCGCGACGGGCGCTCGGCGACCCAGCTCGCGCCATAGCCGACGCTCTCGCCCGGGGCGACCTCACGCACAGCGATCAGTTCGCCACTCAGGCTCATGGCCGGGCGCAGGCCCAGCTCGGCCGCGCTCAGATCGGCGAAAGGCGAAGCGCCGTAGAGCATGATGCCGGGACGCAGCCAGTCCATATGCGCCGCCGGAATCATCAGCAGCGCCGCCGAATTGGCCAGGCTGCGCTGGTCGAAGTCGAGATCGAGCAGGTCGAGGAAAGACTCCAGCTGCACCTCGGTCAGCGAGTGGCCGCGCTCGTCGGCACAGGCGAAGTGACTCATCAGGTTCAGCTCGGCGACCTGGGCCGCAGCGCGCAGACACGGGAACTGCCGACGCACCTCGTCGGCCGAAAGCCCCAGGCGGTGCATGCCGGAATCCAGCTTGAGCCAGACATTCAGCGCCCGCGGCAGTTCGGCGGCGAGCAGCGCCTCGGCCTGCTCGGCACCCTGGATGACCAGATCCAGGCCCAGATGCGCGGCCATCGGCAACTCGGCGGCGGCGAAACAGCCTTCCAGCAGCAGGATGCGCGCCTCGCCGTGCATCGCCCGCACTTCGGCGGCCTCTTCCAGGCTGGCGACGGCAAAGCCATCGGCCTCGTCATGCAGGGCGCTGACCACTTCGCGCACACCATGGCCGTAGGCATTGGCCTTGACCACCGCGAACGCCTGGCGCCCTGGCGCACAGCGCTTGGCCAGCCGGTAGTTGTGGACGATGGCGGCCAGATCGATGGTGGCGACGAGGGGGCGCATGGCAAGCTTCCGAAAACAGAACGGGCGCCCATCTTAACCGCTGGGCGCCCGTTTTCATTGAGCCTGATCAGCCTCGCGAGGCGTCAGTCCTCTTCGAAGTTGTACATACCCGGCGCCAGGTTGTCGAAGCGCGTGTACTTGCCGATGAAGGCCAAACGGCAGGTGCCGATGGGGCCGTTACGCTGCTTGCCGATGATGATCTCGGCGACGCCCTTGTACTCGGTCTCCGGGTGATACACCTCGTCCCGGTAGACGAACATGATGATGTCGGCGTCCTGCTCGATCGCCCCGGATTCACGCAGGTCGGAGTTGACCGGGCGCTTGTTGGGGCGCTGTTCCAGCGAGCGGTTGAGCTGCGACAGGGCAATCACCGGGCAGTTGAACTCCTTGGCCAGCGCCTTGAGCGAGCGCGAGATCTCGGAAATCTCGTTGGTGCGGTTGTCGCCACTGGAGCCCGGGATACGCATCAGCTGCAGGTAGTCGACCATGATCATGGCGATCTCACCATGCTCACGAGCCAGGCGACGGGCGCGGGCACGCATCTCGGTCGGCGAGATGCCGGCGGTATCGTCAATGAACAGCTTGCGCTCGTTGAGCAGATTGACCGCCGAGGTCAGGCGCGGCCAGTCGTCATCGTCCAGCTTGCCCGAACGCACCTTGGTCTGGTCGATGCGACCGAGCGACGACAGCATACGCATCACGATCGAGTCGCTGGGCATTTCCAGGGAGAACACCAGCACCACCTTCTCGGTGCGCAGCACGGCGTTTTCCACCAGGTTCATGGCGAAGGTGGTCTTACCCATCGACGGACGGCCGGCAACGATCACCAGGTCGGCCGGCTGCAGACCGCTGGTCATGCCGTCCAGGTCGGTGAAACCGGTGGAAATACCGGTCAGGCCCTCGTTGGTGTTGAAGAGTTCGTCGATGCGGTCGATGGTCTTGACCAGGATCTCGTTGATCCCCACCGGGCCGCCGGCCTTGGGCCGCGCCTCGGCGATCTGGAAGATCTGCCGCTCGGCCTCGTCGAGCACTTCCACCGCGCTCTTGCCCTGCGGCGCGTAGGCCATGTCGGCGATGTCGTTGCTGATGCCGATCAGCTGACGCAGGGTGGCCCGCTCGCGGATGATCTGCGCATAGGCCTTGATGTTGGCCACCGACGGGGTGTTCTTGGCCAGCTCACCAAGGTAGCCAAGGCCGCCGACCTGGCTCAGGTGGCCCTCCTTGTCCAGCTGCTCGGACAGGGTCACCACGTCGAACGGCGAGTTGCGCTCGGCCAGGGTGAAAATGGCGCGGAAGATCAGGCGGTGGTCATGGCGGTAGAAGTCGCCGTCGGACACTGCATCGGAGACGCGCTCCCAGGCGTTGTTGTCCAGCATCAGGCCGCCGAGCACGGCCTGTTCGGCCTCGATGGAATGCGGCGGCACCTTGAGGGCTGCGGTTTCCAGATCGTACTGCTGAGGGACACTGATATCGTTCATGGCACCTGTAATTCCGGAAAACACAGAGGCTTTGGCAAAGTGCATCTTTGCCAAAGGCTCTGAAAAAACAACGGGCACTCACCACTGACGCAGTGAGTGCCCGATTGTCAGCAGGCTGGCATTTTCATGCAAGCCCACGGGTAGCAGCCCAAATTAGGCAGCGACCACGATCACCTTGACGGTGGCTTCGACGTCGGTGTGCAGGTGCAGTGCAACGTCGAATTCGCCTACCTGGCGAATGGTGCCGTTCGGCAGGCGCACTTCAGCCTTGGCCACTTCAACGCCGGAGGCGGTCAGGGCGTCAGCGATGTCGTGAGTACCGATGGAACCGAACAGCTTGCCTTCGTCACCAGCAACAGCAGTGATGGTAACTTCCAGCTCGGCCAGTTGAGCGGCACGGGCTTCGGCGGAAGCTTTCTTGGCGGCAGCAGCAGCTTCCAGCTCAGCGCGGCGAGCTTCGAACGCAGCAACGTTCTCGGCGGTGGCAGCGGTGGCCTTGCCCTGCGGCAGCAGGTAGTTACGGCCGTAGCCGGACTTGACGTTCACTTTGTCGCCCAGGTTGCCCAGGTTGGCGATTTTTTCCAGCAGGATGACTTCCATTTGGGTCTTACCTCTTAACTTTTAACCTTCACCGTTCGCAGGCCCGGCGCCGTTGTTACGCGCACGGCGGCCGCGAAAATCAATCAGACTGTCGACGATGGCCAAGACCACCAGTAACGGATAAATCAGCTGCAAAAACAGCAGCAGCGACACGTACAGCCCCACCAGCCAGAACCGGCCCAGTCGCCCGGAAGCGGCCAACCCATGCAGCAGAGCCACACCGGCAAACACCAGCGGCACACTGCACAGCGGCGTCAGCATGGCCAGTTCCAGCCCCAGATTGGGTCCCAGAACAATGACCGCCAACAGGCCGAAGGCCAGGGCAGGCGGCAGTCGCAAGGCCCGAAACTCGAGCCCGAAACCACCCGGGTTGTACAGCGCCGCCTGCCAAAAACGCCCAAGCATCAGGCAGAGCAGGCTGACGATCTGCAACAACGCAGCCATCAGTCCGGTGAGTACCGGGGCAACCAGCGCCTGCAGGCGGGTCTGCTCGTCTACCGACATCTTTTGGTAGACCCCATCGAACATCTGCGGCATCAGCTTGTGCAGCTCGGCCGCCAGTTCGTTGATGGGTTGGCTAAACACCGCGCCCAACGTCACGCCATACACCAGACCGAGCGCGATGCTGGCCAGCAGCACGCGAGCCCAGGACCACCCAGCGCGCAACAACAGCGCCAGGCTCAGCGTACCGAGCATCACCAGAAGGACGCGCGGATCACCGAAGTGCCACCAGCCCAAAGCCGGTAACACCGCCCAAGCCAGAATGCCTACAGCATCTCTTGGCCCCCGCCGCAGCAGCACCAGGCTACTGGCGGCGGCACTCAACCAGAACAACAGCGGCAACGCCGCAGAACCGACCACCACCAGGGTGGCCTGCATGCGGCCGCGCATGATGAACTCAGCCAAGGCGCGCATGCGATCTATCCCTTACAACTTGTCGACACTCTGTTCTCAACGGCCGTGGCTGTCGGTGTAGGGCAGCAGGGCCAGGTAGCGGGCGCGCTTGATAGCGACAGCCAGCTGACGCTGGTACTTGGCCTTGGTACCGGTGATACGGCTAGGAACGATCTTGCCGGTTTCGGAAACGTAGGCTTTCAGGGTGTTGAGATCTTTGAAGTCGATCTCTTTCACGCCTTCAGCGGTGAAACGGCAGAATTTACGACGACGGAAGAAACGTGCCATGAATGTGGCTCCTCAATAGATCCGTGGATTACTCGTCAGCGTTGTTGTCGCTGTTGTCACCGTCTTCGCCTTCGGCGGATTCGGTTTCAACGCGCTCACGGCGCTCGCGGCGCTCGCTGCGGTTTTCTTCGGCCTTGAGCATCTCGGACTGACCGGTAACGGCTTCGTCGCGACGGATGATCAGGTTACGGATTACTGCGTCGTTGTAGCGGAAGTTGTCTTCCAGCTCGGCCAGGGCTTTGCCGCTGCACTCAACGTTCAGCATCACGTAGTGAGCCTTGTGAACGTTGTTGATGGCATAGGCCAGCTGACGACGGCCCCAGTCTTCCAGACGGTGGATTTTGCCGCCGTCTTCTTCGATCAGCTTGGTGTAACGCTCAACCATGCCGCCGACTTGCTCGCTCTGGTCCGGGTGAACCAGAAAGATGATTTCGTAATGACGCATGAATGCTCCTTACGGGTTGTAGCCTGCCAACAAAAGGTGGTCAGGCAAGGAGTGAATGACTCGTTCTGACTTGCCGAAGTGAAGGCGCACAAGCGCCTGCCATGGCGGCAAGGGGCGACATTCTAGAGAAGCCCCCCGCCACACGCAAGGTAAACTGGTGATTATTTGAACAGTCCGCGAGACCAACTCAACAAGCGCCGGGCGACGCCCATCGAGCCTACGCCTTGCGCGCGGCCTGGCGCTGGCGCACGGCTTCGAACAGGCACACGCCGGTGGCGACCGAGACATTGAGGCTGCTGACGCTGCCGCTCATGGGCAGCTTCACCAGATAATCGCAGTGCTCGCGCGTCAGGCGACGCATGCCCTTACCCTCGGCGCCCATGACCAACACAGTGGGCCCGGTCATATCCAGCTGGTAGAGCTCCTGCTCGACCTCGCCAGCCGTACCGACCACCCACAGCCCCTTCTTTTGCAGCTTCTCCAGGGTGCGTGCCAGGTTGGTCACCGCCACCAGCGGGATGACCTCGGCGGCCCCGCAGGCAACCTTGCGCACGGTGGCATTGAGCGTCGCCGACTTGTCCTTGGGCACAATCACCGCCTGAGCACCGGCCGCGTCGGCCGTGCGCAGACAAGCGCCCAGATTGTGCGGATCGGTCACACCGTCCAGCACCAGCAATAGCGCCGGGCCTTCGCCACGCTCGAGCAACTCGTCGAGCATGTTCTCACCCCAGACCTGGCTGGGGCTCACTTCGGCAACCACGCCCTGGTGCACGCCCTCTGCCCACTCGTCCAGCTCCTGGCGCTCCTTCTGCCCGACCGGCACCCGCTGCTGAGCAGCCAGCGCCAGCAGCGCCTGCACCCGCGGCGCGCTACGGCTCTCGGCCAGCCACAACTGCTTGACCCGCTTGGGATGGTGGCGCAGCAGCGCCTCGACGGCATGAACGCCGTAAACCTTTTCCAGCTGACTCATCGCTTAGCCTTGCGCTTGCTCGGTTTGCCAGTGGCCGGTTTGTCAGTCTTAGGCGCACCCTTGCGATGACTGGATGTCTTGCCTGCAGCACCACTCTTGCCGCCGGCGGGCTTACCACCACCTTTTTTCGCACCGTCGAGCAGAGCTTTTTTCACATCGCGACTCTTCTGCACATCGGTATTGCCCACACCCGGAGCCTTGGCTGCGGGTTTGCGCCCGGTCGAGCCAGCTTTGCCGCGCGACTCGGTCTTACCCTCAGCCAGTTCGAAGTCGATCTTGCGCTCATCCAGATCGACGCGCATGACCTTGACCGCCACGCTGTCGCCCAGACGGAAACTGCGTCCGCTGCGCTCGCCAGCCAGGCGATGGTGCACCGGGTCAAAGTGGTAGTAGTCGGCGGGCAATGCGGTGACATGCACCAGGCCTTCGACATAGATATCCTTCAGCTCGACGAAGATACCGAAACCGGTCGCTGCAGTGATGACGCCTTCGAAGATCTCGCCGACGCGATCCTGCATGAACTCGCACTTGAGCCAGTTGACCACGTCACGGGTCGCCTCGTCAGCGCGCCGCTCGGTCATCGAGCACTGCTCTCCCAGCTGCTCCAGCGCCGCCTCATCGTAGGGATAGATACGCGCCTTGGGCATGCTCGCCGCACCCGCGCGCTGCACATGCTTGGTCTCGCGCTTGGAGCGAATCACACTGCGGATGGCACGGTGCACCAGCAGGTCCGGATAGCGGCGGATTGGCGAAGTAAAGTGGGTATAGGCCTCGTAGTTGAGACCGAAGTGGCCGTTGTTGTCGGCGCTGTACACCGCCTGACTCAACGAGCGCAGCATCACGGTCTGGATCAGCTGGAAGTCCGGACGCTCCTGAATGCTGGCCAGCAACTTCTGGTAATCCTTCGGCTTCGGCCCCTCCTTGCCCTTGTGCAAAGCCAGCCCCAGCTCGCCGAGGAACGCCTTGAGCTTCTCCACCCGCTCGGCCGGCGGGCCGTCGTGCACCCGGTACAGCGAGGGAATGGAGTGATCCTGCATGAAGCGCGCAGTGGCCACGTTGGCCGCCAGCATGCACTCCTCGATCAGCTTGTGTGCGTCGTTGCGCTGGGTCGGACGGATCTCGTCGATCTTGCGATCGGTGCCGAAGACAATGCGGGTCTCCTGGGTCTCGAAGTCGATGGCGCCGCGCTCATGACGCGCCGCCAGCAACACCTGATACAGGGCGTAGAGCTGCTTGAGGTGCGGCAGCACCTCTTTATATTCCTCGCGCAGCGACTTGCCTTCGCTGCTCTTCGGCTGCTCCAGCATGTAGCTGACCTTGTTGTAGGTCAGACGCGCATGGGAATGGATGACCGCCTCATAGAACTGATAATCAACCAGCTCGCCGGACTTGGACATGCTCATTTCGCAAACCATAGCCAGGCGGTCGACATGCGGATTCAGCGAGCACAGCCCGTTGGACAGCTCTTCCGGCAGCATCGGCACCACGCGTTCGGGGAAATACACCGAGTTGCCACGCTTCTGCGCCTCTTCATCCAGCGCCGAGCCGACCTTGACGTAGTGCGACACGTCGGCGATGGCGACATACAGCTTCCAGCCGCCGGAGAACAGCTTCCAGCGGCTGCTGTTTTTCTCGCAGTACACGGCATCGTCGAAGTCGCGGGCATCCTCGCCATCGATGGTGACGAACGGCAGGTGGCGCAGATCGACCCGGTTTTCCTTGTCCTTCTCTTCCACCTGCGGCTTGAGCTTGCGCGCTTCTTTAATGACAGCCTCGGGCCAGACATGCGGGATGTCATAGCTGCGCAGAGCCACGTCGATTTCCATGCCCGGCGCCATATAGTTGCCGATCACTTCGACGATATCGCCCTGCGGCTGGAAGCGTGCAGTGGGCCAGTGCGTAATCCTGATCTCGACGAACTGACCGACCTTGGCGCCCGCGGTACGCCCGGGGGTGACCAGCACTTCCTGCTGAATCTTCGGGTTGTCCGCCTCGACGAAGCCGATGCCGGCCTCCTCGAAATAGCGCCCGACGATGGTTTCGTGAGCCCGCTCGATCACCTCGACCAGGGCGCCTTCACGACGACCACGGCGATCCAGGCCGGCAACCCGCGCCAGTGCACGGTCGCCATCGAACACCAGACGCATCTGTGCGGGGCTGAGGAACAGGTCGTCGCTGCCGTCATCCGGAATCAGGAAGCCAAACCCATCGCGATGGCCGCTGATACGACCCCGGATCAGGTCGAGCTTGTCCACCGGAGCATAGGTGCCGCGACGCGTATAGATAAGTTGGCCATCACGCTCCATGGCGCGCAGGCGACGACGCAACGCTTCGAGTTGCTCGTCGGTGGTCAGCCCGAACTCTTCCACTAGCTCTTCACGAGCAGCAGGCGAACCGCGCTCGGACAGATGCTGGAGAATCAGCTCACGGCTGGGAATGGGGTTTTCGTACTTTTCCGCCTCGCGGGCGGCCTCGGGATCGAGGGATTGCCAATCGGCCATTAAATGAAAATACCTGTATGCATAAGTTTGCCTTCTGTCTATTGAAGCGCGAAACGGCACCGGGGGTCAGCTTTTCCCGCGACAATAATTTTTTCAGCGTCAGGGGTTTACAAGCAAAAACCGCGTCCGTATAGTTCGCGCCCACAACGTTGCTGAGACGTTGTAACACGGAAGCGACTGAGTAATCATAGTTTCCCGTGCCCAGGTGGCGGAATTGGTAGACGCACTAGGTTCAGGTCCTAGCGGTGGCAACACCGTGGAAGTTCGAGTCTTCTCCTGGGCACCACTCTTCAAGAAAAAACCGAGCTTAGGCTCGGTTTTTTCGTTTCTGCTCAGCGGAAAATCTTGCAGCAACGGAGCACGCCGCTGCTGCAGAAAGCCCCTCAGACCTTGAACTGGGCGAAACTAGCCTTGAGCTGGGCCACGAGAGCATCAACCACACGCCCGCTCGCCGCCGTTTCGCTCACCGCCTGAGCCGCCCGTTGCGCCTCGCTGTGGATCACTTCGACGCGGCCGCGCACCGCGCTGGCACCGTCAGCCTGATGCGCAGCGGAACGGGTCGCCGCATCGATGGCATCATGCACCTCGTCTACCGACGCCTGCACCGACTGCTGCAGACGCGCACTGTCGCGCAGCGCCTGCAGACCTTCCGCCGCTTGCCCGCCGGCCTGGCCAATCACGGCCACCGCTTCGCGCGCGCCCTGCTGCAAGGCCGTGATGTGCGCCTGGATATCGCCGGTGGACTGCTGGGTCTTACTGGCCAGGGCGCGCACTTCGTCGGCCACCACGGCGAAGCCGCGACCACTCTCACCCGCCCGCGCCGCTTCGATGGCCGCGTTCAGTGCCAGCAGGTTGGTCTGCTCGGCAATGGACTGGATCACGGTGAGCACCACCTCGATCTGCTCGCTCTGCTGGGCCAGTTTCTCGATCACCGCCGAGCCGTTCTCCACCCGCGCCACCAGCGCCTCGATCAGACCGCCAACCTTGGTTGCAATGGCCGCATTCTCGTGAGCCGCCTGGCGGATCGCCGTGACGCGCTGCTGGGCATCGTGCATGGCCTGACTTTCGGTCTGCGCCGCTGCAGCCATCTCTTCCAGCGCCTGCAGGCTGCCAGCCACCTCGTCGCGCTGCCGCTCGGCCGCCGCCTCGGCTGCGGCGCTGCGCTGCGCCAAGCTGCGAATCTCCTCGCCAGTGCGCTGCGCCACTTCGCCCGCCTCACGCACGATCGGCTGCAGCTTGGCGATGAACTGATTGACCGCCGTGGCCATTTCGCCGACTTCGTCGCGACTGTCCAATTGCACGCGCCGCGTCAGATCACCCTCGCCCGCCGCCAGATCCTTGAGCGCGGCAATCAGCAACTGCAGACGACTCAACACCCGCCACCCCAACACCAGCGCCACAGCAGCCAGCGTCAACAAGCCCACCACCAGCAAGCCACTGGCGATACGCCAGCGCAGATCACTCGCGGCCTGCTGCACGGTCTCGCTACCGTTGCGCGCCATTTCCTCAGTGGCCTGTTCGGCTGCCTGCAGACGCTGCTGCAGAGCCTGGGTACTTTCCTGTGCCGCCCCGGAAAGGCTCTGATCGACCAACTGACCGGCATTGCCGACCAGACCGGCGAAGCGGGTGTCCAGAGCCGCCAGCTCCTGCTCGATGGCGTCCAGCGACATGCCCAACTGCACCTTGCCGATGGGCGACCCCATGGGATTGATCTCAACCTCGATCATGTACACCTTGGGATCGCGCGAGGCGCCATCCACCAGTTTGTCCAGCCCGGTCTTGCCCTGGCCTGCCGCGATCAGCTCACGCACCCGCGGATTGCTGCGATCGAAATTGCGCGTCAGGCGCTTGCCCTCCGCGTCATAGAACACCGCAAACAGCACCGCCGGATCACGCTGAACGATACGGGTCAGCGCCGTTAGCGCGGGGGCGTCATTATCCCAGATGGCCTTGGGCGCCACCCCGGCAAGCATCTGCGCGATGGAGTTGCCCGACTGTTTTAGGTTTTCTTCCAGCACTTGGCGCAGCTGCACCTGCTCGCTCTTCAGCTGACTGCTCAGGCCATCACCGAGGCGCTCGCGGGTATTGCTGGACAGAGCCGCCAGCCCCGTGCGCATTTCCTCTTCCGCACTGCCGAGCTCGTCGGCCAGACGCTGACTTTCGCCACTCAGACGCCGAGTGAGGTCGTTGACCAGCTCGTCGACCGTGGCACGGGTCAACCAGACGGCTACCCCTACCTGAGCCAACATCGCCAGGCCCAGAGCAATGAATACCGGGCGCAGCAGACGGCTGCGCAACAGCGAAAACAGAACGGACACTGCGGGAACTCCTTCCGGTCAGACGACCTTGATGCCAGTTGCATCGGCCGCCTTTTAAAAAGCTGTAATAAAGCAAAGCACAGGCCAGATGCCAGTATAAAAAAGCCCCGCTCGAAGGCGGGGCTTTGTCGAAGAGGCGGCGTGAATCAGTATTGCGGATTACCGCGCAACTGCGCCTCGGCAGCCTTGGCCAGGTCCGGCGGCAGGAAGTCCTTGTCCGGATCGTAGTCAGGCTTGAGGAAACCGGACAGCGCTTCCAGATCAGACGGCGCCAGGGTGCCTGCCGCCTGTTTCAGGCGCAGGTTGTTGAGGATGTAGTCGTAGCGGGCGTCGTTGTAGTTGCGTACCGAGCTATACAGCTGGCGCTGGGCATCGAGCACGTCGACGATGTTACGGGTACCGACCTGGTAGCCGATCTCGGTGGCTTCCAGTGCGCTCTGGTTGGAAATGATCGACTGCTTGCGCGCCTGCACGGTTTCCACGTCGGTATTCACCGCGCGGTGCAGGTTGCGGGTGTTTTCCACCACCTTGCGACGCAGGCTCTCACGCTCCTGCTCGGTCTGGCTCAGACGCTGGTAGGCTTCGCGCACCTGCGAGCTGGTCAGGCCGCCGCTGTAGATGGGGATATTCAGCTGCAGGCCGATGGTGGTCTGTTCGGCATCACCGTTGTAGGGCGAAGACAGGTCGCTGTTGCTGAAGCCCAGGGAGTCATTGTCACCTTTCTGGTACTGGGCAACGGCATCCAGAGTTGGCGCGTGGCCGGACTTGCGCTGGCGCAGGGTTTCTTCGGCCGCATCCACTGCATAGTTGCTGGCCTGGAGATTGAGGTTCTGCTGGGCGGCAGTATCGACCCAGGCCTTGGCATCGTTAGGAGTAGGCACCAGCACCGGCAGACTGTGCTTCACACCTTCCAGCGAGCTGTACTCATGCGTCGTCAGGGTCACCAGCGCCTGGAAGGCGTCATCCACGGCACGCTGGGCAAGAATGCGGTTGGCGCGGGCAGTATCGAAGCCGGCCTGAGCTTCCAGCACGTCAGTCTTGTCCGACAGACCGACATCGAAGCGCTCATTGGCCTGATCCAGCTGGCGTTTGAACGCGGCTTCCTCGGCCTTGGTCGAGGCTAGGGTGTCCTGAGCGCGCAGGACGGCGAAATAGGTTTCAGCACTCTGCAGAATCAGGTTCTGCTCGGTGGCGGAAAGCTGCAGGGCGGCCTGCTGATCAGTAGCCTTGGCCGCCTGGAACTGGAACCAGCGATCGGCACGGAACAGCGGCTGGGCCAGGCTGGCACGGTAGGAAAGACCGCTACGATCGGCATCCACATCATTGGCCAGACGGGTATCCACCTGGGTATTGGTGTCGGTCAGATCGGCCCCGCCGGACAGGTTGGGCAGCAGGCCGGCACGTGCCTGAGGCACCACCTCGCTGATGGCCTGGTAGTTGGCGCGGGCAGCAGCCAGGTCGGCGTTGTTCTTCACCGCTTCGTTATAGACAGTGACCAGGTCGGTCTTGGTCGCCAGGGAAGCGTCTTCGGCCCAGGCCATTGCGGAGGTGGCAGCAGCTACTGCGAGCGCCAGCGAGAGTCTGCGTAGCATGATCAGTCCTAGATGCAGGGAAGTCGGGCAAGGCTAAGGCTGCCGCTGGCGGTGGTCAAGGCGAGCGCAGCGCAACGGCAGGCCGGTTTACGGCAAGCTTTGTTGCCCAGCCGCAACAATGCCAAGGCTTTATGTAGACCAGCCCCCAGCAACTGCCGACGAAAGGCAAGGTAGAAACGAGCCCGCAATTGCTGTTGTGTACAATTTTTGATTAGACTGCCGCCAGTTCTTGTCGGGGTGCCCAGAGTCGTGGGCTGAGATCGGAGAGTTCCGGATCCCGTTGAACCTGATCAGGTTAAGGCCTGCGTAGGGAACAAGATGTCCTCGCCCGCTTTCGGCGAGTCCTCTCGGCACCACCCGTGGTGCGCCTTCCGCCTTCAGGTTCGCTCCGACATCCCACCGAGGAGCCGAGCCGATGAGCGTCAAACAACAAGCGAAGAACCTTAGCGAGTCCGCCCAGGTCGACCAGCAGTCGATCCAGCCTTTCCCCCGTTCGCAGAAGGTTTATGTGCAGGGTTCGCGCCCGGACATCCGCGTGCCGATGCGCGAGATCAGCCTGGACGTCACCCCGACCGCCTTCGGCGGCGAGATCAACGCCCCGGTCACCGTCTACGACACCTCCGGCCCGTACACCGACCCGAACGTCACCATCGACGTGCGCAAGGGCCTGGCCGACGTGCGCAGTGCCTGGATCGAAGACCGTGGCGACACCGAGAAACTGCCCGGCCTGTCCTCCGAGTTCGGCCAGCGCCGCCTGAACGACGCCGAACTGGCGGCGATGCGCTTCGCCCATGTGCGCAACCCGCGCCGGGCCAAGGCCGGCAGGAACGTCAGCCAGATGCACTACGCCAAGCAGGGCATCATCACCCCCGAGATGGAATACGTCGCCATCCGCGAGAACATGAAGCTGGCCGAGGCGCGCGAGGCTGGCCTGCTCAAGGAGCAGCATGCCGGGCAGAGCTTCGGCGCCTCGATCCCGAAAGAGATCACCCCCGAGTTCGTGCGCAGCGAGATCGCCCGCGGCCGCGCCATCATCCCGGCCAACATCAACCACGTGGAGCTGGAGCCGATGATCATCGGCCGCAACTTCCTGGTGAAGATCAACGGCAATATCGGCAACTCGGCGCTAGGCTCCTCCATTGAAGAGGAAGTGGCCAAGCTGACCTGGGGCATCCGCTGGGGCTCGGACACGGTCATGGATCTGTCCACCGGCAAGCACATCCACGAGACCCGCGAGTGGATCATCCGCAACTCGCCGGTGCCGATCGGCACAGTGCCGGTCTACCAGGCGCTGGAGAAGGTCGGCGGCATCGCCGAGGACCTGACCTGGGAGCTGTTCCGCGACACCCTGATCGAACAGGCCGAGCAGGGCGTGGACTACTTCACCATTCACGCCGGCGTGCTGCTGCGCTATGTGCCGCTGACCGCCAAGCGCGTCACCGGCATTGTCAGCCGTGGCGGCTCGATCATGGCCAAGTGGTGCCTGGCGCACCACAAGGAGAATTTCCTCTACACCCACTTTGAGGAAATCTGCGAAATCATGAAGGCCTACGACGTCAGCTTCTCGCTGGGCGATGGCCTGCGTCCCGGCTCGATTGCCGACGCCAACGACGCCGCGCAGTTCGGCGAGCTGGAGACCCTCGGCGAACTGACCAAGATCGCCTGGAAGCATGACGTGCAGACCATGATCGAAGGCCCCGGCCACGTGCCGATGCAGCTGATCAAGGAGAACATGGACAAGCAGCTGGAATGCTGCGACGAGGCGCCGTTCTACACCCTCGGCCCGCTGACCACCGATATCGCCCCGGGCTACGACCACATCACCTCCGGCATTGGCGCGGCGATGATCGGCTGGTTCGGCTGCGCCATGCTCTGCTACGTCACGCCCAAGGAGCACCTGGGCCTGCCGAACAAGGATGACGTGAAGACCGGCATCATCACCTACAAGATCGCCGCCCATGCCGCCGACCTCGCCAAGGGCCACCCGGGCGCGCAGATCCGTGACAACGCCCTGAGCAAGGCGCGCTTCGAGTTCCGCTGGGAAGACCAGTTCAACCTCGGCCTCGATCCGGACACCGCGCGCAGCTTCCACGACGAGACCCTGCCGAAGGACTCGGCCAAGGTGGCGCACTTCTGCTCCATGTGCGGGCCGAAGTTCTGCTCGATGAAGATCACCCAGGAAGTGCGTGACTACGCCAAGGAGAACGGCCTGACCGATGAGCAGAAGGCCATCGAGGCCGGCTTCGCCGAGCAGGCCGAGCGCTTCAAGGGAGAAGGTTCGGTGATCTACAAGCAGGTCTGACCGGCTCCGCTACCAGGCCCCGCGCTGCTCGCGGGGCCTTTTTATTGGCCGGGGAAATAGATGGGCTTGAGTACGCCCTTGAGCTTGGCGTAGGGGATGTACAGGGTCGGATGGCCGCTCTCGTAGGGCGCGATACGCTCGATCTCGTACTTGAGCATCACCGCGTTGCGCAGCGGCGCCACATTGGCGGTACGCACGAAGGGCCAGACCGCCTGAAATTCGGCGTTCTCAGCCAGGCCATTCTGCTTCAGCCACTCCTGGTGGGCCTGACGTACCTTCTCCCAAAAGGCCTCCTGCAACCCCGGCACCAGCAGGTCGTCAAGGCTGACCACCCGGTCAAGCTCACGGTCGTAGGTCAGGTAGGCACGCCCTGGCACACCACGCTTACCACCATTGAAGCGATAACTGGACAGCTCGATCACCACCAGGCGGTCGTGCTGCTCCAGCACCTTGGCCTGCAAATAGCTCATCCAGCCGGGCTTGCCGCCAGCCAGGAACTCACGCTCATGGATGGCCAGCGACGGCGGCGGCGGGTCGCCCGGAAGCTCGATGGTCAGCTTGAGCAGCTCGCGCTCGATACGGGCATTGAGCGCCGGCATGCCGTCGAGCAGTTGCAGGTCGATATTGACCAGCGGGCAATCCTTTTCCAGGCACCCGGCGGGGCGATGCTCCCAGGCCTGGCGCGTGGTCGGCAAGGGCTGGCTGGCGCTGCCCGAAAGCAGCGACTGGCAGCCCGTAAGCAAGAAAGACAGGGATAGCAGGCTGGCAACGGCGATGGAGCGCATGAACATTCCTTGAGCGGCGACGGGCGTTTCGACTGCAGGCGCCGGCATCTGTTCCGAGCGCAGGCGCCATTGTGGCTGGCGGCATGCTTCCATCCAAGCCCAGATCGGCGCCCGCAGAAAATCCACAGCGACGGAACGCCTCCATGTTCCTCTTGTCGCAATTGCCGGCGAAACTGTTTAGTCAGGGCCCGCCGCGAGGCTACCATCGTGCCGCCGGACACTTGCCAAAGCCGCCGTGCGGCGCGCACATTCGTCATCAGCCAGCCGTACCATGCCGCATCAGAGGGAACATGCATGACCACACACGACGTCGAGGTGCTTCAGCGCGAGACCTGTTTCAAGGGTTTCTACCGCCTGGATCGCCTGCACCTGCGTCATCGCCAGTTCGCCGGCGGCATGGGCCCGCAGCTCAGCCGTGAACTGTTCGTGCGCCACGACGCCGTCTGTGTGCTGCCCTATGACCCGCAACGCGACAACGTGGTGCTGATCGAGCAGTTCCGCGTCGGCGCCCTGGAGAAATCCGCCAACCCCTGGCTGATCGAGCTGGTTGCCGGCCTGATC
Organism: Pseudomonas sp. GOM6; assembly: GCF_029537485.1. GTDB lineage: Bacteria > Pseudomonadota > Gammaproteobacteria > Pseudomonadales > Pseudomonadaceae > Aquipseudomonas. Next base: position 105,329 of record NZ_JARPUS010000011.1, read on the forward strand.
GACAAGGATGAGGAACCAGAAGAGGTCGCCCGTCGCGAAGCCGTCGAAGAAGCCAATCTGACGCTCACGTCGCTGTGGCCCATCACCACCTACTTTCCCTCGCCCGGAGGCTCGGACGAGCGCGTCTATCTCTACGTCGGCCGCTGCGACAGCGAAGGCGCCGGCGGCGTTCACGGCCTGGCCGAGGAAGGCGAAGACATCCGCGTACATATCTGGCCACTGGAAGATGCCCTGCAGGCCGTGCGGGACGGGCGCATCAACAACGCCGCCAGCATCATCGCCCTGCAATGGCTGGCCCTGAACCGCGCCGAAGTGCGGGGGTTGTGGTCATGAACCTGCTGCGCGAGCGCTACCGGGTCGACCTGGTCGAGCTGCAGGCCGCTTGCGAAGCCAACTATGCGCGCCTGTTGCGCCTGCTGCCGGACATGCGCGCCGCCGAGGGCGAACGCCGCGTGGCACTGAGCCAGGGCGACCAGCTGCTGGGCGTACTGGCGCTGCGCATCACCGAAAACTGCCCTTACACCACCACCCTGGAAGTACGCCAGGAGCACAGCTTGAGCTGGCTGCCGGTGCCGCGCCTGGAAGTGCGTGCCTACCATGACGCGCGCATGGCCGAGGTGACGGGCGCGGAAAACGCCCGTCGTTTTCGCAGCGTCTACCCCTACCCCAACGCCGCCATGCACCAGCCGGACGAGAAGAGCCAGCTCAATCTGTTTCTCGGCGAGTGGCTGAGTCACTGCATCGCTTGCGGTCACGAGCTGGAACCCGTCCTGTAATCGCAACCACACAAATGTGACCTGTTCGCGCTTGTCGGGTTTACCGAATCACGTTTCACCCACCATAATCCTGAGACCTCGCTCAGGAGTAGGCCCTTGTCGCGCCCGTCATCCCTTGCCTCTGACCGCCCGATGCTGCTGGTGCAGCTGTCGGACAGCCATCTTTTTGCCGAGGACGATGGCAAGTTGCTGGGCATGAATACCCGCGACAGCCTGGAAAAGGTGATCGAAAAGGTCCAGGCCGAACAACCCGACATCGACCTGATTCTCGCCACCGGCGACCTGTCCCAGGATGGCAGCCTGGCTTCCTATCAGCGTTTCCATCACCTCACCACCGACCTCGGCAACGCGGCACGCTGGCTGCCCGGCAACCATGACGAAGTGCCGATCATGCGCAGTGCCTGCGCCAACAGCGACCTGTTGCAGTCCGTGGTGGATCTGGGCCACTGGCGCATCATCCTGCTCGACTCCTCCATTCCCGGCGCCGTGCCCGGCTACCTGGCCGATGATCAGCTGGAGCTGCTGGAGCTGGCCCTGAGCGAAGCGCCGCAGCGCCATCACCTGATTTGCTTTCATCACCACCCGGTGTCCATCGGCTGTGCCTGGATGGAACCCATTGGCCTGCGCAATGCGGACGCCCTGTTCGCCGTGCTGGATCGCCACCCGCAGGTCAAGGCGCTGCTCTGGGGGCACATCCACCAGGAGTTCGACCAGCAACGCAATGGCGTTCGCCTGCTCGCCTCACCGTCCACCTGCGTACAGTTCGCTCCAGGCAGCGAGGAGTTTCAGGTCGACACTACGGCGCCCGGCTATCGCTGGCTGCGTCTGCACGCCGACGGGCAACTGGAGACCGGTGTGTCGCGGGTCACCGGCATCGACTTCGAGGTGGATTACAGCGTCAAGGGCTACTAAGCCTGCACGTCCGCGTGTCAATGCTTGCGGCTAGCGCCGCCTAGCTTGTAGCCTCCCGCTCCATGAATCCCAGCATCCTCTATATCCACGGCCTCAACAGTTCGCCGGCCTCGACCAAGGCCAGCCAGTTGCTGAAAGTCGCCGAATACTGCGGTATCGCCCAACAGGTGCGCGTGCCGGCCCTGCACCATCATCCGCGCCAGGCCCTGAGCCAGCTGCAGGCGGCCATCGGCGAACTGGGCCGCCCCCTGCTGGTCGGCAGCTCGCTGGGCGGCTACTACGCCACCGTGCTGGCCGAGCAGCATGGCCTGGATGCCGTCCTGATCAATCCGGCGGTACGCCCGCACCGGCTGTTCGGCGGCAAGGAACTGGAGCAGACCAACCACTACACCGGCGAAACCTGGCTGCTGACCCACGACCATGTGGCCGCCCTGCATGAGCAGGAAGTAGCCGAGCCGCGCGATGCCGAGCGTTATCGCGTATGGCTGCAGACCGCCGACGAAACCCTCGACTACCGCCAGGCCGAAGCCTTCTACCAGGGCTGCCTGCTGGATATCCAAGCCGGCGGCGACCACAGCTACCAGGGTTTCGCCCAACGCATCCCGGAAATCCTCGAGTTGGCCGGCTTCGCCCCGGCGCTCTGGGTCGATTTCGACTTTTCCACACTTTGAAGAAGACCTGAACCGCTTATGGCCCAGCAGAACGCCTACAACGCCGATGCCATCGAAGTCCTCTCCGGTCTTGACCCGGTGCGCAAGCGCCCGGGCATGTACACCGACACCGCGCGGCCCAACCACCTGGCCCAGGAAGTCATCGACAACAGCGTCGACGAAGCCCTGGCCGGCCACGCCAAGGTCATCCAGGTCATCCTGCATGACGACAATTCGCTGGAAGTGATCGACGACGGCCGTGGCATGCCGGTCGACATCCACCCCGAAGAAGGCATCCCCGGCGTCGAGTTGATCCTCACCAAGCTGCACGCCGGCGGCAAGTTCAGCAACAAGAACTACCAGTTCTCTGGCGGCCTGCACGGCGTGGGCATCTCGGTGGTCAACGCGCTGTCCAACCAGGTCGAAGTACGGGTCAAACGCGACGGCAGCGAATACCGCATGACCTTCGCCGATGGCTTCAAGGCCACCGACCTGGAAGTCGTCGGTACGGTGGGCAAGCGCAACACCGGCACCAGTGTGCGCTTCTGGCCCGATGCGCAGTATTTCGATTCGCCGAAGTTCTCCATCAGCCGTCTCAAGCACGTGCTGAAGGCCAAGGCGGTGCTCTGCCCCGGCCTGGAAGTCACCTTCACCGACAAGAGCAACAACGAGACCACCCGCTGGTACTTCGAGGACGGCCTGCGCTCCTACCTCACCGACGCGGTGAGCGAGTACGCGCGCCTGCCCGATGAGCCGTTCTGCGGCTCGCTGGCCGGCAACAAGGAAGCGGTGGACTGGGCCCTGCTGTGGCTGCCGGAAGGCGGCGAGAGCCTGCAGGAAAGCTACGTCAACCTGATCCCCACCGCCCAGGGCGGCACCCATGTCAATGGCCTGCGCCAGGGGCTGCTGGACGCCATGCGCGAGTTCTGCGAGTTCCGCAACCTGCTGCCGCGCGGCGTGAAGCTCGCCCCGGAAGACGTCTGGGAACGCATCGCCTTCGTCCTCTCGATGAAGATGCAGGAGGCGCAGTTCTCCGGCCAGACCAAGGAACGCCTGTCGTCCCGCGAGGCGTCGGCCTTCGTCTCCGGCGTGGTCAAGGACGCCTTCAGCCTGTGGCTCAACGCTCACCCGGAGCTGGGCCAGCAGCTCGCCGAACAGGCCATCAGCAACGCAGGCCGCCGCCTCAAGGCCGGCAAGAAGGTCGAGCGCAAGAAGATCACCCAGGGCCCGGCACTGCCCGGCAAGCTGGCCGACTGCGCCGGCCAGGACCCGATGCGCGCCGAGCTGTTCCTGGTCGAAGGTGATTCCGCCGGCGGCTCCGCCAAGCAGGCCCGTGACAAGGAATTCCAGGCCATCATGCCGCTGCGCGGCAAGATCCTGAACACCTGGGAAGTCGATGGCGGCGAAGTGCTGGCCAGCCAGGAAGTGCACGACATCGCCGTGGCCATCGGCCTCGATCCCGGCTCCAGCGACCTCTCCCAGCTGCGCTACGGCAAGATCTGCATCCTCGCCGACGCCGACTCCGACGGCCTGCATATCGCCACCTTGCTCTGTGCATTGTTCGTGCGCCACTTCCGCCCGCTGGTGGACGCCGGCCACGTCTACGTGGCCATGCCGCCGCTGTACCGCATCGACCTGGGCAAGGAGATCTACTACGCCCTCGACGAGGCCGAGCGCGACGGCATCCTCGACCGTCTGGTGGCCGAGAAAAAACGCGGCAAGCCGCAAGTCACCCGCTTCAAGGGCCTCGGCGAGATGAACCCGCCGCAGCTGCGCGAAACCACCATGGACCCCAACACCCGCCGTCTGGTGCAGCTGACCCTGGAAGACTTCGAGGGCACCCGCGAGGTGATGGACATGCTGCTGGCCAAGAAACGCGCCGGTGATCGCAAGAGCTGGCTGGAAACCAAGGGCAACCTGGCCGAGGTCCTGGCGTGAGGCTGAGCCTCGCCCTCGCCGGTCTGCTGCTCGCCGGCACGACTGTCGCGGCCGAAAAGCCCGTCGAACTCGCACAGTTGGAGCTGCTGGCCGAGCACCCGGTGGACGGCATGAGCGGCGGCAATCTGTCCGGCCTGACCCGCTGCGGCGAGCAATGGCTGGCCGTGTCCGACCGCGAGGACGACCGTCTGTATGTCCTGCAGCCCGGCGATACGGCCTGGCAGGCCGAGCCGGAAACCTTCGTCGCCCCGCCGGTGCCGCCCAGCGCACTGCCCTGGGGCCTGCGCATGCGCACCTGGCTCGCCAACCGGGTGCGTGGCGGCGAGCTGGATTTCGAGAGCATCAGCTGCGATGACAAGGGCAATCGCTATCTGCTCAGCGAGGCGCATACCGCGCTGCTGCAGATCGGCCCCAGTGGCCTGACCGAATGGCTGCAACTGCCGGACAGCCTGATCCGCCAGGCCCGTGCCAGTGGCATGCTGCTGCGCCATAACGCCTTGCTCGAAGGCCTGGTCATCGAGCCGAACGGCGCTCGCCTGTGGCTGGCTGCCGAACGAGAGCGCCGCGGCCTGCTGGTCATGCACTGGGAGAAAGGACGCTGGCGCTGCACCGGGGGCTGCGTGCTGATGTCCGAGGCCGGCCTACGCCGCTCACCGCTGACACCTGACAGCGACAAGCGCTACCCGCGCAGCTTCGGTGACCTGGCGCTGCACGGCGGCAAACTGTTCAGCCTGGAGCGCCTGGAGCACCGCATCTGCCGGCGTCATCCAAGCACTGGCGCGGAGGAAAAGTGCTGGTCGTTCAGCACCATCGCCCAGGGCGAGAGTCGCGTTCATCCTGAACCCTACGGCACCGCCGAAGCGCTGTGGCTGGACAAGAACAGCGCCTGGGTGGGCCTGGACAACAACGACCTGGCCCGCGCCGATGGCGAGCAGCGCCCGCTGATCTGGCAACTCAAGGCACCGCAGGGCGGCTGGAGCGCGAAATGAGCGAACCGGTCGCCGGCCAGCGCGCCGCCCGCATCATGCTGATCCTGGCCTGGGTCGCCGCCCTGGCCCTGGCCACCCACTGGTTCGGCGACTGGGAAGACGAACGCGCCAACCCCAACCGCAATCCCCAGTCGGTGCACGGCACGGACTTCATCGAAGTGCGCCTGGCCGCCGGCCCTGGCGGTCACTACCTGCTGGACGGGCAGATCGACGGCACCACCCTGACCTTTCTCCTCGACACCGGCGCCACCGCCGTCGCCGTGCCGCTGAAAGTCGCCGAGCGCCTCAACCTTGAGCGCGGCGCGCCGGTGCAGATTCGCACCGCCAACGGCACCGTCACCGGCTGGCGCACACGCCTGGGCCTGCTGCAGCTGGGCGATATCCGGCTGCACGACGTCGCCGCGCTGATCACCCCCGGCATGGACGGCGAACAGGTACTGCTCGGTATGAGCGCCCTCAAACAACTCGAATTCACCCAGAAGGGCGGCACCCTGGTGCTGCGCCAATCAACCCGCTAATGAGGCACGCATGAGCGACACCCTCGACCTGAGCCTGGAAGGCGTCGAACGCCGGTCCCTGGCCGATTTCACCGAGCAGGCGTACCTGAACTACTCCATGTACGTGATCATGGACCGCGCCCTGCCGCATATCGGCGACGGCTTGAAGCCCGTGCAACGGCGCATCGTCTATGCCATGAGCGAACTGGGTCTGGACGCCGACTCCAAGCACAAGAAGTCGGCGCGTACCGTCGGTGACGTGCTCGGTAAGTACCACCCGCACGGCGACAGCGCCTGCTACGAGGCCATGGTGCTGATGGCGCAGCCGTTCAGCTACCGCTACACCCTGGTCGACGGCCAGGGCAACTGGGGTGCGCCGGACGATCCCAAGTCCTTCGCCGCCATGCGTTATACCGAGGCGCGCCTGTCGCGCTACTCCGAGGTGCTGCTGTCCGAACTGGGCCAGGGCACCGTGGACTGGGTGCCGAACTTCGACGGCACCATGGACGAGCCGGCGACCCTGCCGGCACGGCTGCCCAACCTCTTGCTCAATGGCACCACCGGTATCGCCGTGGGCATGGCCACCGACGTACCGCCGCACAACCTGCGCGAAGTGGCGACCGCCTGCGTGCGCCTGCTCGACGAGCCGGGCGCCAGCGTCGAACAGCTGATGGAACACGTGCAGGGCCCGGACTTCCCCACCGAGGCGGAAATCATCACCCCGCGCAGTGATCTGCTGAAGATCTACCAGACCGGCCGTGGCTCGGTGCGCATGCGTGCCGTGTATCGCGTCGAAGACGGCGACATCGTGGTCACCGCCCTGCCGCACCAGGTCTCCGGCTCCAAGGTGCTGGAGCAGATCGCCGCGCAGATGCAGGCCAAGAAGCTGCCGATGGTCGCCGACCTGCGCGACGAGTCGGACCACGAGAACCCCTGCCGCATCGTCATCATCCCGCGCTCCAACCGCGTGGATGCCGACGAGCTGATGACCCACCTGTTCGCCACTACCGATCTGGAGTCGAGCTACCGGGTCAACACCAACGTCATCGGTCTGGACGGCAAGCCGGCGGTAAAAGACCTGCGCACCCTGCTGACCGAATGGCTGCAGTACCGCGTCGGCACCGTGCGACGGCGCCTGCAGTTCCGCCTGGACAAGGTGGAGAAGCGCCTGCACCTGTTGGAAGGCTTGCTCATCGCCTTTCTCAACATCGACGAAGTGATCCGTATCATCCGCACCGAGGATCAGCCCAAGCCGGTGCTGATGGCCACCTTCGGTCTAACCGAGATCCAGGCCGACTACATCCTCGACACCCGCCTGCGTCAGCTGGCGCGTCTGGAAGAGATGAAGATCCGTGGCGAGCAGGACGAGCTGGCCAAGGAACGCGACAAGCTGCTGGCCCTGCTCGGCAGCGACACCAAGCTGAAGAAGCTGGTGCGCAGCGAAATCCTCGCCGACGCCGAGAAGTACGGCGACGACCGTCGCTCGCCGATCATCGAGCGTGCCGAGGCCAAGGCCCTGTCGGAAACCGAGCTGATGCCGACCGAACCGGTCACCGTGGTGCTCTCGGAGAAAGGCTGGGTGCGCTGCGCCAAGGGCCACGACATCGACGCGACGGGGCTTTCCTATAAGGCTGGCGACGGCTTCAAGACCGCCGCGCCGGGTCGCTCGAATCAGTACGCGGTGTTTATCGACTCCACCGGGCGCAGCTATTCGCTGGCGGCCCACAGTCTGCCGTCAGCCCGCGGCCAGGGCGAGCCGCTGACCGGCCGCCTGACCCCGCCACCGGGTGCGACCTTCGACTGCGTGCTGCTGCCGGACGACAGCGCCCTGTACGTGATCGCCTCCGACGCCGGCTACGGCTTCGTGGTCAAGGGCGAAGACCTGCAGGCCAAGAACAAGGCCGGCAAGGCCCTGCTGACCCTGCCCAACGGCTCACTGGTCGTGCCGCCCAAACCGGTGGCCAATCTGGAAGACAACTGGCTGGCCGCAGTGACCACCGAGGGCCGCCTGCTGCTGTTCCCGGTGCGCGACCTGCCGCAACTGGGCAAAGGCAAGGGCAACAAGATCATCGGCATCCCCGGCGAGCGCGTGGCCAGCCGCGAGGAATACCTCACCGACCTGGCCGTGCTGCCGTCTGGCGCCGCGCTGGTGTTGCAGGCCGGCAAACGCACCCTGACGCTGAAGGCCGACGACCTGGAGCACTACAAGGGCGAGCGCGGGCGGCGTGGCAACAAGCTGCCGCGCGGCTTCCAGCGGGTCGACTCGCTGCTGGTCGAGCCAGCCTCGAGCTGACGGCCAGCGGAAATCCAAAAGAGGCGCAGATTGCGCCTCTTTTTTGCCCCATATCCCAAGACCGGCGTGGGAGCGACTTCAATCGCGATGCTTTGCCGTTGCCCCAATCGCGGCTAAAGCCACTCCCACACACACGCAGGCCCGCACCAAACACCGCAGCCGAGCGCTTCGGGCTGGAGTCTCGACGCGGTTTGGCGGATGATACGCGGCCGCCTCGCACTCGTTCTTCGGCCGCTCACTTCGGCCCAGGATAAACAGATGAAACCTCTGCGCCTCGCTTTCGTACTGCTGCTGACCGGCATGATCGGCCTGGTCGGCTGTACGGCGCACCAGCCTGTACCGCTCTATCAGCTGGATAACGCCAACGTCGGCGTGCCCACCCAGGAACAGGGCCTGGCCGTCCTGCTCGGCCCGGTCTCCATCGCCGACTACCTGCAGCGCGAAGCCCTCCTGCAGCGCCAGCTCGACGGCAGCCTGCTGGCCGCCGACAACGCCCGCTGGGCCGGCAGCCTGGCCGCCGATATCGACCAGCTGCTGCTGCGCCAGCTGGCCTGGCGCCTGGACAGCCAACGTACCGTCCTGGCCCCCGCCACGGGCGAGTTCAAGCCCGAAGTGCAGGTACTGCTGAGCATCATCCGCCTGGATTCCGGCCCGGCCCAACCGGCCATTCTGGAAGCCCAGTGGCGCCTGCTGGACAAAGCCGGCAACCTGCGCGACAGCCGCCTGCTGCGCCTGGAAGAAAGCCACAGCGGCACCCCGGCCGATCAGGTGCAGGCGCAGAGCCGCCTGCTGCGTCAGCTGGTGGCCGACCTGGCCAAGGCCATCGAGCCACTGCGCAACCAGCCGGTGGCCGAAGCGAGCAAGCCTGCCCCCGCACCACAGCGCCCGGCCAAGCCGCAAACGCCGCAGCCGCAATTCCCGATCATCGGGCCGACCCGCAGCAACGGCGACGTGCTACGTTTCTGACCCAGACCTTGGTCGTCTGGTCAGCTTCCGCGCAGACGACTAAGCTGCCGCCCCCATGACCCTGATCGATATTTTCCTGCTGGCCCTGGCCGGCTGCGCGGCGGGCGGTATGAATGCCCTGGCCGGCGGCGGCACCTTCTTCTCCTTCCCGGCGCTGCTGGCCACCGGCCTGCCGCCGGTCACCGCCAATGCCACCAATGCCGTGGCCCTGTGGCCGGCCAGCATCGCCAGTGCCTGGGCTGCCCGCGCCTCGCTACGCCCACTCGGGCGCTACCTGTTGCCGTTGCTGCTGGCCGGGCTGCTTGGTGGCCTGGGCGGTGGTCTGCTGTTGCTGGTCGGCGGCGACACGGTGTTCCGCGTGCTGATTCCCTGGCTGCTGCTGGCCGCTACCGCGCTGTTCGCCGCCAGCCCCTGGCTCGCCCGCGCCCTGGCCGCCCGTCGCCGCGAGGCGGCACAGCCGCCACACACACCGCTGTCACTGGCGGCCCATGCCGGGGTATCGGTGTACGGCGGCTACTTCGGCGCCGGCATGGGCATCCTGCAGCTGGCCGCCTTCTCCATCGAGGGCCATCCACTGGCTCGCGCCAATGCCCTGAAAAACCTGATTTCCGCGGTGATCTACAGCGTCGCCAGCCTGACCTTCATCCTCGCCGGACGCGTCAGCTGGGCCGAGTTGCTGGTGCTACTGGCCGGCGCCACCGCGGGCGGCTATGCCGGTGGCGCCCTCGGCGAGCACTTGCCACCGCGCCTGCTGCGCGCCCTGGTACTGCTGGTCGGCAGCGGCATGACGCTGTACTACTTCCACGCCACCTACTTCGCCGCCTGATTTGCCCCACCGGGCGTGGCCTGCTAGTGTCGCGCCCGTTCCGAACCTGCTACCGAGACCCACGCCATGGCCCGCAAGAAAGCCGCCGACTTCGAAACCTCCCTCGCCGAGCTACAAACGCTGGTCGAGCGCCTGGAAAGCGGCGAGCTGTCCCTGGAAGACTCCCTCGGTGCTTTCGAACAAGGCATCCGCCTGACCCGCGACTGCCAGGCTGCCCTGGCCCAAGCCGAGCAGAAGGTACAGATCCTCCTGGAGCGCGACGGCGAATTGGAAGAGGCACCCTTCGACGCGGACCAGCAGGCATGATCGGCGAATACCAGCAGCGCTGCGCCGCCCGTGTCGACGCCGCACTGGCAGAGCTGTTCGAACCACCCCGCCCCGAGCTGGCCCGTCTGTACCAGGCCATGCGCTACAGCGTGGTGAATGGCGGCAAGCGGGTGCGCCCATTGCTGGTCTACGCCGCGTGCGAGGCGCTGGAAGGTGATCTGGCTCAGGCTGACGGTGCCGCCTGCGCGGTCGAGCTGATCCATGCCTATTCCCTGGTGCATGACGACCTGCCGGCCATGGACGACGATGACCTGCGCCGCGGCCAGCCGACCACCCACAAGGCCTTTGACGAAGCCTGCGCGATCCTCGCCGGCGACGCCCTGCAGGCGCTGGCCTTCGAAGCCCTGGCCGATGCCCGGCGCAACCCGCGCGATGCCGACCTGCGCCTGTCCATGGTGCTCGGCCTGGCCCGTGCCGCTGGCGCGGCGGGCATGGTCGGCGGCCAGGCCATCGATCTCGAATCGGTGGGCAAGCAGATCGACCAGCAGGCCCTGAAAACCATGCACCGGCACAAGACCGGCGCCCTGATCGAAGCCAGCGTGCACCTCGGCGCCCTGGCCAGCGGCAATGCCGACGACACGGCGCTGCGCTCGCTGCAACACTACGCCCGTGCCATCGGCCTGGCGTTCCAGGTGCAGGACGACATCCTCGACGTGGAAAGCGACACCGCCACCCTGGGCAAGACCCAGGGCAAGGACGAGGCCAACCACAAGCCCACCTACCCCGCCCTGCTCGGCCTCGACGCGGCCAAGGCCTACGCCCTGGAGTTGCGCGACCAGGCCCTGCACGCCCTGCGCCTGTTCGGCGACAGCGCCGAGCCGCTGCGCGAGCTGGCCCGTTACATCGTTGAGCGTCGCCACTAAGCGCCGTCACCATCACTCGCATCAATACCTTGCCTTTCGCCTGATCAGGCTTGCTTTACCCTCGCCGCCCGGCGCCTAAGATGGCTCGATTACAAGAACCAGACTGGAGCCGGCTGGCCATGCCTTTCACCTCATTGCTGATCGCCAATCGCGGCGAGATCGCCATCCGCATTGCCCAGGCCTGTGCCGACCTCGGCATCCACTCGGTCGCCGTGTTCGCCGAAGACGACGGCGCCAGCCTGCACACGCGCAAGGCCGATCTGGCCGTAGCGCTCAAGGGCCGTAGCGTGCCGGCCTATCTGGACATGGATCAGCTAATCGCCATCGCCCGCGAGCAGGGCTGCACGGCAATTCACCCCGGCTACGGCTTTCTCGCCGAGAACGCCGAGTTCGCCCGTCGCTGCCAGGCCGCCGGGCTGACCTTTGTCGGCCCAGCGCCCGAGGTGCTGGAACTGTTCGGCGACAAGGCCGCCGCCCGCGCCCTGGCCGAACGCTGCGGCGCGCCGCTGGTGGCCGGGCTCAATCACGCCGTCAGCCTGGACGAGGCGCAGGCCTTCTTCGCCGCACACGGCCCACTGATGCTCAAGGCCCTGGCCGGCGGCGGCGGGCGCGGCATGCGCGCGGTCAGCGAGGCTGACGCGCTTACCGAGGCCTACGCCCGCTGCCAGTCGGAGGCGCAGACAGCTTTCGGCAATGGCGCGCTGTATGTCGAACAGCTGGTGCAGGAGGCCCGCCACATCGAGGTGCAGGTGCTCGGCGATGGCAGCGGCGCGGTCAGCCACCTGTGGGAGCGCGACTGCAGCCTGCAGCGGCGTAACCAGAAGCTGATCGAGATCGCCCCCAGCCCCGACCTCGATGCAGGCATTCGCGAGGCCATCATCTCCTGCGCCCTGCAACTGGCCAGCGAAGTGAAGTACCAGGGCATCGGCACCTTCGAGTTCCTCCTGGCCGGCGAACGCTTCTACTTCATGGAAGCCAACCCGCGGGTGCAGGTGGAGCACACGGTGACCGAGCAGATCACCGGCGTCGACCTGCTGCACACCCAGCTGCACCTGGCCGCCGGCGCCAGCCTCGGCGACCTCGTCCTGCTGCAACCACCGCGGCCACAGGGCTGCGCCATACAGCTGCGCATCAACCTGGAAAGCCAGCACGCCGACGGCAGTACCCGTCCGGCCGCCGGCACGCTCAGCGCCTACCAGCCGCCGTCCGGGCCGGGCCTGCGCGTGGATGGCTATGGCTACGCCGGCTACCCGGTCAGCCCGGCCTACGACTCGCTGCTGGCCAAGCTGATCGCCAGCGCCAGCGACTACCCCGCCGCCCTGCGCCGCGCCTATCGCGCGCTGTGCGAGTTCCGCCTCGAAGGCGTGGCCAGCAACGTCCACCTGCTGCAGAACCTGCTGCAGCACGAGGCCGTGCAGAGCAACCGGGTCGACACCCGCTTCGTCGAGCGCGAAATGGAAAGCCTGCTGGCGCCACGCCGCGAAGCCCATGCCCATCGTTACTTCAGCGCTGCCGGCCACGACGCCGGCGCCCGCCAGCAGCAGGTCGAGGCCCCGCCCGGCAGCCTGGCGTTGAACACGCCGAGCACCGGCGTGCTGGTCAGCCTGGAGGTCGCGGAAGGCGACAGCGTCGCCGTCGGCCAGCAGATCGCCGTGCTGGAGGCGATGAAGATGGAGTTCGTGGTGCGCGCCGAGTGCAGTGGCATCGTCCGCGCCCTGGCCGCTCAGCCGGGCGATGCGCTGGGCGAAGGCCAGGCGCTGCTGTTTATCGAGCCGGGCGAGGTCAACGGCGACGGCCAACAGGACGAGCAGGCCCTCGACCTCGACCACATCCGCGCCGACCTGGCCGAAGTGCTGGAGCGCCACGCCCTGCTCAGCGACGCGAGGCGCCCGGCCGCCGTGGCCAAGCGCCGCAAGACCGGCCAGCGCACCGTGCGTGAAAATCTGGCGGACCTGCTGGATGCCGACAGCTTCATCGAATACGGCGCCATGGCCCTGGCCGCCCAGCGCCGCCGGCGCTCGGCCGAGGAGCTGCTGGAACTGAGCCCGGCCGATGGTCTGGTGGCGGGCATCGGCACGGTCAATGCCGCGCAGTTCGGCAGCCAGCCAGCACGCTGCATGGCCATCGCCTACGACTACACGGTGTTCGCTGGCACCCAGGGCGTGATGAACCACAAGAAGACCGACCGCATGCTCAGCCTGGCCGAACAGTGGCGCCTGCCGGTGGTGCTGTTCGCCGAAGGCGGCGGCGGCCGGCCGGGCGATACCGACTTCGTCGGTGTGGCCGGGCTGGACTGCCACACCTTTATCGGCATGGCCAAGCTGTCCGGCCTGGTCCCTACCGTAGGGATAGTCTCCGGCCGCTGCTTCGCCGGCAACGCCGCGCTGCTCGGCTGCTGCGACGTGATCATCGCCGCCCAGGACGCGACCATCGGCATGGCCGGGCCGGCGATGATCGAAGGCGGTGGTCTGGGCAGCTACAGACCGGAAGAAGTCGGCCCCAGCGCCGTGCAGGGCCCCAACGGGGTGATCGACATTCTGGTGGAGAACGAGGCCGAGGCCGTCGCTGCCGCCAAACAGTACCTGAGTTACTTCCAGGGCCCACTGGCCGACTGGCAATGCGCGGACCAGCGCGCACTGCGCCACCTGATCCCGGAAAACCGCCTGCGCGTCTACGACATCCGCCAGGTGATCGCCGCCCTGGCCGACGAGGGCAGCGTGCTGGAGCTGCGCCGCCAGTTCGCGCCGGGGCTGATCACCGCTTTCATCCGCATCGAAGGCAAGCCCTTCGGCCTGATCGCCAACAACCCCGCGCACCTGGGTGGCGCCATCGACGCGGTGGCGGGCGACAAGGCCGCACGCTTCATGCAGCTGTGCGATGCCTTCGACATCCCCATGGTCTCGCTGTGCGACACCCCCGGCTTCATGGTCGGCCCCGACGCGGAGAAGCAGGGCACGGTGCGCCACGTGTCGCGCATGTTCGTCGCCGCCGCCAGCCTGTCGGTACCCTTCTTCACTCTGGTGCTGCGCAAGGGCTACGGCCTCGGCGCCCAGGCCATGGCCGCCGGCAGCTTTCACTCGCCACTGTTCACCGCGGCCTGGCCCAGTGGCGAGTTCGGCGCCATGGGGCTGGAAGGCGCGGTGCGCCTGGGCTTCTCCAAGGAGCTGGCGGCGCAGGAGACCGAAGAAGCGCGCCAGGCGCTGTTCGACAAGCTGGTGAGCAAGGCCTACCAGCGCGGCAAGGGCCTGAACATGGCCAGCTATCTGGAGATCGACGCGGTGATCGACCCGGCCGAGAGCCGCGCCTGGCTGCTGCGCGGCCTCAACGCCACGCCGCTGCCGCCGGTGCGCAGCGGCAAGAAACGCCCCTTCGTCGACACTTGGTAAGGACACGTCCATGCACGCCATCGAACAGCAAACCCTGCAGGTCAACGGCATCCAGCTCAGCGTCCATGCCTGCGGCCCGCGCGACGGCCGCCCGGTGTGGCTACTGCACGGCTTCCCCGAGTGCTGGCATTCCTGGGCGCCACAACTGCAGGCCCTGGCCGAGGCCGGCTATCGCGCCTTCGCCCCGGAGATGCGCGGCTACGGCGCCAGCAGCGCACCGGCCGAGCCTGAGGCCTATTCGCTGCTGACCCTGTGCGCGGACATCCAGGCCGCCATGGATCACTTCGGCCACCAGCGCGTGTGCATGGTCGGCCACGACTGGGGCGCGCCGGTGGCCTGGCACCTGGCCCTGCTGGAGCCCGCGCGGGTGCAGGTGCTGGCGGCCATGTCGGTGCCCTTCGGCGGACGGCCCAAGCGCCCGGCCATCGAGATCATGCACGAGGCCTATGCCGGGCGCTTCAACTACATCCTCTACTTCCAGCAGCCGGGCATCGCCGAGGCCGAACTGGACGCCAATATCGAGCGCAGCCTGCGCCTGCTGCTGGCCGACCTGGGCGACGCCCTGCTGCAGGACAAACCGGCCGGTGCACGCCTGTTCGACGGCCTCGACGAACATCCCGCCCTGCCGACCTGGTGCAGCGAAGCGCAGTTCGCCCACTACCGCCAGGCCCTGGCCCGCGGCTTTCGCGGCCCGCTGAACTGGTACCGCAACTTCGAGCGCAGCTGGCAGGAAACCGAACCACTGGCCGGGTGCCAGGTCGAGCAACCGACCCTGTTCCTGGTCGGCGAACAGGACCCGGTCGCCCGCCTGGAGGCCCATACCCTCAAGCGCATGGCCGAACGCGTGCCGCGCCTGGAGCAACACCTGCTGAGCGAGTGCGGGCACTGGTTGCAAGGCCAGCAGCCGGGGCGGGTCAACGCCCTGCTGCTGGACTTCCTCGGCCGCCATTACCGCGACCAATAGCCGCGTCATCGGCGCGAATTGGGCGAGGCACGACGCATCAGGTAAACTGCTGCATCTTTTGCATACCTATAACGATTCGCCTGATGCCGACCACCTTCCACGAGATCCCTCGCGAGCGTCCCGTCACGCCGCTGCTCGACCGTGCCGACACCCCGGATGGCTTGCGCCACCTGGCCGAGAGCGAGCTGGAAAGCCTCGCCGACGAGCTGCGCCAGTACCTGCTGTACAGCGTCGGCCAGACCGGCGGGCACTTTGGCGCCGGCCTCGGCGTGGTCGAGCTGACCATCGCCCTGCACTACATCTTCGACACCCCGGATGACCGCCTGGTGTGGGACGTCGGCCACCAGGCCTACCCGCACAAGATCCTCACCGGCCGTCGCGAACGCATGGGCACGCTGCGCCAAAAAGACGGCCTGGCCGCCTTCCCGCGCCGCAGCGAGAGCGAGTACGACACCTTCGGCGTTGGCCACTCCAGCACCAGCATCAGCGCCGCACTGGGCATGGCCATCGCCGCCAAGCTGCAGGGCAGCAAGCGCAAGAGCGTGGCGGTGATCGGCGACGGCGCGCTGACCGCCGGCATGGCCTTCGAGGCGCTCAACCATGCGTCCGATGTGAAGGCTGACATGCTGGTGGTGCTCAACGACAACGACATGTCGATCTCCAAGAACGTCGGTGGCCTGTCCAACTACCTGGCCAAGATCATCTCCAGCCGCACCTATTCGAGCATGCGCGAAGGCAGCAAGAAGATCCTCTCGCGCCTGCCCGGCGCCTGGGAGATCGCGCGCAAGGTCGAGGAACACGCCAAGGGCATGCTGGTCCCCGGCACCCTGTTCGAGGAGCTGGGCTGGAACTATGTCGGCCCCATCGACGGCCACGACCTGCCGACCCTGCTCGCCACCCTGCGCAACATGCGCGACCTCGAAGGCCCGCAGTTCCTCCATGTGGTGACCAAGAAGGGCAAGGGCTTCGCCCCCGCCGAGGCCGACCCGATCGGCTACCACGCGATCACCAAGCTGGACCCGATCAACAAGCCCCAGGGCGAGCCGAAGAAAGCCGCCGGGCCGAAGTACTCCGCGGTGTTCGGCCAGTGGCTGTGCGACATGGCGGCTGCCGACCCGCGCCTGCTCGGCATCACCCCGGCAATGAAGGAAGGCTCCGACCTGGTGGCCTTCAGCGAACGCTTCCCGGAGCGCTATTTCGACGTCGCCATCGCCGAGCAGCACGCCGTGACCCTGGCGGCCGGCATGGCCTGCGAGGGCGCCAAGCCGGTGGTGGCGATCTACTCGACCTTCCTGCAGCGCGCCTACGACCAGCTGATCCATGACGTCGCGGTGCAGAACCTCGATGTGCTGTTCGCCATCGACCGCGCCGGCCTGGTCGGCGAAGACGGCCCGACCCACGCCGGCAGCTTCGACCTGTCCTACCTGCGCTGCATCCCCGGCATGCTGGTGATGACGCCCAGCGACGAGAACGAGTTGCGCCTGCTGCTGACCACCGGTCACCAGTTCAACGGCCCGGCCGCGGTGCGCTATCCGCGCGGCAGCGGGCCGAATGCCGCCATCGACCCGGCCCTCAACGCCGTGGAGATCGGCAAGGCCGTGGTACGCCGCCAGGGCAAGGGCACCGCCTTGCTGGTGTTCGGCGTGCAACTGGCCGAGGCCCTGCGCGTGGGCGAAACCCTGGATGCCAGCGTGGTCGACATGCGTTTCGTCAAACCCCTGGACGAAGCCTTGCTGCGCGAGCTGGCCGCCAGCCACGAACTGCTGGTGACCCTCGAGGAAAACAGCGTAATGGGTGGCGCCGGCAGCGCGGTGAGCGAATTCCTCGCCGCCGAGAATATCGTCATGCCACTGCTGCACCTGGGCCTGCCCGACTACTACGTCGAGCATGCCAAGCCGGCGCAGATGCTGGCTGAATGCGGTCTGGACGAAGCCGGCATCGAGGCGGCCGTCCGTCGCCGTCTGCAGCAGCTTGAACAGGGTTCATGTTGAACCGCCGTAAACTTGCTTGAGCTTGGCCACGCCGTGCACTAAGGTGCGCGGCGTTTTTCTTTCTGACAGGTGCGCTGGCCAAGGCCAGCGATAATCGGGAAGCCGGTGCGCCAATAGGCAATCCCGGCACTGCCCCCGCAACGGTAATCGACCGCGAGCCCAGGCTCGCAGGCCCGCTCAACAGCCACTGGAGTTATCCGGGAAGGCGAGCCGGCCGGCGTCGAGAGTCCGGAGACCGGCCTGACGGATTTCGACTGGTGTTGCGGAGGGCCGCACCGTCAGGCGCCCGTGCGCGCCTGTCTCCCGCCCTCCTCGAAGTGTGCATTCTTTGAGGAACCTTGCATGAAGCTGTCCCGTCTAGCCCTCGCCGTGGCCCTGGCCCCCGGCCTGGCCGTCGCCGATGATCTGTCCCGTGATCAGGCGCTGAAACTCTCCGATACCGTCATCACCGCCAACCGCGACGTGCAGCAACGCGGCGAGAGCAGCGCGGCGATCAGCGTGTTCACCCGTAAGGATATCGAGCGCCTCAACCCCAGCAGCGTCGGCGAACTGCTGAGCCGGGTGCCGGGCGTGCAGGTCATCCTCAACGGCGGCCGTGGCGCCAACACCAGCCTGTTCATCCGCGGCACCAGCAATGCCCAGAGCCTGGTGCTGATCGACGGCGTGCGCATCGGCTCGGCCTCCTCCGGCGGCGCGGCGCTGCAGTTTCTCAGCGTTGAGCAGATCGAGCGTGTCGAAGTGCTGCGCGGTTCGCGCTCGGCCATGTACGGCGCCGATGCCCTGGGCGGTGTGGTGCAGATCTTCACCCGCCGCGGCGAGGGCGAAGGCCTGCATCCCTACCTGCGCCTGGCCGGCGGCAGCGAAGGCACCTGGGAGCGCAGCCTGGGCCTGTCCGGTGGCGACGACCGTACCCGCTACAACCTGACCGGCAGCCTGGAAGAAACCGACGGTATCGACCGCAGCGATGTGTCCTACACCTCCGACGCCGACCACGATGCCTTCCGCAACCGCAGCTTCAGCCTCAACCTGGCCCACAGCCTGAGCGATGATCTGGAAATCGGCCTGAGCGCCCTCGACCAGCGTGGCAAGAGTGAGTACGACAACCCCTACGGCCGCTTCGACAACAGCACCTACCTCAGCTACCCGGCCGAGAACTGGAGCGAATTCAGTCAAAGCAGCGTCTCCGCCTACGTCGACGCCAACCTCGCGGACAGCTGGAGCAGCCGCCTGGAGCTGGGTCACAGCGAAGACAAGCAGGAAGATTTCGACAAGCTTTACCCCGGTAGCGATGTGTTCAACACCTACCGCGACTCGGCCGCCTGGCTGAACACCCTGCAGCTCGGCAACGGCCAGCAGCTGCGCGTTGGCCTGGACTACCAGGAAGACACCCTGCACAGCAGCACCGCCTACAGCGAAGAAGAGCGCTGGAACCAGGCCGTCTTTATCCAGCACGGCTACCAGGGCGAACACTTCTCCACCGAGTTAGGCCTGCGCCACGACAAGAACGAGCAGTACGGCAGCGAAAACACCTGGAACGCCGCGCTGACCCTGCCGCTGAACGCGGCCAACGAGTTGGTGCTGTCGTACGCCGAAGGTTTCCGCGTGCCGACCTTCAACGACCTCTACGGCCCGGATGACTGGGGCAGCAACCCCAACCTCGACCCGGAGCGTTCGCGGAGCTACGAGCTGCAGTGGCGCAGCCAGCTGGCCGAAAACACGCGCCTGGAGGCCTCGCTGTACCGCACCGACGTCGAGGACCTGATCACCTATGTGTGGGACAGCTCGACCTTCATCGGTCGCAATTACAACGTCGACCAGGCGCGCATCAACGGCTTCGAGGCCAGCCTGCAGCAGCAACTCGGCGCCTGGACCGGCAACCTGTCGCTGAGCATCATTGACCCGCGTGACCGCGACAGCGGCCACACCCTGGCCCGCCGCGCCAAGCGCCACCTGAGCCTGGATCTCGATCGCCGCCTCGGTGACTTCAATGTCGGCGCCACCTGGCAGGCCTACAGCCAGCGCTACGACGACGTCGCCAACAGCCGCGAGATCGCCGGCTACGGCGTACTCGACCTGCGCGGCAGCTGGCAGGCCAGCACCGAGCTGGCCTTCGACCTCAAGCTCGCCAACGTGCTGGACAAGGACTACAGTACCGCGCTGTACCAGTACGCCGGCGACTACCGCTATTACGGCTACCAGGAAACCCCGCGCAGCCTGCTGCTCGGCCTGACCTGGACCCCCGCGCTGTAAAACGACAAAGGCCCCCTCCGGGGCCTTTTTTCAGCCTGATGCTGAGTAAACAACGCACATCGCGCCCGCCTAGCGCGCTTGGGCCAACTGCTCGCACAAGCGGGCAGTCGCTGCCAACATCTGAAAACTGGGTCGTTCCAGGCCCTTGTCCGGCACCGTCCAGACTTGCCTCAGACGCACCGCTGGTAGTTGCGGCCAGGCCTGCCAGTGCTGCAGCTCGGCACCGCTGCCGCCGAGGATCACCTCGGGTGCTCGCGCCAGTACGGCCTCGACACTGACCTGAGGTGCCGGCAGCGTGAGGTCGGCGAAGACATTGCGTGCGCCGCAGACCTGCAGCGCCTCACCGATCAATTGGCGAGTGCCGATGGTGTACAGCGGCTGGTGCCAGATCTGGTAGAACACAGGCACCGCCGGCGAGCGGCGATAGCGCTGGCGCAGCGCCTGCATGCCGTCGCGGAACTGTGCACGCAGGTCTGCGCCCCGCTCGGGCTGGCCGACCCGCGCGCCGATCTCGGCGAACGCCTCGGCCAGCTGGTCGAAGTCGCGCGCCTCGTTCAGGTAGAGAGCCAGCCCCAGGTCGGTCAGTTGCTGGCGCTGGGCATCAGACAGGCTGCCGGGGGTGAGCAGGATCAGGTCGGGTTTGAGGCTGAGCAGGCTTTCCACATCCAGACTGCCGAAGCGGCCAACCGTCGGTAAGTCCGCCAGGCCTGCCGGCCGCTCGCCGCCATCCAGCATGCCGACCAGACGCGACTCGGCGCCCAGCTCCAGCATGATTTCCGACATCGAGGGGGCCAGGCTGACCACCCGCTCGGCTGCCTGCGCCGCGGCACAGATCAGCAGCAGGCCGGCGGCCAGCAGTGCGCGCATCAGCCGAGCTGGCGAGGAATACGGTACAGACAGAGCAGCACCACGCTGCTCATGGCCAGCAGGAACAGAGCCACCGCATGCAGCCCGGTGAACAGGGCGATGGCGCCGATCCAGGCCGGCAGCACGGCGCCGAGAAAGGCCTTGCGCCGCTGCCGCGCCAGCTCCAGCCAGGCGTCGCGCTCGGCTTCGCTGTCCAGCGCCTGCTCGGTGGCGATCAGCGCGCGCTTGTAGGCGGAAAACAGCGGCAGGCTGACGAACATCGAGGCGACGCCGGCGATGAACAGCGGCATCTCCAGCACGCTGCCGAGGGCCTGACTGTCACCGAACAGCAGATTGAGGAAGAACAGCGGCGCCAGGGCGAAGCCGAGCCAGCGCCACCATTCCAGGGCCAGTCGACGACGCACCTCGGCGCGGGTCATTCGGTTTCTTCCTGGTGCTGCAGGCCCAGCATGTGGCCGAGCTTGCCGGCCTTGGTCGCCAGGTACTTGCGGTTGTAGGGGTTGAGGGCAATTTCCAGCGGGCGGCGTTCGGCCACGCGCACGCCGAAACCTTCCAGCGCCTTGACCTTGCGCGGGTTGTTGGTCATCAGATTGACGCTGCGAATGCCCAGATGGTCGAGCATCGGCTGGCAGATCGAGTAGTCGCGCTGGTCGGCGGCGAAGCCCAGGCGCTCGTTGGCCTCGACCGTGTCGGCGCCGGCGTCTTGCAGCTCGTAGGCGCGGATCTTGTTGAGCAGGCCAATGCCGCGGCCCTCCTGGCGCAGGTACAGCAGTACGCCGCGGCCCTCGGCGGCGATGGCGCGCAGGGCGGCTTCGAGCTGGTCGCCGCAATCGCAGCGCTGGCTGAACAAGGCATCGCCGGTCAGGCATTCGGAATGCAGACGACCCAGCACCGGCTGACCATCGGCGACGTCGCCCAGGGTCAGGGCCACGTGCTCCTTGCCGCTCTCCTCATCGAGGAAACCGTGCATGGTGAACACCGCGAAGGGTGTGGGCAGTTGGGAGGCGGCGACGAAGACGACAGACACCGGTAGCTCCTGATGAGGTTCGGCAGAAAAGGCCGGCATTGTACCAGTCGCAGCGCCGCCCGGCGCAGCCTGAATTATCGAGGATAAGGATCGAAGAAACCGAAGGGTTGCGCCTTACAGCTTGGATTCCAGCAGCAGTACGCCATTGTCTTCGCGCCAGCGCACCCGGCTGAGGAAGCTCATGCCCAACAGCACCTCGGTAGGAGCGTCGCCTTGCAGTACTGCGGCTTCCACGCCGAGCACTTCCAGGCCGCCGACCTTGACGCTGTCGAGCTTGATGCTCCAGGCGCGGATATTGCCACCGGCGGTGCTGGCCACCATCGGCCGGCCCTTGACTCGGTAATCGATGCCCAGCCGTCGTGCCTGGCCTTCGTTCATCGCCACCGAGGTGGCACCGGTATCCACCAGGAACTGCACCGGGTGCCCCTCGATGGAGCCAGCAACCCAGTAGTGGTTACCGGCGCCGCGACTGATGCTCAGCTGGGAGCGCTGTGGCTCGCTGCTGCCCGACTGGTTGTACTCGCGTGACAGCGAATAGTTGCGTTGCACGCCGCCGATCTCCAGCACCGCGCCCTTGCTGTTGGCACTGACCACCTTGACCCCGCCGGGCCCGGTCTGCCCGGAACGCACCAGTTTGCGCTGGCCATCCACCAGCAGCACGGCAGCATCGGGGAACAGACCGACCACCTGCACCTGCGGCTCGGCATGCGATACGGGGCTCAGGATCAGCAACAGGCAGGCGGCGAAAAGCTCAAGGCGACGCATTAGGGTTCTCCATGTCCTTGTCGAATGGATACGGTTGCTGCCAGCGGCGGAAAATCGGCCGCAGACTGCCCGCACGTATCAGCTCGGCCATGCGCCGGTCATATAACTCGGCCAGGGCACGACCGCGGGCAGTATCGGCAAAGCCCGGGTAGAGCGGCAAGCGGGTCAGGTCATAGGTGCGGAACCGTTCCGCTTCCCGGCTGGCAGCCAGTACGTCAGCCACTTCGGTGCTGGCATCGATGTAGAAGTCGGCACGATTGCGCACCAGCATGTCGAGGATACCGTTGCGCCGTTCGACTTCCTGAAAACGCAGCGGCCCCGGCAGGTACTCGTTGTAGCCGTAGCCACGAATCCAGATCAGGTGAAAGCGACTGAGAGTGTCCAGTGTGGGTTGCGGTTGCGAGACCAAGCCGAGCGCCTGAATACGGTCAGCGTCATAGGCGTGATGCGGGTAGATGACCCGCTCGCTGATTTCGTTGGCGTAGGACCCCAGCCAGGCATCGGCCTCACCCCGCTGCACCAGGCCGATGGAACGCATATAGGGCTCGTTACGCGCCGCAACAGCCACGCCAGCGGGCTCGAACACTTCACGCATGATCTCCCAGGCCACCCCACTGCCATCCGGATTGGTATGCCTGGGCCAGTATTCGCTGACCAGCTGGATATCCGTCGGCAGTGCCGGGTCGGCCCAGGCACTCGGCCAGGCCAGGCACATCAGCAGCGCCCACCAGCAAACACGCATGCTTACCTCCGCCTCAGGTCAGCCCCCAGACCAACACCTGCATGGCCAGCCAGGCGAATACACCAGCCAGCACATCGTCCAACATGATGCCGACACCACCGTGCACATGTCGATCGATCCAGCGGATCGGCCAGGGCTTGAGGATGTCGAACACCCGGAATACCACGAAGCCTAGCAGCAGCCAGTACCAACCCTCCGGCACCAGCCAGAGGGTGATCCACATGCCGACCATTTCATCCCAGACGATGCCCTCATGGTCATGCACGCCCATGTCCTCGGCCACCCGGCCGCAGACCCAGAAACCGAACAGCATGGTGATGCCGAGCATCAGCCAGTAGCCCCAGTCCGGCAGCATCTGCCACAGCGGGATAAAGGGAATGGCCACCAGCGACCCCCAGGTGCCGGGCGCCTTGGGCAGCAGCCCGGAGCCGAAGCCGAAGGCCAGGAAGTGCCAGGGGTTGCGCCACACCTGCGGTGCGACTTTCACGACTTCAGTCACCTTGCATCCCTAAGCTTTGTCCGAAATGTTGATAGCCGGCCCGTGGCAGCTCGACACTGCGCCCCTGGCCGTCGAGCAGTTGCACGCCCTGCCCGGCCACGGCCCGACCGATCACCGCAGTCTCAGGCCATTGAGCCTGCAGGTTCGGCTGCAGTTCAGCCGGCAGAGTAAAGGCCAGCCGGTAGTCATCGCCACCGGCCAGCGCACAGGCCAGCGCCTGATCGCCGGCCACGCGGCGCAGCGCCGGACTGAGCGGCAAGCGGTCACGCTCGATCTGCAGTGCCACGCCAGAAGCCTTGGCGATATGCCCACAGTCGGCCAGCAA
Source organism: Pseudomonas sp. GOM6 (assembly GCF_029537485.1). Taxonomy (GTDB): domain Bacteria; phylum Pseudomonadota; class Gammaproteobacteria; order Pseudomonadales; family Pseudomonadaceae; genus Aquipseudomonas. Next base: position 129,182 of record NZ_JARPUS010000011.1, read on the forward strand.
ACCGTCGGAAATATCCAGCGCCGCCGTGGCCCGACCGCGTAACCACTGCCCCAGGGCCAGCTGCGGCTGCGGCGCCCAATAGCGTTGCTGCAGACAGTCGGCATCCTCGTCCGTTACCTCGCGCTCTCCCAGCACCAGCGGCAAGGCACCGGCAGCATCGCCGAGGCTGCCACCGACGCAGAGCAGATCGCCCGGCTGCGCCCCGGACCGGGGCAGCGCCTGCCCGGCCGGCACCTGGCCGAACACGGTCAGGGTCAGGCTCAGCGGCCCACGGGTGGTGTCGCCACCGACCAACGCGATAGCACAGGCCTCAGCCATCTGCGACAAGCCCCGGCTGAAGCCCTCCAGCCAATGCGCATCGGCGTCGGGCAGGGTCAGCGCCAGAGTGAAGCCGAGCGGCTCGGCGCCCATGGCCGCCAGGTCGCTGACACTCACCGCCAGCGCGCGCTGCCCCAGCAGGAAGGAATCGCAGGAAACAGGGAAATGGACGCCGCAGACCAGGGTGTCAGTGGAGACGGCCAGTTGCTGGCCTGCCCCCGGTTGCAGCAGGGCGCAGTCGTCGCCGATACCCAGTGCCACGCCAGAGGCCGCCTGCGCACAGGGCGAGGCGGCAAAGTAGCGGCGGATCAGCTCGAACTCGCCCAATGTCTCAGCGCTTGTTGGCCTTGACTTCGGCCGCGCGCAGCACCGGTGCCAGCTTGTCCAGCACACCGTTGACGAACTTGTGCCCGTCAGTGGCGCCAAACACCTTGGCCAGCTCGATGCCTTCGTTAATCACCACCTTGTACGGCACGTCAACGCGATCCTTCAGCTCCCAGGCCGACAGGCGCAGGATGGCCAGTTCGACCGGGTCCAGCTCGTCCAGCGGGATGCTCAGGAAGGGCGTAAATGCTTCGTCCAGTTCCGGCTTCTGCCGGGCCACACCGGTGAGGATCTCGTGGAAGTAGGCACCGTCGACGCCGCTGAAGTCGTTATCGACGCGGAACTGCGCTTCGATCTCGTTCAGCGACTGACCGGCCATCTGCCACTGATACAGCGCCTGCATGGCCAGGCTGCGGGCCACGCGGCGCTGGGCGATCTTGCCCTTGGCCTTGGGCTGCGGTGCGTCCTGGCTGTCGTCGTGATTCAGGCTCACTTGGCCTCCAAGGCCGCCAGCAGGCTGACCATTTCCAGGGCGGAGAGAGCGGCTTCGGCGCCTTTGTTACCGGCCTTGGTGCCGGAACGCTCGATGGCCTGCTCGATGGAATCGACGGTCAGCACGCCAAAGGCGACCGGCACACCGTATTCCATGGACACCTGGGCCAGGCCCTTGGTGCACTCACCGGCAACGTATTCGAAGTGCGGGGTACCGCCACGGATCACCGCACCGAGGGCGATGATGGCGGCGAACTCGCCACGCTGAGCGACTTTCTGGGTAACCAGAGGAATCTCGAAAGCACCCGGGGCGCGGATGACGGTGATGTCGCTTTCCTTCACACCGTGGCGGACCAGGGCGTCGACGGCGCCGCTGACCAGGCTCTCGACGACGAAGCTGTTGAAGCGGCCAACCACCAGGGCGAATTTGCCTTGCGGGGCGATGAAGGTACCTTCGATGGTCTTCAGGGTCATGGCGAGTCTCAGTCTGTATAAAGAGCCGGAATGCCGTTCGCATTCCGTAATGAAAAGTTAGCCTACGGGCTTGTGGTCCTGCTCAAAGGCTGCGAGCTAGAGCCAGACTAGGCGGAAATGGCCGAGGGAGCGGAGTTTACGTAGGTAAATGAGCATCCCGAGGCCATTTCCAACGACGTATGGCCGACGCGCAGCAGTCTTTGGGCTGGGCCCTACTCTGCGGGCAGGTATTCTACTACTTCGAGGTCAAAGCCGGATATGGCGTTGAACTTCATTGGCGAGCTCATCAGGCGCATCTTGCGCACACCGAGGTCACGCAGGATCTGCGAACCGGCACCGACAGTGCTGTAGGTCGCCGGGGTCGGCGCCGGTTGCTTGCCACCCAGGTGGGCCAGCAGCTCGGGGCCGGTCAGCGGATTGCCGAGCAGCAGCACCACGCCGCTGCCGGCCTTGGCCACTTCAGCCATGGCCGCACGCAGGCTCCAGCGCCCGGGCTGCTTGACCAGAAACAGGTCACGCAGCGGCTCCATGTTGTGCACGCGCACCAGGGTCGGCTCCTCGGCGCACACCTTGCCCAGAGTCAGGGCCATGTGCGCGGTGTTCTCCACGCCGTCGCGGTAGGTAACCAGGGTGAACTGGCCCAGCTCGGTATCCAGCGGCTGTTCGCTGACGCGCTCGACGGTGCGTTCGTGGATCAGGCGATAGTGGATCAGGTCAGCGATGGTGCCGATCTTCAGGCCGTGCTCCTCGGCGAACTTCTCCAGCTCCGGGCGACGGGCCATGGTGCCGTCGTCGTTCATGATCTCGCAGATCACGCCACTCGGCTCGAAGCCGCCCATGCGCGCCAGGTCGCAGGCCGCCTCGGTGTGGCCGGCCCGCGCCAGTACGCCGCCGGGCTGGGCCATCAGCGGGAAGATGTGGCCGGGGCTGACGATATCGTCGGCCACCGCGTTGCGCGCCACGGCGGCCTGCACGGTGCGCGCACGGTCGGCGGCGGAGATACCGGTGGTCACACCCTCGGCGGCCTCGATGGACACGGTGAACTTGGTACCAAAACCGGAGCCGTTGCGCGGCGCCATCAGCGGCAGCTTGAGCAGCTCGCAACGCTCGCGGGTCATCGGCATGCAGATCAGGCCACGGGCGAAACGGGCCATGAAGTTGATGTGCTCGGCGGTGACGCATTCGGAGGCGATGATGATGTCGCCTTCGTTCTCGCGGTCCTCGTCATCCATGAGGATGACCATCTTGCCGTCGCGGATGTCTTCGATCAGTTCTTCTGCAGTATTCAGAGCCATGCTGGCAATCTCACTTGTTCAGGTAGCCGTGTTCGGCCAGAAAACTTTCGCTGATGCCAGAAGCGCTGGGCTCGGCGGCCTTGTCGCCGAGCAGCAGGCGCTCCAGATAGCGCGCCAGCAGGTCCACCTCCAGGTTGACCTTACGCCCCGGACGGTAGTCGGCCATGATGGTCTCGACCAGGGTGTGCGGCACGATGGTCAGCTCGAACTCGGCGCCGTTGACCGCATTGACCGTCAGGCTGGTGCCGTCGACGGTGATCGAGCCCTTCAGCGCGATGTACTTGGCCAGCTCGCGCGGCGCGCGCACGCTGAACTGGATGGCGCGGGCGTTTTCCTCGCGCTTGACGATTTCACCCACGCCATCGACATGGCCGCTGACCAGATGCCCGCCGAGGCGGCTGGTCGGGGTCAGGGCCTTTTCCAGGTTGACGCGGCTGCCGGTCTTCAGGTCGACGAAGGCGGTACGCGCCAGGGTCTCGCGGCTGACGTCGGCCCAGAAGCCGTCACCGGGCAGCTCGACCGCCGTCAGGCACACGCCGTTGACTGCGATGCTGTCGCCCAGCTTGACGTCGCCCAGATCCAGTTTGCCGGTCTCGACATAGACGCGCACGTCGCCGCCCTTGGGCGTCATGGCGCGGATGCTGCCGATGGATTCGATTATGCCGGTGAACATGCGTCCTCCCGGTAGATGGTGCAATGCAGCATGGATGATCTCCTGTTTTGGTCAAAAACAGGGCAATGCCGATCGATAGGGATTTTCGCGGACGCAGACGGACGGCGCCCTGGGAGGGAATCCCGCTCTCTCTTTATCCGGACTATACCGTCGGCCCCGGAATCACACCGGGTCTGCTGACCCTCTCGCAGGAGAGGCGCTCGCGGGCTAGACCTCGAAGAGGCCATTACCGCCGGTGGGGAATTTCGCCCCGCCCTGAGAACGTGCGACCAGAAGTCGCGGCGGGCTTTTTACCACAAATGCCCACCGCCCGGCCATGTTTGGCGCCGAACAGCTGCCTCGCGGCTGGCTGGTGCGGAGCGTATTGGCTGGGTCGGGTTGGCTGGACTGAGATGTAGCGCGCCGAAACCGGCGAGCAAAGAGAGCCAATTCGATCCACAGGACAGTGCGTTGGGCTTCGCTGCGCTCAACCCAACCTACGCGACCTACGACGCCTTACGCGGCACGGCGGTGATGCGCCAGTCGGCGCCGACTGCGCGGATATCGCGGATCTCCAGTTCCTGCGCTTCGACCATGCGCGCCAGCGGCCAGTCCAGCAGCGGGCGAGCGCTGGAGCCGAGGAACTTGGGTGCGACGAACAACTGGAACTCGTCGACCAGATGCGCGCGAGCAAAGGCGCCGGCCAGCTTGGGCCCCGCTTCGACCAGCACCTCGTTGGCACCCCGTGCGGCCAGCTCCATCAGCAGCTTGCGCAGGTCGACATGGCCATTGCTGCCCGGCACCGCCAGCAATTCATGGCCCTCCTGGAGAAAGCGGTCACGGGCCGCGGCTGCGGCACAGGTGGCGACCAGCGCCGGGCCAGCCTGAAAAAACGGCACAGACAGCGGCACGCGCAGCCGTCCGTCGATCAGCACGCGCAGCGGCGGACGATCGATGGCCAGTGATGTCAGCTCGGCATTCAGCCCCAGCTCCTCGGCACGCACGGTCAGGCGCGCCTGATCGGCCAGCACGGTGTCGGCCCCGGTGATCACCACGCTGGAGCGCGCCCGCAGGCGCTGAACGGCCGCGCGCGCTTCGGGACCGGTAATCCACTGGCTCTCGCCGCTGGCCATGGCCGTACGGCCGTCCAGGCTCATGGCCAGCTTGACCCGCACGAACGGCAGGCTCTGTTCCATGCGCTTGATGAAACCAGCATTGAGCTCGCGCGCCTCGGTCTCCAATACTCCACTGTGCACGGCAATGCCGGCCTCCATCAGGCGCAGCAGCCCTTTGCCGGCGACCTGCGGATTGGGGTCCTGCATGGCCGCCACCACCCTTGCGACCCCCGCGCTCACCAGCGCCTCGGCGCAAGGCGGCGTGCGCCCATGATGGCTGCACGGCTCCAACGTCACATAGGCGGTGGCGCCACGGGCCAGCTCGCCGGCCTGGCGCAAGGCATGGACTTCGGCATGCGGCTCGCCGGCCTTGGCGTGCCAGCCTTCGCCGACGATCTTGCCGTCGCGAACGATGACGCAGCCCACGCGTGGATTGGGATGGGTGGAATACAGCCCCTTGCGCGCCAGCTCCAGCGCGCGGGCCATGAATTGCTGATCGACCTGGCTCATGCCTTGGACGGCTCCCGGGCCAGACGCTCGATTTCCTCGCGAAATTCGTTGAGGTCCTGGAAGCGGCGGTACACCGAGGCGAAGCGGATGTAGGCCACTTCGTCGAGCTTCTGCAGCTCGGTCATCACCAGCTCACCCAGCACCAGCGACTTGATCTCGCGCTCGCCGGTGGCGCGCAGCTTCTGCTTGATATGGGCGATGGCCTCTTCCAGGCGCTCGACACTGACCGGGCGCTTCTCCAGCGCGCGCTGCATGCCGGCACGCAGCTTTTCCTCGTCGAACGGCTGGCGGCTGCCGTCCTGCTTGATCAGGCGCGGCATCACCAGTTCGGCGGTCTCGAAGGTGGTGAAACGCTCGCCACAGGCCACGCACTCGCGGCGCCGGCGTACCTGTTCGCCCTCGGCGACCAGGCGGGAATCGATGACCTTGGTGTCGTGGGTGGCGCAGAACGGACAGTGCATGAAGAAAAAGCCCCGGCGAAAAGGTGCCTCATGGTAGCGCAAGGGTGCGCCAGAAAGACAAGCCAGAGGCTTTCCGGTATACAGGCGCGCGTTTTTTGCGCTATTTCACATAGCACCGCCGCATCCGGATGCCGCCATGACTATTCGCCACCTCCTGATCTGCCTGAGCCTGCTCCTGAGTGCCTGCGCCAGCGAGCCACCCCAGCCCGAGCCTCTCGCTACACCCGCGCCGGCGAAGACGCCAGCCGCCCCCGTCGAACAGCCGCTGCCGGCGCATCTGCGCGAGCTGCGTGGCAGCCTGCTGACGCCACCGCCTGGCAGCGAGGTGGAAATTGCCCTGCTGGTAGTGGACGAGCGCGATCGGCCGCAGCAGTTGCTGGGCAGTCTCAAGCTGACGGGCGATGGCCAGGCACTGCCGTTTCGCTTGCCGTTCAACCCAGCGTCTTTTCCCAGCGCTGCACGGGTCGAACTGCGCGCCCGCATCAGCCAATCCGGGCGCCTGATCCTGCGCCTGCCTCCGCGTCCGGTCACCCAGGCTGGCAGCCACGACGTCGGCACCCTGTCGCTGGTGAAAGCCCCATGACGCCACCTGAAACGCTGCAGAACGCCCTGCAACAACTGCTCGGCGACGCCCGCCTGAGCGCCGAGACCCTGCCGGGCACCGACATCCGCCTGTGGCTGGTCGACCCGAGCAACATGGACCGCTGCTTCAGCCCGGAAGAAACCCGACGCATCCTCGAAGAGCCGCCCTACTGGAGCTTCTGCTGGGCCAGCGGCCTGGCCCTGGCGCGCTGGCTGGCAGAAAAGCCCGAGTGGGTGCGCGGCAAGCGCGTGCTGGATTTCGGCGCCGGTTCCGGTGTGGCGGCCATCGCCGCCGCCAAGGCCGGTGCGACGGAAGTGGTGGCCTGCGACCTCGACCCGCTGGCCATCGAATCCTGCCGGGCCAACGCCGAGCTGAACGGCGTGGAGCTGAGCTACTCGCTGGACTTCTTCGCCGAGGACGGCCGCTTCGACCTGATTATCGTCGCCGACGTGCTCTACGACCGCGCCAACCTGCCGCTGCTCGACGCGTTTCTGAGCCGCGGCAAGGAGGCGCTGGTGGCCGACTCGCGGGTCAAGGACTTCCAGCATCCGCTGTACACCCGCCTCGGCCTGCTCGACGCCTGCACCTGGCCGGACCTGGCCGAGCCGGCGGAGTTTCGCAACGTCAGCCTGTATCACGCCAAGCGCCCGTAGCCCGGATGCAATCCGGACGCGCCCCTCTCCCACTTGTGGGAGAGGGGCGGGGGAGAGGGTTACAGCCAGCCCCCCGGATTGCATCCGGGCTACTTGTATCCACCGGGCGGCGCCCGCATTTATAGTCGCATCACTGTTTCCCGCCCTGCGCAGCGGACCACCAATCGAGAACTCCCATGAGCGATACTCCCTACATCTTCGACGTTTCCGGCGCCGCCAGCTTCGAGCAGCTGGTGATCGAAAACTCTTTCCACAAGCCGGTACTGGTGGACTTCTGGGCCGAGTGGTGCGCGCCGTGCAAGGCACTGATGCCGATGCTGGCGAAGATCGCCGAGGAATACCGCGGCGAACTGCTGCTGGCCAAGGTCGACTGCGATGTCGAGCAGGACATCGTCATGCGCTTCGGCATCCGCAGCCTGCCCACCGTGGTGCTGTTCAAGGACGGTCAGCCGGTCGACGGATTCGCCGGTGCGCAGCCGGAGTCGGCGATTCGCGAGATGCTCAAGCCGCATGTCGCTGAGCCGGCACCGCTGGCGGCCGACCCCATGGAAACCGCCCAGGCACTGTTTGCCGAGGAACGTTTCGGTGACGCCGAAAATCTGCTCAAGCAGATCCTCACCGAAGACAACGAGAACGGCGCGGCACTGATCCTCTACGCCCGCTGCCTGGCCGAGCGCGGCGAACTGGGCGAAGCCGAGGCCGTGCTGAACGCGGTCAAGGGCGACGAACACAAGCAGGCCCTGGCCGGCGCCAAGGCGCAGCTCACCTTCCTGCGTCAGGCCGCCAGCCTGCCGGACAGCGCCGAGCTGAAAAGCCGCCTGGCGCAGAACGCCGAGGATGATGAGGCGGCCTACCAGCTAGCCATCCAGCAACTGGCGCGCCAGCAGTACGAAGCCGCGCTGGAAGGTCTGCTCAAGCTGTTCGTGCGTAACCGCAGCTTCCAGGAAGGCGCGGCGCACAAGGCCCTGCTGCAGGTGTTCGACCTGCTCGGCAACGACCATCCGCTGGTCACCCAGTACCGTCGCAAGCTGTACCAGGCGATCTACTGATGGCGCCCTTCGGCCTGCTGCTACGGGTGCGCTACGGCGAGTGCGACGCCCAGCAGGTAGTGTTCAACGCCCGCTACGGCGATTACGTCGATGTGGCGGCCACGGAGTTCTACCGCGCCGTGTTCGGCAGCTACCAGGCCCTTCTGGAGCAGGGCCTGGACAGCCAGGTGGTGCGCATGGTGACCGAATGGCAGGCGCCGGCACGCTTCGACGACGTGTTGCAGCTGGACGTCAGCACCCTGCACCTGGGCAACAGCTCGTTCAGCCTGCAAGTCGATATCCGCCGCCACGCCGATCAGGCGGCCATTGCCCGCTGCGAAGTCACCTACGTCATGGTGGATGCCCAGCACTACCGCAAGACCGCCATTCCCGACGCCATCCGCACACGGCTGCAGCACGGTGCACCGGGCGTGACGATCAACCAGGCAGGCCAGGCCTGAGGCCAGCGGCCTTTAGCCGATCCAGCGGTACAGCGGCGCATCGGCGCCGCTCTCCACCTGCACCTGGGCGCTATGGCGCAAGCGCACCAACAAACGCTTGCCCGCCGCATCGCTGCCTGCCAATGCCGCCAACTCGCCAAGCAGCTGCGGGCCTTCCAGGCTACCGGCACGTTGCAACAATTGCAGCGCCAGCGGCCACAGAGCGTCCGCCGAACTGCCGGCCGGCGCCGGGCTGGCAACCGCTGGCGGCGCCTCCAGCGGCAGGTGAGCCGCCAGCTGAGCCCAGTCCTCGGCATCCATCTCCACCGTCAGGTCCACCGGCCATTCGCCAACCCGGCCCTTGATTCGCAGCATCGTTCCCGCTCCCGTAGATCCAGCAGCCATGCTGCCACGCCAAGTGAGACTGGCCAATCGCACCGCCCAAGTGTTACAAAATAACCTAACAAAACGACCGCCGGAGTTTACCCATGCGCCGCACCCTGCTCGCCCTCCCTCTCGCCCTGCTGCCCCTGGCGCTCGCCCAGGCCTCAAGCCACGAGCATGATCACGACCATGCCCATGAAACTCACGGCAGCCTCGGTAAACACGAACATGGCGTGGCCAGCCTCAACGTGGCGCTGGACGGTCAAACCCTGGAGATCCAGCTGGAAAGCCCGGCCATGAACCTGGTTGGCTTCGAGCATGCTGCCAACAGTGACGCCGACAAGGCCAAGGTGACGGCCGCCCGCAAGCAGTTGGAGCAGCCTCAGGCACTGTTCGCCCTGCCCGCCGAAGCCAAGTGCAGCCTCAAGGAAACCGAGCTGCAAAGCCCGCTGTTCGCTGACGCCAAACATGCCGAGCACGAGCACGAGCACGAACACGAACACGAACACGACGATCATGGCCATGAAGACGAGGCTGCACACAGCGATATCGAGGCCAGCTACCACTTCACCTGCGCCCATGCCGAGGCATTGAAGACCCTGGAGCTGGGCAGCTTCTTCAGCACCTTCCCGGACACCGAGAAGCTGGAAGTGCAGCTGATTGGCCCGAGCGGCCAGCAGGGCGCCGAACTCACGCCGAACCATTCGCGCCTGAGCTTCTGACCTTTAGCGGCGCACTTGCGGGTGCGCCGTTGCTTGCTTGCCTTTAAGCTGTCGACCACCTCCGACACGCGAATCGCCCATGCCCGACGCACTGATCGAACTCTCCGACGTAGGCTTCGCCTGGCCCGGCCAGGCCGAGCTGCTGGACATCCCCACCTTCACCCTGCAACGCGGCGAAAGCCTGTTCCTCAAGGGCCCCAGCGGCAGCGGCAAGACCACCCTGCTGGGCCTGCTCGGCGGCGTGCAAAAACCCGGTCGCGGCAGCTTGCGCCTGCTCGGCCAGGAACTGGCGCAGATGTCGTCCGGTGCCCGTGATCGCTTCCGCGTCGACCACACCGGCTACATCTTTCAGCAATTCAATCTGCTGCCCTTTCTCTCGGTGCGGGAAAACGTCGAACTGCCCTGCCGCTTTTCGAAAACCCGTACCGCCCGTGCCGTCGAACGCTTTGGTAGCGTCACTGCAGCCGCCGCGCAGCTGCTCGCCCACCTCGGGCTCAAGTCGGAACTGCTGGAGCGCCGCGCCGACACGCTGTCCATCGGTCAGCAACAGCGGGTGGCCGCCGCCCGCGCGCTGATTGGGCAACCGGAGCTGGTGATCGCCGACGAACCGACTTCGGCACTGGATCACGACGCCCGCGAGGCCTTCCTCCGGCTGCTGTTCGCCGAGTGTCGCGAGGCCGGCGCCAGCCTGCTGTTCGTCAGTCACGACCAGAGCCTGGCGCCGCTCTTCGACCGCGACGTCTCGCTGGCCGAACTGAATCGCGCCACTCGACCGGCGGAGATCTGACATGCACTTATTGCGCATCGCCCTGGCCAGCCTGGCCAATCGCCGTTTCACCGCGCTGCTCACGGTATTCGCCATCGCCCTCTCGGTATGCCTGCTGCTCGCCGTCGAGCGGGTGCGCACCGAGGCGCGGGCCAGCTTCGCCAGCACCATCAGCGGCACCGACCTGATCGTCGGCGCCCGCTCCGGCTCGGTGAACCTGCTGCTGTATTCGGTGTTCCGTATCGGTAACGCCACCAACAATATCCGCTGGGACAGCTACGAGACCCTGGCCAAACACCCTCAGGTGAAGTGGGCGATACCTCTGTCACTGGGTGACTCACATCGCGGTTACCGGGTGCTGGGCACCAATGTCGGCTATTTCGAGCATTACCACTATGGCCGCGGCCAGAGCCTGCAGCTGGCGCAGGGCAAACCCTTCGCCGATCTGTTTGACGTGGTGCTGGGCGCCGAAGTGGCCGAGGCACTGAAGTACCGGCTGGGTGACCGCATCGTCCTGGCCCATGGCGTTGCCACGGTCAGCCTGACCCAGCACGACGACAAGCCGTTCCGCGTGGTCGGCATCCTCGCCCGCACCGGTACGCCGGTGGATCGGACCCTGCACATCTCCCTGGAGGGAATGGAAGCGCTGCATGTCGACTGGCAGAACGGCATGCCGGCGCGTGGCGCGGGCAAGGTCTCGGCCGAACAGGCGCGCGAGCTGCAGCTGCAGCCCAAAGCCATTACCGCCATGTTGCTCGGCCTGAAGAGCAAGATCGCTACCTTCACCCTGCAGCGCCAGGTCAACGAATACCGTGGCGAGCCGTTGTTGGCGATTCTCCCCGGCGTGGCCCTGCAGGAGCTGTGGAGCCTGATGGGCACCGCGGAGAAGGCACTGTTCGTGGTCTCGCTGTTCGTCGTGCTGACCGGCCTGATCGGCATGCTCACGGCGATTCTCACCAGCCTCAACGAACGTCGCCGTGAAATGGCCATCCTGCGCTCGGTGGGCGCGCGGCCCTGGCATATCGCCGGCCTGCTGGTATTGGAAGCGCTGGTGCTGGCCGTGGCGGGCGCGGTACTGGGCCTGGCCCTGCTGTACGGCGGCATTGCCGTCAGTCAGGGATGGGTGCAGGCACAGTACGGTCTGTATCTGCCACTCGCCCTACCCAGCCACTATGAGTGGCGCCTGCTCGCAGGTATTCTGGGGGCCGCCCTGCTGATGGGCGCCGTGCCGGCCTGGCGCGCCTATCGGCAATCGCTGGCCGACGGCCTGTCCATTCGTCTGTGAGGTTGCCCATGCGTCACCTGTTGCTCGCCCTGCTGCTGGCCATCGCCATCCCAACAGGGTCAGCCCCCGCGCTGGCAGACAATATCCGCGAGCTGACCTGGAGCGAGCTGATTCCTGCAGATGCACCACCGCTGCCGCCGCAGCAGCAGATGCCAATACACGACCTCACCCAGCTGGCCGATGCCCTGGCCGCCGAGAGCGGCCCGGCGGCCCAGCAGTCGATGCCGGATGCACCGGTGGTCAAGGAGCTGGACGGCCAGCAGATCAAGCTGCCCGGCTACGTCGTGCCGCTGGACGTGACCGAGGAAGGCCGGGTGACCGAGTTCCTTTTCGTGCCCTACTTCGGCGCCTGCATCCACGTACCGCCACCGCCGTCCAACCAGATCGTCCACGTCACCGCCGAGTTGGGCGTGCTGCTGGATGCGCTGTACCAGCCGTTCTGGATCGAAGGGCCGCTCAAGGTCGGCTCGCGCAGCAGCGAAATGGGCACCGCCGGTTATCAGGTTGCCGCTGAAAAAATCTATCCCTACGAGATGTAGTGCGACAGGCCGCCGCACCCACAGCGTGCGCGGCCATTGAGCCAGGTCAAGAGATCGCCTACAGGTGCTCCGTAGGATGACAGTCAGCCAACACACATTGCTGACCGTCATCCTACGGAGCCCAAGATGAAGAAGACCCTGCTCGCCACCTCCCTGATCGCCCTTGCTCTGGGCGCGCCGCTGGCGCAGGCCCACAAGGCCGGCGACATCATCGTCCGTGCCGGCGCCATCACCGTCGACCCGCATGAAAGCAGCAGCGACATCTGGGTCGGCGCCCTCGGCACCGACGTGGCCGGCACCAAGGCCACGCTGGACAGCGACACCCAGCTGGGCCTGAACTTCGCCTACATGGTCACCGACCACGTCGGCGTCGAGCTGCTCGCCGCCACCCCGTTCAGCCATGACGTCGGCGTCAAGGGCATGCCCGGCGCCTTTGCCGGCCTCAACGGCAAGCTCGGCGAACTCAAGCACCTGCCGCCGACCCTGAGCGTGCTGTACTACCCGCTGGACGCCGCATCCGCCTTCCAGCCCTATGTCGGCGCGGGCATCAACTACACCTGGTTCTTCGACACCGAGCTGTCCAGCGAGGCGGAAGACAAGGGCTTCAGCGGCCTCGACCTGGACGACTCCTGGGGCCTGTCCGCGCAAATCGGCATGGACTACATGCTGACCGACAACGTGATGCTCAACGCCCAGGTGCGCTACATCGACATCGACACCACCGGCAGCACCAGCTACGGTGGCCGCGAGGTCGAAGTGGACGTGGATGTCGACCCGTTCGTCTACATGATCGGCCTGGGCTACAAGTTCTAAGCCCTGCCCGCCCCACGAAAAAGCCCCGCATCCGCGGGGCTTTTTCATCCTGTCGAGATCAGCGCCCCAGCAGACGCGCCAACCCCTCGGCCAACGGCGTAGCGGATACCAGCTGATAGCGCTGGCGGAGCAGGCTGTTATCGGCGCGGGAGTGGCGGATATCCCCCGGACGGGCTTCGCCGTAACTGACGTCAGGTAACTCGCCGAGCACCTGACGAATGGCCGCCAGCAGCTGATTGAGGCTGACCGACTGGTTGTGCCCCACATTCACCGCCTCGGGCGCCACCTCGGCAGCGGTCAGACCCTGCACCAGCAGCGGCACCAGGTCCGCCACGTAGAAGAAGTCGCGGGTCTGCTCGCCATCACCAAAGACGGTAATCGGCTGCCCGGCCAGAGCGCGCTCGGTGAAGATGCTGATCACCCCGGAATAGGGCGATGACGGGTCCTGACGCGGCCCGTAGATATTGAAGAAGCGGAAGATCGCCGGGGTGAAGCCATGCTGGCGACGATAGAAGTCCAGGTAGTGTTCGCTGGCCAGCTTATCGGACGCATAGGGCGTCAGCGGGGCCTTGGCGGTGTCCTCGGTCACCGCCACGCCTTCGCCATTGTTGCCGTAGATAGCGGCGCTGGAGGCGAACAGCACACGTTTCACACCGGCCTCGCGCATGGCCTCGCAGAGGTTGAGCGTGCCGATGAAATTGCTCTGGTGCGTGCTCACCGGGTCATCCACCGAGGCCTGTACCGAGGCCACTGCGGCCAGGTGAGCGACCGCCTGGCATCCGGCTACGGCGCGGCGCATCAGCGCCGCGTCGGCCACATCGCCCTCGATCAGTTCCAGCCGCGGATTGCTCAGCGCCAGGTTGTCGCGCCGGCCGGTAGACAGGTTGTCCAGTACCCGCACCCGGTAACCGGCCGCAAGCAGGGCATCGCACAGGTGCGAGCCGATAAAGCCGGCGCCGCCGGTGAGCAGAATTGGAGAGTCGCTCATGGGGTTCTCAGGCATGTCGGTAGTAACGGTTCAGCAACGCCGGCAGGCCGGCTCGCCAGGCGCGCGGCTTGATGCCGAAGGTGTGCATGATCTTCTTGCAGGCCAGCACCGCGTGCTGCGGCTCTTCCGCGGCATCGGCCCGCGCGGCATGGGCCTGGGCGCCGATCTCCTGCACCTTGAGCGGATGCAGGGTGCGGGCCTCACCGAGAATGGCCTGGCCCAGCGCCAACGGCGTGGTCGCCTCGTGACTGCCGTAATGGTAGATGCCCCACAGCGGGCTCTGGCAGTCCAGTTGCTTGAGCACGGCGAGGATCACGCGTGCAGCATCGTCCACCGGGGTCGGATTACCGCGACGGTCATCCGCCATCAGCAACTCCTGCTCGCGCTCGGCACGCTGCAGGAAGCGCCCCAGCAGCCCATCGGCGCTGTCATCCAGCAGCCAGCCGAAACGCAACAACACATGCCGTGGGCAGGTGGCCCGCACGCACTGCTCGATGCGCAGCAGGGCCTGGCCACGCAGACCGAGCGGCACCGGCTCGTCCTTTTCGCTATAGGCCGTGGCCCGCGAGCCATCGAATACCCGATAGCTGGAAGGCTGCAGCAGCAGAATCTCATGATGCTGGCACAGCTCGGCCAGGCGTTCGACGGCTCGCTCCTGCTGGGCAAAACGCGGCTCGTCGAAGTGCTCGGCCTGGAACCAGTCCTGATAGTAGGCAAGGTTGATCAGCGCATCGGGGCGCGTTTCGTCGAGCAACTGGGTGAGGCTTGCCGCATCCCAGCCGCCTTCCGGCGGACGCGGCGCCAGGAAGCCAATGTCCTCCTCAGCCCCCTGACGCACCAGCGCCTGCCCCAGGGAATTACCCCCGCCCAGTAACAACAACCGCATTCGCATGATTCAGCACAAGACCCGACAGACCCAAAGAAAACCCCACCTGGCGACGGAGCAAAAACGGCATTCTGCGGGTTTCGCGCAGGCACGTCACTAGCGCGGGCCGATCACCCGCCCGGCCATGGCCGATAGAGGCTCGCCTGGCCACGCAACTTAACAGCCAGTACTGCAGGTTCACGGCTGGCCGCCGCCACCAGCTCCCACCCCACCACTGCTGGCCATGTAGCCTGGTGATCAGCGCTTGACCTGGGTGCCGGCCAGCCGCTCCAGGGGTATAGACCAGCAAAGCGCCGGAGACGGCCAGCCCCAACCGTCATTCACCCACATGGGCAGCCGGTATCGACCATTAGCGAAGGGTTTCCACGGACAGCAAGAGCCCGCCAATGGGCGGGCTCCGGGATGGCTTAGAAGTCGAAATCGACCTTGGCCCACAGGGTACGCCCCGGCTCGTCGATGGCCACCGGATCGGCCGGGTAACCGAAACCGGCGTCGCCGGCGAGATTGAGATGCTCGGCGTAATCCTTGTCGAACAGGTTGTCGACACCGGCACTGAGCTTGACGTGCTCACTGACGCGATAGGCGCTGTTGAGCGAGAACACAGCGAAACCGCCGGTTTCAGCGAAGTCCTGCCCCACCACATTGCCCTTGCCCTCGGCCACGCGCGACTGCTTGTCGACCACCCGCCACAGGGCACCAGCACTCCAATCCTCACGTTCGTAGGTCAGGCCCAGACGCGCCTCCAGCGGTGGCGTCTGCGGCAGTGCCTGGTCATCCGAGCTGTTCTTGCCCCAGGCGTAGGCCAGGGTAGCGTCGGTCTTCCAGTGGTCGCGCAGGCGATAGCTGGCGCCCAGCTCACCGCCCATGATGCGCGCATCGACGTTGTCGGCGGTCGAGCGGCTCATGCCCATCATGCCGCTCTGGTAGCTGAACAGGATGTAATCGCGCACCTGGCCGACGTAGCCGGAGGCCCAGGCCTGCAGATCGCCACCGTTGTACTGCATGCCGAAGTCGAGCTGGGTGGTCTTCTCCGGCTGGATGCCCTCGAAAGCGTTGACGCTGCCATTCGGCCCGGAGTTGGGCGAGAACAGCTCCCAGTAGTCGGGGAAGCGCTGCACATGGCCGAGGCCGGCATACAGGGTGGTCGGCGCGTCAGCCAGGTCATGCTCGTAACGCACGAAGCCGCTGGGCAGGGTGTCTTCGCGGCGGTCACCCCGGCTTGGGTTGGCCACGGACATCATGCCGCTGTGCTGGGTGGCGCGGTAATCCTTGGCCGAGGCGCGATCCAGACGCGCGCCGGCGATCAGACGATTGCGCTCGGCGGCGTACCAGGTGGCCTCGCCGAACAGCCCATAGTTGTGGCTGACGGCATCCTTGCTCCAGGGGTAGGCATCGGCGTCGACGTAGCCGTTCATCATGCTGTAGGTCGAGCTGCGTTCACGGTGCTCGCTGCGCAGCGCGTCGACGCCGGCAACCAGCTCCACATCGGCCCACTTGAACGTCGCCGCGAGGCGCCCGCCAACGGTGCTCCGGTCCACCTGCGCAGCCATGGGCATGGCCATCATGCTGTTCGGGTCGGGCTGACGCAGGCTGAAGTTGTCCATGATGTGGTCGGCGTAGTTGTAGTAAACCTGTGCCTCGATCTTATCCAGCACCCCGCCCAGATTGCCCCGCTCGAAACGCAGGCCGAGGCTTTCACGCACGAACTGCGAACCGTCCATACCCCGCCCGGCGTAGCGGGCTTCACCATCACCCTTGCCGGCCGTCAGCTCCAGCAAGGTGTCGTCGTCCGGGGTCCAGCCGATGGCCACATCGCCGTTCCACTTCTTCCAGCGCGAGGGCACGGTATCGCCATCGCCATCCTGGTAGTCATCGGACTGCGCCTGGTTGCCGGTAAAACGCAGGTAGCCCTGCTCGCCACCGACGGCGCCATCCAACACCTTGTCGAAACGACCGTTGGAGCCGGCCAGCACGCTGGCATGCAGGCGCGAGCCCAGCTCGCCGAAGCGCTCGAACAGCACGGTGCCGGCCGAGGCGCCCGGCCCCCAGAGCACGGTCTGCGGGCCCTTGATCACGGTCAGCTTGTCGTAGGTTTCCGGCGAGATGTAGGCGCTCGGCGCATCCATGCGACCGGGGCAGGCCCCCAGCATCAGGCCACCGTCGGTGCGCAGGTTGATGCGCGAACCGAACAGGCCGCGCAGCACCGTGTCGCCGTTGGTGCCGCCGCTGCGGATGGCGGAGAAACCGGGAATGGTCTTCAGGTAGTCGCTGGCGTCGCTGGCCGGCACCGGCTGGCGGGCACTCTTGGGATCGGCCTCGATGGTCAGCGGCGAACTCTGCTGCACGGCGGTGATCACCGTGGGAGTCAGTTCGTTGCCGGCGATTTCTTCGGCGCATGCAGGCGCGCTGATCGCCAGGCTAAGGGCAGAGAAAATGAAGGGCAGACGGCCGGCACGCGCCGGCATGAAAACGGATGCAGTCATGGTGTTTCCTGAAATGTGAGACAGCGCAACGCCCTCGCGACGAGGGCGAGTGATGCGGATTCAGGAAAGCTGTGGCGGGGCCCTGCCGGGCGGGGCTACCAGAAACGGTGGCTGAAGGCTCAGCACCTCGGCGAAACGCGGACGCTCGACCGGCACAACCAGAGGCGGTGGTGGGCTGAAGGGGAAACTCTGCACGCTGGCCGCCTGCGCACTGCACTGGGCGCAGGGCAACTGCTGCGAGGCGACCTTGCCATCCTCGCCGAGCTGCCAGTGCAGCCCCTGCGAGCCGCACATCAGCACGAAGCCGCCCTCACTCATCTGCGGCAGTGCCCACAGCGGCATGCTCACACGCAGGAGCATGCCCACCAGGGCAAAGGCGTAGAGCCAATCGCGGAAATTGCGGCTGAGTGGGTTCAAGGGGCGTCCCTGTGAGGCTGCCGGCATTCTAGCGACAAGCCCACAGAAACCACATGGACATGGCGTCGCACCTGACGCACGTTTATTTGATCGCCAGAGCGCATTGCGCACTGATAGTCTGGGCAACAGTTTCTACCAGCAACGGACGCGGAGGTTAAATGCTCGACTACGTCGCCCTGGCCATCCTGGTCATCGTCGTACTGGTGCTGTTCTACGGCATCATCGCGATTCACGATATTCCCTACGAAATCGCCAAACACCGCAATCACCCGCAGCAGGACGCTATCCATGTGGCCGGCTGGGTCAGCCTGTTCACCCTGCATGTGCTGTGGCCCTTCCTGTGGATCTGGGCAACCCTGTATCGAGAGGATCGCGGCTGGGGCTTCTCTACCCCGCTCAAGGCTGACGAACAGCGCCTGGCAGCGCTGGAGCAACAGGTTGCTGAGCTCAAGGCCGCACTCGCCCAGGTCACGCCGGGCAAACCCGCTGAACCAGCCACCGCCAGCCAACCCGCAGAGGAGCAATAACATGGATCTATTGCTGCTGCTGACCTATGCCGCGATCTGCGTGGTGATCTTCAAGGTCTTCAAGATTCCACTGAACAAGTGGTCGGTGCCCACCGCGGCACTGGGTGGCGTGGTGATCGTCGGGGCCCTGGTGTTCGTCATGAACTACAACCACCCCTACTCGGAAGTGACCCGTAGCTACTTCATCAGCGTGCCCATCGTGCCCTCGGTCAGCGGCCAGGTGGTCGAAGTCCCCATTCGCGCCAACCAGAAGGTCAAGCAGGGGGACGTGCTGTTTCGCATCGACCCGACCCCCTTCGAGAGCAAGGTCAAATCGATCAAAGCACAACTGGTCTCGGCCAAGGCTGACCAGTACCGCGCCGCCACCCTGGCCCAGCGCAACCTGGGCAACCGCCGCGACCTGGACCAGGCCAACGCGCGGGTCGACGACCTGCAAGCGCAGCTGATCGGCGCCCAGTTCAACCTCGACAGTGCGGTGGTCAGGGCCCCGTCGGACGGCATGGTGTTGCAGGTATTCCTGCGCCCTGGCGTGCGTGCGGTGAAACTGCCTCTGCGCCCGGCCATGGTCTTCGTGCCCGACGAAAGCACCTTCATCGTGGCCTGGATGCGGCAGAACAGTCAGCTGCGCCTGCTGGTCGGCGAAGAGGCCGAAGTGGCCTTCGACAGCCTGCCCGGCCGGGTCTTCTCAGCCAAGGTACGCCAGGTACTGCCACTGATTGGCGAAGGCGAAGTGCAGGCCACGGGCAACCTCGTCTCCTTCACCGGCTCGCCACCTCCCGGCCGTGTACCGGTAGTACTGGACATCAACGACCCGGACTTCGACGCCTATCGCGAGCAGATCCCCGGCGGTGCTTACGGCCAGGCGGCGATCTACACCCAGCACATGCACCACGTCGCCGTCATGCGCAAGATCCTGCTGCGCATGGCCTCGTGGATGAACTACTTCTTCCCCTTCCACTGATGCCTCCGGCAGCGCGCGGCCTTCCGCGTGCTGCCGCCTGCCTCGCGGGTACGCGACGGCGGCAGCTCTCTCGCCACCATCAGCCAGGCTGTGCCAAATCATTCACGGCAGACCAGTCGGTCACACGCAATTGACTGCACCTCCCCCATTCGGAATATTGCCACGTACTCGAACAATGAAATCTCGCCATAACCCGTTATAGAGGTTGAGCGGACATGCACAGCAAGAACGCGGTGATCACTGGCGCCGGCAGCGGCATAGGACGAGAGCTGGCCCTGCAGCTGGCTTCACTCGGCCACGGTCTGGCCTTGGCCGACATAGACCGCCAGAGCCTCAACGAGACCCTGATCCAGGCGCGCCTGGCCGGTGCCGGCCCGTTGCAGGGCTACACCCTGGATGTCAGCGATGCGGCCCAGGTAGACGACTTTGCCGAGCAGGTTCTGGCGACCTTCACCACGGTCGATGTGCTCATCAACAACGCCGGCATCACCCGCTTCGGCGA
This sequence comes from Pseudomonas sp. GOM6, assembly GCF_029537485.1. Classification (GTDB taxonomy): domain Bacteria; phylum Pseudomonadota; class Gammaproteobacteria; order Pseudomonadales; family Pseudomonadaceae; genus Aquipseudomonas. Next base: position 148,800 of record NZ_JARPUS010000011.1, read on the forward strand.
CTTCGCCTCGACCTCGCCAGAGGCCTTCCGCACGGTACTCGACGTTAACTTCTGGGGCGTGGTGCACGGCAGCCGCGCCTTCCTGCCCGCCCTGCGGGCCAGCCGTGGCAGCCTGGTCAATCTCTCCAGCCTGTTCGGCCTGATCGGCGTTGCCGGCCAGGCGCACTACTGCGCGAGCAAATTCGCCGTGCGCGGCTTCACCGAATCCCTGCGTCAGGAGCTCAAGGCCGACGGCGTGCATGTGGCCTGCGTGCACCCCGGCGGGGTACGCACACGCATTGCCCGCAGCGCCTGTTTCGATCAGGCCGTCGACGACCCACAGGCCCTGGTCGAGCGCCTGGAGAAAAACACCCTGAAACTGTCGCCCACTGAGGCCGCACGGGTCATCATCGAAGGCATTCTGCAGCGCCGTGAGCGCATCCTCGTGGGCCACGACGCCAAGTTCATCGACCTGCTGCAGCGCCTGCTCCCCAACGCGCATACCGGCCTGATCAATCGCCTCCTGGGCCGCGCAGCCGGACAGAAGAGGAGCGCCAAATGATCGACCAGCGCCTGGTCAATAAGCGCTCGATCCGTTCGCGCCTGCTCAGCACGCTGCTGCGCTGGCGTCTGAAGCCCAAGCTGACCAGCGCGGATTTCGACCCGCAACGCTTTCGGCGCTGGCTGGAGCGCAGCAGCGCCAAACGCAAGACCTGCCTCGGCGTCAGCATACGGGCCGTCGAAGAGGGCCCGGTTCGTGGCGAGTGGCACCAACCCAGCGCGGCACCGGCTGACCAGTGCCTGCTCTACCTGCACGGCGGTGGCTATGTGTTCGGTTCGCCGCGCACCTACCGCAGCTTTACCACCCACCTGGCCAAATTCAGCAACTGCGAACTGTTTTCCCTCGACTACCGCCTGGCACCCGAAGCGCCCTTCCCTGCTGCCGTGGAGGATGCCCTGGCGGCCTATGCCTGGTTGCTCCAGCGCTTCCCGGCAAGGCGCATCCTGCTGGCTGGTGATTCTGCCGGCGGCGGCCTGGCACTGGCCCTGATCCATGCGCTCAAGGCCGCCGACCAGCCCCTGCCGGGCGGCGCCATGCTGTTGTCGCCCTACACCGACCTGCTCGCCACGGGCGAGTCGCTGCACAGCAACGGCAAAAGCTGTGCGATGTTCGATGCCAACAGCATCCGCCGCGCCGCCGAGACATACCTGGCAGGCCAGGACGGCGCCTCACCGCTGGCCTCCCCTCTCTATGGCGACTTCAGCGGCTTCCCACCAGTGCTGATTCAGGTCAGCGACAACGAGGTCCTGCGCGACGACTCACTCCGCTTGGCCGAACGCATGGATCGGGCCGGCGTTGCCGTACGCCTGGATATCTGGCGGGGCCAGGCCCACGTCTGGCCGACCTTCCACCCGTTGCTGCCTGAAGCCGCGGCCAGCCTGCGTGACTTGGCCGCTTTCGCCAACACCTGCTGGCAAGGCGAGCCGCTGAAGCGCGGGGAACAGTCCTCGCCTTGCGCCTGAAGATCACTCAGCAGCGACATTACAGACACTGGACAGACTCACCGCGCATCTTGCCCCGGTACACAAGAGTGCGAACCGCCGGCACGTGCAGCGGTTCGCCGGAAAAGGTTGGCAACTCACGGGGGCACCAGCCTGCGCAGTCATCGGCCAGCAGCGCCTGGCCATTGGCGCGGCGCAGGCCCAGGGTAAGGTCGTGGATCAACTCACGCACACTTGCAGGCTCAAGCAGCCTCGCCTTGTCGATAGCCTGGCTCAGCGGCACCTGGCCGGGCTGGCGCAGGGTTAGCAGCAGCGTGCCGTCCGGTCGGGGCTTGAAGTCAATCTCGTGGGCAGGGAAGGCGTCGCAGAATTCCTTGATGGCAGCGTGCATGGCTCGGCTCTCGATAATGGCTGGAAATACCTGATCGATTGCAGCAGTCATGCCACCTGACAAGAAAATAAATATCTTTAAAAATCAAATACTTAACCAATAGAAGAAACAAGGCGACATTGCAGAGTGCACGATGGGCCTCGACAGCCGTGCAATTTGCATGGCCCGCCCGCCAGCCGAACCACAACCGGCATAAATGCAAAAGCCCGCCAATAGGCGGGCTTCTGGTCACGGCGCAAACCGTCAGAACGGAATGTCGTCGTCGAAACTGTCGTAATCCGCAGCCGGTTGCTGGGCGGCCGGTTGCGGCGCCGGACGTTGCGCAGCCTGCTGCGGCGCCGGGCGCGACTGCTGGCGCGGGGCATAGTCGCCACCGCCTTCGTTATTGCCACCGCGGCTGCCGAGCAGCTGCAGGGTACCGTTCATGTCGACCACGATCTCGGTGGTGTAGCGCTTGACGCCGTCCTTCTCCCACTCGCGGGTCTGCAGACGGCCTTCGACGTAGCACTGGCTGCCCTTGCGCAGGTATTCGCCGGCGATCTCGGCGAGCTTGCCGAAGAACACCACGCGGTGCCATTCGGTGCGATCCTGCTGCTGGCCGGTCTGCTTGTCCTTCCAGCTGTCGGTAGTGGCGAGGGTGATGTTGGTCACCGCATTGCCGTTGGGCAGGTAACGGGTTTCCGGGTCGCCGCCGACGTTGCCAATCAGAATGACTTTGTTAACCCCACGGGCCATTTCGTTCTCCTAAGCGTTCTGCGTCTCCGCGGCCTCTTCGAGCACCTGCTCGAGCAACACGCGGTCCAATTGTTGGGTATCCACTTTGATGTACAACGCGGCCTCCTCAGCCACCACGATGGCGTCGCTGACGCCGGGTATCGCGAGGAGTCGCCCCACCAGTCCGCTGTCGGCCAACGCCGTCTCGGCAAGCGGGCGGCGCAGACTGGTCACATAAGGCGGCTCGCGCATAGTAGCAGCTGCCGCCAGCCAGAGAAGCCCCAGTAGCGCACAGCCGACGAACACGTAGGCCAAGCCACCCTGCTGGTACAACCAGCCACCGAGAATGCCGCCCACGGCCGCCCCAAGGAACTGACTGGTGGAGTAAACGCCCATGGCCGTGCCCTTGCCGCCGGCCGGCGCCACCTTGCTCACCAGCGAGGGCAGCGAGGCCTCGAGCAGGTTGAAGGCCGTGAAGAACAGGATGAAGCCGATCACCAGCGCCGCCAGACTGTGGCCGAACGCCCAGAAGTACAGCTCACAGAGTACCAGTGCCAGCACCGCGCCGCTGAGCACGCGCTTCATCTGACGCTTCTTCTCGGCGTAGATGATGAACGGCACCATACCAAAGAAGCCCACCAGCAGCGCACTGAGGTAAACCCACCAGTGCTGCTCCTTGGGCAGGCCGCCCTGGTCGACCAGCGCCAGCGGCAACACCACGAAACTGGCCATGAGAATGGCATGCAGGGTGCCGATGCCCAGGTTCAGGCGCAGCAGTTCCGTGTTGCGCAGCGTAGGCAGCAGGGCCTGGCGCGCCACGCCCGACTCACGGTGCTGCAAGGTGCTGGAAGCCCGCGGCACGAACAGGGCAATGATCAGTATGCCGACCAACGCCATGCCGGCGGTGACCCAGAACAGCCCGGCCAGGCCAAAGGCGCTGGTCAGCAACGGACCGACCACCATGGCCACGGCGAACGACAGGCCGATGCTCATGCCGATCATGGCCATGGCCTTGGTGCGGTGCTGCTCGCGGGTCAGGTCCGAGAGCAACGCCATCACCGCCGCCGAGATCGCGCCGGCTCCCTGCAGCACGCGGCCGGCGATCACGCCCCAGATAGAGTCGGCATTAGCCGCCAGGGCAGCGCCGGCGGCGAAGATCAGCAAGCCACCGTAGATGACCGGCAGACGGCCGATGCGGTCGGAGAGGATACCGAAGGGAATCTGCAGCACCGCCTGGGTCAGGCCGTAGGCGCCGATGGCCAGGCCGATCAGTGCCGGCGTAGCGCCGGCCAGGTCCATGCCATAGGTGGCCAGCACCGGCAGGACCATGAACATGCCAAGCATGCGAAACGCAAAGACCATGGCCAGGCCGCCTGCCGCGCGCGTCTCACGGGCGCTCATGCGCTCGCTGTGCAAATCCTGCATCGAATAACCCTGTACAAATGAGCCGGCGATTCTAGCAGCAGCGGCCTCGCCATCACAGGCGCGGCGCTTTGCCGCGTGGCAGCCCACGGCCGTATACTTCGCCGTTTCCGCCCGCCACCTGCGAGGCCGTTCGTGGACAAGATTCTGATCCGGGGTGCGCGCACCCACAACCTCAAGAACGTCGACCTGACCCTGCCGCGCGACAAGCTGATCGTGATCACCGGCCTGTCCGGTTCCGGCAAGTCATCGCTGGCCTTCGACACCCTCTACGCCGAGGGGCAGCGCCGCTACGTCGAGTCCCTGTCGGCCTATGCGCGGCAGTTCCTGTCGATGATGGAGAAGCCCGACGTCGACACCATCGAGGGCCTCTCACCGGCCATTTCCATCGAGCAGAAGTCCACCTCGCACAACCCGCGCTCGACGGTGGGCACCATCACCGAGATCTACGACTACCTGCGCCTGCTCTACGCCCGCGTCGGCATCCCGCGCTGCCCGGACCACGACGTGCCGCTGGAAGCGCAGACCGTCAGCCAGATGGTCGACCAGGTGCTGGCCCTGCCCGAGGGCCGCAAGCTGATGCTGCTGGCCCCGGTGATCCGCGAACGCAAGGGCGAGCACCTGGCGGTGTTCGACGAGCTGCGCGCCCAGGGCTTCGTCCGCGCCCGGGTCAACGGCCGCATCTACGAGATGGACGAGCTGCCCAAGCTGGACAAGCAGAAGAAGCATTCCATCGACGTGGTGGTCGACCGCTTCAAGGTGCGCGAGGACCTGCAGCAGCGCCTGGCCGAATCCTTCGAGACCGCCATCAACCTGGCCGACGGCATTGCCCTGGTCGCGCCCATGGACGACGAGGAAGGTGAGGAAATCATCTTCTCCGCGCGCTTCGCCTGTCCGCACTGCGGCCACTCGATCAGCGAGCTGGAACCCAAGCTGTTCTCCTTCAACAACCCGGCCGGCGCCTGCCCGACCTGCGACGGCCTGGGCGTGAAGCAGTTCTTCGACGCCAAGCGCCTGGTCAACGGCGAACTGACCCTGGCCGAAGGCGCGATCCGTGGCTGGGACCGGCGCAACGTCTACTACTTCCAGATGCTCGGCTCGCTGGCCGCGCACTATGGCTTCAGCCTGGAGGAGCCGTTCGACGACCTGGCCGCCGAGCACCAGAAGGTCATCCTGTTCGGCAGCGGCACGCAGAACGTCGACTTCAAGTACCTCAACGACCGCGGCGACATCGTCAAACGCTCGCACCCGTTCGAGGGCATCATCCCCAACCTCGAGCGCCGTTACCGCGAGACCGAGTCGGCCACCGTGCGCGAAGAGCTGGCCAAGTTCCTCAGTACCCAGCCCTGCCCGGACTGCCGAGGCACCCGCCTGCGCCGCGAGGCGCGCCATGTGTGGGTCGGCGAGCGTACCCTGCCGGCCGTCACCGGCCTGCCCGTGGGCGAGGCCTGCGACTACTTCGGCGGCATGAGTCTGACGGGGCGCCGCGGCGAGATCGCCGAGAAGATCCTCAAGGAGATTCGCGAGCGTCTGCAGTTCCTGGTCAACGTCGGCCTCGACTACCTGACCCTGGACCGCAGCGCCGACACCCTGTCCGGTGGCGAGGCCCAGCGTATCCGCCTGGCCAGCCAGATCGGCGCCGGCCTGGTGGGTGTGATGTACATCCTCGACGAGCCCAGCATCGGCCTGCACCAGCGCGACAACGAGCGCCTGCTGGGCACCCTCACCCACCTGCGTAACCTGGGCAACACCGTCATCGTCGTCGAGCACGACGAGGACGCCATCCGCCTGGCCGATTACGTGGTCGACATCGGCCCCGGCGCCGGCGTGCACGGCGGTCGCGTGGTCGCCGAGGGTACCCCGGACGAGGTGATGAACCACCCCGACTCGCTGACCGGCAAGTACCTCTCCGGCCGCGAGAAGATCCGCTACCCGGCCACGCGCACCCCGCGCGACAAGAACAAGCTGCTCAAGCTCAAGGGCGCGCGCGGCAACAACCTGCGCAACGTCGACCTGGAGATTCCGGTCGGCCTGCTCACCTGCGTCACCGGCGTGTCCGGCTCGGGCAAGTCGACGCTGATCAACAACACCCTGTTCCCGCTCACCGCCACCGCGCTGAACGGTGCCACCACCCTGGAAGCCGCCCCGCACGACTCGTTCGACGGCCTGCAGCACCTGGACAAGGTGGTCGACATCGACCAGAGCCCGATCGGCCGTACACCGCGCTCGAATCCTGCAACCTACACCGGCCTGTTCACGCCGATCCGCGAGCTGTTCGCCGGTGTTCCGGAGTCGCGTTCGCGCGGCTACGGCCCGGGCCGCTTCAGCTTCAACGTCAAGGGCGGCCGCTGCGAGGCCTGCCAGGGCGACGGCGTGATCAAGGTGGAGATGCACTTCCTGCCGGACATCTACGTGCCGTGCGACGTGTGCAAGGGCAAGCGCTACAACCGCGAAACCCTGGAGGTGAAGTACAAGGGCAAAAGCATCACCGAGGTGCTCGACATGACCATCGAGGAAGCCCGCGTGTTCTTCGATGCCGTGCCGGCGCTGGCGCGCAAACTACAGACCCTGGTCGACGTGGGCCTGTCCTACATCAAGCTGGGCCAGAGCGCGACCACCCTGTCCGGCGGCGAGGCGCAGCGGGTCAAGCTGAGCCGCGAGCTGAGCAAGCGCGACACCGGCAAGACCCTGTATATCCTCGACGAGCCGACCACCGGCCTGCACTTCGCCGATATCCAGCAGCTGCTCGACGTGCTGCACCGCCTGCGCGACCACGGCAACACCGTGGTGGTGATCGAGCACAACCTGGACGTGATCAAGACCGCCGACTGGCTGGTCGACCTCGGCCCCGAGGGCGGCTCCAAGGGCGGCATGATCATCGCTACCGGTACCCCGGAAGACGTCGCCGCCAACCCGGCCTCGCACACCGGGCACTTCCTCAAACCGCTACTGGAGCGCGATCGCACCTGACAAGAAAAAGCCCCGCACTGGCGGGGCTTTTTCGTATTGCAGGCGAATCAGGCCAGATCGAAACGATCCAGGTTCATCACCTTGGTCCAGGCGGCGACGAAGTCCTTGACCAGCTTCTGCTTGCCGTCGGCGCTGGCGTAGACCTCGGCGTAGGCGCGCAGCACCGAGTTGGAGCCGAAGACCAGGTCGCTACGGGTACCGGTATATTTCACCTGCCCCGTCTTGCGGCACTTGCCCTCGAACACCTCTGCCTCGGCATCCTTCGCCTTCCACTCCACCCCCATGTCCAGCAGGTTGACGAAGAAGTCGTTGCTCAGCACGCCCACCTTGTCGGTAAACACGCCGTGGGCACCGCCATCGTAATTGGCCCCCAGCACGCGAAGTCCACCGACCAGCGCAGTGAGTTCAGGCGCAGTCAGGGTGAGCAGTTGCGCCTTGTCGACCAGCATGGCCTCGCTCGGCACACCCAGGTTGCCTTTGCTGTAGTTGCGGAAACCATCGGCCACCGGCTCAAGCACCTCGAACATCTCGATGTCGGTCTGATCCTGACGGGCATCGACACGCCCCGCGGCGAAAGGCACATCCACACTCACTCCAGCAGCCTTGGCAGCCTGCTCAACCCCGACATTACCGGCCAACACGATGACATCGGCTAGCGACGCCTTGCCGGACGCCTTCTGGATGTCGACCAGCTTGGGCAGCGCCTTGATTGCACGCTGGTTGACTGCCCAATCCTTCTGCGGCGCCAGCGCCAGGCGTGCGCCGTTAGCGCCGCCGCGTTTATCGCCACCACGGAAGGTGGAGGCAGACGCCCAGGCGACCGAGACCAGATCACCCACCGACAGACCGGACGCGGCAATCTTAGCCTTCAGGTCGGCGATGTCCTGTGCGCTGGGATTGTGCGTGGGCGCCGGCAACGGATCCTGCCAGATCAGATCCTCTTTCGGCACTTCCGGGCCCAGGTAGCGGGCCTTCGGCCCCATGTCACGGTGAGTCAGCTTGAACCAGGCGCGAGCGAAGGCTTCGGCGAAGGCTTGCGGGTCGTCGAGGAAGCGCTTGGAGATCTTGCCGAACTCCGGGTCGAAGCGCAGGGTCAGGTCGGTGGTAAGCATGGTCGGCTTGTGGAATTTACCCGGGATGTGGGCATCCGGAATGATCTCCGGGGCATCCTTGGCGACCCACTGCTTGGCGCCGGCAGGCGACTTGGTCAGCTCCCACTCGTACTTGAACAGGTTCTCGAAGAAATTGTTGCTCCACAGCGCCGGGGTCTTGGTCCAGGTCACTTCCAGGCCACTGGAAACGGTGTCCTTGCCATGTCCGCTGCCGAAGTTGCTCATCCAGCCCAGGCCCTGGGCCTCGATACCTGCGGCTTCCGGCTCCGGCCCCTTGTGCGACTCAGGCGCAGCACCGTGTGCCTTGCCGAAGGTGTGACCACCGGCGATCAGCGCAACGATCTCCTCGTCGTTCATGGCCATGCGGTAGAAGGTGGCGCGGATGTCCTTGGCAGCTTCCAGGTAGTCGCCGCTGGCATTAGGACCTTCCGGATTCACATAGATCAGGCCCATGTGAGTCGCACCAAAGGGCGCGCTCAGCTCTCGGTCGCCCTTGACCCGCTCGGGATCGACGCCCAGCCACTGCAGCTCGGCGCCCCAGTTGACGTCCATATCCGGCTCCCATACATCCTCACGGCCACCGGCGAAACCGAAGGTACGAAAGCCCATGGACTCCAGCGCCACGTTGCCGGCGAGAATCAACAGGTCAGCCCAGGAAATCTGCTGGCCATACTTCTGCTTGATTGGCCACAGCAAGCGGCGGGTCTTGTCGATGTTGACGTTGTCTGGCCAGGAATTGAGCGGAGCAAAGCGCTGCTGCCCACGACCACCGCCACCGCGGCCATCGGTAGTGCGGTAGGTACCTGCAGCGTGCCAGGCCATACGAATCATTTGCGGACCGTAATGGCCGAAATCGGCAGGCCACCAGTCCTGGGAGTCGGTCATCAACTTGACCAGATCAGCCTTGAGCGCCTTGTAGTCGAGCTTCTTGAATTCTTCGGCGTAATTGAACTTCTCGCCGAGCGGATTGGATTTTTCGGAGTGCTGGTTGAGCAGGTCTACACGCAGCTGATTAGGCCACCAGTCCCTGTTCGTGGTGCCACCGCCCGCCACATGGTTGAACGGGCATTTACCTGGGTTCGACATGGTTCTCTCCTCTTCCTCTTCGGGTCGGCTCATGTGCGTTGCTACCGACGATGAAAGAAGACTAGACCTGCTTTAAAAGAAGAACCAATTTATGAAAGATAACCACCTGATAGTTTTTATCTTTTTAAAACATGCGCCTAACCAGCCATCAATCCGACCTCAACAAAAAGCTCTGGCGTTCGCAGGACAATAAAAAACCGGGCCTAGGCCCGGTTTTTTATTGCGCAACAGAAGTGCTTATTCAGCAGCTTCTACAGCCTCACCAGCGACCTTGCGGTCAACCAGTTCAACATACGCCATAGGGGCGTTGTCGCCAGCGCGGAAGCCGCACTTGAGGATACGCAGGTAGCCGCCCTGACGGGTGGCGTAGCGCTTGCCCAGATCGTTGAACAGCTTGCCGACGATGGCTTTCGAACGGGTACGGTCGAAGGCCAGACGACGGTTAGCAACGCTGTCTACCTTGGCCAGAGTGATCAGCGGCTCGGCAACGCGGCGCAGTTCCTTGGCTTTCGGCAGGGTGGTTTTGATCAGTTCGTGTTCGAACAGCGACACCGCCATGTTCTGGAACATAGCCTTGCGGTGTGCGCTGGTGCGGCTCAGGTGACGGCCACTTTTACGATGACGCATGATTGAAATTCCTTACCAAACTTTCGGTTCGGTGATTACGGACGATCAGGCAGTAGCCTTATCGTCCTTCTTCAGACTTGCCGGCGGCCAGTTGTCGAGGCGCATGCCGAGGGACAGACCACGGGAGGCCAGAACGTCCTTGATCTCGGTCAGGGACTTCTTGCCAAGGTTCGGAGTCTTGAGCAGCTCTACTTCGGTGCGCTGAATCAGATCGCCGATGTAGTAGATGTTCTCCGCCTTCAGGCAGTTGGCCGAACGCACGGTCAGTTCAAGGTCGTCTACCGGACGCAGCAGGATCGGATCGATCTCGTCTTCCTGCTCGACCACTACCGGCTCACTGTCGCCCTTCAGATCAACGAAGGCCGCCAGTTGGTGCTGGAGGATGGTCGCGGCACGACGGATGGCCTCTTCAGGATCCAGGGTGCCGTTGGTTTCCAGATCGATAACCAGCTTGTCCAGGTTGGTACGCTGCTCAACGCGGGCGTTCTCGACCACGTAAGCCACACGGCGAACCGGGCTGAACGAGGAGTCCAGCTGCAGACGGCCGATGCTACGGCTTTCGTCTTCATCGCTCTGACGGGCATCAGCCGGTTCGTAGCCACGGCCACGACGCACGGTGAGCTTCATGTTCAGAGCGCCGTTGTCCGCCAGATTGGCGATTACGTGATCGCCGTTGACGATCTCGACATCGTGATCCAGCTGAATATCGGCAGCGGTGACCACACCCGAGCCTTTCTTGGCCAGAGTCAGGGTGACTTCGTCACGACCGTGCAGCTTGATGGCCAGGCCTTTCAGGTTCAGCAGGATCTCGATGACATCTTCCTGCACACCTTCGATGGCGGAGTACTCATGGAGCACACCGTCAATCTCGGCCTCGACTACTGCACAGCCAGGCATGGAGGACAACAGGATGCGGCGCAGCGCGTTGCCCAGGGTATGACCAAAACCACGCTCGAGGGGCTCGAGGGTGATCTTGGCGCGGGTCGGACTGACCGCCTGCACATCAATGTGACGGGGGGTCAGGAACTCATTTACCGAAATCTGCATGGATGCACCTATTTTCTAGCCCTTACTTGGAGTAGAGCTCGACAATCAGGCTTTCGTTGATGTCGGAAGACAGATCGCCACGAACCGGAACGCTTTTGAACACGCCGGACTTCTTCTCGGAATCTACTTCGACCCACTCAACGCGACCACGCTGGGCGCACAGCTCGAGAGCCTGGGCAACGCGCAGCTGGTTCTTGGCCTTTTCGCGAACAGCCACGACGTCACCAGCTTTGACCTGGTAAGACGGGACGTTCACGGTCGAACCGTTCACGGTGATGGCTTTGTGCGATACCAGCTGACGAGATTCAGCGCGGGTAGCACCGAAGCCCATGCGGTAAACCACGTTGTCCAGACGGCACTCCAGCAGCTGCAGCAGGTTCTCACCGGTAGCACCCTTACGGCGGGCAGCTTCCTTGTAGTAACCGCTGAACTGACGCTCCAGCACGCCGTAGATACGACGGACTTTCTGCTTCTCACGCAGCTGGGTACCGTAGTCGGACTGACGACCACGGCGAGCGCCGTGCTGGCCAGGAGCCGATTCGATGTTGCACTTGGATTCGAGCGCGCGCGCACCACTCTTCAGGAAGAGATCGGTGCCTTCACGGCGAGACAGTTTGCACTTGGGACCAATGTAACGAGCCATTCTTCACTGTCTCCTATTACACGCGACGCTTCTTCGGCGGACGGCACCCGTTGTGCGGGATCGGCGTCACGTCGGTGATGCTGGCGATTTTGTAGCCGCAGGCGTTCAGAGCACGCACAGCGGATTCGCGACCTGGACCTGGACCCTTGACGTTTACGTCGAGGTTCTTCAGACCGTATTCCAGAGCAGCCTGACCGGCACGCTCAGCAGCTACCTGGGCAGCAAACGGAGTGCTCTTACGGGAGCCGCGGAAACCGGAACCACCGGAAGTCGCCCAGGACAAAGCATTGCCCTGACGATCAGTGATGGTCACGATGGTATTGTTGAAAGAAGCGTGGATATGGGCGATCCCATCCACCACTGTCTTTTTGACTTTCTTACGAGTACGAGCAGCAGGCTTAGCCATGACTTAATTCCTGTCGATTCGCGGGCGCAATTACTTGCGGATCGGCTTACGCGGGCCCTTACGGGTGCGCGCGTTGGTCTTGGTGCGCTGACCGCGGACCGGCAGGCCACGGCGGTGACGCAGACCGCGGTAGCAGCCCAGGTCCATCAGACGCTTGATTTTCATGTTGATTTCGCGGCGCAGGTCACCTTCAGTGGTGAACTTGGCGACTTCGCCACGCAGCTGCTCGATCTGCTCGTCAGAGAGATCCTTGATCTTTACCGCCGGATTGACGCCGGTGGCTGCACAGATTTTCTGCGCAGTGGTGCGACCAACACCGTAGATGTAGGTCAGCGAGATAACAGTGTGCTTGTTATCCGGAATGTTGACGCCTGCAATACGGGCCATTCAGTGGAACTCCAATTGACAGCTACCCACGCCCTGGAAGCCAAGAAATAGGGCGCGCGATATTAGCGCTGTAATAACAAAGAATCAACCCGACAGCGCACTAGCTGCCGGGCTCATTACGCGTGAATCACACTCAGCCTTGGCGCTGTTTGTGACGCGGCTCCGCGCTGCAGATCACGCGCACGACGCCGTCGCGACGAATGACTTTGCAGTTGCGGCACAGCTTCTTGACCGATGCACGAACTTTCATCAGTAACTCCTAGAACCTTACGGATTCCATGTCAGCGGAGCATGCCGCTGCCATAGCCCTTCAGGTTGGCTTTCTTCATCAGGGATTCGTACTGGTGCGAAACGAGGTGCGATTGTACTTGCGACATAAAGTCCATCACAACCACGACCACGATCAGCAACGAGGTCCCGCCAAGGTAGAACGGAACGTTGGCTGCTACCTGCAGGAACTGCGGGAGCAGGCACACGGCCGTCATGTACAGAGCACCGAACATGGTCAAGCGAGTCAGCACGCCATCGATATAGCGCGCGGATTGCTCACCCGGACGGATGCCCGGAATAAAGGCACCAGACTTCTTCAGGTTTTCCGCTACGTCCTTCGGATTGAACATCAGAGCCGTGTAGAAGAAGCAGAAGAAGATGATCCCTGCACTAAACAGCAGAATGTTCAACGGCTGGCCGGGAGCGATGGCCTGCGAGATGTCCTGCAGCCAGCCAAGCCCTTCGGACTGACCAAACCAGGTCCCCAGCGAGGCCGGGAACAGCAGGAGACTGCTGGCAAAAATGGCCGGGATCACGCCCGCCATGTTCACTTTCAACGGCAAGTGACTGGTCTGCGCAGCAAAGACCTTACGACCCTGCTGACGCTTGGCGTAGTGCACCGCAATGCGACGCTGACCACGCTCAATGAACACCACGAAACCGATGATCGCAATCGCCAGAAGTGCGATAGCAATCAGGGCGAAGATATTGATATCGCCCTGACGCGCCGACTCGAAGGACTGACCAATGGCGCTCGGCAGACCGGCAACGATACCCGCGAAAATCAGCATCGAAATACCGTTACCCACGCCGCGCTCAGTGATCTGCTCGCCCAGCCACATCATGAACATGGCGCCCGCCACGAAAGTCGTCACCGCCACGAAGTGGAAGCCGAAGTCAGTCGTGAACGAAACGCCCTGCCCCGCCAGACCAACGGACATGCCGACAGCCTGAACAATGGCAAGCACCAGCGTGCCGTAGCGGGTGTACTGGCTAATCTTGCGACGGCCAGCTTCCCCTTCCTTCTTCAACTGCTCCAGCTGCGGGCTGACAGCGGTCATGAGCTGCATGATGATCGATGCCGAGATGTACGGCATGATCCCCAGTGCAAAGATGCTCATGCGCTCCAGCGCGCCGCCGGAAAACATGTTGAACAGGCTAAGAATGGTCCCCTCGTTCTGTCGAAACAGATCCGCCAGACGGTCAGGGTTAATCCCGGGCACCGGAATGTGCGCACCTATCCGATAGACGATGATCGCCAGGAACAGGAAACGCAGTCGAGCCCAGAGCTCGGACAACCCGCCATTGCTGAGCGCAGAGAGAGCACCTTGCTTAGCCATTTAGTCCTCGAACTTACCGCCAGCTGCTTCGATAGCCGCACGCGCACCCTTGGTGGCGGCGATACCTTTCAGGGTGACCGCACGACCAACCGCGCCGGACAGCATGACTTTCACACGCTGTACGCTCTGGTTGATGATGTTGGCATCCTTCAGCGACTGCAGAGAAACGACATCGCCGTCCACTTTGGCCAGTTCGGAAGTGCGCACTTCAGCGCGATCCATGGCCTTCAGGGAAACGAAGCCGAACTTCGGCAGACGACGGTGCAGCGGCTGCTGACCACCCTCGAAACCGGGAGCAATCTTGCCGCCGGTACGAGAGGTCTGGCCTTTGTGACCACGGCCAGCAGTCTTACCCAGACCGCTACCGATACCACGGCCTACGCGAAGCTTCTCGCGACGGGCACCCGGCGCGGAACGCAGATCGTTCAGTTGCATGATTAACCCTCCACCTTCAGCAGGTAGTAAGCCTTGTTGATCATGCCGCGATTTTCAGGAGTGTCCTGAACTTCGACGGAGTGACCGATGCGGCGCAGGCCCAGGCCCTTAACGCAGGCTTTATGGTTGGCCAGACGGCCGTTGGTGCTTTTCACCAGAGTGACTTTTACGGTAGCCATGATCAGAGAATCTCCTCGACGCTCTTACCACGCTTGGCAGCAACGGAATCCGGCGACTGCATGGCTTTCAGACCCTTGAAGGTGGCGTAAACCACGTTCACCGGGTTGGTAGAGCCGTAGCACTTGGCCAGAACGTTCTGCACACCAGCCACTTCCAGGACAGCACGCATGGCGCCGCCGGCGATGATGCCGGTACCTTCGGAAGCCGGCTGCATGAAGACGCGGGAAGCGCCATGCACGGACTTTATCGGGTACTGCAGAGTGGTGCCGTTCAGGTCGACCTGAATCATGTTGCGACGCGCAGCTTCCATAGCCTTCTGGATAGCAGCAGGTACTTCGCGGGACTTGCCGCGACCGAAACCGACGCGACCATTGCCATCACCCACCACGGTCAACGCGGTGAAGGTGAAGATACGGCCACCCTTTACGGTTTTGGCAACACGATTAACCTGGACCAGTTTCTCGGTGTAACCATCGCTCTGGGCTTCGTCACGATTACCGCGATCGCGCTTTTGCTCGTTATTTGCCATAACTTAGAACTCCAGCCCGCCTTCACGAGCAGCATCAGCCAGCGCTTTCACACGGCCGTGGTACTTGAAGCCAGAACGGTCGAACGCTACCTGGGTAACACCAGCGGCTTTCGCGCGCTCAGCGACCAGCAGGCCGACTTTCTTGGCCGCGTCGACGTTGCCAGTGGCACCGTCACGCAGTTCTTTGTCCAGGGTCGAGGCGCTGGCCAGAACCTTGGCGCCGTCGGCCGAAATGACCTGGGCGTAGATGTGCTGGGAAGAGCGGTACACGCTGAGGCGTACGGTTTCCAGCTCGCGCATTTTCAGGCGTGCCTTGCGAGCGCGACGCAGACGAGTTTCTTTCTTTTCGCTCATTTGCTATGCCCTACTTCTTCTTAGCTTCTTTGCGACGTACGACTTCGTCGGAATAACGCACGCCTTTGCCTTTGTACGGCTCAGGACGACGGAAGTCGCGGATCTCCGCAGCTACCTGACCCACCAGCTGCTTGTCGATGCCCTTGATCAGGATATCGGTCTGGCTCGGAGTCTCGGCGGTAACGCCCTGCGGCAGTTCGTAGTCGATCGGATGGGAGAAGCCCAGCGCGAGGTTCAGCACCTGGCCTTTAGCCTGGGCCTTGTAACCCACACCAACCAGTTGCAGCTTGCGCTCGAAGCCCTGGCTCACGCCAATGACCATGTTGTTGACCAGTGCACGAGTAGTACCGGCCATGGCACGGTTCTGCTGGTCGCCATTGCGAGCAGCGAAACGCAGTTCACCAGCTTCCTGGGTCACTTCCACGGACGAGTGCACGTTCAGTTCCAGAGTACCCTTGGCACCCTTCACCGAAAGCTGCTGACCAGCGAGTTTGACCTCGACACCTGCCGGCAGCTTGACGGGGTTCTTAGCAACGCGAGACATGCTTATCCCCCCTTAGAACACAGTGCAGAGCACTTCGCCGCCGACACCGGCAGCACGTGCAGCACGATCAGTCATCACACCTTTGTTGGTGGAGACGATGGAAACGCCCAGACCGCCGCGAACTTTCGGCAGCTGCTCGACAGACTTGTACTGGCGCAGGCCAGGACGGCTGACGCGCTTCACTTCCTCGATGACCGGACGGCCTTCGAAGTACTTCAGCTCGATGGACAGCTGCGGCTTGACGTCGCTGCTGACCTGGTATCCCGCGATGTAACCTTCATTCTTGAGAACGTTGGCTACTGCCACCTTCAGCTTGGAAGACGGCATGCTTACTACCGACTTTTCAGCCATCTGGGCATTACGGATACGAGTTAGCATGTCCGCTAACGGGTCCTGCATACTCATGGGCTAGATGCTCCTAAACAAAAAGAACAGCCTTGCGGCTGGAATCACTCTGAGACGACACAAAATGCCAGACTCAGAAGAGCCGGACATTCTAGAGATCGATCAAAAATGAATCAAGCCCCAAATGGGGCTTGATTGATAAAACAAAGCCGGCACTTGGCCGGCTTCGCTTTTGTTACCAGCTGGCTTTCACCAGACCCGGCACATCACCACGCATCGCCGCTTCGCGCAGCTTGTTACGGCCGAGGCCGAACTTGCGGTACACGCCGTGCGGACGGCCAGTGATGCGGCAACGGTTACGCAGGCGGCTGGCGCTGGCGTCACGCGGTTGCTTCTGCAGGGCTACCTGGGCTTCCCAACGCTGCTCCGGAGTGGAGTTCGGGTTGGCAATCACAGCTTTCAGCTCGGCACGCTTTTTGGCGTACTTGGCTACCGTTTGCTGACGCTTCAGCTCACGGTTTTTCATGCTCATTTTGGCCATGTTCCAAACTCCAATCAGTTGCGGAACGGGAAGTTGAAGGCGCGCAGCAGAGCACGACCTTCATCATCCGTACGAGCGGTGGTGGTCAGAGTGATGTCCAGACCACGCAGAGCATCGATCTTGTCGTAATCGATTTCCGGGAAGATGATCTGCTCTTTGACGCCCATGCTGTAGTTGCCACGACCATCGAAGGACTTGGCATTCAGGCCGCGGAAGTCACGCACGCGCGGCAGGGAGATCGCGAGCAGGCGATCCAGGAATTCGTACATACGATCGCGACGCAGGGTCACCTTGACACCGATCGGCCAGCCTTCACGAACCTTGAAGCCAGCAACGGACTTGCGAGCGTAGGTCACGATCGGCTTTTGACCGGTGATCTTTTCCAGGTCGGCAACAGCGTTTTCGATGATCTTCTTGTCACCGATCGCTTCGCCAAGACCCATGTTCAGGGTGATTTTGGTAACGCGCGGAACTTCCATCACGTTGGCCAGCTTCAGTTCTTCCTTCAGCTTGGGCGCGATTTCCTTCCGGTAAATCTCTTTCAGTCGTGCCATGGTGTTTTACCTATGCTTCTCAAGCGCCAACCGGCTTTTGGGTGGACTTGAAGACACGAATTTTCTTGCCGTCTTCGACTTTGAAACCAACGCGGTCAGCCTTGTTGGTTTCGCTGTTGAAAATGGCAACGTTAGAGACGTGCAGAGGCGCCTCTTTCTCGACGATACCGCCTTGAGCACCCAGCATCGGGTTCGGCTTGGTGTGGCGCTTCACCAGGTTGATCCCACCAACGACCAGACGGTCGTCAGCGAGAACCTTGAGCACCTTGCCACGCTTACCTTTGTCTTTGCCGGCGATCACGATGATCTCGTCGTCACGACGAATCTTTTGCATGACGGCTTCTCCTTACAGCACTTCGGGGGCGAGCGAGACGATCTTCATGAACTTCTCGGAACGAAGTTCACGAGTCACCGGCCCGAAGATACGGGTGCCGATCGGCTCTTGCTTGTTGTTCAGCAGAACAGCAGCGTTGCCATCGAAGCGGATGATCGAGCCATCAGCGCGGCGTACGCCGTGCTTGGTACGAACCACAACAGCGGTCATTACCTGGCCTTTCTTCACCTTGCCGCGCGGAATCGCTTCCTTCACGGTGACCTTGATGATGTCGCCAATACCGGCATAACGACGGTGCGAACCACCCAGGACCTTGATGCACATAACGCGACGAGCACCGCTGTTGTCAGCGACGTCGAGCATGGATTGAGTCTGAATCATATCTTTCTCCGACCCTTAGTCCTTAGACTTCCACGGCACGTTCGACGACTTCCACCAGGGACCAGTTCTTGGTCTTGGCCAGCGGACGGGTCTCACGAATAGTGACCTTGTCGCCGATCTTGCACTGGTTGGTCTCGTCGTGAGCGTGCAGCTTGGTCGAGCGCTTAACGTACTTACCGTAGATCGGGTGCTTAACGCGACGCTCGATCAGAACGGTGATGGTCTTGTCCATTTTGTCGCTGACGACACGGCCAGTCAGCGTGCGGACGGTTTTCTCAGCTTCAGCCATGATCACTTACCTGCCTGCTGGTTGAGCACAGTTTTCACGCGAGCGATGTCGCGCTTCACTTGCGAGAGCAGGTGAGACTGCCCCAACTGACCAGTGGCTTTCTGCATACGCAGATTGAACTGGTCACGCAGCAGACCGAGCAGTTGCTCGTTCAGCTGCTGAACCGATTTTTCACGGAGTTCATTCGCTTTCATCACATCACCGTCCGCTTAACAAAAGAGGTGGCGAGCGGCAGCTTTGCAGCAGCCAGGGCGAAAGCCTCACGCGCCAGCGCTTCCGGAACACCTTCGATCTCGTAGAGCACTTTGCCCGGCTGGATCTGGGCTACCCAGTACTCCACGCCGCCCTTACCTTTACCCATACGAACTTCGAGGGGCTTTTTGGTAACTGGCTTGTCCGGGAACACACGGATCCAGATTTTACCGCCACGCTTTACGTGACGAGTCAGGGCACGACGGGCTGCTTCGATTTGGCGAGCAGTCAGACGACCACGAGAAACAGCTTTCAGCGCGAACTCGCCGAAGCTGACCTTGCTACCGCGATGAGCCAGACCACGGTTGTGGCCAGTCATCTGCTTGCGGAATTTTGTACGCTTAGGTTGCAGCATGTTGCGTACTCCTTACTTAGCAGCTTTCTTGCGCGGCGCCGGAGCGGCAGGCTTGGACTCTTCCAGCTGGCCACCGATGACCTCGCCCTTGAAGATCCACACCTTCACACCGATCACACCGTAAGTGGTGTGCGCCTCGTAGGTGGCGTAGTCGATATCGGCACGCAGGGTGTGCAGAGGCACACGACCTTCGCGATACCACTCGGTACGGGCGATTTCCGCACCACCGAGACGACCACTCACCTGGATCTTGATGCCCTTGGCACCAATGCGCATGGCGTTCTGTACGGCGCGCTTCATGGCGCGACGGAACATAACGCGACGCTCCAGCTGCTGAGCAACGCTCTGCGCTACCAGCATACCGTCGAGCTCCGGCTTGCGGATCTCTTCGATGTTGATGTGCACCGGCACACCCATTTGCTTGGTCAGGTCCTGACGCAGCTTCTCAACATCTTCACCTTTCTTGCCGATCACGATGCCGGGACGAGCGGTGTGGATGGTGATGCGTGCGGTTTGAGCCGGACGAGCGATGTCGATACGGCTAACGGACGCGCTTTTTAGTTTGTCCTGGAGATACTCACGAACCTGCAGGTCGGCCAGCAGATAATCAGCGTATTGACGCTTATCTGCGTACCAGACGGAGGTGTGCTCCTTGACGATTCCCAGGCGGATGCCAACGGGATGTACTTTCTGACCCATCTGATCGACTCCGTTACTTGTCCGCAACCTTGACAGTGATATGGCAAGACCGCTTGACGATGCGATCAGCGCGGCCTTTGGCACGCGGCATGATGCGCTTAAGCGAACGCCCCTCGTTGACGAAAACGGTGCTGACCTTCAGGTCATCAACGTCTGCGCCTTCGTTGTGCTCGGCGTTGGCAACGGCCGACTCCAGCACTTTCTTCATGATCTCGGCGGCTTTCTTCGAGCTGAAAGCCAGCAGGTTGAGCGCTTCGCCCACCTTCTTCCCGCGGATCTGGTCGGCGACCAAGCGGGCTTTCTGGGCGGAGATGCGAGCGCCCGACAACTTAGCGGCTACTTCCATCGTTCCTTACCCCTTAACGCTTGGCTTTCTTGTCCGCCACGTGCCCACGATAAGTGCGGGTACCAGCGAACTCGCCGAGTTTGTGGCCGACCATGTCTTCGTTCACGAGGACCGGAACATGCTGACGACCGTTATGCACAGCGATGGTCAGACCGACCATCTGCGGCAGAATGATGGAGCGACGCGACCAGGTTTTAACCGGCTTGCGATCGTTCTTTTCCACCGCCACTTCGACCTTCTTCAGTAGGTGAAGATCGATAAAAGGACCTTTTTTCAGAGAACGCGGCACTGTCGTATCCCTCTAATTACTTGCGGCGACGAACGATCATGTTGTCGGTGCGCTTGTTGGAGCGAGTCTTCGCACCCTTGGTCGGGAAGCCCCACGGCGAAACCGGGTGACGACCACCAGAAGTACGACCCTCACCACCACCATGCGGGTGATCAACCGGGTTCATGGCAACACCACGAACGGTCGGACGAACACCACGCCAGCGCTTGGCACCGGCCTTGCCCAGAGAACGCAGGCTATGCTCGGAGTTGGAAACCTCACCCAGAGTCGCACGGCACTCGGCCAGGACTTTGCGCATCTCGCCGGAACGCAGACGCAGAGTGACGTAGGCACCTTCACGAGCTACCAGCTGAGCAGAAGCACCAGCGGAGCGAACCAGCTGAGCACCTTTACCCGGCTTCAGCTCGACACCATGAATGGTCGAACCAACCGGAATATTGCGCAGCGGCAGGCTGTTGCCGACTTTGATCGGAGCAGCGGAACCGGATACCAGCTGATCGCCAGCGCTCACGCCTTTCGGCGCGATGATGTAGCGACGCTCACCGTCAGCATATTTCAGCAGAGCGATGTGGGCAGTACGGTTCGGATCGTATTCCACGCGCTCAACGATGGCAGGAATGCCATCCTTGTTGCGACGGAAGTCGACCAGACGGTAATGCTGCTTGTGGCCACCGCCGATGTGGCGAGTGGTGATACGACCGTTGTTGTTACGGCCGCCAGACTTCGACTTCTTCTCGAGCAGCGGAGCATGAGGAGCGCCTTTGTGCAGCTCCTGATTGACCACTTTGACCACGAAACGACGGCCAGCGGAAGTCGGTTTGCATTTAACGATTGCCATGATGCGCCCCTACCTTACTCAGCACTGCTGGTGAAATCGAGATCCTGGCCCGGCTGAAGGGAGACGTACGCCTTCTTCCAGTCGTTACGCTTGCCCAGGCCACGAGCGGTACGCTTGGTCTTGCCCTGTACATTGACAGTGCGGACCTCGTCCACTTTGACGCTGAACAGGCTTTCTACGGCCTTCTTGATTTCCAGCTTGGTTGCATCAACGGCAACCTTGAAAACGAATTGGCTCTTACCATCTGCCAGCACGGAGGCTTTCTCGGAGATGTGCGGGCCAACCAGCACTTTGAATACGCGTTCCTGGTTCATGCCAGCAGCTCCTCGAATTTCTTCACGGCCGACACGGTAACCAGCACTTTGTCGAAGGCGATCAGGCTGACCGGATCGGAGCCTTGGACGTCGCGAACGTCGACATGCGGCAGGTTGCGCGCAGCCAGGTACAGGTTCTGATCAACGGCTTCGGTAACGATCAGCACATCGCTCAGACCCATGCCGTCCAGCTTGCCCAGCAGAGCCTTGGTCTTCGGAGCTTCGACAGCGAAGTCTTCAACCACGACCAGACGATCCTGACGAACCAGCTCGGAGAGGATGGAGCGCAGAGCAGCGCGGTACATCTTCTTGTTCAGCTTCTGGCTGTGATCCTGAGTCTTGGCAGCGAAAGTTACGCCACCGCCACGCCAGATCGGGCCAACGCTGGAACCGGAACGAGCACGACCAGTGCCCTTCTGACGCCACGGCTTTTTGCCACCACCGGTGACTTCGGCGCGAGTCTTCTGACCACGGGTACCCTGACGACCGCCAGCCATGTAGGCGACGACAGCCTGGTGCACAAGAGTCTCATTGAACTCACCACCGAAAGTGCGCTCGCTGACTTCGATAGCCTGAGCGCCATTTACATTCAGTTGCATCTCAGCTTCCCCTATTAACCGCGAGCTTTGACAGCCGGACGCACCAGCACGTCGCCACCGGTAGCACCAGGAACGGCACCTTTTACCAGCAGCAGATTACGCTCGGCGTCGACACGGACCACTTCGAGGGACTGCACGGTCACGCGCTCAGCGCCAAGATGACCGGACATTTTCTTGCCCTTGAATACACGGCCAGGAGTCTGGCACTGACCGATGGAGCCCGGAGCACGGTGGGAAACCGAGTTACCGTGGGTGTTGTCCTGACCACGGAAGTTCCAGCGCTTGATGGTACCGGCGTAGCCTTTACCCTTGGATTCGCCGGTGACATCCACCAGTTGACCCGCCTGGAACAGCTCGGCAGTCACTTGATCGCCAGCCTGGTACTCGCCTTCTTCCAGGCGGAATTCCCAGACGCCACGACCAGCAGCGACATTAGCCTTGGCGAAGTGACCCGCCTGAGCCTTGGTCACGCGGGAAGCACGACGCTCGCCCACGGTTACCTGCACAGCACGATAGCCATCGCTTTCTTCAGTTTTGAACTGGGTGACGCGATTCGGCTCGATCTCAATGACCGTGACCGGAATGGAGACACCTTCTTCGGTGAAAATACGGGTCATACCCGCTTTCCGACCGACTACACCAATAGTCATGTTGTAAACCTCATGAGTGTACGGGGCTTTCACCCGCTATGGCCGCCCATTTCAGAGCGTTACACGACTAAAACCGCCAGGTTTTAGCCGAGGCTGATCTGCACTTCCACGCCTGCAGCAAGGTCGAGCTTCATCAGCGCGTCGACGGTTTT
This sequence comes from Pseudomonas sp. GOM6, assembly GCF_029537485.1. Classification (GTDB taxonomy): domain Bacteria; phylum Pseudomonadota; class Gammaproteobacteria; order Pseudomonadales; family Pseudomonadaceae; genus Aquipseudomonas. Next base: position 171,677 of record NZ_JARPUS010000011.1, read on the forward strand.
ATCCGTCGGCTGGACGATGTCCAGAACACGCTTATGAGTGCGAATCTCGTACTGGTCGCGCGCGTCTTTGTTGACGTGCGGAGAAACCAGAACGGTGAAACGCTCCTTGCGAGTAGGCAGAGGAATAGGACCACGCACCTGAGCACCAGTACGTTTCGCGGTTTCCACGATTTCCTGGGTGGATTGATCGATCAGGCGATGGTCAAAAGCCTTCAACCGAATACGGATTTGTTGGTTTTGCATTTTGACCTCAGACTCTATCTCTGCTATCCCCAACGGACGGACTACGCCCGTTAAAAGGAGGCGTGATTGTACGGATGCCCCCCGGGGGTGTCAACTTTTGATCAATAAAACAGAAAAGGCCCCGAAGGGCCTTTTCCTTTACCGCGAAAGTCGATTACTCGACGATCTTGGCAACCACGCCAGCACCAACGGTACGGCCGCCTTCGCGAATCGCGAAGCGCAGACCATCTTCCATGGCGATCGGCTTGATCA
>NZ_JARPUS010000012.1 GCF_029537485.1 Pseudomonas sp. GOM6
GAGCGGCGATGGAGCGAACGAACCCGGAGCGAAGCGCAGGGCCGGATGGCGGGGCAAGACCTTTTGGTTCCTTTTGGGGCGACTGCCAAAAGGAACCCGCCCAGCAGGGCGGAACCTCTGCCAAAGCCAACCCGAAAACCAGCAGCGGCAAGAATCTCTAACGACATCAGCTGCAACGGGCAGACGCTGGAACATCAGAGGCTGCATTCCCACGCAGAGCGTGGGAACGATCAGGAAAGACAGCAGCGGCACGAAATCGCCAAACAACAGAGCAAGAGCAGAAGCGCCCTCTCCCTAACCCTCTCCCGTAAACGGGAGAGGGAACTAAAGCACCGCGTCCGACTGGGCCTCGGGTGCAGCTGCCTTGAACGCATCGAGGGTCAGACAGCGCCCCTCCATCTCCAACAGGCGCGGAAAAGCCTCCAGAGAACAGGCAAAGCGCCGCGCGTTATACAGCTGCGGAATCACGCAAGCCTCCAGATACCCCGGTCGATTGCCCAGCGACAGGCCGCCGCCAAACACCGCCAGCCCCTGCTCCACTGCCGCCAACCCATTCTCCACCCAATGCCGATACCAGACATTCTTCGCCTCGTCCGACGCGCCCAGTTCGGCGCTGAGGTACTGCAATACGCGCAGATTGTTCAGCGGATGGATATCGCAGGCGATATGCAGCGCCAAGGCACGCACCTGGGCACGCTGAGCGGGGTCGGCCGGCAGCAGCGCCGGCACAGGGAAGACTTCGTCGAGGTATTCGAGGATGGCCAGCGACTGGGCGATACGCACCCCGCCGTTGCCTTCGTCCACCAGCAGCGGCACCAGCTCCTGCGGGTTTAGCGCCTGGTACTCGGCAGCGTGCTGCTGGCCGCCGTCCTTGACCAGGTGCACCGGCACCTGGTGGTAAACCAGGCCCTTGAGGCCCAGGGCGATGCGCACCCGGTAGGCGGCGCTAGAGCGCCAGTAACCATATAGATTCAACATCTCGGACTCCTCTCGAAATGCAACCCTGTGGGAGCGGCTTCAGCCGCGACGCTTTTTTCAGCGCTCGCAAGGTCAATCGCGGCTGAAGCCGCTCCCACAGGTCACCGGGCGTCGTACTTTTCCACCGTCTGGTCGATGGCGCCGAAGATGCTTTGCCCTGCGGCGTCGAACATCTCGATGCGCACCCGGTCACCGAACTTGAGGAACGGCGTTTTCGCCTCGCCCTGTTCGACGATTTCCAGCATGCGTTTCTCGGCCAGACAGCTCGAACCCGCGCTGCGGTCGTAGTTGGACACGGTGCCCGAGCCGATGATGGTACCGGCGCCCAGCGGGCGGGTCTTGGCGGCGTGGGCCACCAGGGTCGGGAAGTTGAAGGTCATGTCCACACCGGCGTTGGGCTGGCCGAACAGCGCGCCGTTGATGTGCGATACCAGCGGCCGGTGCACCTTGCCGTCCTTCCAGGCCTCGCCCAGCTCGTCCGGGGTCACCGCCACCGGCGAGAAGCTCGATGACGGCTTGCTCTGGTAGAAACCAAAGCCCTTGGCCAGTTCGCCGGGGATCAGGTTGCGCAGCGACACGTCGTTGACCAGCAGTAGCAGGCGGATGTGTTCACCGGCCTCGGCGGCCGTAGCGCCCATCGGTACGTCGTCGGTGATCACCGCCAACTCGGCCTCCAGGTCGATGCCCCAGGCCTCGTCGGCCATCTGGATCGGTGCGTGCGGCGGAATGAAGCTGTCCGCCCCGCCCTGGTACATCAGCGGGTCGTGCCAGAAGGATTCCGGCATCTCCGCGCCACGCGCCTTGCGCACCAGCTCGACATGGTTGACGTAGGCGCTGCCGTCGGCCCAGTGGAAGGCACGTGGCAACGGGCTGTGGCAATCGGCCTGGTCGAAGACGAAGGCCTCGTCGATCAGGCCGTCGTTGAGACGCTGGTACACCGACTCCAGCAGCGGGCGCTTGCTGGCCCAATCGTCCAGCGCGGCCTGCAGGGTGGCGGCGATCTGCGGCACCTTCACGGCGCGGGTCAGGTCGCGGGAGACGACGATCAGTTCGCCGTCGCGGCCTTGGTTGAGTGATGCGAGTTTCATGGGTTGTACCTGTTCATTGAGCTGTCCTCCCCTCTACCACTTGGGGGAGAGGGGCCGGGGCGGGCCGCGTAGGCAGAGGGTGTGTTGCCTGCCCCCTCTCCCTGGCCCTCTCCCCGAGGGGAGAGGGAATAGTCCGTGCAGTTCTCAGCCTGGTTTCCCTGGCGCACGCCAGGAGTTCACGTATTCGGGCACGTCCACCGCGGCGGCGGCCTCGGCCACTTCCAGGGCGCGGCGGGTGTCGATCATCACCGCCACTTCCTCGGCGAAGGTGGCCGGGTCTTCCTGGGCCTTTTTCAGCGCCTTGGGGTGCGGGCCGTGGGGGAAGCCACATGGGTGCAGGGTGACCATCCCAGCCTCGATGTTGTCGCGGCTGAAGAAGTTGCCGCGGTGGTAGAACAGCACCTCGTCGTAGTCGTCGTTGTTGTGGAAGAACGGCACCTTGAGCGCGCCGGGGTCGCTCTCGACCGGGCGCGGGGTGAAGGTGCAGACCACGAAGCCATTGGCGACGAAGGTGGTGTGCGCCGACGGCGGCAGGTGGTAGCGGTGGCTCATCAGCGGGCGGATGTCGCGCCAGTTCAGGCGCACCACGGTGTTGTCGCCATGCCAGCCCACCGCATCCAGCGGGTTGAACGGATAGGTGACGGTGCTGATCTGGTTGCGCCGCTTGATGCGGATCTGCCAGGTCTGCTCGTCCTGCTGGGCCTTGAAGGCGGCGTCGATGCGCGGGTGGTCGAGCACCGCCGGGTCGAAGATCGCCTGCGGGCCGAGCAAGCCCTTGTCCGGCAGCTGGTAGGCGCCGTCGCTGTTTTCGATCAGCAGGAAGTGGCTGGGTGCGGTCGGCTCGATGCGCCAAGCGGTGCCACGCGGGATCACCAGATAGTCGCCGTCGCGGTACTCCAGGTGGCCGAAGTCGCAGTAGAAGTGCCCGGCACCGTCATGCACGAACAGCAGCTCATCACCATCGGCGTTGCGCGCCAGATGGCGCATGGCCCCAACGGTCTTCCACACGCGCAGCTTCACGTCGGCGTTATACAGGCACAGCGGCGCCTCCAGCGGGCAGTCGCGCTCGCTGGCGATGCGGTTGAAGTTGAAGGCGTGCGGGCGCAGCGGGCCTTCCCAATCGACCCAGCCGGTCGGTGGGTGCTGGTGGTGCAGGTGGGTCACCGGCCCGAAGAAGCCCTCGCGGCCCATCTCCCGCTCGTAGGTGCCTTCGGGAAAGTCGCAGTGCGCCTGGCGCGAGTGTTCACCCTCGCGCAGGGGGAAGCTGATCCATTGGCGGCTCATCGCATCACTCCTGAGTGATCACGCCACGACGCAACTGGTCTTCCTCGATGGATTCGAACAACGCCTTGAAGTTGCCTTCGCCGAAGCCCTGGTTGCCCTTGCGCTGGATGATCTCGAAGAAGATCGGGCCAATCACGGTATTGGTGAAGATCTGTAGCAGGATGCCGTCATCACCGGGCGCGCCATCGATCAGGATATTCAGCTCGCGCAGCAGGTCGGTCGGTTCGCCATGGCCGGCGACGCGGCTGTCGACCTTCTCGTAGTAGGTGTCCGGGGTGGTCATGAAGTCCACGCCGTTGGCGCGCAGCTGACGCACCGTTTCGTAGATATCGTCGGTGCTCAGGGCGATGTGCTGGATGCCTTCGCCGTGGTACTCGCGGATGAATTCCTCGATCTGCGACTTGTCATCGGCCGACTCGTTGATCGGGATGCGGATCTTGCCGCAGGGCGCGGTCATAGCGCGGGAGAACAGGCCGGTGAGCTTGCCCTCGATGTCGAAGTAGCGGATCTCGCGGAAGCCCGCGATGCGCTCGTAGAAGCCGGACCAGACGTCCATCTGCCCGCGCTTGACGTTGTGGGTCAGGTGGTCGATGCACTGCAGGCCGACGGCGTTGTCGCCCGCCGAGCGGCCCTCGATGTATTCGAAGTCGACGTCGTAGATGCTCTTGTCGCCGTAGCGGTCCACCAGATACAGCAGCGAACCGCCAATACCTTCCACACAAGGGATATTCAACTCGCCGAAGTTGGCGTGGCTGCCGACCAGCTTGGCGCCCTGCTGCTCGACGTAGGCGGCGGCCTGGGCCGCGTTCTTCACCCGGAAGGCCATGGCGCAGGCGCTCGGCCCGTGCTTCTCGCCGAATGCACGCACGTGCCCGGTGGGGCTGCCGTTGAGGACGATATTGATGTCGTTCTGCTGGAACAGCCACACCTCTTTCGAGCGGTGCTTGGCCGTTTCGGTGAAGCCCATGGCGCGGAACAGCTGGCGCAGCTGCTCGATGCCCTCGGGCGTCGGCGCGGTGAATTCGACGAACTCGAAACCGTCGGTTCCGATGGGGTTGTGCTGCTCGATCTTGGCCACGGCGTTCATCCGGCCTCCCTGATTGTTGTTGTGGGCATGCGCCCGCCTGGCTGGCGGTGCGCTTGGACTGCCCTCATCACACCCCCTGGCCGGCGAGCGGACAAGCCGGCGAAACGGGCCTGGCGCATGGCTTGCCCGCGACACCCGGCAAGTTTTCCTTACAGCAGCAGCCAAGGCACGCCGAGAACCGGCCAAGCGTAAGGTTTTCTTGCCAGGGTGGTTCAGTCAGCTGCCAGTCCCGTCGCAAACAGCGGTTCGGGAATCGCCAGCAAACCGGCCAGTGGCTGCGGCTTGCCGAGGTGATAACCCTGGGCGAAGTCCACGCCGATCTCGCCAAGGGCTGCCAGTACCTCGGCCGTTTCGACGAACTCGGCGATGGTGCGCTTGCCCATGACGTGGCCGATCTGGTTGATCATCTCGACCATGGCGCGGTCGATGGGGTCGCCAAGCAGCTCGCGGACGAAACTGCCGTCGATCTTCAGGTAGTCCACCGGCAGGTGCTTGAGGTACATGAACGACGACATGCCGGCGCAGAAGTCGTCCAGCGAGAAGCGGCAGCCCAGGGCCTTTAGCTCGTTGATGAAGTGCGTGGCGTCGGCCAGGTTGGCAATGGCCGCGGTCTCGGTGATCTCGAAGCAGATCGCCTGCGGCGCCAGCGCCTGCCCGGCCAGTTGCTCGCGCAGGAAGGCGAGGAAGTCACGGTCGCCGATGCTGGTACCGGACAGGTTGATCGCGCAGTGCAGCAGCGGCGCGTGCGGGTGCTCGACGTGGAAGCGCGCCAGCGCCTGCAGGGTGTGGCGCACCACCCAGCGGTCGATCTGCGGCATCAGGCCGTAGCGTTCGGCGGCGGGAATGAAGCTGCCGGGCGCGATCAGCGTGCCGTCCTCGTCCTGCAGGCGCAGGAGAATCTCCACATGGCCGCCCTCCTCGCCGCTGCGCAGCGGCACGATGGGCTGGGCGTAGAGACGGAAACGGTTCTCCTCCAGCGCCCGCTGGATGCGCTGCACCCAGCTCATCTCGCCGACCCGCTCGGACAGCTCGGTGTCGCCGGGCTGGTAGGCGTGCACCCGGTTGCGTCCGCGCTCCTTGGCCGAATAGCAGGCCAGGTCGGCGGTGCGCAGCAGGTCCGCCAGGCTGACCTGCCCGGGCGGCACCTGCACCACCCCGATGCTGGCGCTGATCGAGAACAGTCGCTCGCCCCAGGCGAAACGCAGGTCCTGCACGGCCACGCGCAGAGCCTCGGCGACACGCAGGGCGGCGTCGCTCGGGCAGTTCTCCAGAATCACACCGAACTCGTCGCCGCCCAGGCGCGCCAGGGTATCGCCCTCGCGCAGATGCGCCTGCAACGCTTCGCACACCTGGCGCAGCAACTCATCGCCGGCCGCGTGACCGCAGGTGTCGTTGACCAGCTTGAACTGGTCCAGGTCGATGAACATCAGCGCGTGCCGGCCCGGCTGGCGCAGCATGCGCGCCAACAGCTGGGCCAGGCGGTATTCGAACTCGCGGCGATTGGCCAGGCCGGTCAGGGCGTCGTGGCTGGCCTGCCAGGACAGGCTGGCGACGAACTGGCGCTCGCGGGTCATGTCGTGCAGCACCATGACCACGCCACTGACCAGGCCGCGCTCCTGCACCGGCGTGCCGACCAGGTTGACCGCCACCGAGCTACCGTCGGGGCGCACGATCAGCTTGGCGTAGTCACCCGCCGCCCCGCTACCGAGAATCTGCTCCAGCAGCGGCTGCTCAGTGGCGCTCGATTGCTCGTCAACGATGGAAAACAGCCGCTCGAAGGGCTGGCCCTGAGCCTGCTGCAGCGTGCTGCCGGTAAGCTGCTCGGCGGCGGCATTCATATAGGCGATGCGCCCGTCGCTGGTCAGGCTGATCACCGCATCGCCAATCGACGCCAGAATGGCCTGCGCCCGCTGCTTGACCAGTTCCAGCGCCTGATCAGCCGCCTCGCGCTCGGCCAGCAGCTTGCGCGTGCGCCAAAGCGCCAGGCTGATCAGCAGCGTGGCGCTGAGCAGGTTGGTGACGATCAGCACACGTACCACCACGCGCGAGGCCTCGCCGAGTATCTGCGAGAAGGACTCGGCGGCCAGCGTCGCGCCACGATTGATGGTGTCGATGCGCGCACGCCAGGTCGGCACGATGTCCTCGGCATCCGCCCGCCACTGCCGCCCCTGCAGAATCTCGTCGGCGAGCGCCTCCAGTTGCAGCACGTAGTGATCACCCTGCGCCCATTGCTCGATCGCCCGCTCGAGGTAACTGAGCTGGCGGAAGTGGCGATACAGCCAGATCATCGAATCCACGTCGTCCGGGTGGTTCTTGCCACGCAGGATGCCCTGGCGGGCCACGGCCAGGTCCGGCACGGGCTGATCGAGGGCCTGGCGAAAGACATGGTCGCCCAGCGGCACCGCGATGGCCTGCTGGTACTCCGCCAGATGTTCCGGCTCGCCGGTCTGGGCATACAGGTCGAGGTAATGAATGGCGTCCTTCAGGCCCTTGGACCAGAGGCTCTCACCCGCCACATAGGCGCGCACGGCAGAATGCAGATACAGACTGCCGCTGGCCAGCAGCGACTGCAGCAATACAACCAGCACAAAGGGCCAGACCAGCCGAAGCAATTGCGAGCGCGCATGCGTTCCGGTGGCATTGGCTTCCTGGCTCATGAGTGCCTGCTCTTTGGCTGTGCGAGATAACCAAAAGGTATAGATGGCTTTCTGCCAACGGGCAGCAATGAACGCCACTCTGCGGGTGCCTTACAACCCGTGCCAGCGCTTGATGACGTCTTCCGCTGAAGCCACCTTCCGCTCATCTGATACGGTTTTTATCGATAAACCTGAGTCTGTTATGCAAACAGCTCGGAGTGCACAGTGCGCGCAGCCTGATTACTGCCCGAAGAGGCCTACCATGAGCGAGCGCATACCGGCGCAGATCATCGACACCATCGATCCGCGCCAGCCAGTTCGCCTGACCCCGGCGCAGGCCGGCGGCCCGATCCACACCCGCAGCTTTACCGGCCTGTACCGTAACCTGCGCCTGTATGGCGCGGGGCTGCTGATGCTGATCTTCTTCGGCACCGCCTGGCTGGACTGGGACGGCCGCCAGGCGGTGCTGTGGAACCTGGCCGAGCACCGTTACTACATCTTCGGCGCCACTTTCTGGCCGCAGGACTTCATCCTGCTCTCGGCGCTGTTGATCATCTGCGCTTTCGGCCTGTTCACCATCACCGTGTTCGCAGGCCGCGTGTGGTGCGGCTACAGCTGCCCGCAGAGCGTATGGACCTGGCTGTTCATGTGGGTGGAGAAAGTCACCGAGGGCGAGCGCCATCAGCGCATCAAGCTCGACGCCGCGCCCTGGAGCGCGGCCAAGCTGCTGCGCCGCGGCGCCAAGCACGGCCTGTGGCTGGCGCTGAGCCTGCTCACCGCGCTGACCTTCGTCGGCTACTTCACGCCGATCCGCGAACTGGCCCTGGAGCTGCTGCGCGGCGAGCTGGAAGGCGCCGCACTGTTCTGGATCCTGTTCTTCACCGCCGCCACCTACCTCAACGCCGGCTGGCTGCGCGAGAAAGTCTGCGTGTACATGTGCCCCTACGCGCGCTTCCAGGGGGTGATGTTCGACCGCGACACCCTGCTGGTAGCGTACGACGCCACCCGTGGCGAACACCGCGGCCCGCGCAAGAAGGAAGTCGAGCACAAGGCCGCCGGCCTTGGCGACTGCATCGACTGCACCCTGTGCGTGCAGGTCTGTCCCACCGGCATCGACATCCGCGACGGCCTGCAGGTGGAGTGCATCGGCTGCGCCGCCTGCATCGACGCCTGCGACAGCATCATGGACAAGATGGGCTATGCCCGCGGGCTGATCCGCTATGGCTCCGAGCGCGAGATACAGGGCGGCCGCCGCCACCTGCTGCGGCCGCGGTTGGTCGGCTACGCGGCGGCGCTGCTGCTGATGCTCGGCGCCTTTGCCTGGGCGCTGCAGGCCCGCTCGCTGGTGTCGCTCGACGTGGCCAAGGACCGCGGCATGTTCCGCGAGAACGCCGCCGGGCAGATCGAGAACGTCTACCGCCTCAAGGTGATCAACAAGACCCAGCAGCCGCAGCGCTACCACCTGGGCCTGGTGGCCGGCCAGCCGTTCCGTCTGAACGGGCCCGGTGAGCTGCGCCTGGCCGCCGGCGAAATCCTCGAAGTGCCGGTCAGCGTGGTGCTGGAGCGCGAGCCGCTGGGCCGCAGCCCGGCGCCGGTGTCCTTCGAAGTGATCAACCGGCGCGACGACCGCGAGCGCCTGGAGGCCGCCAGCACCTTTATCGCCCCCAGCGGGCGCTGATGGCCGGCCAGCCGCCCCTGCCCTTAGACTGTGGCCCGACATGGACCGCAGTCAGGGGCGAGATGAAACGCTACGAACAGTTGGCCGAACAGATCGCCGAGCTGATCCGCAGCGGCGTGCTCGCCCCCGGCGAGCGCGTACCTTCGGTGCGCCAGGCGCGGCGCAGCTATGGCGTCAGCCCCTCGACCATCTTCCAGGCCTACTACCTGCTGGAGGATCGCGGCCTGATCCAGGCCCGCGCCCGCTCCGGCTACTTCGTTCGCGAGCTGGCGCGCCTGCCGCTGGCCGAACCCGGCAGCAGCGTACCGACCGCCACCAGCACCGCGGTGGATGTCAGCGAACTGGTGTTCTCCGTGCTCGGCTCGCTGAAGGACCCGAGCACCGTGCCCTTCGGCTCGGCCTTCCCCAGCCCAGAGCTGTTCCCCCTGCCGCGCCTGGCGCGCTCGATGAACCAGGCGCTGCGCGACATGCCGGCGCATGCGGTGATCGCCGACATGACCGCCGGCAACCCCGACCTGCGCCGACAGATCGCCCTGCGCTACAGGGTTGCCGGCGTAAGCCTGGCGCAGGAGGAGCTTGTCATTACCAATGGAGCCATGGAGGCGCTGAACCTGTGCCTGCAGACGGTGACCCAGCCGGGCGACCTGGTAGCCATCGAGTCGCCGGCCTTCTATGCCACCCTGCAGGTGCTGGAGCGGCTCAAGCTCAAGGCGGTGGAGATTCCCGTGCACCCACGCGAGGGTATCGACCTCGGCGTGCTGGCCGAGCGCCTGGCCAACCTGCCGATCAAGGCCTGCTGGTTCATGAGCAGCCTGCAGAACCCCATGGGCGCCAGCCTCTCCGAGGCCAAGAAGGCCGACCTCTATGAACTGCTGTACCAGCATCAGGTGCCACTGATCGAGGACGACGTGTACGCCGAGCTGTACTACGGCGCCCACCCGCCGCAGCCGATGAAGAGCTTCGACCGCGACGGCCTGGTGATGCACTGCGGCTCCTTCTCCAAGAGCCTGGCGCCGGGCTACCGGGTCGGCTGGGTGGCCGGCGGGCGCTATGCCGAGCAGATCAGCCGGCTCAAGCTGATGACCACCATCTCGCCCTCGGTGCCGGCCCAGGCGGCCATCGCCGACTACCTGCAGCACGGCGGCTATGACCGCCACCTGCGCAAGCTGCGCATCGCCCTGGAGACCCAGCAGGCCGCCATGCTCGCCTCCGCCGCGCGGCATTTTCCGGCCGAGACGCGAGTCACCCGTCCGGCCGGTGGGTACTTCCTGTGGTTCGAGTTTCCCGAGCGGGTCGACTCGCTGCAGCTGTTCCAGCTCGCGCTGGCCCAAGGCATCAGCCTGGCGCCGGGACCGATCTTCTCCGCCACCCGCGGCTTCCGGCATTGCGCGCGGTTGAACCATGGCCACCCCTGGGATGCCCAAAGCGAGCGGGCGATGGAAGTACTGGGGCGCATCCTCGCTTCGTTCTAGCCGGCACACCCTGTCTATGCTGCGGGTAGGCAATGCGCGGGCGGCGAACAATAATGGCACCGTGCCACACCAGAACAAGGACAGAAGACCATGAACGATGACAGCCAATCCCCTGCCAGCATCGAAGTACTGACCGAACAGGAGCGGATCGAGCAGCTGGAGAAGGCCGGCAAACTCAACCGCCTGCTGATCTTCGGCCTGGCCGGCGCGCTGGTGCTGAACCTCATCGCCTGGGTGCTGGTGGCGATTCTCGGTGGCTCGGACGCCCCCGAAGAGGAGCAGAACGCCCTGGCCAGCCTGGCCAGCGTCGAGGCACTGCAGAAGGAACTCGGTGCGCTGCAATTGCTCATCGCTCCGCTGCAACAGCAGATCAAGGACCAGCAGAAGCTGATCCTCCTGCAGGCTCAGCAGAAGACCGCTCCGCCCAGCGAGGCCCAGGCACCGGAAGCCGCCGCCGTACCGCGCGAGCAGGACCGGGAGAACGTGCGCATGGTGGCGCGCACCCTGATCGGCCAGGAATACAACTATCAGCAGACCCTCAATGCCCTCAAGGACGGCATGCGCGAACTGGCCAACATGACGCCGGGCTCGCGCAGCTGGCTGGACTTCTACACCGAATCACTGGCCAAGCCGATGGCCGACAGCCAGGCACGGGTCAAGGCGCTGGAGAAGTGGGCGGCGGAACAGGGCAAGTAAGACCCACCCACGCAACAGCCGATCAGCATGTAGCCCGGACTTCAGTCCGGGTACACGCCAGCCCCGGACTGAAGTTCGGGCTACGCTCTCGGCAAACAGCCAGGCCTCGAAAAAACGCCGCGATCCCATTGGAATCGCGGCGTTTTCTTAGGTGAACAGCATTACGCCCATGGGGCGGCTGTTTCGTTCAGTGCTGCAGGTGGCCGTAGAGCTTGGCGTACAGCCCGCCTTCGGCGATCAGCTGCTGGTGGTCGCCATCCTCGGCGATGCGCCCACCGTCGAACACCAGCACGCGGTCGGCCTGCTTCACCGCGCTCAGGCGGTGGGCAATGATCAGCGTGGTGCGGCCATTGAGGAAGCGCCCCAGGGCCTCGTGCAGGGCGTATTCGGTGGCGGCATCCAGCGCCGAGGTGGCTTCGTCGAGAATCACCACCTGCGGTTCGGCCAGCACCATGCGGGCAATCGCCAGGCGCTGGCGCTGACCGCCGGACAGACGCACGCCGGAGCGCCCGACCATGCTCTCCAGGCCCAGCGGCAAGGCGCGGATGGTCGGTGCCAGCTGGGCGATCTCCAGCGCCTGCCAGCAGGCTTCGTCGCTGCGCTCGCGACCCATGCACAGGTTGGCGCGCACCGTGTCGTTGAACAGCGCCGGGTGCTGCAGCACCACGGCCACATGTTCGCGCACCGTCTCCAGGCCGATCTCTTCCAGGCTGGCACCGCCGAAGCGGATGCTGCCGGCCTGCGGGCTGTAGAGCCCGAGCAGCAGCTGCACCAGGGTGCTCTTGCCGCCCCCAGAGGCACCGACGATGGCCACCTTCTCGCCGGGCGCGATGTTCAGGTCGAGGTCCTGCAGCACCGGCTCGTCGTTGTAGGCGAAGGTCAGGCCCTGTACTTCGATGCCGACGGTTTCGCGACCCTTGAAGGGATCGACCTGCGCCGGATATTGCGGCTCGTCGGCCCGCGCCAGCAGCTCATTGATTCGCGCCAGTGCACCGCCGGCGGCGTAGTAGGCGTACTGCAAGCTCAGCAGCTGTTCGACCGGACCGATCATGAACCACAGGTAGCTGAACACCGCGAGCATCTGGCCGATGGACAGGTCGGAAAGCAGTACGGTGATCATCGCGGCGGCGCGGAACAGGTCGATGCCGAACTGGAACAGCAGGCCGCTGGTGCGTGCGGCAGCATCGCTCTTCCACTGCGAGGCTACCGCATAGTCGCGCACCTCGCGGGCCTTGAAACCGAGGCGGCCGAGGAAGAAGCCCTGGCGGTTGCCGGCACGCACTTCCTGGATGGCTTCCAGGGTTTCGGTCAGCGCCTGGGTAAAGCGCGAAGTACTGTCGTTCTCCAGCTTTTTCAGGTGCTTGACCTGCTTGCCCAGGCGCACGGTGGCGAAGATCACCAACGGATTGAACAACAGGATCAGCAGCGCCAGTTGCCAGTGCATCCAGATCAGGATGGCGGCGGTGCCGGTCAGGGTCAGCACTGCCACCAGCACCCTTGAGAGGGTTTCGCCGATGAACTTGTCGAGGGTGTCCAGATCGGTGACCAGGTGCGCGCTGACCGTGCCGCCGCCGAGGCTTTCGTACTCGCTGAGGGAAATACGCTTGAGCCGCTCGATCAGGCGCATGCGCAGGCGGTAGATGACGTCCTTGGACAGCCGGGCGAACAGCCGCGCCTGCAGGACGTTGCTGACCAGCGCGCCCAGGCGCAGGGTCAACGTCAGCAGCAGCATCAGGCCGATGTAACCGGCGGCGGTTTCCCAGCCGGCCGGCAGGAAACGGTCCATCACCTTGAGCGCGGCGTCGCCCTGCCCCAGCAGCACTTCGTCCACCAGCAGCGGCAGCAGCAGTGGAATCGGCACGCTGCACAGGGTGGCAACCACCGCAATCAGGTTGGCCAGGATAAGGCCCTTGCGATGCCGCAAGGCCAGGCGGCGGATTTCCGCCCAGCTCAGACGATCAGGCATGTACGCGCTCCAGCCAGCGTCCGAGCAGCGGTTGCAGGGCCTCCAGCGGCTGGTAGCCATTGGTCAGCAGGGCCAGCTGGCCATCGCGCTCGGCCAGCAGGGTCGGGAAACCGCTGATGCCCAAGTCCTGTACCCAGGTGAAGTCAGCAACGGTGGCCTGGTGCATGGCAGCGCTGTCGAACGCCTCGGCGAACTCGATGCGCGCAATGCCGGCCAGCTCGGCCAGCTCCGCCAGCACCTGCGGCCGGGTCACATCACGCGCGCCGACGTAGAACGCCTGCTGGATCAGCTGAGCCAGCGGCCAGACACTCTGCTCGTCGAGCTGGCGCGCGGTGACCAGAGCGCGGCAGGCCGGCGTGGTGTCGTAGGCAAAGCCTTCAGGCAGCGCCTCGGCAAAGTTGAACAGCTGCCCGGTGGCGGCATTCACCGCTTGCCAGTGACCGAGGATGCGGACCCGCGCCGCCGGCTCCAGCGCCGCACGTTCGCTACGCAGGCCACCCGCCACCAGGTGCAGGGCTATCCCCGCCTCTGCTGCCTGCTCGGCCAGCGCCTGCACCACCGGGGCGAAACCCCAGCACCACGAACACATGGGGTCCATCACATAGATCAGACGAGTCGGGCGCAAGCGGGGCTCCTTGGTTGTCATGTCTGGGTACGCCAAGCGCTGGGTGATGCCGCAAGCGGCTAACCCAGCCTACGGCGGTGCATCAGTCGTTTTGCAGCGCCTTGTAGTTGTAGCCAATGGGGTGCGGCAGATTGCGCGCCTGGGCGATCTCGATCTGCTTCTGGCGCTCGCGGGCGGCCTGGCGGGTCTTCTCCGGCAGCGAGTCCCAGCAATGCGGGCAGCTGACGCCAGGGCTGTAGAACTCGGTCTGACGATCTTCCGCAGAGATCGGGTTGCGGCAGGCGTGACACTGGTCGTAGTCGCCCTCGGAGAGGTCGTGGCGCACGGTCACCCGGTTGTCGAAGACGAAGCAGTCGCCCTGCCACTTGGTCTCGTCCTGCGGCACCTCTTCCAGGTACTTGAGGATGCCGCCCTTGAGGTGAAACACCTCCTCGAAGCCGGCGCCGAGCATGTAGCTGGAGGCCTTCTCGCAGCGGATGCCACCTGTGCAGAACATGGCGACCTTCTTGTGCTTGCTCGGGTCGAAGTGAGCCTGGATGTAATCGGGGAACTCGCGGAACGACTTGGTCTTCGGGTCGATGGCGCCCTCGAAGGTACCGATGGCCACTTCGTAGTCGTTGCGGGTGTCGATCAGCAGCACTTCCGGGTCGCTGATCAGGGCGTTCCAGTCCTTGGGCTCGACGTAGGTGCCGACGCGCTGGTTGGGGTCCACGCCCGGCACGCCGAGGGTGACGATTTCCTTCTTCAGCTTGACCTTGGTGCGGTAGAACGGCTGCTCGTCGCAGTAGGATTCCTTGTGGTCGACATCGGCCAGGCGGGCATCGCGCTTGAGCCAGGCGAGCAGGCCGTCGATGCCGGCGCGGGAAGCGGACACGGTACCGTTGATGCCTTCCTCGGCGAGCAACAGGGTGCCTTTCACGCCGTGTTCAAGCATGGTGTTCAGCAGGGGTTCACGCAGCGCCTGGTAGTCCGGCAGGGAGACGAACTTGTACAGGGCCGCGACGACGATCTTGTCGGTCATGCGGACGCTCTCCAGTGGTCGCCCTCGCAAAGGGCGGACCGGGGATGTAAATGAAAGCGCCGGCACGGGGCCGGCGCGGGGGCAATTCTAACCCAGGCGGACAGGATTCTGCAGCCGGGGCGGGATCAGCGGCACACGCCACGCTCCCGTAGTGCTCAGTGATCGTGCTTGCTGCCGCCACGGCAGGTCGGCGAATCCGGAGCGAAACCCTGCTGCGCCCACTCCTCGGGGGTGTAGGTGTGCAGCGCCAGGGCGTGGAACTGGCCCATCAGCTCGCCCAGGGTGGCGTAGACCTTCTGGTGGCGTTTGACCGCGTTCAAGCCGTGAAAGGCCAGGCTGACAATCACCGCCTTGTAATGGGTTTCCTGACCACGACTATGCATGTGACTCTCGTCCACCACGTCCAGATGTTCGGGTTGCAGGGCAGTCAGGGTCTGCAGCAATTTTTCGCGCATCGTCATTTCAGGCATTTCCTCACTGTTTGCCGGGTTTCAATTCGGCACTCATCTGCCCCAGCAGGCGATCCACCTCCGGCGCGGCCGTGCGCAGGCGCTCCTGGGTACGCTGGGCGGAGATCGCCATCAGCTGCGGCATTTGTTGCAACAGCTTGCTGCCCAGCGGCGTTTGATAGAAGGCGATCAACTGCTTGAGCTCAGCTTCAGTAAACGCATCACTGTACAGCGCCACCAGATCGGGGCCGAGCTTGTCCCAACCGACCACACGATCCAGCGCGGCGTTGGCCTGCGCCTGGTAACGCTCCAGTACCGGCTTCTGCTCGGCTTTGCCGCCAGCCTGGGCAAAGCGCTGGGCGAACATCTGCTGCACCTGGCTGTAGGCCGGTACGGCCATGCGGTCGACCCGGGTCAATTCGAGAAAGCGCTCGGCCTCGGCGGCATGGCTGGCCTGTGGCTCGGCCAGCACCGGAGCGCTGAGCAGTAACAGAGCGGAACAGATGAGGCGCAAGCGGATCATGGACACATCCTTTCGGGGGTATTCGGCGGGCGGCCATTCTGCGCGCAGCGCGATTTGCACTCAAGCAAACGCCTGACGAGTGGAGTTAGCAAAAAGCCAGCACTTGCCCTCTACTGACACAACTGTGCATGCTTTGCGCCCCCGAGGCGTCGGCAAGGATTTCGCACACAAGCCGCCGCACACACACGGATGTGTCTGATGAACACTTTTACTCGCCCGCTCACTGCTCATATCGCGCAACCGCTGTGCGATGAGCGTGGCCGCCTGCTGGAAGCTGCCGTGGGCTGGTCAGCACGCCCGCGCGTGCACTGCGCCATACCGGGCCACCAGGGTCGCCGCAAGCGCTGGAACCATTGGTGCATCACCACCCCGGACTGGATGCTCTCGCTGACCTTCGCCAACCTCGACTACCTGGGCTATGGCGCTGCCTATTTTCTTGACCTGCATAGCGGAAAATCGGCCGCCCACACGCAATTACGCCCCTTCGGTGTGGGCTGCAAGCTGCCCGACACCCCCATAGAGAGTCACGCGTTCGACCACCCTCGCCTGCAAATGAAAGCCGACGAGCGTGGCAATGCCGTGCGCCTAACCGTGGTGGCCCCGGACATTGGCGGCCAGCCCCTGCACGTGGCGCTGGATATCCAGCGTCCACCGCATCTGGACTCGGTCAATCTGGTCTGCCCCATGGGTGGCAAGACCTTCCATGCCACCAGCCGCCAGCTCGGTCTGCCCGTCAGCGGCAGCCTGCAACTGGGCCGCCGCCAGTACCTGTGCAGCACGGGGCAAAGCTTCGCCTCCCTCGATTTCGCCCGTGGCGTCTGGCCACTGCACAGCCACTGGACACGTGCAGCCTTCGCCGGGCCAGGTGGTATCGCTGGCAATTTTGGCACCGGCTGGTGCGACTACAGCGGCCTGTCGGAAAACGCCCTGTGGTTTGGTGGCGAACTGCTGCGCCTGGAAGACCGGGTGGAGATCGAACAGAACCCACATGGCCCCCTGGCCCCCTGGCGTCTGTCCAACCCTGGCGGCCAGGTCGAGCTGTGCTTCACTCCCTGCCAATTGCACCAGGCCACCCCCAAACTCGGCCCCTTTCATGCCGATACCCGTCAGTGGTTCGGCCGCTATGACGGCGTGTTGCGAGGTCCGCAAGGCGAGAAAGTGCCAGTCAGCAGCGCTTACGGCTGGCTCGGCGCCACCCACGCCCGCTGGTAGTGCCGCACAGGGAACCCCGCTGCGCACGCGCGGCCTAAACTGCCGGAAACTACCCGGAGAGTTGCCATGAGCCGTACCGAAACCGACAGCATTGGCGCCATCGAAGTCCCCACAGAAGCGTATTGGGGCGCACAGACCCAGCGCTCGCTGATCCATTTCGCCATTGGCGAGCAACGCATGCCCCTGACCGTGGTGCACGCCCTGGCGCTGATCAAGAAGGCTGCGGCACGGGTCAACTCACGCATCGGCGACCTGCCGCCGGACATCGCTCGCCTGATCGAACAGGCCGCCGACGAAATACTCGCAGGACAGCACGACGAGCAGTTCCCCCTGGTGGTCTGGCAGACCGGCAGCGGCACGCAAAGCAACATGAACGTCAACGAAGTGATCGCCGGGCGCGCCAACGAGCTGGCCGGCCAGGGCCGCGGTGGCAAGAGCCCGGTGCACCCCAATGACCATGTCAACCGGGCACAGAGCTCCAACGACAGCTTCCCCACGGCCATGCACATCGCCACGGCACAGGCCGTGCAACAACAGCTGCTACCGGCGATCAGCCAGCTTTCCAGCGCCCTGAGCGAACAGGCCAAGCGTTACATGGGCCTGGTCAAAACCGGACGCACCCACCTGATGGACGCCACTCCCATCACCTTTGGCCAGGAACTGTCGGCCTTTGTCGCCCAGCTGGGCTATGCCGACCAGGCCATCCGTGCCGCCCTGCCGGCCGTCTACGAACTGGCTCAGGGGGGCACCGCCGTCGGCACCGGCCTCAACGCTCCCAAGGGATTCGCCGAAGCCATGGCCGCGGAACTGGCGGCGCAGGCCGGCCTGCCCTTCGTTTCCGCGCCCAACAAGTTCGCTGCCCTGGCCGGCCATGAGCCGCTGACTGCACTGTCCGGCGCGCTGAAGACCCTGGCCGTGGCGCTGATGAAGATCGCCAACGACCTGCGCCTGCTGGGCTCCGGCCCGCGCGCCGGTTTTGCCGAAGTGAAGCTGCCGGCCAACGAGCCAGGCAGCTCGATCATGCCCGGCAAGGTCAACCCGACCCAGTGCGAAGCGCTGTCCATGCTCGCCTGCCAGGTGCTGGGCAACGACGCCACCATCGCCTTCGCCGCCAGCCAGGGCCACCTGCAGCTCAACGTGTTCAAGCCGGTCATCATCCACAACCTGCTGCAGTCGATCCGCCTGCTGGCCGATGGCTGCCGTAACTTTGCCGAACACTGCATCGAAGGCATGCAAGCGGATGAACAGCAGATGGCCGCGCATCTGGAGCGCGGCCTGATGCTGGTAACGGCGCTCAATCCACATATCGGTTACGACAAGGCTGCCAGAATCGCCAAGAAGGCCTACGCCGAGAACCTCAGCCTACGCGAGGCGGCGCTAGAGCTGGGCTACCTGAGCAACGATGAATTCGACGCCTGGGTTCGCCCAGAAAACATGCTGGAGTCCGGACAACATGGTTGAAACGATTAAGAGCGGTGCCACACCTCTGGAAGGCGACGGCAAGCGCATCCTGATGATTCTCGGCACCCCCAAGAGCGACAGCTTCTGCCACGCCATCGCCGAGGCCTATACCCAAGGTGCGCGCGGCAAGGGTCACGTGGTGCGCCAGCTCAGGCTGGCCGACCTGCAGTTCGATCCCATCCTGCGCGAGGGCTTTGGCCAGAACCAGGCACTGGAGGCCGATCTTCTGGAAGCCCAACGCTATATCCACTGGGCCGAGCACCTGGTGTTCGTCTACCCGGTCTGGTGGGGCGGTGTGCCGGCATTGCTCAAAGGCTTTTTCGACCGCACCTTCCTGCCCGGCTTCGCCTTCAAATACCGCAATCGCTCACAGCTGTGGGACAAACTGCTGGTCGGGCGTACCGCCGACCTGCTGGTGACCCTGGATACGCCGCCCTGGTATTTCCGCTGGATCTACGGCGCGCCGGCTCACCGGCAGATGGTGCGCACCACACTTGGCTTTTGCGGGATCAAGACCCGCCGCCTGGTCGAATTCGCCCCGGTGCGCCCCTCCTCCGAGGAGCAACGCCAGAGCTGGCTGCGCCGTGCCGAGAATCTGGGCGTTAAGGCTTAGAGCAGTGCCAGGCGGCGCGCTCTGCGTGCGCGGATGCTGGCCATGATCGAAGGCCCCAGGGCAACGAGCGCGGATCCCAGCACCACCAGCAAGGCGCCGCCATAGCCCAATGCATTGATCTGCTCGGGCAGCACATGCTCAGGCCAGAGGGAAGCCGCCAGGGCCACGGCGGAAAAGGTCACCAAAGGCGTCACCGCCAGGGTCGCACTGACACGCGAAGCTTCCCAATGCGCCAGGGCCTCGGCAAAGGCGCCATATGCGACCAGCGTATTCAAGCAGCAGGCCAGCAACAGCCAGCCCTGCAGCGGCGACAGCTGCAGAGCCTGCAACGGATGCGCCCAGGGCGTGAGGATCAGGGCGCAAGCCAGGTAGATCACCAGCATGATCTGCGGCGAACTCCACTGAGTCAGCAACTGCTTCTGCGCCAGGCCGTAGAACACCCAGACAAAGGCCGCCGCCAGCACGATCAGCACGCCGGTGGTGTAGGTGGTCAGCGAGGTCAGCAGCTCATCCAGGCGCTGATTGAAGAACAAACCGAAGCCCAGCAACAGCACACACATGCCGATGCCCTGGCCCAGGCTGAACGACTCACGAAACACCAGCAGGCTGGCGAGCAGAAAAAGAATGGGAGCCATCTGGATCACCAGCTGCGTGGTGCCAGGGCTAAGCAGATTGAGGCCGATCAGGTAGAGCACGTAGTTGGCCACCAGGCCGCCGATGGCCAGCGCCAGCAAACCCAGGCCACGCCGGCCCAAAGGCGCGAAGCGCGGCAAACGGCGACGGGCACCCAGCCAGACGAACAGGATCGAGCCGGCCACCAGCAGGCGGTACCAGGTGACGGTAATCGGGTCCATCACCTGCAGCACTTCTTTGAGCTTGATCGGCAGGATGCCCCAGAGCAGCGCGGTGGTCAGGGCTAGCAGCAGGCCAAAGAGCCAGCGGCCGGAGGAGATGTGCATGATGGCCTCGAAACAGGCAGGGCGGGCAAAAACGGCATTGTAGGGTTGCGACGGCAGGCCTCACAGCCACAGTTGACCACTCGGACAGGCAGAAACTGTGCTGCCGACACGCCAGCAATCGATCAAAAAACAACCACCCGTCGCCCACTCCCAGTCTGCTCTGGACCGAGCACTACACTCCAACCAAGTACATCCTGCGGCAGGAGGTCTTGCCATGTTTGGTCAACGCACAGTGGATGCCGCGCCCGGCACCCACTATCGGAGCGAGCGGGTCAGCGCAGTTAACGGTCAGTATTTCTTTTCCACACGCGAGGGCACTCTGGAAGGCCCTTACTTCACCCGCGTCGATGCCGAGCGGGAAATCGCCTTCTATATACGTCGCATGAAGCAGGCCAACGACATCATCGAGAGCCGCGCCTTCTAGCACGAGGCCTTCAATCCTCGGCGAAGGCTTTTTCCAGCGCATCATTGATGGTGCGCAGTACCTTCACGCGGGCAAAACGCTTGTCGTTGGCCTCGACCAGCGTCCAGGGCGCGATCGACGTGCTGGTGCGGTTGACCATGTCCCCCACTGCTGCTCGGTAGTCATCCCACTTGTCACGGTTGCGCCAGTCCTCTTCGGTGATCTTGAAACGCTTGAAGGGAATGGCCTCGCGCTCCTTGAAGCGCTTGAACTGCTCATCCTGGTCGATGGCCAGCCAGAACTTCACCAGCACCACGCCAGCACCAACCAGCTGCTCTTCAAAATCGTTGATTTCGCCGTAGGCACGTAGCCAATCGGCGGGCTCGCAGAAGCCCTCCACCCGCTCCACCAAGACCCGCCCGTACCAGGAACGGTCGAACACGGTGAACTTGCCACGCGCGGGAATGTGCCGCCAGAAACGCCACAGGTAGGGCTGATCGCGCTCTTCCTCGGTTGGCGCCGCAACCGGCACGATGCGGTATTGCCGCGGATCCAGCGCCGCGGCCACCCGACGGATCGCTCCGCCCTTGCCAGCCGCGTCATTGCCTTCGAACACGGCCACCAGGGCATGCCGGCGCATGCGCTTGTCACGCATCAGCGTGGCCAGCCGCGCCTGTTCCACGGCCAGCATGTCCTTGTACTCATCCTTTTCCAGCGCCTGGCTGAGGTCGAGGCTGTCCAGCAGGCCACGGTTGTCCAGGCTGGCGATCATCGGCGCCACATGCGGCTGCGGAATACGCCGGGTCTTGGCCTTGAGCGCAGCCTGCAGGCCATCGAGCAGAATGCGCCCGACCATCAGGCTGCGATAGTTCTCGTCACTGCCCTCGACCACATACCAGGGCGCAAAGTCGCGGCTGGTACGGCGCAGCACCCGTTCGCCGTGGCGCACGAACTTGTCGTAAGTCTTCGACTGCAGCCAGTCCAGCGGACTGATGCGCCAGGCATGCTGCGGGTCGTCCTGCAGCGTCTTCAGGCGCACCTTCATCTGCTTCTTGGACAGGTGGAACCAGAATTTGAAGATCAGCGCGCCCTCGTCGCAGAGCATCTGCTCCAGCGCCAGGGCGTTGTCGATGGCCTGATCCAGTACGGCATCCTTGAAATGCCCGTGCACCCTTCCCTGCAGCATCTGGCTGTACCAGTTACCGAAGAAGATGCCGATCCGCCCCTTGGGCGGCAGCTGCCGCCAGTAGCGCCAGGCCGGCGGCCGGGCCAGTTCTTCGTCGGTCTGCACATCGAAGGTGTTGACCTGAATCAGGCGCGGATCCATCCACTCATTGAGCAGCTTGACCGTCTCGCCCTTGCCCGCGCCCTCGATGCCGTTGATCAGGATGATCACCGGAAAGCGCCCCTGCTGCTTCAGCTCGTACTGCGCCTCCAGCAAGCCCTCACGCAACGCCGGCACTTCGCGCGCGTAGGTTTCCTCGTCAATTGCATGCCCCAACTCGGCGGACTCGAACATAGTGGTCTCCCTGTCTCGATCCGCTCAGCCTAGCGGATTGGCGGGTGCTTAGGGTCTGTTGCCGTTTCGTCGCGACCGCGACGAAGCTCGTTTTTGCCCGGAGCTAGGCGCGAGACGCGAAGTTTGGTCGTCCAAATGAGCCGTCGAGTAACGACGTTCCGCGCCAAAACGGGCTCGTCCCTCCGGGCTGCGCGAAAAACCTCGCCATGCGGTGTTGTGGGATTTGCCAAGGGAATGACCATTGCCAGCATCCCACGCCTAGCTTGGCGAGTTTTTCACAGCAGCGCGGCTTGCGCCGAAACGGCAACAGACCCTAGGTATGTCGCTACAATGCGCGCCTGCCTGCAAGGTGCCCCGATGTCCGACTCCCATACCGCCCAGCTCGACTGGGATGAACAAGGCATACCGCTGTCACGCCAGTTCGGCGATGTGTACTTCTCCCGCGAAGACGGACTGGGCGAGACTCGCCACGTTTTTCTCGATGGCAACGACCTCGCACCGCGTTTTGCCGCCCTGCCGGCCGGCGGGCGCCTGATCATCGGCGAAACCGGCTTCGGCACCGGCACCAATTTTCTCTGCGCCTGGCAGCTATTCGAGCAATTGGCGCCTGCCGACGCGCAGCTGCACTTCGTCAGTGTCGAGAAGTACCCCCTGAGCAATCACGACCTGCGCCGTGCCCTGGCGCTGTGGCCGGAACTGGCGCCCTGGAGCGAACCGCTGCTGGAGCAGTACGTGGCCATCCACCCTGGCTTCCAGCGACTGCTGCTGGCCGGCGGCCGGGTGGTGCTGACCCTGTTGATCGGTGACGCCCACGACCTGCTGCCGCAGCTTGATGCCCAGGTCGACGCCTGGTTCCTCGACGGCTTCGCCCCGGCGAAGAATCCGCAGATGTGGACGGCCGACATCTTCGCCCAACTGGCCCGGCTCTCGGCGCCTGGCGCCAGCCTGGCCACCTTCACCAGCATGGGTGATGTACGCCGCGGCCTGATCGCCGCCGGTTTCACCATGCGCAAGCGACCCGGCCACGGCAAGAAATGGGAGTTCCTCTGCGGTCATTACACAGGTGCCGCACCTACGTCTGAAAAGCCCTGGCATGCCCGCCCCCACCAGGCAGACAAGCGCGAGGCGCTGGTGATTGGCGCCGGCCTGGCCGGGTGTGCCACCGCGGCGAGCCTGGCTGCACGTGGTTGGCAGGTGACGTTGATCGAGCGTCATGCCGATATCGCCCAGGAGGCCTCAGGCAACCCGCAAGGCGTGCTCTACCTCAAGCTGTCGGCCCACGGTACTGCGCTGTCGCAACTGGTGCTGGCTGGCTTCGGTCATACCCGCCGCCTGTTGCAGCGTTTGCAGCCAGATGCCTGGTCGGCCTGTGGTGTGCTGCAACTGGCCTTCGATGCCAAAGAACTCGAGCGTCAGAACAAACTGGCCGAGGCGTTTCCGCCCGCCCTGCTGCAGATGCTGGAACAGGACCAGGCCGAGGCGATCGCCGGGATCGAACTGCCGGCCGGCGGGCTGTTCTACCCCGAAGCCGGCTGGGTACATCCGCCGGCCTTGTGCCACCTACTGGCCGAGCATCCGGGGGTGCGCCTGCTGACGCATAGTGAAGCGCTTGAGCTGCGCCGAGTCGCTGACCGTTGGCAGGCATTGGAAGGTGAGCGCCTGCTGGCCGAGGCGCCGGTAGCGGTGCTGGCCGGGGCCGCCGAGGTGCAACGCTTCGCCGCCGAACTGCCACTCAAGCGGATTCGCGGGCAGATCACGCGCCTGCCGCAGACCACAGCCAGCGCCGCGCTGAACTGCGTGGTGTGCGCCGAAGGCTATGTGGCACCGGCACGCCAGGGCGAGCACACCCTGGGCGCCAGCTTCGACTTTCACAGCCAGGACTGCACACCAACCGCTGCCGAACACGCCGGCAATCTCGACTTGCTGCGGGAAATCTCCACGGATCTCAGCGGCCGTCTGCACGCCGACTCGCTCGAGCCAGCCCAACTGCAAGGCCGGGCGGCCTTTCGCTGTACCAGCCCGGACTACCTGCCCATCGTCGGCCCGCTGGCCGACCCCGACGCATTCGCCAGCGCCTACGCCGTGCTCGGCAAGGACGCCCGCCAGGTGCCGGATACCCCCTGCCCCTGGCGGGAGGGCCTGTACGTCAACAGCGGCCACGGCTCACGTGGGCTGATCAGCGCACCACTCAGCGCCGAACTGCTGGCGGCCTGGCTGAATAATGAACCCCTACCCGTCTCGCGCGCGGTAGCCGAGGCCTGCCATCCCAATCGTTTCCTGCTGCGCAAACTGATCCGCGGCCAATGACCGCAGGCTGACACGACGAGTGACGGTTGTCTTTTTTACCATCGAACATATACTCCCCCCTGTATATAAATAGGGAGTATGTCGATGCGCCTGTTCACCCTCCTGCTCTGCTGGGCCCCACTGCTCGCCCAGGCCACCGATCTGGCACAACTGCGCAGCGAGGCCGAAGCCCTCATACCGCCGTTCCAGCAACAGCTGCTGGCCAGCGTGCAGACCGCAGTCACCGCAGGCGGTCCGACCCAGGCCGTCGAAGCCTGCCGCCAGCTGGCGCCCGGCATCGCCCAGCAGCACAGCGTCGCGCCCTGGACAGTGGGGCGTACCGCGCTGCGCCTGCGCAATCCGGATAACCGCCCGGATGCCTGGGAGCAGGCCGTGCTGGAGGACTTCCAGCGCCGCAGCCAGGCCGGCGAGGCTGTCGCCCGCCTGAACCGTGCCGAAGTGGTGGGTGGCGAGTTCCGCTACATGCGCGCCATCGCCACCGGCGAGCCCTGCCTGGCCTGTCACGGCAGTGCGATCAAGCCCGAGCTGGTGCAGCTGCTCGACCGCCATTACCCGCAGGATCAGGCCCGCGGCTTCACCGCCGGCGAACTGCGCGGCGCCTTCACCCTGCGCCGTCCTCTGGAGCCCTGAGATGACCACCCCCAACACCCAGCAACAGGACGCCATGCTCAAGCGCCTGGCCCGTGTCGAGGGCCAGATCCGCGGCATCCAGGCCATGATCCGCCGCGGCGAAGAGTGCGAGGCCATCGCCCAGCAGTTCGCTGCTGCGCGCAAGGCACTGGATAAGGCTTACCAGGAAATGCTCGCGTGCCTGCTCGAGGAAACCGTGCTCGACCCCACGCGTGACGACGCCGAAACACTGGCACGCGTACGTGCCATCTTCACCAAATACACCTGAACCCTATACCCCCAGGGAGTACCCTGAAATGACCGACACCATCTGCCTGATCGACGCCCCGCGCTTCGCCAGCGCCCGCCAGCAGGGGCATGTGCGCTTTCTTATCGACGTGCGCAGCCCGGCCGAATTCCGCGCCCAGCACGTGGCCGGCGCGCGCAATGTGCCGCTAGACCAGATGCAGCCGGCCGAACTGGTCCGGCAACTGCGTCAGGAAGGCCTGCAAAACGGCGACGAGCTGTACCTGATCTGCCAGAGCGGCCAGCGCGCACGACGCGCCGCCGAGCAATTGCAGAGCCTGCTGCCCGGCGTACAGGTGATCGAAGGCGGCACCGAGGCCTGCGTAGGTTGTGGCCTGCCCATCGAGCAGGCGGCCAGCAACGTCATCAGCATCCAGCGCCAGGTACAGATCACCGCCGGCAGCCTGGTGTTGCTCGGCGTGATCCTCGGCACCTGGCTGCATCCCGGCTGGTACGGGCTGGCCGGGTTTGTCGGCGCCGGGCTGACTTTCGCCGGCCTCAGCAACACGTGCGCCATGGCCCTGCTGCTCGCCCGCATGCCCTGGAATCGCTGATGGACCTTCTGCTGCTGGAGGCCCTGGGCATCGGCGCCATACTGGGCCTGCTGCTCGGCCTGACCGGCTCCGGCGGCTCGCTGGTGGCTCTGCCCCTGTTGCTCAGCCTGCACCTGCCACTGCGCGACGCCATCGGTGTCAGCCTGGGCGCCGTGGCGCTGACCGCACTGATCGGTGCCGTACCGCGCGCCCGCCTCGGCCAGGTAGCCTGGCGGCCAGCGCTGCTGCTGGCCGTCGCTGGCCTGCCCGGCAATGCCGTGGGTCAATGGCTAGGTCGACAGATACCCGAGCTGCTGTTGATTCTCGGCTTCTGCGCACTGGTCTTGTGGAGTGCCTGGCGCATGTGGCGCAGCTCATGCCAGGTGCGCAGCGGCAGCGGTCCGCTGCGCAGCATCCCACTCGTACTGATCGGCCTGGCGGTCGGAGTGTTCTCCGGGCTGATGGGGGTCGGCGGCGGCTTCATGGTGGTGCCCGCACTGCTCGCCTTCACCCCCCTGAGCATGCTGGCCGCCAGCGCCACGTCACTGGCGGTGATTGCCCTGGTCTCGGGTGGCGGCTTCGCCCTCTACCTCAGCGGTGCGAATCCATCCCTGGCGCTGCTGGCCGGGCTAACCCTGGGCGGCGCCGGTGGCGTGCTGGGCGGTAATGCCCTGGCCCAACGCCTGGGCGGGCAAACCCTGCAGCGCCTGTTTGCCCTGATGCTGGTGGCAGTCAGTCTGTCTCTGGCCGTGCAGAAAATTTCCGCAGGAGTCTGATCATGCTTTTCCGCCAACTGTTCGATAGCAACAGCTCGACCTACACCTACCTGCTGGCCGATGCCGGCGAGGCTGTGCTGATCGACCCGGTGAAGGAACATCTCGACAATTACCTGCGCCTGCTGCGCGAACTGGAACTGCGCCTGGTGCTGGCTATCGATACCCACACCCATGCCGACCACATCACCGCACTCGGCGGGCTGCGTGACGCAACCGGCTGCCGCAGCGGTTTCGGCGCCCAGAGCGGCAGTGCCTGTGCCAGTTTCACCTTCGCCGAGGGCGAACGCCTGGTGTTCGGCGGTAAGGCACTGATCGCCTGGCACACACCGGGCCATACCGATGATTCGTATTGCTTCCTGCTGCCCGCCACAGCGCAGCAGCCAGGCAAACTGTTCACCGGCGACACCCTGCTGATCCGCGGCAGCGGCCGCACCGATTTCCAGAATGGCAGTGCCCGCGCCCAGTGGGCCAGCCTGCAGCGCCTGCTGGCCCTGCCGGGTGACACCGAGGTCTGGCCTGGCCACGACTATCGCGGCTGGACCCGTTCCAGCATCGCTGAAGAGGCTGCGCACAATCCCCGCCTACAGGTGGCCGATGTCGAGGCCTATGTCGAGTTGATGGGCAATCTCAAGCTGCCCAATCCCAAACTGATGGACGTCGCCGTGCCGGCCAATCGCGGCTGCGGCTTGGGCTAGTCGCTCTCTCCACACATTTCTGCCACGCGCAGCAAGGCGGCGGTCAGGCTGTGCCGCTCCCACTCCGGCAGTGCACCGAAGGCCGTGCGCAAGGCTGGCGGCAGCAAGGGCGGCGCCTCGGCCAGCAGGCTGCGGCCAACTTCGCTGGTCGACAGCCACTGCCGGCGGCGATCCTGATCATCACGCTGACGTTGTAGCAGGCCGCGCTCTTCGAGACGCTCGAGCATGCCGGAGAGCGTCGCCGCGCTCAGGCTGACGCGCCCGCTCAGTGCACTGGCGGTCAAGCGCCCTTCGGCATCGAGCACGCGCAGAATCATCAGTTGCATGGGGGTCAGCCCGCCGAAGCGTCCCAGGCGCTTGGCATGTACCTCACCCGCCTGCTGCAAACGGCGCATGGCACGAAACAGGGCTGGCTCGAAGGCTGACAAATCGCATTCAGTAGGAATTATTTTTTCTGTCACATAGCCATCCTTATCGGAAATAAAACTTTGACATCAAAGCATTATTTTGTTTTGGTGTAAAAGGATTCGTCATCGGACGGACACCTCCCCAACGGCAAAACCGGTAAGGATATATGTGCGGAATCGCTGGAGAAATACGCTTCGACCAACGCCCGGCCGACCTGGCCGCTATCGAGAAAATCACTCATCACCTGGCCCCTCGCGGCCCTGACGCCTGTGGCTTCCACAGCAGCGGGCAGATGGCCTTCGGCCACCGCCGCCTGAAGATCATGGATCTGGAGCCTGCCTCCGGCCAGCCCATGATTGATCACCAGCTGGGCTTGACCCTGGTGTTCAACGGCGCCATCTACAACTACCCCGAGCTGCGCGCCGAACTGCAGGCCCTGGGCTATCAGTTCCACTCAAATGGCGATACCGAGGTGCTGCTCAAGGGCTACCACGCCTGGGGCGAGAACCTGCTGCCGAAACTCAACGGCATGTTCGCCTTCGCCATCTGGGAGCGCGACCGCGAGCGCCTGTTCATGGCCCGTGACCGCCTCGGCATCAAGCCGCTGTACATGAACCAGGATGGCAACCGCCTGCGCTTCGCCTCGACCCTGCCGGCCCTGCTGCAGGGCGGCGGCATCGACACCAGCCTGGACCCCGTGGCGCTCAACCACTACCTGAACTTCCATGCCGTGGTGCCTGCACCGCGCACCCTGCTCAGTGGCGTGGAAAAACTGCCGCCAGCCACCTGGCTGCGCGTCGAGGCCGACGGCCGCCGCGAACAGCATTGCTGGTGGCAACTGCAGTTCGGTCCGCAGCGTGACGAAGTGCCGTACGAGCTGAACGACTGGCGCGACCTGGTGCTCGACGGACTGCGCCAAGCGGTAAGCATCCGCCAGCGCGCCGCCGTGGATGTTGGCGTGCTGCTCTCCGGCGGGGTGGACTCCAGCCTGCTGGTCGGTCTGCTGCGCGAGGCCGGGGTCGACAACCTCTCGACCTTCTCCATCGGCTTCGAGGATGCCGGCGGCGAGCGCGGCGACGAGTTCCACTACTCCGACCTGATCGCCAACCACTATGGCACCCGCCACCATCAGCTGCGCATCGGCGAGCACGAGATCATCGAACGCCTGCCCGAGGCCTTCCGCGCCATGAGCGAGCCGATGGTCAGCCACGACTGCATCGCCTTCTATCTGCTGTCGCGGGAAGTGTCCAAGCACTGCAAGGTGGTGCAGAGCGGCCAGGGCGCGGATGAGCTGTTCGCCGGCTATCACTGGTATCCGCAGGTGGACGGTGCCCAGGATGCCTTCGCCGCCTACCGCAAGGCGTTCTTCGACCGCGACCACGCCGAGCTGCTGGAAACCCTGCAGCGCAAGTGGCAGGGCGAGGACTGGGCCGGCGAGTTCGTCCGCGAGCACTTCGCCATGCCGGGCGCCGCCGCGCCGGTGGACAAGGCTCTGCGTCTGGACAGCACCATCATGCTGGTCGACGACCCGGTCAAGCGGGTCGACAACATGACCATGGCCTGGGGCCTGGAGGCCCGCGTGCCGTTCCTCGACTACCGCCTGGTCGAGCTGTCGGCACGCATCCCGGCCCGCTTCAAGCTGCCCGACGGCGGCAAGCAGGTACTCAAGGAAGCGGCGCGCCAGGTCATCCCCCATGAGGTGATCGACCGTCCCAAAGGCTATTTCCCGGTGCCCGGCCTCAAGCACCTGGAAGGCGCCACCCTGGGCTGGGTACGTGACCTGCTGCTCGACCCCAGCCAGGATCGCGGCTTGTTCGAGCCGGCCATGCTCGACCGCCTGCTCAGCGATCCACGTGGTCAGCTCACTCCCCTGCGTGGCTCCAAGTTGTGGCAGTTGGCCGCGCTCAATCTCTGGCTCAGCGAACACGGACTCTAGGGCTGTCTCAGCCCTGGACCGCAAGACAACGACCAAGGAGCTTCACCATGCGCGCCACTGCCTACAACCAACGCCTGCTGCGCGGCCAACCGCCGTCTTATCAGCGTCTGCAGGCTCACCTGGCCAAGGACGGAACCGAACAGGGCCAGCCGCAGCATATCCACTGCGGCTGGGGCCGCCTGCTGATCGGCCAGACCTACCCGGATGCCGCCGCCCTGGCCGCCGAACTGCTCAACGAGCGCCCCGGTGAGCGCGACATCGCGCTGTACGTGGCCGCGCCGCAACAGGTGCTGGCCCAGGCGCCGCAGCAGCTGTTCCTCGACCCGTCCGATACCCTGCGCCTGTGGTTCACCGACTACCGCCCGGCACACCGAAGCTTCCGCGGCTTCCAGATCCGCCGGGTGCAGAACGAAGCCGACTGGGAGGCGGTCAACCGCCTGTACCTGCAGCGCGGCATGCTGCCGGTCGACGTCGAGCACCTCACTCCGCGCGAGGAAGGCGGCCCCAGCTACTGGCTGGCCGAGGACGAGAGCAGCGGCCAGATCATCGGTACGGTGATGGGCCTCAACCACCTCAAGGCCTTTGCCGACCCGGAAGGCGGCAGCAGCCTGTGGTGCCTGGCCGTGGCACCGGACTGCCAGCGCCCGGGCGTGGGCGAGGCGCTGGTGCGCCACCTGATCGAGCACTGCATGAGCCGCGGCCTGAGCTATCTCGACCTGTCGGTGCTGCACGACAACCTGCAGGCCAAGGCGCTGTACGCCAAGCTGGGCTTTCGCGACCTGCAGACCTTCGCCATCAAGCGCCGCAACGGTATCAACCAGGCACTGTTCCTCGGCCCAGGCCCGGAGGCGGAGCTCAACCCCTACGCGAAAATCATCGTTGACGAGGCCCAGCGCCGCGGCATCGACGTGCAAGTGACCGACGCCGAAGCCGGCCTGTTCACCCTCAGCCAGGGCGGACGGCGCATTCGCTGCCGCGAGTCGCTGTCGGACCTGACCAGCGCCGTCAGCATGACCCTGTGCCAGGACAAGCGCCTGACTCACCGCGCCTTTGCCCGCGCCGGCCTAAGCCAGCCAGCCCAGCGCCTGGCGGGTAATACCGAGAGCAATGCCGCCTTTCTCGCCGAACACGGCAGCGTGGTGGTCAAGCCGGTGGATGGCGAACAGGGCCAGGGCGTTGCGGTCGACCTGCGCGGCCACGAGGAACTGGAAGAAGCCATCGCCCGTGCCCGCCAGTTCGACAGCCGTGTACTGCTGGAAAGCTATCACCCAGGCTTCGACCTGCGCATCGTGGTGATCGGCTATGAAGTGGTTGCCGCGGCCATTCGCCATCCGGCCACCGTGGTCGGCGATGGTGTGCACAGCATCGGCGCGCTGATCGAAACCCAGAGCCGCCGTCGTCAGGCGGCCACGGGCGGCGAGAGCCGCATCCCGCTGGACGCCGAAACCCAGCGCACCCTGCATGATGCCGGCTACGACTACTCCAGCGTGCTGGAGGCCGGGCAGCGCCTGGCCGTGCGCAAGACGGCCAACCTGCACACTGGCGGCACCCTGGAAGATGTCACGGCCATTCTCCACCCAACACTGGCCGATGCCGCGGTGAAAGCGGCACGCGCCCTGGAAATCCCGGTAGTCGGCCTGGACCTGCTGGTGCCGGCAGCCGACCAGCCCGAGTACGTGCTGATCGAGGCCAACGAACGGGTCGGCCTGGCCAACCACGAGCCGCAGCCAACCGCCGAACGCTTCGTCGATCTGCTGTTCCCGCTCAGCCGCCTGCACCCCTGAATACTCCCCCGCTCCCGGCCGGGAGCGGGACTGCATCCTTGAGGAGCTGCCATGTCGCAACTGCCCGAACCCGATCTTGCCTACCTGCGCCAGGTGCTGCTGGAAATGCTGGCCATACCCAGCCCTACCGGTTTTACCGACACCATCGTGCGCTATGTTGCCGAACGCCTGAACGAGCTGGGCATCCCCTATGAACTGACCCGCCGCGGCACCATCCGCGCGACGCTCAAGGGCAAGCGCTACAGCCCGGACCGTGCCGTGTCGGCGCACCTCGACACCATCGGCGCCAGCGTGCGCGGCATCCAGGACAATGGTCGCCTGAGTCTGGCGCCAGTCGGCTGCTGGTCGAGCCGCTTCGCCGAGGGCAGCCGGGTCAGCCTGTTCACCGACAAGGGCGTGCTGCGTGGCAGCGTGCTGCCGCTGCTGGCCTCCGGGCATGCCTTCAATACCGCAGTGGATCAGCTGCCAGTCAGCTGGGACCATATCGAATTGCGCCTCGACGCCGTCACCGAAAGCCGTGCACAGACCATCGAACTGGGCGTCGAGGTCGGTGACTTCATCGCCTTCGACCCGCTGCCGGAGTTCACCGAAAGCGGTTACATCAGCTCGCGCCATCTGGACGACAAGGCTGGCGCGGCCGCCCTGCTCACCGCGCTCAAGGGCGTGGTGGAAAGTGGCCTGGAGCCGGCCATCGACTGCCACCCGCTGTTCACCATCACCGAGGAAGTCGGTTCCGGCGCCGCCGCCGCCCTGCCCTGGGATGTCAGCGAGTTCGTCGGCATCGACATCGCCCCGGCCGCGCCTGGCCAGCAATCCAGCGAGCATGCGGTGAGCGTGGCCATGCAGGACTCCGGCGGGCCCTACGACTACCACCTGTCGCGCCACTTGCTGAAACTGGCCGCCGAGCAGGACATCCCGGTACGTCGCGATCTGTTCCGCTACTACCACAGCGATGCGCAATCGGCGGTGACCGCCGGCCATGACATCCGTACCGCGCTGCTGGCTTTCGGCTGCGACGCCACCCATGGCTACGAGCGCACCCATATCGACAGTCTGGCTGCCTTGAGCCGCCTGCTCGGGGCCTATCTGCTCAGCCCGCCGGTGTTCGCCAGCGACGCGCAACCGGCCAAGGAACAGTCACTGGAGCGCTTCAGCCACCAGATCGAGCACGATACGCAACTGGGCAGCGATACCCAGGTGCCGAGCATCGAGAGCGTACTGGGTACCCGACCACCGGCTGGCGACTGAATCGGCAGGCTGACCGGCAAGCCCCTTGATGGCAACTCGACATCTGCGTAATAGTGCGGGCAATAATTATTAGAAGCCCTGAAGGTCGGCCAATGCCTCGTTTGTTTCTGGCTATGCTGCTGCTCTGCTTGGGCGGGCCGCTGTGGGGAATGTCCCCGGCCCCGCTGGATAGTGATGATATTCGCCTGTCGCTGGCGCCCTATCTGGGTTATTACGAGGATCGCGACGGCAACCTGGAGGTTGCCGACGTGCAGCGTCTGCCCGACAACGCCTTCAGAGCCATCACCAGCGTCAACCTCAACCTGGGCAAGAATGCATCCACCTGGTGGATCAAGGTGCCCCTGCGCAACAGTCGACAACACGCCCTGGGCGGCTACCTGGAAGCCAACTACGCCCTGCTCGACCGCCTCGATATCTATCTGCTGCCCTCTGCAGGCCCGCTGCAACATCAGCAAGGCGGCGATAACTATGCCTTCGACCAGCGCCCGGTCAAGGTGCGCCACCTCTGGTTCCCCCTCGAAGTCCCGCCCGGCGACAGCACATTGCTGTTGAGAGTACAGACCAGCAGCACCGTATTTGTCCCTCTGTTTTTCAGCACCTACGCCGCCAGTGCAGCCGAGCAGGAAACCCTGATGGGCCTCAACGGCGCCTATTACGGCGTGCTGTTCGCCATGTTCGTGTACAACCTGTTCCTGTTCATGGCCCTGCGCGAGCGCGCCTACTTCTGGTACCTGGTGTACATCGTCAACATTGGCCTGCTAGGGCTCAGCATCGACGGTCTGCTGTTCAAGATGCTGCCCGACCAGGTCGCTCTGCAGGCCGTGAGCATCTACATCATCATGTTCCTGCATGGCCTCACCTCCGTGCAGTTCAGTCGCCACTTCCTCAACCTGCCCCAGCACTTCCCCCGCCTGGACCTGGGCATGCGCCTGTTGATGCTGGGCATCCTCGGCAGTCTGCTGTCGGCGCCGCTGATCGGTATGGCGGCGTGGAGCATCATCTCCAGCCTGGCGATACTGGTGGTGTCACTCATCCTCCTGCTGGCCGGCATCTACACCTGGAGCCAGGGCCTGCGCCACGGCTCCTACTACGTGTTGGCCTGGAGTGTTCTTCTGGTCGCCTTCGTCATGATCACCAGTGCCTCTCTGGGTATGGAAGTCTTCGGCGTCTACAGTTCGGCGGTGGTCAAGGTGGGCGTGGCCATCGAGCTGCTGACCCTGTCCCTGGGCCTGGCCGACCGCATCAACCAACTCAAGGAAGAAGGCTTTCACTCGCGCGAAGCGGCCACCCGCGCCGAGATGGAAAACAAGGCCAAAAGCCGCTTCCTGGCCAAGATGAGCCACGAGATCCGCACGCCACTCAATGGTGTACTCGGCATGCTGCAACTGCTGCGCAGTACACCGCTGGACAACCACCAACGGGTCTATCTGGACACCATCAACAGCTCCGGGCACACCCTGATGGCGGTGATCAACGACATCCTTGATTACGCCCGCATCGAGTCCGGCAAGCTGAGCCTGGAAAACATCGAGTTCGACCTGGAGCAACTGCTGTCAGACACCCTGATGCTGTTCACCGCCCAGGCCTTAGACAAGCGCCTGCGCCTCTACATCAGCCTGGAAGGCGGCGTACCACAGCGCATCAGTGGCGACCCGACCCGCCTCAAGCAGGTTCTGATGAACCTGCTGGGCAACGCCGTGAAATTCACCGAGCAGGGCAGCGTCACCCTGACAGTGAGCCGGCGCAGCAACAGCACGGGGCAATACCACCTGGTCTTCGCGGTCACCGACACGGGCATCGGCATCAGCGAAAGCACCCGCGGTCAGCTGTTCAAATCCTTCTCCCAAGGCGACTCCAGCACCACCCGACGCTTTGGCGGCAGCGGCCTGGGGCTGGCCATCTGCAAGGAGCTGGTGGAAATGATGGGCGGTGGCATCGAACTGCAGAGCACCTCGGGTCAGGGCACGCGCTTTGCTTTCGACATTCCGCTACACCCGGTGAACCCTGGGGACGAGGAGTTGGCCACGCTGCTCGCCAACCGTACCGCCCTCCTCTGCTCCATGGACAGCCAGGGCCTGGATTGCCTCGACCCTCTACTCAGACGCTGGGGCATGCGCACTCAGCGCTGCCGCGACCCCGAACGCCTGCGCGCCGATCTGGAAGAGTTCACTTCACCCCCCCTGCTGGTGTTGATGGAGCCCTGGCCAGGTATTGGCAGCCACTGGCTGGACAACCTGAGGCCCTACCTGCAACAAGGCCAGCGCGTGCTTCTGCTTAGCTCGGCAGGCGAACGCCAGGCACATCCGGACCACCATCAGCTCAAACTGCTCGGCCTGCCGCTGCCGCTGTCCCTGGTAGCCCTGCGGGAAACGCTGCTGAAGCTGTATCGCGAGCAGCCCAGCGCAACCCTGTGCCGCCTGGAGCCGGCACCTCAGCGGGCGGGCAAGGTGCCCTGCATCCTGGTGGCCGAGGACAATCGGGTAAACCAGCAAGTGGTACAGGGCCTGCTCAAGAGCCGCGGCTACCAGGTCCGCCTGGTTGGCGACGGCCAGTCGGTGGTCGACGAGTACCGGCGCAACCCGAGCGCCATCCAGCTGATCCTGATGGATTACGAGATGCCCGAACTGGACGGTCTGGAGGCCACCCGGCAGATCCGTCGCCTGGAGTACAACAAGCAGCTGCCGGCGGTGCCGATCATCGCCCTGACCGCACATATCCTCGATGAACACCGACAGCAGAGCCTGCAAGCCGGCATGAACGATTTCCTCGGCAAACCCCTGGATAGCCAGCAGCTGTTCGCCCTGCTCGACCACTACCTGCTCGCCGAAGCCCATGCAACCGATTAGCATGCCCAGCCGCCAACAGGAGCCACCATGCTGATCCCCCACCAGATGCTCGAAGCCGAAACCCTGACCCGCCTGCTGGAAGACTTCGTCACCCGGGAAGGCACCGACAACGGCGACGACACGCCACTGGCCACCCGCGTGGAGCGGGCGCGCCAGGCGCTGGAAAAAGGCCAGGCCGTGATCGTCTTCGACCCGGACAGCCAGCAATGCCAGCTGGCGCTACGCGAGGAAGTGCCGCGGGAGTGGCTGGAGGACTAGTGACTGGTGAAGCGCGGGCCAAACAGAATGATTGAGGCGCCGACCAGGCACAGCGTCGCGCCCAACCAGTCCGACAGCAGCGGTCGGGTACGCTCTATCAGCCCCAGCCAGAGCAGCGAAGCCACGATGTAAACCCCGCCGTAGGCGGCATAGGCGCGCCCGGCATAGGTCGCCTCGATGCGGGTCAGCAGCAGGGCGAATACGGTCAGGCTGAGCAGAGCCGGCGCAATCCACCAGGCACTCTTGCCCAGACGCAGCCACATCCAGAAGGCATAGCAGCCGGCGATCTCGAACAGCGCAGCGAGAAAGAACCACAGGTAGTTGAGCATTACTCTCCCCACTCAGCCACGCAGGCTGCCCTCGCGCTCCCACACGCAACGCACCCGCAGATCGCTTTCCTGCGGGGTGTGAAAACCGCTCTCGGACTCCCAGCGGAAGGTGTGCATGCCGTTCAGCTCGGTTTCCAGGTGCACCACCGCGTTGGCCCAGTACAGGCGCTTGAGCAGTGTCTCGAACGCCTTCACCCACAGGCTCCACTCGTATTCGATGGCCTGGTAGCTGGCGCCGAAGTGGATGACCTGGGTCTGGTACAGGCCCTCGCCCTCACCATTGCAAAAGGAAAACATCTCGCGCCCGAGAAAGGGCCAGGCCTCTCCCTGAGGTAGCTGCGCCAGGACGCGCTGGTTGCTGGCACGGCGCAACAGGCACTGCTCGCGGTCGGCAGACGGCCAGTCGCGGATGCAGCCATAGACGATGGATTCGGACTCCACGCGGGTACTCCAGAAAGTGCAGGCTGCCTTCTAACACAGGGGTAGCCCGCTGCAAAGGAACCAGTCCCTAAGAACCTGTTCACGATCTGCTGCGCGTCGGCTAAACGGCGTTGAAAACAGCCTCGGGCTGCTCATTTACCACTCGTAAACTCCGCGCCCTCGGCCGGTTTTCGCCGCCGTTTATCTCTAGCTCGCGAGATCGTGAACAGGTTCTAAGTCGGCTGTTTCGGCGGGCGCAGCGCCCAGGCCAGCACGCTCATCAGCACGCCCATGCCGGTCAGCGCCATGAAAGGTACCTGGTAGTTACCTGCAAGATCACGCCCCAATCCCGTCAGGATCGGCGCCAGGCAGCCCAGGCTGTAGCCAGCAAACAGCATCATTGCCGTCCAGCGGCTGACCGCCAGCGGCGACTGTACCTCGTACAGCGGCAAGACCAGGGACAAGGCAAACGAACCACTCAGGGCGAAGCCCATCAGCACGGCCCATACCTCGGGCAGCCAGCTGGGGACGAAGGTGATCATGCACAGGCTCAGCGTCAGGCTGAGGCTGCACGCCACCAGCAAGGGTTGGCGGATAGCGAAGCGCTGCGCCAGCCAGGGTAGCAGCCAGGCGCTGGGCAGGCCTACCAGCATGAACAGGCTGAACAGTGCATTGCTGTGCAGCACGCTAAGCCCGGCCTCGTGGTAACGGGCCACCAGCCAGGTGGCCAGGGTGTAGAAAAAGCCAGCCTGGATGGCGAAGAAGCCGGTGACCAGCCAGGCACGCGGCACGCGCCAGGGTAAGCCCTGCTGCTCCCCGGCATTGGCGCTCTCCGGCTGGCTCGGCACCCGCAGCCAGAGCACGAACGCCAGCAGGGCCGGTACGCACCAGGCGGCCAGGCCAAGGCTCCAGTCACCGCCCACGCCGTGGGTTAGCGGCGCGGTCAGCACCGCGCCACTGGCGCCACCAATGGCCATGCTGAAGGAATACCAGCCCACCACCTTGCCCACCCGCTCGCGAAAATGACGTTTGATAAAGCCGGACAACAACGGGCCGGCAATGGCAATACCCGCGCCCAACAGCACGGCACTGCCGATCAACACCACGGAAACATGCCCACCCAGACGGGCCAGCAGGGACAGCGCAATCAGCGCCAGGCAGGCGGCAATGGTCCGCTCCAGGCCGAAGCGCAGCGCCAGGCGCGGCGCCAGCGGTGCGAGCAGCCCCATGCACAGCACCGGCAGGGCAGTGGTCAGGCTGACCAGGCTGCGGCTGAGGGACAGTTCATTGGCGATGCGCTCGATCAGCGGCGCAAAGGAGGTGATGCCAGGGCGCAGATTGATGGCAGCCAGCACCAGCGCCAGCATCAACAGAGCGGGAGAAAAGGGCTTCACGAAGACTCCGCGGTCACAACGGGCAGTCACCCTACCCCTCTCACCACGAACCGCACAAGATTTCAGCCGAAAAATCTAACTCATCGGACAGGTTTCAGAGGCCGCCCACAGCCATCTGGATGGCCGCCCCCTAAAGCCAAGGCAAAAAAATGGGCGACCGAAGTCGCCCAAAATGCCTTGCGTGCACGGGTGTGGAAAAACTCACTTGGCCTTGATGGCGGCCTTCTTGTGTGAGTCTTTCCAGATGAACAGTCCAACGCCGCCGAAGAAAGCGAGCATCAGTACTACGGTGCCGATACCGGCGATGACTACTGTGTCGAGAAACATGGCGGCCTCCTGTATGAGCCTTGTCTTGCATGGCTACAGACTATCGGAGGTGCCGAGGCGGGAATTGATCCGGATCAATATCCGGTGAGGTCGGCGCCGCGACAGGGCGCCGCAGGCAGGTCAGCGCTTTTTCTTGGGTTTGGACTTCTTCTTGCTTTTACCCAGCGGCATGGCCTGCTCGAAGGCCTGACGCATCTCGTCCAGTTTCTTGTCATGCAGGTCGTGGATGCGCTTGCCACGCTCGGCGGCGAAATCGATCAGTTTGTCGTCGCTCATGCTCAGTTCCGGATCAGGCGAAAAGTGAGATTGATGCGCGGCGCCACCGGCGCGCGGGTCTTGGCCACTTGATGCTGCCAATGATGCTGCGTAGCGCCGGCCATGACCAGTAGTGATCCATGCTCCAGCGTCATGGAGTGCTCGATACGGGTCGCGCCCTTGCGGCGCAGATCGAAACGCCGCGCGCCGCCGAGGTTGAGTGAGGCCACCAGCGGATTGCGCCCCAGTTCGACCTCATCATCACTGTGCCAGCCCATCGAGTCCTGGCCGTCGCGGTAATAATTGAGCAACACGCCATTGAGGCGCTGACCGACGGCCTGCTCCACCTGCCGGCGGATCTCGCTCAGCAGTGGCGTCCAGGGCAAGGGGTGATGGGTCAGACCGGAATAGCGATAGCGGGCTTGCGCGTCGCCATACCAGGCCAGCAGACGCGGTACCCGCACATCGCGGCCATGGATATGCAGCAGCGGCTGCTCCCAGGCGATCTCGTCACGCAGCTGATTGAACCAGGCGTCGGCGCAGGCGGCCGACAACCATTGCGCTCGGTAGCTCAGCTCGGCATCCGCCAGGTTCAGCGGTTGATCATCGAAAAGGCTCATGGCAATCGGTGCCGCTCAGACTTCCACATCCACCCACAGTCCCTGGCGCGGTATTTCTTCCAGCAGTTTTTCTGCCTCGGCAGCGCCGCCCTCCAGCTCGGCCAGCTCCTCCGGGGTATAGCCGCGGCGCTGCCGGCGACGCTGCTCTTCGCGCAACAATTCCTCGGCCTCCTGGGGATGGCGCTTATCCAGTCCTACCGCGCTCTCGTTGGCACTCTCGCTGGCCGGTGTCACCGGAGGAATGTCCGGGCGCGGCTTGACCACGTCCTGCTGGGCGGTCACCGGGGCCAAGCTGTGAGGAATAGGCGGTAGCATTGATTTTCTCCCTGATACCCAACTGTCGGCTGGACGGCCTCCTACTTAAGCCGGCACTCGCTACACTTTCGACTCGGGACGCATGCATTGATTCAGTGCAAACGTCGCTCTCGGCGCAGCGTTCCGCTAACATACGCGGCTTTTTTCGCAGCTGGGGCTTTCCATGGCAAGTAGTGGCATTGTGCAGTATCAACCGGGACAACGCTGGATCAGCGACAGCGAGGCGGAACTCGGGCTCGGCACCATCCTCACTTCTGACGGCCGTCTGCTCACTGTGCTCTATCCGGCCACCGGCGAAACCCGCCAGTACTCCCTGCGTAACGCTCCGCTGACCCGCGTACGCTTCGCCCCGGGCGACGAGATCACCCATTTCGAAGGCTGGAAGCTCACCGTGCAGGAAGTCGAGGACATCGACGGTCTGCTGGTGTATCACGGCTTCGATGCCGAGCACCGCCCGGTCAGCCTGCCGGAAACCCAACTGTCCAACTTCATCCAGTTCCGCCTGGCCAGCGACCGCCTGTTCGCCGGACAGATCGACCCGCTGAGCTGGTTCGCCCTGCGCTATCACACCCTGGAGCACCAGAGCCGGCTGCTGCAGTCGAGCCTGTGGGGCCTGGGCGGCGCCCGCGCCCAGCCGATCGCCCACCAACTGCACATCGCCCGCGAAGTGGCCGACCGCATGGCGCCGCGCGTCCTGCTGGCCGACGAAGTGGGCCTGGGCAAGACCATCGAGGCCGGCCTGGTGATCCACCGCCAGCTGCTTTCCGGGCGCGCCAGCCGCGTGCTGATCCTGGTGCCGGAAAACCTGCAGCACCAGTGGCTGGTGGAGATGCGTCGCCGCTTCAACCTGGAAGTGGCGCTGTTCGACGCCGAACGCTTCGCCGAGAGCGATGCCGACAATCCCTTCGAGGACACCCAGCTGGCGCTGGTCGCCCTGGAGTGGCTGAAGGACAGCGAGAAGGCCCAGGACGCCGCCTTCGCCGCCGGCTGGGACCTGCTGGTGGTCGACGAAGCCCACCACCTGGTCTGGCACCCGGAAAAGGCCAGCGATGAATACCGCCTGGTCGAACAGCTGGCCGAGGTCATTCCCGGCGTACTGCTGCTCACCGCTACTCCAGAGCAGCTGGGCCTGGAAAGCCACTTCGCCCGCCTGCGCCTGCTCGACCCGAACCGCTTCCACGACCTGGACGCCTTCCGTGCCGAGAGTGCCAACTACAAGCCAGTGGCCGAAGCCGTGCAGGAGCTGCTGGATCAGGGCCGCCTATCGGAACAGGGCCACGCCACCATCTCGCGCTTCCTGGGTGCCGAAGGCGAAGCCCTGCTCGGCGCCGTGGCAGACGGCGACAGCGAAGCCAGCGCGCGCCTGATTCGCGAACTGCTGGATCGCCATGGCACCGGTCGCGTGCTGCTGCGCAATACCCGCGCCGCCGTGCAAGGCTTCCCCGAGCGCCAGCTGCATCCCTATCCGCTGCCCAATCCGGTGGAATACATGGAGCTGCCGCTGGGCGAGCATGCCGAGCTGTACCCGGAAGTCAGCTACCAGTCGCAGCAGGACGGCGACGAGGAAGACCGCTGGTGGAAGTTCGACCCGCGCGTCGAGTGGCTGATCGATACGCTGAAGATGCTCAAGAAATTCAAGGTGCTGGTGATCTGCGCCCATGCCGAGACCGCACTGGACCTGTCCGACGCCCTGCGCGTGCGCTCCGGCATCCCGGCCACGGTATTCCACGAGGGCATGAGCATCCTCGAACGCGACCGCGCCGCCGCCTACTTCGCCGACGAGGAGTTTGGCGCCCAGGTACTGATCTGCTCCGAGATCGGCTCGGAAGGTCGCAACTTCCAGTTCAGCCATCACCTGGTGCTGTTCGACCTGCCGGCCCACCCGGACCTGCTGGAGCAGCGCATCGGCCGTCTCGACCGGATCGGTCAGAAGCACACCATCCAGCTGCACGTTCCCTATCTGGAGAACAGCCCGCAGGAACACCTGTTCCAATGGTATCACCAGGCGCTGAACGCCTTCCTCAACACCTGCCCCACCGGCAACGCCCTGCAACATCAATACGGCCCACGCCTGCTGGCCCTGCTGGAAAGCAACGGCGACGACGCCTGGCTGCAGCTGCTGGCCGAGGCCAAGGCCGAGCGCGAGCGTCTGGAAGGCGAGCTGCACAGCGGTCGCGACCGCCTGCTGGAGCTCAACTCCGGCGGTGCCGGCGAGGGTGAGCGCCTGGTCGAGGAAATCCATGAGCAGGACGACCAGTTCGCCCTGCCGATCTATATGGAAGAACTGTTCAACGCCTTCGGCATCGACAGCGAGGATCACTCGGAAAACGCCCTGATCCTGCGTCCCAGCGAGAAGATGCTGGATGCCAGCTTCCCCCTGGGCGACGACGAGGCGGTGACCGTCACCTACGACCGCAACCAGGCACTGGCCCGCGAGGACATGCAGTTCCTCACCTGGGAACACCCCATGGTGCAGGGCGGCATGGACCTGGTGCTGGCCGGCTCGATGGGCAACACCTCGGTGGCATTGATCAAGAACAAGGCGCTCAAGCCAGGCACCATACTGCTGGAGCTGCTCTACGTCAGCGAAGTGGTGGCGCCCAAGGCCCTGCAACTGGCGCGCTACCTGCCGCCGGTGGCGCTGCGCTGCCTGCTCGACGGCAACGGCAACGACCTGGCCAGCAAGGTCGCCTTCGACACCCTCAACGACCAGCTGGAAAGCGTGCCGCGCGCCAGCGCCAACAAGTTCGTGCAGGCCCAGCGCGACGTACTGGCCAAGCAAATCGGTGCCGCCGAGGCGAAAATGGCTCCACGTCATACCCAGCGGGTCGAGGACGCGCGCCACCGCTTCACGGCCAGCCTGGATGAGGAACTGGCGCGCATGGTTGCCCTGCAGGCGGTCAACCCGACGGTGCGCGACAGCGAGATCGAGGCCCTGCGCAAGCAGCGCGAGAGCGGCCTGGCCTTCCTCGACAAGGCGGCGCTGCGCCTGGAGGCGATCCGCGTGCTGGTGGCCGGTTAATCCAGCCAGCAGAACGAAAAAGGGCAGCCTCGGCTGCCCTTTTCTATTTCCGCCGACAGTTACTGCGCCGCTTTGGCGCGCATCTTGTCGCTCATCACCGCCATTTCGTCGTAGATCGCCTGCGGGTGCTTGCGCTTGATCTCCCAGGCCATGCGGCCCTGCTCGTGCGGCAGGATCAGGAACTCGCCCTTGGCCACTTCATCGTGGATATAGCCGGCGATGTCGGCGGCAGTGATCGGGCTGTTCTCCAACAGTTTGCCGACCTGCTGCTTGACGTTCGGGTTGGGGCCACGGAACGAATCCAGCAGGTTGGTCTGGAAGAACGACGGGCAAACCACGTGCACGCCGACATTCTCCGACTTCAGCTCGATCAGCAGGCTTTCCGACAACGCCAGCACGCCGGCCTTGGCCACGTTGTAGTTGCTCATCGCCGGGCCCTGCATGATGGCCGCCATGGAAGCGATGTTGATGATCTTGCCCTGGCTGGCACGCAGCAGTGGCAGGAAAGCCTTGCAGCCCTTGATCACGCCCATCAGGTTGATCGACAGCTGCCAGTCCCAGTCTTCCAGGCTGAGGTCGGCGAAGAAGCCACCCGCC
Source organism: Pseudomonas sp. GOM6 (assembly GCF_029537485.1). GTDB lineage: Bacteria > Pseudomonadota > Gammaproteobacteria > Pseudomonadales > Pseudomonadaceae > Aquipseudomonas. The sequence goes on from NZ_JARPUS010000012.1 coordinate 42,656, forward strand.
GCCACACCGGCGTTGTTGACCAGTACATCGAGACCACCGAAGCGCTCCTCGCAGGCCTGGGCCACGGCCGTCAGCTGGCTGTAGTCACGCACGTCGCAGCGCATGGTGAAACCGTCGCCACCCGCCTCGCGTACCAGCTTTAAGGTTTCCGCCAGACCGGGTTCATTGACGTCACACAGCGCCAGGCGCCAGCCATCGCGGGCCCAGCGCAGGGCGATTTCGCGTCCCAGGCCGGAGCCTGCCCCAGTGATCATCATGCGGTTCTGCATTCTGTTCTGCCTTGTTCGGTGGTGAAGTTGCAACGAGTGTATCCAAGGCAGGTCTCGCTGCAGCCCAGCATCAGGCCGATGAATGTCGTGGCCCAAGCCACTTGTCATGCCGCCGTCATCTGCGCTTCCAGCGCCAGATCAGCCACAGATAGACCGGCACATTGATCAGCAGTACCACGGCACCAAGCCACAGCTGGACCTGCGGCGTGAGTCCGGCCGGATAGATAACGGGAATCAGGTAGTGCTCGACAAAACCACCGGTATAGCCGGCTTGTCCCGCCGCCTCACGCAAACGATTTTCCAGAGGCGTCAGCGGGCAATACAGGTGCAGCAACTCCACCGCAGCGCCCCAGGTGACTGCCGGCACATGCAGCCAGGCCAGGCGCGACCAGCACAACACGGCCAAGGCACCGAACAGGACAAAGAGGATAAAAGCCAGATGCAGCCACACCACTGCATCTGCAGCCAAACGCCAGAACATGTGTTCCACCTACCTTTTATCTACTCGTTACTTCCGGCTTACCGCGAAGACAGAATCTTTTCCGAAAATTTTCAATAAGTTAGCGCCAAGATGCGCAAGCTAAACATTCTTATTTATATTTAATTTTATATATAATTCAATAGCTTACATTTGACGAAGGTCAGTATCGGGCGCAAACTTCCGTGATACCTGCCCCCACCAACTTGAGGTTCATCATGAAAGGCGACAAGAAAGTCATCCAGCACCTGAACAAGATCCTCGGCAATGAATTGGTGGCGATCAACCAGTACTTCCTGCATGCCCGTATGTATGAGGACTGGGGCCTGGAAAAGCTCGGCAAGCATGAATACGACGAATCCATCGACGAGATGAAGCATGCCGACAAACTGATCAAGCGCATCCTCTTCCTCGAAGGTCTGCCCAACCTACAGGACCTGGGCAAGCTGATGATCGGCGAGAACACCAAGGAAATGCTGGCCAGCGACCTCAAGCTGGAACAATCCGCCATCGTTGACCTGAAAGCCGCCATCGCCTACTGCGAAAGCGTTGGCGACTACGGCAGCCGCGAACTGCTGGAAGATATCCTCGAAGCCGAGGAAGAGCATATCGACTGGCTGGAAACCCAGCTCGGCCTGATCGAGAAAGTCAGCCTGGAAAACTACCTGCAATCGCAGATGGACGAATAAAAACAGCCTCTGTGCCCAAAGAGCCCCGCTACTGCGGGGCTCTTGCTTTCACGAGCGACTGGGACTGCCGGCCTGACGTGGCGAGCATGCCCACAACCTGGTCACCATAGCCGCTACCCCGCACAAGCAGCATAAAAAAGGGCAGCCCAGGGCTGCCCAAATCACACGGAGCAATGGACTGTGTCAGTGCGCGACGGCGCCACTGGCACCCAAGCCGGTTTGCGAACGAACAAACTGCGGGAAGAAGCGCGCGCGCTCTTCGCCAGCTTCCTGGGACTTGTCGGTGACCGAGAAGAACCAGATGCCGACAAACGCTACCAGCATGGAGAACAGCGCCGGGTACTCGTACGGATACACCGGCGTGGCGTTGCCGAGAATCTGCACCCACACGGTCGGGCCGAGTACGGTCAGCGCCACGGCAGTCGCCAGGCCCAGCCAGCCGCCGAGCATGGCACCGCGGGTGGTCAGCTTCTTCCAGTACATGCTGAGGAACAGCACCGGGAAGTTGCAGCTGGCGGCGATGGAGAAGGCCAGGCCGACCATGAAGGCGATGTTCTGCTTCTCGAACAGGATGCCCAGACCGATGGCCAGCACGCCGAGCGCCACGGTGGTGATCTTCGATACGCGCAACTCATCCTTCTCGTTGGCCTTGCCCTTCTTGATCACGCTGGCGTACAGATCATGGGACACCGCCGAAGCACCGGCCAGGGTCAGACCGGCAACTACCGCCAGGATGGTGGCAAAGGCCACGGCGGAGATGAAGCCGAGGAACAGGCTGCCGCCCACTGCGTTGGCCAGGTGCACCGCCGCCATGTTGTTGCCACCGATCAGGCCGCCGGCGGCATCACGGAAGTCCGGGTTGGTGCCCACCAGCAGGATCGCGCCGAAACCTATGATGAAGGTCAGGATATAGAAGTAGCCGATGAACCCCGTGGCATAGAACACGCTCTTGCGGGCTTCCTTGGCGTCAGACACGGTGAAGAAACGCATCAGTATATGTGGCAGGCCGGCAGTACCGAACATCAGCGCCAGGCCCAGGGAGATCGCCGAGATCGGGTCTTTTACCAGGCCACCGGGGCTCATGATCGCCTCTCCTTTCGGGTGCACGGCAATGGCCTCGGAGAACAACTGACCGAAGTCGAAGTTGACGTGCTTCATCACCATCAGCGCCATGAAGGAGGCGCCGGAGAGCAGCAAGACCGCCTTGATGATCTGCACCCAGGTAGTCGCCAACATGCCGCCGAACAGTACGTAGCAGACCATCAGTATGCCAACCAGCACGACGGCGACGTGGTAGTTGAGGCCGAACAGCAACTCGATCAGCTTGCCGGCACCGACCATCTGCGCGATCAGGTAGAAGGCCACGACCACCAGCGAGCCGCTGGCCGACAGGGTACGGATCTGCTTCTGTCCGAGACGGTACGAAGCCACGTCGGCGAATGTGTACTTGCCCAGGTTGCGCAGGCGCTCGGCAATCAGGAACAGGATCACCGGCCAGCCGACTAGGAAGCCGATGGAGTAGATCAGCCCGTCATAACCCGAAGCGAACACCAGCGCGGAAATCCCCAGAAAGGACGCCGCCGACATGTAGTCGCCGGCAATCGCCAGGCCGTTCTGGAAACCGGTGATGCTGCCGCCTGCGGTGTAGAAGTCGGAGGTCGACTTGCTGCGCTTGGACGCCCAATAGGTGATGCCCATGGTGAAGGCGACGAAGGCCACGAACATGATGATGGCCGAGAGGTTCAGCGGTTGGCGCTGTACTTCGCCCTCGATGGCACCGGCCGCCCACAGCGTGGGCGTCACGGCCAGCAGGCCGCAGGCGCCGAAAATACGCGAAGTCATGGCTGCACCTCTTCGAGCACGGCCTGGTTGAGGCGATCAAACTCGCCATTGGCGCGCTTGACGTAGATGCCGGTCAGTACGAAGGCCGAAAGAATCAGCCCAACGCCCAGCGGGATACCCCAGGTCATCGAAGAGCCGGCACTCAGCGGCGTACCGAGCAGGTGCGGCTCGAAAGCGATCAGCAGGATAAAGGCCAGGTACAGGCCAAGCATGATGGCGGAGAGTATCCAGGCGAAGCGGTCGCGCTTGGCAACCAATTCCTGGAAGCGCGGATTCTCTTCAATCCGCTTGTAGATGCTGTCATTCATTTGTCGTGGTCCTCATCGGCAGGGTGCCGGTGAGGCCACTCTGAAAGGGCTGGAAGGCCCGAGGCAGACGACCTTAGTCGAATCACAGTGGATTTCACGACCAAAGTAGTAGGCGCTGCCACCTTGAAGCACAGGGGCCGCTGAAGCGTCATCAAGAGCAAAAATAAATCGATTAATTCAAATCAATATTCAATAACTATTGAAGCCATCGGCAAGGCCAATTTCTTCTCCGCTCAAGGCGGGACTAACTTGAGCACCTAAAGATAACCATTCGCATTGTCGAGGTGCATCATGCTCAAGACCTTTACCTTCACCCTCATGCACTTCTGCATCGCTTTCAGCGTGGCCTACGCCCTCACCGGCAGTATCGCCGTGGGCGGCCTGGTCGCGGCGGTCGAACCCCTGTGCAACTCGGTCGGTTTCTACTTTCACGAAAAGATCTGGCAGCGCTTCGAAAAACCGGGCAAGGCCGACAAGATCCCCAAACACGCCTGGTTGCACCACCACGCCTGAGCGGTGCGCCGGCGGGCGCTCTTGGTTAAGATGCGCGGCTTTGCCACCACGTATCCGCAGCCACCATGACCTCCAGCCCGCGCTCGCCCGTCCTGCCCTATTCATTTGCCCTGCTGCTGGCTCTTCTGGCACTCGGCGCCGTCTGGTACAGCGTCGGCAAACCCGAAGAACTGGCCGACGTCGCCAGCGCGACACACAAGCTGCAGTGCGCCTCCTACACCCCGTTCGGCAAGGATCAGTCGCCTTTCGACCAACCGCTGCAGATTCGTCGTGAACAAATAGAAATCGACTTCGTTCAGCTCGCCAAGCGCTTCGAGTGCGTGCGCACCTATTCGCAGATCGGCCTGGAAGAGGTGCCTGAACTGGCACGCAAGCATGGTCTCAAGCTGCTGGCGGGCGCCTGGGTCAGCAGCAACCCGGTGGACACCGAACGGGAAATTGCAGCACTGATTGCCAACGCCAAGGCCAACCCGGACGTGATCGATGCCGTGATCGTCGGCAACGAGGCCCTGCTGCGCAAAGAGGTCACCGGCAGCCAACTGGTCAAGCTGATCGAGCGGGTCAAGGCCGAGGTCACGCAACCGGTGACCTACGCCGATGTCTGGGAGTTCTGGCTGCAATACCCGGAAGTGGCGCCAGCGGTGGACTTCATCACCATCCACCTGCTGCCGTACTGGGAAGACGATCCCACCGGCATCGATGCCGCGCTAAATCAGGTGGCCAACGTGCGTCGCACCTTTGGCAATGCCTACGCCCCCAAGGACATTCTGATCGGCGAAACCGGCTGGCCCAGCGAGGGTCGCCAGCGCGAGACAGCGCTGCCGAGCCGGGTCAATCAGGCACTGTTTATCCGCGGTTTCATCAAACTGGCCGAGGACAACGGCTGGAAGTACAACCTGATCGAGGCCTTCGATCAGCCCTGGAAGCGTGACAGCGAGGGTGCCGTCGGTGGTTATTGGGGCCTGTTCGACGCCGACCGCCAGGATAAGGGCATCCTCACCGGCCCGGTGTCCAACCTGCCGAACTGGCCAAACTGGCTGGGCGCCAGCGCCCTGCTGATGCTCGCCGCCCTGGGCATCGCCGGCCGCCCGGCGTCGAACCGCGCCGCCTGGCTGCTGCCATTGACGGCCGCCCTCGGCGCCGCCTGCATACTGGGCTGGAGTGAACTGGCGCTGATCACCAGCCGCTACTGGGGCGAATGGCTGTGGGCCGTCGCCCTGCTCGGCCTCAACCTGCTGGTACTGGCCCACACCATGTTGGCCCTGTCGGCCCGCGCCGGCTGGCGCGAGCGCGCCTTCGCCTGGCTGGAAGCCCGTGGCGGCTGGTGGCTGGCTGCTGCCGGCTTCGCCGGCGCGGTGCTGATGCTTGGCCTGGTGTTCGACTCACGCTACCGCAGCTTCCCCAGCATGGCCCTGCTGCTACCGGCACTGGTCTACCTGTGTCGTCCGGTACAGGCGCCGCGCCGCGAGCTCGCCCTGCTCACCCTGATCATCGCTGCCGGCATCGCGCCCCAGCTGTACCAGGAAGGCCTGCACAACCTGCAGGCCATCGGCTGGGCGCTGACCAGCACGCTGCTGGCGGCTGCTCTGTGGCGCGGCCTGCGTCACTCGCCTCGCTGAATCGACCTGGTCAGGCCTGCGCCCGCACCAGGCGCAGGCCTGCCAGCACCAGTGCGAAAACCGCCAGGCTGGCGCTGTACAGCACCAGCGCCGGCAGACCCAGCAACAGGGCCAGCACCGCCAGGGCTCGCCCCGAGTAGCCTGGAATGAAGAAGGCGATCACGGCAGCAACCAATGCCGCCCAGGCAATCAGCCGGAAATGGATGAGATACCCCAACCCCGCTCGCGCCTGGCACTCCCAGCGCGCCGCATCCTCCAGGCACAGCCCTACCCAGCGCGTATCCTCCATCAAGGCGAAACGCACACCGTAGCTGGCTGCCAACCAGGACGACAGCAGCACGAACAACAGCACAACGGGTACATGGCGGGACATTCACGGACTCCAGCGTGGAAAGCCGCCCAGCTTAATCGGCCCAGCGACAGGCACAAGATCGCGCGCTAAATTTCGCGCTCAACTGTCAAAGCCCTAACTGCTTTACCTGCACGCTTGCACTTGTCACTCGAGCAGTATTCACTCCCCTTACCCCCATGCCACAGGGAAACGGCCATGCCCCGCTCGCTTCTGCGCCCCTTGCTGTTCAGCAGTCTGCTCTGCTGCGCAGCCCCCGCAATGGCTGTCGACATCGACGCCAGCAGCTACGGTTACCCACTGAGCAACCCGTTCGAAGCCACCATCGCCACTACCCCCCCGGATCTGCGCCCACAGGTGCCCAGCGACGAGGACATCGACCAGGCCGACTACGACATCAAGCTGCGCCCCGAGCGCGAATTCGAGCTGCCTGAAAACTTCTGGCCAGTAACCAAGCTGCGCTATCGCCTGGCTCGCCAGGACGGCAAGGCGCCGCTGATTTTCATCATCGCCGGCACTGGCGCCAGCTTCGCCAGCGGCAAGACCGACGAGCTCAAGCGGCTGTTTTACGGCGCCGGCTACCACGTGATCCAGTTGTCGTCGCCAACCAGTTACGACTTCATGAGTGCCGCCTCGCGTACCGCCACGCCAGGCATTTCCAGCGACGATGCCGAAGACCTGTACCGGGTGATGATGGCCATCAGTGCCCAGCATCCGGACATCGAAGTCAGCGACTACAACCTGACCGGCTATAGCCTCGGCGGCCTGCATGCTGCTTTCGTCAGCAAGCTGGACGAGCAGCAGCGCCATTTCAACTTCAAGCGCGTCCTGCTGCTCAATCCGCCGGTCAACCTGTACACCTCGGTCAACAACCTGGATCGCCTGGTGCAAACCCGAGTGAAAGGCATCGATGACCACACCAACTACTTCGAGCTGGTCCTGGCCAAACTGGCCCGCTACTTCGAAGAGCAGGGCAAGGTCGACCTCAACGAAGCGATGCTCTACGACTTCCAGCGCTCGGGGCAGAAGCTCAGCAACGAAGAACTGGCCATGCTGATCGGCAGCTCCTTCCGCTTTTCGGTATCGGACATGGCCTTCACCGCGGACCTGATCAACCGTCGCGGCCTGATCACCCCGCCGAACTATCCAATCAGCGAAGGCACCAGTCTCACGCCGTTTTTCAAGCGCGCCCTGCAATGCGACTTCGACTGCTACATCGTCGAGCAGTTGGTGCCCCACTGGCGCAAGAAATACAGCGGCGGCAGCCTGTTGCAGCTGATCGACCAGGTCAGCCTGTACGGCCTGGAGGATTACCTGAAAACCAGCCCGAAGATCGCCGTGATGCACAACGCCGACGACCTGATCCTCGGCCCTGGTGATATCGGTTTCCTGCGCCGCACCTTTGGCGAGCGCCTGACCCTGTACCCGCATGGCGGGCACTGCGGCAACCTCAATTACCGCGTCAACAGCGACGCCATGCTGGAGTTCTTCCGTGGCTAGAAAATGGATTCTTTCGCTCGCCCTGTCCCTCGCCGCCGGCCTGGCTCAGGCCGACACCACCGCAGCGGAGAACGACGGTTTCACCCGCCCGCTGGATCAGTTGCAGTTCAACCCGTACCTGGACCAGCGCGAATTCGAACGTTCCACCCTCGACGCGCTGCAGGTCTACGATCCCTGGGAATCGTGGAATCGCCGGGTCTACCACTTCAACTACCGCTTCGATGAATGGGTCTTTCTGCCGGTGGTGCGCGGCTATCGCTACGTCACGCCAGGCTTCGTGCGCAGCGGCGTGAACAACTTTTTCAGCAACCTGGGTGACATCCCCAACCTGCTCAACAGCCTGCTGCAGTTCAAGGGGCAACGTTCGCTGGAAACGACCGGACGCCTGCTGATCAACACCACCATCGGCATCGCCGGCCTGTGGGACCCGGCCACCCGCATGGGCCTGCCCAAGCACAGCGAGGATTTCGGCCAGACCCTGGGCGTGTATGGCGTGCCGGATGGCCCCTACGTGGTACTGCCGTTTCTCGGCCCCTCCAACCTGCGTGACACCGGGGGCAAGGTGTTCGACTTCGCCGCCGAAAGCCAGGTCAATTACCTGAACGTCGCCGAGGTCAGCAGCGATCACCCGGAGATCACCGCCCTACGCGTCGTGGACATCCGCGACAGCACCAACTTCCGCTACGGCCAGACCAACAGTCCGTTCGAGTACGAGAAGGTGCGTTTCGTCTATCGCGAGGCGCGCAAGATCCAGGTCGCCGAGTGATCGATTAAGTCGATTGATTTCGTGGAAAATTTGCAAACATCCATTCAATAAAGCTGGCTAGCATGGGCACATTCCACCTGAGGAGGTGCCCATGACTCAGTTCCGTAAAGTACTCGCCCAGCATATCGGCCAGCCCACTTCGGACGGCGCAGGCGTGCGTCTGACCCGTGTATTCGGCGGCGCTGGTATCGAACGCTTCGATCCGTTTCTGATGCTCGACGAATTCGGCTCGGAGAACCCGGATGACTACATCGCCGGCTTCCCGCCCCATCCTCATCGCGGCTTCGAAACCATCACTTACATGCTCGAAGGGCGTATGCGCCATGAGGATCACCTGGGCAACGTCGGCCTGCTGGAAAGTGGCGGCGTGCAGTGGATGACGGCAGCCCGCGGCATCATTCACAGTGAAATGCCCGAGCAGGAACAAGGCGTGATGCGCGGCTTCCAGCTGTGGCTCAACCTGCCGGCCAAGGACAAGCTCGGCGATGCCGGCTACCGCGACTATGCACCCAGCGAGATTCCGCAACTGACCACGGCCGATGGCGTGGCGGTGAAGGTTATCGCCGGCCGCTTTGACGACGGCGAGATGCAGCACGATGGTGCCGTACAGCGTCCGCATACCATGCCGCAGCTATTCGACCTGCACCTGCCGGCCGGCAGCCGCGTGACACCACGGCTGGCCGAGGGGCAGCGGGTTCTGCTCTACGTGTATGAAGGCGAACTGGCGGTCAATGGCCATGTCGTGAGCCGCAGTCGCCTGGCGCGTCTTTCCGACAGTGGTGCCATCGAACTGAGCAGCGCCGAGGGCGCGCGGGTATTGCTGATCGCCGGCACACCTATGAACGAACCCATCGTGCAGTACGGCCCATTCGTGATGAACAGCCGCGAGGAGATCGAACAGGCCCTGCGCGACCTGCGTGACGACCGCCTGACCGCGTGAGTTTTCAGCGCGTGGACGGAACGAATGCCGCAGCCAGGTCGTCTGGCGCCGGTTCCGCACTGAGAAAACGCAACAGGAACTCTTTCTGCGCCATGGCGTCCTGGAACCCCAGTTCGATCAGCTCGTTGCAATAGCCCGGCTCGAACAGCAGGTAGCTGAGCACGCCGGCACCGCTGGCACGGGTCGCCCCCGGTCCACGCAGGAAAAAGCGCATGGCCTTGGGCAACTCGTGGCGATGGCGGGCGGCGATCTGATCCAGCGGCTGACTGGGGGCGATTACCAGCACCTCCACCGGTTTCAGCCCCAGGCCACGCGGATGCAGGCCGGATGGCACCAGGCGGCTCATATGATTGAGCCGTTCGAGCAGTTCGATATCGCTTTCCAGGCTATCGATAAAGGTGCTGTTGAGCATGTGCCCGCTGATCTGTGCCAGGGTCGGCGGCAGACCGCTACGCGGGCGCACCACTTCCTGATGGACACCCTTGCCCAGCGGATTGCCACTTACCCCTACCACCAGCACCCGGCTGGCGCCCAGGTGCAGCGCTGGGCTGATCGGCGCCGGCTGGCGTACCGCACCATCACCGAAATATTCGCGATTGATTTTCACCGGTGGGAACACCAGCGGGATGGCCGCGCTGGCCTGCAGGTGATTGAGGTCCAGGCGGGTCGGTACGCCCACGCGACGATGGCGAAACCAGGGGTCGATGGTCGCGCGCCCCTGGTAGAACGTCACCGCCTGGCCGCTCTCGTAACCAAAGGCCGTGACCGCCACCGCCCGCAACTGACGCGCCCGCACAGCCGCGGCGATCCCCGAAAAATCCAGCTCACGGGCCAGCAGCTCGCCCAGCGGCGCACTGTCGAGCAGTGCCACCGGTTGCTGCTTGCCAAGGCCCAGCAGGCTGTGACCGAGGAAACGACTGGCCTGGTGCAAGACGCCGGGCCAGTCGCTGCGATACACATCACCACAGTGAAAGCCCTGCCAAACCTGCGTCAGCCGCTGTACCGCAGTGCTGAAATGCAGTGCGCCACAGGCCAGGCCAACGGCATTGATGGCGCCGGCCGAAGTACCGACGATGACCGGAAAAGGATTATCCGCCGTTTCGCCGAGCAGATCGGCGATAGCCGCGAGCACCCCCACCTGATAGGCCGCCCGTGCGCCACCGCCGGAAAGAATCAGCCCGGTGATGGGCCTGGCACGGTCTTCGGCTGGTGTCATGGGCACTGTTCCTTGGCTTTCTGACGAGTATAGAACCGGCTATTTGCGGTACAGCTTGGCCTCGCCCTCAGGCCGCGTCTTGAAACGGCGATGTGCCCAGAGGTACTGCTCGGGACACTGACTGACCGCCTGCTCGATCCACTGATTGATGCGCAGACAATCGGCCTCCTCGCTTTCACCCGGGAAGTCCAGCAGCGGCGGATGGATGACCAGGCGATACCCCGAACCGTCGGCCAGGCGCTCCTGGGTGAAGGGCACCACCCGCGCCTTGCCCAGGCGGGCGAACTTGGTGGTGGCGGTGACAGTCGCCGCGGTGATGCCGAACAGCGGCACGAAGATACTCTGCTTGGGACCGTAATCCTGATCCGGCGCGTACCAGATCGCACGACCGGCGCGCAGCACCTTGAGCATGGCGCGAATGTCCTCGCGCTCAATGGCCGTGGCATCCCGGTTGTGGCGTTCGCGGCCGCGACGCTGAACGAAGTCAAACAGCGGGTTCTTGTGCTCGCGGTACATGCCATCGATGGTCTGCCGCTGACCGAGCAGCGCCGCGCCGATTTCCAGGGTAGTGAAGTGCAGCGCCATGAGGATCACGCCCTGCCCCTCTTGCTGAGCCTGCTGCAGATGCTCCAGCCCCTCAATGTGCGCCAGCTTGGCCAGCCGCTCCTTAGGCCACCACCAGCTCATGGCCATCTCAAAGAAGGCGATGCCAGTGGAGGCGAAGTTCTCCTTCAGCAGCCGCTCTCGCTCGGCCACGGACAACTGTGGAAAACACAGCTCCAGATTGCGTGCGGCGATGCGCCGCCGCGAGCCGGCCACCCGATACATCAGCGCGCCCAGGCCACGGCCCAGCACCAGTAGTGCCCGATACGGCAGCTGCACCACCAGCCACAGCAGCCCGAGGCCCAACCAGAGCGGCCAGAAGCGTGGGTGGAGGAAAGAGCGGCGAAATTGCGGGCGATCCATGGTGATTCCAGGCTGTCGAGGAAGCCCGGCATTCTACAGAACTCCGCCCGGCTTGCGGCGCTGCCCCCATATCGCTATAAGTCGTGCCCATTCATTGCAGTGGGCAGACCATGAGCCAAGCCGACCTCCTCGACCAAGACCCCGTGTTCCAGCTCAAAGGCAGCATGCTCGCCATCACTATCCTGGAACTGGCGCACAACGACCTGGAGCGCCTGGATCGGCAGCTGGCGGATAAAGTCGCCCAGGCCCCCAACTTCTTCCAGAACATTCCCCTGGTACTGGCCCTGGACAAGCTGCCGGAAGGCGAAGGCGAACTCGACCTGGGCAAGCTGATGGAAGTCTGCCGCCAGCACGGCCTGCGCACCCTGGCCATCCGCGCCACCCGTGACGATGACATCGCTGCCGCCGAAGCGCTGGACATTCCCGTGCTGCCGCCTTCGGGCGCGCGCGAGAAACTGATCGAGCCGGCGGAGAGCCGCAAGAAGCCGGAAAAGCCTGCCGAACCCATGGTCAAACCGACCAAGGTGATCACCAGCCCGGTGCGCGGCGGCCAGCAGATCTATGCCCAGGGAGGCGATCTGGTGGTCATGGCGGCGGTCAGCCCCGGCGCGGAACTTCTCGCCGACGGCAATATCCATGTGTACGGCCCGCTGCGCGGACGTGCCCTGGCTGGCGTCAAGGGCGACGCCAAGGCACGAATTTTCTGTCAGCAAATGGGCGCCGAAATGCTGTCAGTGGCGGGTCAGTACAAGACCGCCGAAGACCTGCGCCGCGATCCGCTCTGGGGCCAGTCGGTGCTGGTCAGTCTGTCGGGTGACGTGTTGAACATCACCCGCCTTTAACGGATACTGCGGCCAATTTTCAGGGACCAAAAGGGCATCCGGAAGCCAGTCTTTTCGGCTCGGTAATGCCCTCTTTTCATACACTTGGGGTAAAACACCTTGGCCAAGATCCTCGTAGTCACTTCCGGCAAAGGCGGCGTGGGCAAAACCACCACGAGCGCCGCCATCGGCACCGGCCTGGCCCTGCGCGGCCACAAGACCGTGATCGTCGACTTCGACGTCGGTCTGCGTAACCTCGACCTGATCATGGGCTGCGAACGCCGCGTGGTGTACGACTTCGTCAACGTCATCAATGGCGAAGCGACACTGACCCAGGCCCTGATCAAGGACAAACGCCTGGAAAACCTCTACGTCCTGGCCGCTAGCCAGACCCGCGACAAAGACGCCCTGACCAAGGAAGGCGTCGGCAAGGTCATCGACGAGCTGGCGCAGAACTTCGAATACGTGATCTGCGACTCGCCGGCCGGCATCGAGACCGGTGCTCACCTGGCCATGTACTTCGCCGACGAAGCCATCGTCGTGACCAACCCGGAAGTGTCCTCGGTACGTGACTCCGACCGCATGCTCGGCCTGCTGGCCAGCAAGTCGCGCCGCGCCGAGCAGGGCCTGGAGCCGATCAAGGAGCGCCTGCTGCTGACCCGCTACAACCCGGAGCGCGTCACCAAGGGCGAAATGCTCGGTGTGGAAGACGTCGAGGAGATCCTCGCCATCAACCTGCTGGGCGTCATCCCGGAATCCCAGGCCGTTCTGAAAGCGTCCAACCAGGGCGTGCCGGTCATCCTCGATGACCAGAGCGACGCCGGCCAGGCCTACGGCGATGCCGTCGACCGCCTGCTGGGCAAGGAAGTGCCGCATCGCTTCCTCGACGTACAGAAGAAAGGACTCATGCAACGCCTGTTTGGAGCGCGCTAATGAATATTTTCGACTTCTTTCGCGAACGTAAAAAGGAAACTCCTGCTTCGATCGCGAAAGAGCGTCTGTCGATCATCGTTGCCCACGAGCGCGGCCAGCGCAGTCAGCCGGACTATCTGCCGGCCCTGCAGAAGGAGCTGGTCGAGGTGATCCGCAAGTACGTGAATATCGAGCAGGATCAGGTGCAGGTCGCGCTGGAAAACCAGGGCAGCTGCTCGATTCTGGAACTCAACATCACCCTGCCGGATCGTTGATTCGCCAGGCGTAAGCAACGGCGGCCACGGCCGCCGTTGTCATTTGTGGAATCGCCATGCCGCTTTCGAATGTGCAAATCATCCACCAGGACGCCGCCCTGCTGGTGATCAACAAGCCCACCCTGCTGCTTTCCGTACCCGGCCGCGCCGAAGACAACCGCGACTGCCTGGTGACCCGCCTGCAGGAAAACGGCTACCCGGAAGCGCGCATCGTCCACCGCCTGGACTGGGAAACCAGCGGCATCATCGTCCTCGCCCGCGATGCCGACAGCCATCGCGAGCTGTCGCGCCAGTTCCACGACCGCGAAACCGAAAAAGCCTACACCGCCCTGTGCTGGGGCCAGCCCGAACTGGACAGCGGCAGCATCGACCTGCCCCTGCGCTACGACCCGCCGACCAAACCACGCCATGTGGTCGACCATGAACTGGGCAAGCACGCCCTGACCTTCTGGCGCGTGCTGGAACGTTGCGGCGACTACTGCCGGGTCGAGCTCACGCCGATCACCGGCCGCTCACACCAGTTGCGCGTGCACATGCTGTCCATCGGCCACCCGCTGCTCGGCGACGGCCTGTACGCCCACGAGCAGGCGCTGGCCGCCTGGCCGCGCCTGTGCCTGCACGCCAGCATGCTCAGCCTGACCCACCCGCAAACCGGTGAGCGCCTGCGCTTCGAAAGCCCGGCACCGTTCTGAAGCCAGTCCCGGGCTGAACGACTCCCTGCACTAAACGGTAGGTCGCAGTCTGGTGCGGTACATACCGTGCACGCACCACGGCAATGCACAGCCCACAAAACGAAACCCTGGAGCGAGCCATTTCAGGACTATTGTTGTGCATCATGCACAACACACACTGATCGTCCTGTCAGATCAGCAAGTGCCCTGTGCTTGGCACGCCCCCTGCTATCGCAAGGTCATCCCAGACCAACCGGAGCACCGCCATGAGCCTGACCACTCCCGATAGCGATTACCCCTTGAGCGAGGTGCCCAGCGGCGCGCGCAAGGGCCTGCTGTCCACCTCCATCCTGCTGTTCGGTTTTACCTTCTTCACCGCCACCATGTTCGCCGGCGGCAAGATTGGCATGGCCTTCGACTTCACCACCCTGCTCTGGGCTGCGGTGATCGGCAACCTGCTGCTCGGCCTGTACGCCGCCGTGCTCGGTCTGATCGCCAGCCGCAGCGGTCTGAACTCGGTACTGATGGGGCGTTTCTGCTTCGGCGAAGTGGGCAGCAAGCTGTCCGACATCCTCCTCGGTTTCACCCAGATCGGCTGGTACGCCTGGGGCACGGCGACCATCGCCATCGTCCTGGTCAAGCTGCTCGGCCTGTCTGAGAACCTGACCCTACCCCTGATGGTGCTGTTCGGTTTCGGCTTCTGCATCACCGCCTTCATCGGCTACAAGGGCCTCGACCTGCTGTCGCGCGTGGCGGTGCCGGCCATGCTGGTGCTGCTGGTCATCTCGCTGTGGCTCGCCACCCGCGACGCCGGCGGCCTGGCCGGCCTGCTGGCCGTGCAGCCCAAGGAAAGCATGAGCCTGAGCGTGGCCATCACCCTGGTGTTCGGCACCTTCGTCAGCGGCGCCACCCAGGCCACCAACTGGACACGCTTCGCCAGGAGCGGTCGCGTCGCCGTGCTGTCCAGCCTGTTCGGCTTCTTCATCGGCAACGGTCTGATGATCATTGCCGGTGCCTACGGCGCCATCGTCTACCAGCAACCGGATGTGGTCGAAGTGCTGGTACTGCAGGGTCTGTCGATGGCCGCGGTGGTGATGCTGTTCCTCAACCTGTGGACCACCCAGGACAACACCATCTACAACTTCGCCGCCGCCGGCTGCAACCTGCTGCGCACCGACAAACGCAAGACCGTGACCCTGGCCGGCGCCGCCATCGGCACCCTGCTCGCCCTGGGCGGCATGTACGAGATGCTGATCCCCTTCCTGATCCTGCTCGGCTCGATCATCCCGCCGATTGGCGGCGTGATCATGGCCGACTACTTCTACGGCCATCGCGCACGCTACCCGCGTCTGGCGGACACCTCCCTGCCGGCCTTCAACTGGTGCGGACTGCTCGCCTATGCCGCAGGCGCCCTCTGCGCCTACTTCTCGCCCTGGGTCGCGCCGCTGGTCGGCATCGCCGTGGCCGCGCTGGTCTATATCGTGCTGTTCGAACTACGCAAAGCCGTGGCCGCGCGTTCGCCGGCGCGCGCATGAGCCTCAGCGTGGCCGATGTCCTGGCGTTGCCAGGACTGGAAAGCATGACCCTGCGCGCCGGCGCGCGGGGCCTGCAGAGTGACGTGCGCTGGCCCTACGTGGCCGAGAACGAAGATATCGCCGACTGGGTGATGGGCGGCGAGCTGGTGTTCGTCACCGGCATCAACCACCCGCGCCCTGAAACCAACCTGCTGCTGTTGCTGCGCCAGGCTCACGAGCGCGGCAGCGCCGGCCTGGTGATCCTCACCGGCCCCGAGTTCATCCGCGCCATCCCGGACAGCGTGATCAGCGAAGCCGAGCGTCTGGGCGTACCGCTGATCGAGCAACCCTACGCGCTGAAAATGGTGGTCGTGACCCAGGCCATCGGCACCGCGCTGGTCCAGGCCCAGCAGATAGGCCGCTCGCGCCAGCAGTTGCTGGAGCAATTGCTGGAAGGTGACAGCCAGTCTGTCGAGGTGCTGCGCCAGCGTGCCGAGCGCCTCGGTCTGCGCCTGGACATGCCACGTCAGGTGGCTGTCCTCAGCCTGGAGGGCAGTGAACAGCTGTTTGTCAGCCATGAGGCACCAAGCGCGGAGCAACTGCTGCTGCTGCACCAGCAACAGCTGCAGGAGTGCCTGAATGCCGAGCTGGCCCAATTGGGCGATGCCCTGCCCCTGATCCGCCAGGGCCGCCACTGGATTGCGCTGCTACCGGCCGCCAGTAGCACTGATGAAGCTCGCAACCGCGAACGCATGGCCCGCCTGCTCGGCACCCTGCGCCCCTCCCTGCAACCGCTGCGTCCGTTCCTCGGCTTGGGCGGTGCTGGTTATCTACCGCCTCATTTTGCCCAGGGGCTGGGCGAAGCGCGCCAGGCCCTGGAGGTGGCCCAGCGTTTTCCCGAACGCCTGGGGCTGTGCGCCTTCGCCGAACTGGGCGTACTCGAACTGCTCGGCGCGATTCGTGACCGCAGCCTGCTCGACCGCTTCGTCGAGCGTGTGCTCGGCCCACTGATCGGCGACGATTCTCGGCATACACCGGTGCTGATGCCTACGCTGGAAGCCTGGTTCCAGGAAAACGGCAACCTGGTGCTGGCTGCCCAGCGCCTGCAGGTGCACCGCAATACCCTGAGTTACCGGATGCAGCGCATCGAGGCGCTGACCGGCTGCTCGTTCGATACCCCGCATGACCGCCTGAACATCAGTATCGCCCTGCTGATCCGGCGCCTGTCGGCCCCAGCCTGATAAGGAGAGTTTCCATGATCATTCGCAACGCCCGCCTGCGTGGCCGCGACGGCCTTCACAGCATCCGCCTGGAGGGCGCGCTGATCGCCGCCATAGACGCCCAGCCCACGCTGCAAGCCAGTGCCGCAGGCGAGCTCGACGCCGCCGGCAACCTGGTAATCCCACCCTTTATCGAGCCGCATATTCATCTCGACGCCACCCTGACCGCCGGCGAGCCGGCCTGGAACATGAGCGGCACGCTGTTTGAAGGCATCGAGCGCTGGGGCGAGCGCAAGGCAATGGTGACCCACGAGGACACCAAGACCCGCGCCAAAAAAACCATCGACATGCTGGTCGACCACGGCATCCAGCATGTGCGTACCCATGTCGACGTCACTGACCCGACTCTGGCAGCGCTCAAGGCCATGGTCGAAGTACGCGAGGAAACCCGCCACCTGATCGACATGCAGATCGTCGCCTTTCCCCAGGAAGGCATCGAATCCTTCACCAACGGCCGTGCCCTGATGGAGCAGGCGGTTGAGCTGGGCGCGGACGTGGTCGGCGGCATACCGCACTTCGAGAACACCCGCGACCAGGGCGTGTCGTCGATCAAGTTCCTCATGGACCTGGCCGAACGCACGGGCTGCCTGGTCGACGTGCACTGCGACGAAACCGACGACCCGCAGTCGCGCTTTCTCGAAGTGCTGGCCGAAGAAGCCCGCGTGCGCGGCATGGGCGCGCGCGTCACCGCCAGCCACACCACGGCCATGGGTTCCTACGACAACGCCTACTGCTCCAAGCTGTTCCGCCTGCTGAAGATGAGTGGCATCAACTTCATCTCCTGCCCGACCGAGAGCATCCACCTGCAGGGCCGCTTCGACACCTACCCCAAGCGCCGCGGCCTGACCCGCGTCGCCGAACTGGACCGCGCCGGCCTCAACGTCTGCTTCGCCCAGGACTCGATCGTCGACCCCTGGTACCCACTGGGCAACGGCAACATCATGCGCATCCTCGAAGCCGGCTTGCACATCTGCCACATGCTCGGTTACGAGGACCTGCAACGCTGCCTGGACCTGATCACCGACAACAGCGCACGCACCCTCAACCTGGGCGCGCGTTACGGGCTGGAAGTCGGCCGCCCGGCCAACCTGCTGATCCTGTCGGCGCCGGACGACTACGAGATGGTCCGTAGTCAAGGCCACGCGCTGGTCTCGATCCGCGCTGGCGAGGTGCTGATGCGGCGAACTCCCGCGCAGATCGAGCGAGCCTGATCGCCAACGCGAAGATCGGCCATCTCGGCCCGGCCGGTGGCCCAATAAAAAACCCCGGCTTGTGGCCGGGGTTGTGCACGCTGAACGAGCTGCCTAATCAGGCGACTTGCATGGTGCGATGGGTATCGATGAGGTGCTGCACCACGCCGGGATCGGCCAGCGTGGAGATGTCGCCGAGGGAGTCGTACTCGGCTGTTGCGATCTTGCGCAGGATGCGGCGCATGATCTTGCCCGAACGGGTCTTCGGCAGGCCCGGCGCCCACTGGATCACATCCGGCGTGGCAATCGGGCCGATTTCCTTGCGCACCCAGTTGCGCAGCTCCTGGCGCAGCTGCTCGGAAGCCTCTTCGCCGGCATTCAGGGTCACGTAGACATAGATGCCTTGCCCCTTGAGGTCGTGCGGCACACCGACCACCGCGGCCTCGGCGACTTTCGGGTGGGCGACCATGGCGCTCTCCACCTCGGCGGTGCCCATGCGGTGACCGGAAACGTTGAGCACGTCGTCCACCCGGCCGGTGATCCACCAGTAGCCGTCTTCGTCGCGACGGGCACCGTCACCGGTGAAGTACATGCCCTTGAAGGTCTTGAAGTAGGTGTCGACAAAACGGTCATGATCGCCGTACAGGGTGCGCGCCTGGCCCGGCCAGGAATCGATGATGACCAGGTTGCCCTCGGTGGCGCCTTCCAGAATGTTGCCGAGGTTGTCGACCAGCGCCGGCTGCACGCCGAAGAACGGCCGCGCGGCGGAGCCCGGCTTCATCGGGTGCGCACCCGGCAGCGGGGTCATCAGGCAGGCACCGGTTTCGGTCTGCCACCAGGTATCGACGATCGGGCAACGGCCCTGACCGACGTTCTCGTAGTACCACTGCCAGGCTTCCGGGTTGATCGGCTCACCGACCGAACCGAGCAGGCGCAGGCTGGAGCCATCGGCCCCCTCTACCGCCGCCTTGCCCTCGGCCATCATGGCGCGAATGGCGGTCGGCGCGGTGTAGAGAATATTGACCTTGTGCTTGTCGATGATCTTGGCCACGCGGGTGACGTCCGGGTAGTTCGGCACGCCTTCGAACATGACGGTGGTGGCGCCGTTGCTCAACGGCCCGTAGACCAGATAGGTGTGGCCGGTGACCCAGCCAATATCGGCGGTGCACCAGAAGACTTCGCCGGGGCGATAGTCGAACACCCGTTCGTGGGTCAGCGAGGCGTAGGTCAGGTAGCCGCCGGTGGTGTGCAGCACGCCCTTGGGCTTGCCGGTGGAGCCGGAGGTGTAGAGGATGAACAGCGGCTCTTCGGCGCCCATCTCCTTCGGCGCACAGGTGCTGCCGGCCACCTTCATCAGATCCTCGAACCACACATCGCGGTGCTGGTTCCACTTGATCTCGGAGCCGGTGCGCTTGGCCACTATGACTTTCTGGATGCTGCGCGTGTCCGGGTTGGTCAGCGCGTCGTCGACGTTGGCCTTGAGCGGGATCTTCTTGCCGCCGCGCAGTCCTTCGTCGGCGGTGATCACCACCTTCGACTGGCAGTCGATGATGCGCCCGGCCAGGGCCTCCGGCGAGAAGCCGCCGAACACCACCGAGTGGATGGCACCGATGCGGGTACAGGCGAGCATGGCCACCACCGCTTCCGGGATCATCGGCATGTAGATGGTCACCACGTCGCCGCGGTGTACGTCCTGGCCACGCAGGGCGTTGGCGAACTTGCATACCTGCTCGTGCAGCTCGCGGTAGGTGATTTCCTTGTGCTCGGAAGGATCGTCGCCCTCCCAGATGATCGCCACCTGATCGCCACGGGTTTCCAAATGGCGATCCAGGCAGTTGGCGGACACGTTGAGCGTACCGTCGGCGAACCACTTGATGTCGACATGGTGGTCGTCGAAGGAGGTCTGCTTGACCTTGGTAAAGGGCTTGATCCAGTCCAGACGCTTGCCCTGCTCACGCCAGAAGCCATCCGGGTTGACCACCGACTGCTGATACATGGCCTTGTAGGTGGCCTCGTCGGTCAGGGTATGGGCGGCCGCCTCGGGGCGTACGGGGTAGATGGATGCAGCGGTCATCGGGATACCTCAAGGGCGTTGTTTTTGTATGGCGTCTTTTGTATCCCCCGACCCTTTGTGGGGCCATTCGACCAAGGTCTTACCGGCGTAAGACCTTGGTCGACCCCAGGAAAATCAGGCAAAAAAAAGGCGACCCTCGGGAGGTCGCCGCCAATTTCATTCCGGGGAGGAATGTCAGAAACGCAATCCGGGTATCGCAGGAGCCGGATGCCTATAGTCTGTGCCCGCAGCACTTTGCCAGCCATTCAACCTTGGTCTTAGTCCTTGAAGTAGCGCTCACGCACCTCATCCACTGCAGCCTCGCGCAGCAGGGCGATAAACAGCTGCTCCACATCCGTCAACAGCTGGTTCTCCGGCGTCACCAGGTACACCTCGTTGACCGGCAGCTCGTCGTAGGGCGGCAGCTGGAACAGCAGGTTCTGCGCCACGTAGGGCTTGGCACCCTCCACGGTCAGCGCCCCAAAACCCAGGCCGGCGAGGATCAGCCGACGCACCTCCTCCTCGTTGGGCGACACCGCCACCAGGCGCCCCCAGAACTGCTGCTCGGCGCGCACGTTACTCACCGCACTGAGGCCCTCGCCGGGCTGGTCGCTTTCGAAGGAGATGTAGGCCAGCCCGCGCAGATCGGCGCTGATTAGGTCCTTGCGGCCGAACAACGGATGCGTCGACCCGCAGTAGAAGGCCATCTGCTCGTAGCCGAGCAGGTCGAAGTGCAGCCCGGTCTGGGCGGTCTTCTTGTTGCTGATGCCGATGTGCAGGCGATCCTGCGCCACCGCATCGACGATATGCGCGCTGGGCTCGGAACTGAGGCTGATCAGCACGTTGGGGTACTGCTGGTGAAAGCGCACCAGTGCCGCGTCGAAGGGTCGGCAGCAAACGTGGCTGGCCACCTGGATATGCAACTCACCAAGCACAGCACCGGCCTCACCGGCGTACTGTTCGGCCATCTTCTCCAGAATGCTGCCGGCCGAGGAGATGTATTCGTAGACCCGCAGCCCCTGCTCGGTCAGGGCGAACATGCCCTTGCGCCGCTGGATCAGGCGCATGCCCAGGTGTTCCTCCAGGCGCTTGAGTGCGTTGCTCACGCTCGGCTGGCTGAGCGACAGACGCCGGGCCGCGCCGGTGATGCTGCTTTCCTCGACGATGACCAGGAAGGTGTACAGCAGGTTCCAGTCCAGATTGCGCAGCAGGCGCTCGCGCGGCGACAGCATGATCGGTGATTCCCCCAGACAGACCGTCATGCCGACGGCTCCGGGCAGACCTTAGCATTGCCGCCGCCCCGAAGGGCAGCGCGGGCCTGCCCTCCAGGCGACAGGTCGTTACGCTCAGTCGACATCATGCGCCAGCAGGTCGGCATACTCGGCGCGGCGGCGGATCAGCCGGCTGCCCTGCTGCCGGTCGACCATCACCGCAGCGGCGGCCTGGCGCCCACAGTACTGGTTCATCATCTCCAGCGCGTAGGCACCGACATCGAGCAGCGCAATCACATCGCCCTGCGCCGTGGCGGCCGGCAGCTCGCGCAGGTTGGGCTGGTGCACCAGCACCTGCTCCAGCACCGCGCGATGCTCGGCCAGCGCCGGTTGCTCGGCGATCAGCTCGGCCACCGCGCCCTCGCCTTCGATGTCGTAATAGGTGTCGCTGCTGTCGCACAGCGGCCCGGCCATGCGGAACAACGCGGTGTCGGTGTCATCGGCGCGCGAGGCGTTGAGCATGTGGAAGTACCAGCCGATGTACAGGTCGAACAGCACGCTGTAGCCGGCATCCAGGTAGAACACTGGAGTCTGCCGCGCCTTGTGCGCCTCGATGCGAGTGAGCAGGATCGCCGTGTCGCTGACCATGCTGCGCCCCGGCTCGACGATGATCTGGATGTCCTGGCCCAGCGCCTGGCTGACCGGGCGGATCAGCTGGCGGGCGAGCGTGGCGAAGTCGATGTCGGTGCGGTAGCTTTCGCGGTAGTGCGGCGCCACCGGGGCGAAGTTCTCCTCGGCGCTGCTGTAGTTCTTGGCGAAGCCGCCGCCCAGGTTCACATGCTCCAGCGGGTATGGCAGGCGCGCATTGACCTCACGCACGTAGTCGATGAGGAAGGCCGCCTCGGCCTGGTACACGCCGATGTCGGTGATCTGCGTGCCGATATGCGCGTGCACGCCGACCATCTTCACCGCCTGCGGGTTGGCCAGAATCAGCTCGATGGCCTCGGCCTGCTCACCGGCGGTCATGCCGAACTTCGAGGTTGAGGTGCCGGTCTGCCAGCCCGCCGCTGCGCCGCCACGGATTTCCGGGATGATGCGCAGCGCCACGCGCGCCTGCTGCCGCAGTTCGCCGGCCACCGCGATGATGCGCTGCAGCTCGGACAGCGAGTCGACATTGATCGAGCCGATACCGGCGCCAATCACCTCGCGCAGCTCCTGCACCTGCTTGGCCACGCCGTTGAACACCAGCTCCTCGGGGGCAAATCCGGCGACCCGGGCCTTGTGGAATTCGCCGCCGGAATTGACCTCCAGCGACAACCCGCAGTCCTTGAACACCCTGAGCACGGCCAGGTTGGCGCAGGCCTTGCTGGCAAAGCACACGCGGGTATTGGCGTGCTCGCGGCGGAAGTTGTCGAGGATGTCGGCGGCGTTGCGGCGCAGCCGCGCCTCGGAATACACGTACAGCGGCGAGCCATAACGCTCGACCAGTTCGACGGCATTGACGCCATCGATCAGCAATTGGTTGTCGGCACTGGTCAGGTGTTCTTCGCGTTTCCACGGGTGCAGCGAGACGACTGAAGTCATGGGCAGGAACTCTAGGCAGTAAAAAAGTATCAGTGCTGGGCCGCCAGCAGGCGCCGCAGGTTGGGGGATTGCGGGTTGTCGAACAGCTGCTCGGGCGGCCCCTGCTCCTCGATCCGGCCCTGGTGCAGGTAGACCACGCGCGACGACACCTCGCGGGCGAAGCGCATCTCGTGGGTGACCATGATCATGGTGCGGCCCTCCTCGCCCAGCTCGCGGATCACCTTGAGCACCTCGCCAACCAGCTCGGGGTCGAGCGCCGAGGTCGGCTCGTCGAACAGCATCACCTCCGGGTCCATGGCCAGGGCACGGGCAATGGCCACGCGCTGCTTCTGCCCGCCGGACAGGCACTCGGGGTAGACGTGGCATTTCTCCAGCATGCCGACCCGCGCCAACAGGCTGCGCGCCTTGGCCTCGACCTCCTCGCGCGGCCGGCCGAGCACGGTGCAGGGGCCGAGCATCACGTTCTCCAGCACGCTCATGTGCGGCCACAGGTTGAACGACTGGAAGACCATGCCCAGGTGCGTACGCACCCGCTCGATCTGCCGCTGGCAGCGCCTGGAGCGCTTGCCATGCTTGTCGGCGGTCAGCTCCAGCTCCTCGCCCTGTACGCGCAGGGTGCCGCTGTCGGGAAATTCCAGCAGGTTCATGCAGCGCAGGAAGGTGCTCTTGCCCGAGCCACTGGAGCCGATGATGCTGATCACATCGTGTTTGTGCGCAGTCAGCGAAATGCCCTTGAGCACCTCGATGCCGGCGTAGGACTTGTGCAGGTGTTCCACCTCGAGGGCGGCCTGGGGAATCTGGATGGCAGTCATCGGGCCACTCCTGTGGACAGGCGGTTGAACAGCGAGCGGCGCTTGCCGGGCTGCGCGCTGCGGTTATGCAGGTGGCGGGTCAGGCAGGCCTCCAGGCGCCGCCAGAACAGCACGAACAGCGTGGTCATCAGCAGGTAGAGCACGGCGGCCCAGAAGTACACGGACAGGTCGAAGGTCTGCGAGAAGGCGCGACGGGTCTGGCCCATCACATCGAGCACGGTGATCACGCTGACCACCGCACTGCCCTTGAGCAGCAGGATGATCTCGTTGCCCAGGGCCGGGAACGCGATGCGGTACGCGTTGGGCAGGACGATCTTGCGGTACAGGTCGAAGCGGCGCATGCCCAGGGCCACGCCCGCCTCGATCTGCCCGCTGGGCACCGCACGCAGGCCGCCGCGCAGGATCTCCACCTGGTAGGCCGTGGAGTTGAGGACGAAGGTCAGCAGCGCGCAGTAGTAGGGATCGCGGAAGAACCACCACAGTCCCGCCTCGGTCAGCGGCACGCGGAACTGCCCCGAGCCGTAATAGACCAGGAACAGCTGGGCCAGCAGCGGCGTGCCACGAAAGAACGATACGTACAGGCGCACCGGCCAGCGCCAGGCGATGCTCGGGCTACGCCGCAGCAAAGCCAGCGGCAACGACAGGCAACCGGCCAGCAGCGCGGCGATCAGGGTGAGCTGCAGGGTCAGCCCGGCGCCGGACAACAGCTGCCCGGAAAAGCGTTCGAGAATGTCGATCATGCTGCACGCCCCTCACGTTCGAAGCCGCGGTTGGCACGGCGCTCCAGGCGGGCCAGACCCCACTCGCAGAGCAGGCAGATGGCCCAGTACACCAGGCACACCACCGCGAAAAACAGGAAGGGTTTCTTGGTCACCCCCACCGCCACGTTGGCCATGCGCATCAGGTCGTTGAGCGCGATCACCGACAC
This sequence comes from Pseudomonas sp. GOM6, assembly GCF_029537485.1. GTDB lineage: Bacteria > Pseudomonadota > Gammaproteobacteria > Pseudomonadales > Pseudomonadaceae > Aquipseudomonas. The sequence continues at coordinate 67,362 of NZ_JARPUS010000012.1, forward strand.
CAGCGCGGTGTCCTTGATCAGGCTGACCCACAGGTTGCCCAGCCCCGGCAGCGCCAGGCGCAACAGCTGCGGCAACTCGATCAGGCGGAAGATGGTCAGCCGGCGCACGCCGATGGCCTGGGCCGCCTCCAGCTGGCCACGGTCCAGCGCCTGCCAGGCGCCACGCCAGACTTCGCTGGAGTAGCCGGCAAACACCATCGCCAGGGCAATTACGCCAGCCAGGAAAGGGCTCAGCTCGACCGGTAGCGCCTCCGGGTTGTGCCACTTGAGCAGGCGGTTAATCGCCAGCCCGACGCCGTGGTAGATGATGAACAGGGTCAGCAATTCCGGCAGACCGCGGATGGTGGTACTGAAGCCAACCGCCAGGGCCCGGCACAGCCGGCCGCCGAACAGTGCCATGGCCGCGACGGCCAGACCCAGCGCCAGCCCGACCGGCAATGTCGTCGCCGCCAGGGCCAGGGTCACACCCAGGCCGTGCAGCAGTTCATCGCCCCAGCCACCACCGGTGAAGCTCAGGTAGGAGAGCCACTCCATAGAACAGGCCTCTTCTCGCTCACAGGGAAGAAATCAGCGAGCCCCTGGCCTGCAGCAGGCCAGGGACAGCTAGGCGACGGTTTACTTCTGCAAGGTCAGCAGGTTGACCGAGAAGTACTTGTCGTTGATGGCCTTGTAGGTGCCATCGGCAATGATCGCGGCCAGGGCCTCGTTCAGCTCGTCACGTAGCGCCGCGTCTTCCTTGCGCAGGGCGATGCCGACGCCCTCGCCCACGTACTTGGCCTCGCTGATCGGCGCACCGGCGAGCACGCAGCAGGCGCCGTCCTCGGTCTTGGAGGTCCATTCCAGCATCGGGATCATGTCGCCGACCTGGGCGTCGAGGCGGCCGGAAGCCAGGTCGAGGTTGACCGCATCCTGAGTCGGGTACAGGCGCACGTCGGAGTCCGGGAACATCGCCGAGAGGTAGTCACCCTGGGTGGTCGAGCCTTGCGCGCCGATGGTCTTGCCGGCCAGGCCCTGGGGCGAGAAGTCCTTGAGGTCCGAGTCCTTGGGCACCACGAAGGTCATCGCCGACTTCTGGTAGGGCGCGGTGAAGGCGACCTTCTGCTTGCGCTCCTCGGTGATGAACATGGAGGCGATGATCAGGTCGTACTTGTCGGCCAGCAGCGCCGGGATGATGCCGTCCCAGTCCTGCGCGACGAACTGACACTTGGCTTTCATCTGCGCGCACAGGGCATTGCCGATATCGATATCGAAACCGCCCAGCTGGCCGTCTGCGGTGAAGAAGTTGAAGGGTGGATAGGCACCCTCAGTGGCGATGCGCAGGGTCTGGCCTTCGCTGGCCAGCGCGGCGGTGGTTGGCAGAATGGCCGAGGCAGCCAGCAGCAGGGAGCATAGAGTCTTGTTCATGTTGTTTTCCTCTAGGGCAATGGACGGTGAGGTACAGGCCCGGCCTGCTGTTGGCGGGGTGTGCGGCCTGTCTGCGGGCTAGAATCCGTCCGCCTTTCGCATTGTTCAAATGTATCTTTGAAATCTAATACATAGCTTAGAACTATGTGAAAGACATGCCCCAGGCCATCGCAGAGTGCGCCGAAATGCAGCAGTGGCAAGGCGCCGCCAGGTCTGGCAAACACACACAGACGCCCTATGCCGGTGCAGCCGGCTGGGCGTCAGTCAGGCAGAAGTGGACGCAAAAATGATCGGGAATGTCGCCCTCCGCACAAGGTGCGCGGAGAACAAATGGGGCTGATCCGTGAACCGCGCATCCCCCAGCAGACCCTCAGTCCCGCCCCAGCCCGTACTGACGCAGCTTGTTGGCGATGGTGGTGTGCGACACCCCGAGGCGCTTGCCCAGCTGGCGGCTGCTCGGATACTCGGCGTACAGGCGCTCCAGCACCACCTTCTCGAAGCGGCCGAGGATGGCGTCCAGATCGCCTTCGGTGGAGAACTCCCCGAGTGGCTGCGGCGCGCCGTAGTCCGGCAGGCGGATGTGCTCGGCCTTGACCAGCCCGCCGTCGCACAGCGACACAGCCTGGAACAGCACGTTCTCCAGCTGGCGCACGTTGCCCGGCCAGTGGTAGTGGGCCATGCGCTCGAAGGCCTGGGTTGCCAGCTTGGGCAGCGCGCAGCCGATCTGCCGGCTGGCCGAGTCGAGGAAGTGCTCCACCAGCGGGGCCAGGCCATCCAGGCACTCGCGCAGCGGCGGAATGTGCAGGCTGAGCACGTTGAGGCGGTGATACAGGTCCTGGCGGAACTCGCCTTTGCCGCACAGCTCGGACAAGTCGACCTGGGTGGCGCAGATCACTCGCACGTCCAGATACACCTCCTCGTCGCTGCCGACACGGCGGAAGCAACCGTCCTGCAGAAAGCGCAGCAGCTTGGCCTGCAGGCGCGGGCTCATCTCGCCGACGCCATCGAGGAACAACGTCCCGCCGGCGGTCAGTTCCAGCAGGCCGAGCTTGCCCTCCGGGCGCGCACCCTCGAAGGCACCGGGGCCGTAGCCGAACAGCTCGGTCTCGGCCATGGACTCCGGCAGCCCGGCGCAATTCAACGCCATGAAAGGTGACTGCCCACGCGGGCTGGCCAGGTGGCAGGCGCGCGCCAGCAGCTCCTTGCCGGTACCGGTCTCACCCTCGATCAGCAGCGGGGCGTCTAGCGGCGCCATGCGCCGGGCCTCGCGCACCACCGCGGCCATCACTTTCGAGCTCTGGAAGATCGAATCGAAGCCGCGCAGCTCGTGCTTGCGCACGTTGTAGATGCGCTCGCCAACCCGGTCGGCGCGGTGCAGGGTGAGCACGGCGCCGGCCAGCGCCTCGCTCTCGTCGTGCTCGGCCTGCAGCGGGGCGATATCGGCGAGAAACACGTCGCCCTTGACCTTGACCCGCAGGCCGTTGACCCGCGACTTGTTGGCGCGCACCAGCTCGGGCAGGTCGAAGTCCTCGATATAGCGCGACAGCGCCATGCCCGGCACCTCGTCGACGCGCACGCCGAGCAGCTGCGCCGCGCTGCGGTTGGCCGCGACGATGGCGCCGGCCATGTCGATGGACAGCACCGGAAAATCCAAGGCACCGAGCAACGCGTTGAGCTCAAGATGGCGCCGCTCACTGGGCATCAGCCCCACACGCTTGACCCCGAACACCCCGGCAATGGCTTCCAGCTTGGGGCGCAGCGCCTGGAACTGCAGATTGATCAGGTTCGGGCAGTGCAGGTAGATGGCGTTGCCCTGCTCGCCGCCCACTTCACCACGGGCGACGTTGATGCCGTAGTCGACCAGCAATTCGAGAATATCGCGCAGGATGCCAACACGGTTCTGGCAGTGGACTTTGATGCGCACGCGGGATGCCCCTGATTCGTTGTTGTAGTGGGGATGCGGATTTGCATCCGCCATTTTCGTAAAGAATATCTGACGAAAAGCAGAGCAACTATCGAGAAAGCGTCACCCACGACGCCATTCGTAACTCTTTCATTACAGGTCTATGCCGGGCATGCAGGCTACGCTGCTAGAGCCGGCACATCGCTCACTTCGTGCAACCAGGGACGCCGCATGAGCACCTACGTCATCGACCGCCTGATCCATTTCGACAACGAAGCCTTCGTGCTGTACGCCGCCACGGCCCCGGAAGAGCCGCTGCGCATCGGCGCCATCGCCAGCCGCTGCCTGACCCAGCTGCTGGACGCCAGGGGCGAGATCGTCAGCAAGCGCGATCTGATGAACGGAGCCTGGGGCGCCTTCGGCCTGGAGGTCACCGACAACAGCCTGGCCCAGACCATTCGCCAATTGCGTGTGGCACTGGACAAACTGCAACCCGACCATGAGCTGATCGTTACCGTACCGCGTATCGGCTACAAGCTCGGTGAATCGCTGGTCGAGCAGCTCGACCAGCCAGCGCCACCGGCTCCGCTATTGCCACAGACCGAGACAGCCCCCACGCCTATCCCCGCGCCAGCCAACCAGGCTGCATCGCCACCACGATGGCGGCCGCGCGAGCTGCTGCTGGGCCTGGCCGCCCTCGCCTGCTGGATACTGCTGTTCCTGCTACCGGGCCTGCTGCGCCCCACGGCGTTGCCCGAACGCCCCTTCGCCGAACACAGTGTGGAAGACATTGATGGCGTGCGCGTCCATCAGGAAGACATGCCCGCCAGCGCGCTGCAACCAAACAACCAGCAACTGGCCAGCCGCGCCAGAGAGCTTGCCCAGGCGCTGGGCATGAACGGGCGGGACCTGCATCTCTACCGCTTCGCCGACCAGTACCGCAGCCTCGATCTGCTGTGCCAGGGCGCCCTGCTGAAGCCCGACAGCCAATGCCTGGGAGTACAGGCCCATGACTAACCGGCAGCGCCTGCAACTCTGGGTATTTCTCGCCATCAGTGCTCTGAGCCTGGCCGCCGGCCTGCTGGTGGAGCGCGACGATCCGCCGCTCGACCAATTGTGCAGTGCCCGCACGGCGCAGGAGTTGGAAACAGCGGATGGCCGCCAGTGGTTGCTGCACCAGCATGCTCTCGACCTACGCGGCGACGGGCACGGCGATACCAAATCCAGCTCGCGCCTGCTGGAGGCGAGTGCCAGACAGACCCTGGGCTACCTGCATCGCACCACCAGCTTCACCCATCGTCGCGAAGGACAGCGCCTGCTCCTGCACGTACAGCGCAGCGACAAGAGCGAGACCGATAATCTTGAGAGCCAGCAACTGGCCAGCCTCGGCCTGTTTCTGTTTACCGAAGGTGTCGATCTGACCTTCAGCGTGCGCCGCCTGGGGCCGGACCGGATGCTGATCGGCAACGGCCTGGGGGTTGCCCTGCTCTGTGAACAGAACCTGCCGCACAACTGAACCACAGCGGCCTCAGATAGCCACCTCGAACTCGACATCCAGCGCATCGAGGCGAGGCAAGGCCAGCAGCAGGCGGGTGGTGTTGCGCGCATCGTCCACCTGCAGTTCCAGGCTGCCGCCCTGGGCCAGCGCCAACTGCCGGGCCGAGTAGGTCCCCAGACCACTGCCATTCTTCTTGCCCAGGCTGCTGTACTTGTCGAAGAAGTGCGGACGAAAGTCCGGCGGCACGGCCGGCTGGTTCTCCATGAGTACGTTCAGTTGCTCGCCCGCCCGCAGTTGCACGCGCACGCGACTACCCTCGGGGGCGGCCTCGCAGGCGTTCTTCAACAAATTGTTGAGCAGCGAGTAGCACAACCGCCGCTCGCCCAGGGCGCTCAAGGATTCACTGCAGGTCGGGTCAGGCAGGTCCAGCTCGATCACCAGCGCCTTGCTCTGATAAGTCATGCGAGCGGCCTCCACCATGCCGGCGAGCAGTGCTGGCAGTGCCACTGCGCTCGGCTGCAGTTCGAAGCTGCCTGTTTCGATGCGGTGCAGCACCGCCGACAGATCGATCATGCTCAGCACCTGCTGGCTGCTGTCCTCCAGCAATCGCAGCATGTGCTCCTGTCCGGGCAGCAGGTTGCCGCCTTCGAGCAGGCTGCGGGCAAGACCGAGGATGCCGCTGAGCGGCGCCTTGAGGTCATGCCGAACGATCTGCTCGACGTCGTCGCGCAGACGCGCCAGGTCCAGCAAACCGTTGTATTCGGCCTGCACCTGGCAATGCCGTTCGACGTGGCGCAGCAGGTTGCTGACCTGCAGGCGCAGCAGAGCGGGCTCGATCGGCTTGCCAACGAACTCCACCGCGCCCAGTTCCATGGCCTTGCGCCGTGCATCGGGCTCGTCCATCGCGGTGATGAAGATCAATGGAATCCGGCTGGCCTGCGGGTGGCTGCGCAACTGGCTGGCCAGTTCGAAGCCGTCCATGTTGGGCATCATCACATCGAGCAGCAGCAAGTCTGGCGGATCGTCCGAGGTGCAGATCGCCAGGGCCTTGCTGCCGTCCTGCGCCACGCGCACCCGGTAGTCCTCGCGGAACAGGCCGGCAATCAGGCTCAGGTTGTCCGGCATATCGTCCACCACCAGCAGAGTCGGGCGGCGCTGTGCCACCTTGGGCATCACCCTCGCTGCTTCGGACTTGGCCTGGACGGCGAGCTGCGGCTGTGGACGATGGCGCATGGCCCGAGCCAGGTGCTGAGCGAGATCCTGGGGGTTGTAGGGTTTGACCAGGATACTGCTCACCCCGCTGGTGATCAGTTGCTTGACCTGCTCGCGCTCGCATTCGGCGGTAATCATGATGAACGGCAGATGCGCCAGCTTCTGGTTTGCCCGCACCCACAGCAGCAGGTCGAGCCCGGACATCACCGGCATGTTCCAGTCAGAGACAATCACGTCGACCCGGCGCGCTTCGAGGATCTTGCGCGCCTCCAGGCCGTTGTTGGCCAGCAGTATCTGGCGCGCCCCGAGGCGGCTCAGCTGATTGCTGTTGATCCTGCGCATGGAGTCGGCGTCATCGACGACGAGAAACACACTCTGCTCGGTAATCATGTTGCTGCTCTAGGTCAGGCAGTGGCAGACGCGGCCACATGGCGCTGTGCGACAGCCAGCTGCTCGACCTTGACCTGCAGGGTTTCATCGGTATCGGCATAGCGCCGGCTGATGGCCTGGAATTCGTCCTGCAGAGCCAGGAAAGCGACCACCACGTCAGGGTCGAAATGCGAGCCGCTGCCCTCGCGAATGATCGCCACGGCCTTCTCATGGGGCATTTCCGGCTTGTACACGCGGCGACTGATGATCGCGTCGTACACGTCCGCCACCGCCATCAGGCGGGCACACAGGGGGATCGCCTCGCCACGCAGGCCCTGCGGGTAGCCGCTGCCGTCCCACTTCTCGTGGTGACACAGGGCAATGTCCTTGGCGATGCGCAGGAAAGGCACTGGCATGCCCAGCAGTTCCTCGGCGTGTACCAGGGCCTGGTAGCCCAGGCGCGGGTGGTTCTTCATCACCTCGAACTCGTGCGCCTCGAAACGCCCCGGCTTGAGCAGGATATGGTCGGGAATGCCGACCTTGCCGATATCGTGCAGCGGTGCCGACTTGTACAGTAGTTCGATGCTTTTCTCGTCCAGTTGCCCAGCGAAACGCGGCTGTTCGCTGAGCTTTTCCGCCAGCGTGCGGACATAGTGCTGGGTGCGGCGCAGGTGGTTGCCGGTCTCGTTGTCGCGGGTCTCGGCCAGCGAAGCCAGGGCCAAAATGGTGACATCGTGCACCGCCTGCAGCTCACGGGTGCGCTGCGCCACTTCCTCGTCGAGATGAGCATTGCGCAGACGCAGCTGATCGGACGCGATCTTCAGGCGCAGCTGGCTACGCACCCGTGCCAGCAGCACGTTGGGCTCGAAGGGTTTGCTCAGGTAATCGACTGCGCCCAGGTCAAGGCCATGCTGCTGATCCTCGGCCTGGTCCTTGGCCGTCAAAAACAGCACCGGTACGTCGCAGGTCAGCGGGTTAGCCTGCAACTGGCGACACACCTCGTAGCCGTCCATGTCCGGCATCATCACGTCCAGCAACACCAGATCCGGCGGATTGCGCCAGGCCAGTTCCAGCGCCTTGGCGCCGCTGGAGGCCACACGCAGCTGGTAGTGCGGACGCAGCAGCTCGCTCATCAGGTGCAGGTTGGCTGCCACATCGTCGACCACCAGCAGGGTGGCCTTGTGCTCCTTGGGGTTCATCCGGGTTACCTCGCAATCGACTGCAACCATTAGCCCACAGCCACTCTTGAGCTGCTCTGAATAGGGCTGAATCGCGCTGAATTTCTCTGAAAGCCTCAGGCGGCGGGGCTTAGCCGCTCGCCCAGCGCCTCACTCAGGTAGGCCCTGGCATGGTCGAAGTCGAAGCCATCGAGCGCCTGAGCCAGATGCGCGGCATGGCTCGGAAAGGCTGCCCGCAACAGGGGCGCATGCGTGGCGAAACAGAGTTGCGCATCGGCATCGTGATCGGCCAACAACTCGCCCAGCTGGGTGCACACCTGCTGCAGCTGCCGCTCATCGACCTCACTGGCCACCTCCTGCACCTCGGCCGGCAACTGCAGCAGTTGCTCCAGCAGCGGTTCTAGGTGCGCAGCCAGGGCCGCCAGCAGCGGCTCGCATTGCGCTGCCGTGGCAGACCCGCGCAACTGCTGCTCCAGCGCCGCAGCGGCCTGGGCCACAGCCTCCGCCCCCAGGGTGGCGGCCACGCCTTTGCAGCCGTGGGCAAGGTGCCTGGCCAGGGCCAGATCACCTGTTTCCAGTGCCTGCGCCAGGCGCTCCGGCAACGCTGCCTGGCCAACCAGAAACTGCCCCAGCAGTTGCCGATACAGCGCCTCGTTGCCCAGCACCCGCCGCAGCCCGGCCGCCACATCCACCCCCACCAGCTGCAGGGCCTGGGCCGGCCGCACTGCCTGCGGCAGCTCCCGGCGCTGGCCGAGCCAGCGCTGCAGCACGGCCTGAAGGGTCTGCGGCTCGAAGGGCTTGCTGATGAAATCGTTCATCCCGGCGGCCAGGCAGGCCTCGCGGTCCTCGCGCAGGGCATTGGCGGTCATCGCCACCACCGGCAGCTCGGCCAGTTCCGGGCGCCGGCGCAACTCGCGAGTGGCGGCCAGGCCGTCGAGCACCGGCATCTGCATGTCCATCAGCACCAGCGCATAGCGCTGCCGCGTCAGGCACTCCAGGGCCTCGCGACCGTTGCCGGCGATATCCACCTGGCAGCCCATGGCACGCAACAGTTCGGCCGCCACCTGCTGGTTCAGCTCGTTGTCCTCCACCAGCAGCAAGCGCGTGCCCAGGAGAGATTCACCGTCCAAGGCGGTGCTGGCCAGGCGCTCGTCACCCAAAGCCGCCCGCGCCGGCTGCAGCCTGGCACTGAAGCTGAAGGTGCTGCCCTGCCCCGGCACGCTGCGCACTGCCACGTCGCCGCCCATCAGCGTGGCCAGCTGCTTGGCAATGGCCAGACCAAGGCCGGTGCCTCCGTAGCGCCGGGTCGTCGAGGCGTCGGCCTGCTGGAAGCTGGTGAACAACTGAGCGCACTGATCGGCACTCAGACCGATGCCGGTGTCGCTGACCGCGAACTCCAGGCACAGCTCACCCGCCCGGCTAGTCTGCAACCCCACGGCAACTTCGATACGCCCATGTTCGGTGAACTTCAGCGCATTGCTCAGGTAGTTGAGCAATATCTGGCGCAGGCGCAGGGGGTCGCCGTGCAGCTGGTCCGGCACCTGTGGCGCCACCTGCAGACTCAACTCCAGGCCCTTGGCCAGGATCTTCGGCTGCAGCAGGCCGGTGACTTCGCGCAGCAACTGGTCGAGGCTGAAGTCCTGCTGATCCAGCCTGAGCTTGCCGGCCTCGATCTTGGAGAAGTCGAGGATGTCGTCGAGGATGCCCAGCAGATGATGGCTGGAGCTCTGCACCTTGCTCAGGTAATCACGCTGGCGTTCGTCCAACTCCGTGGCCAGCACCAGGTGAGTCATGCCGATGATGGCGTTCATCGGTGTGCGAATTTCGTGGCTCATGTTGGCCAGAAACGCGGCCTTGACGCGTGCCGCCTTCTCGGCAAGCTCGCGCGCCTCGCGCATTTTTTCAGCGGCCGCCAGGCGCGGGGAGATGTCCTTGATAATCCAGATGGAGCCCTGGGTGAGATCTCCGGGGCTGACCGCGCGGGCGCTGACCGAGGCCCAGAACAGGCTGCCGTCCTTGCGTCGTACCTGCACATCACGGCGGAACGTCTGGCCATCATGCAGCTGCTGGCGAATGTCCAGCACCTCCTGCTCGGTCAGCGCCTCAGTGCCCCAGATAAAGGGTGACTGCTGCAGCAATTCGCCCTCGGCATAGCCGAACACCTCATGCAGGCTGGAGTTGGCCTGCACGATATGTTCACCGCGGATAAAGGCGATGCCGTAAGGCGCCGCCATAAGGATCGCCCGCTGCTGCTCGTGAGCCTGCTGCAGGTGGCGCTCATACTCGCGACTCTGGCTGAGGTCGCGGATCACCACGCACAGGGACTGGCGCTCATCGGTACGCCAGGGCAGCGCCGACACGCGGACCTCGACGGGGAACTCGCTGCCATCGAAGCGCCGGGCCATGCACTCGCCGACCTGAATCGTCTCGGGATTGTCGTGCAGCCCCTGAAACAGTCCGTCGAACATCTGGCTCTGCTCGGCCGACACCATCTCCTTGTAATGCTGCAGCAGCAGGTGCCCCTTGGGGTAGCCGAAGATGCGCTCACACTCGATATTGGCCAGGATGATCTGGCCATGTTCGTTGCACACCAGCATGCCGTCTGGCGCGGCTTCGACTATGCCGCGGAACCAGCTCTCGGTGGCCGCCAGCGAGTCCTGCTGACGCTCCAGCTGCTGCGTCTGCCGTTGGGCCTGGGACAGCAGGTTCTGAGTGTACTCGCGCTGCAGCAGCAGCCCCCACCAGGCACAGACCGGCTCGGGCAGGCAGTCCAGCAGCTCCAGCTGGGCCGCGTTTGGACGCTGTTCCAGATGGATATCGATGACGCCCTGCTGTTGACCGTCATGCAGCAGCGGCAGATGGAAGTGGCGGTCGGCGCTGCCGCGCGCCACTTCAGGCTCCTGCTCACTGAAGCTGATACGGATGACCGGCAGCCAGCCGGCCAGACGCTCGCTCAGACACCCCACAAAGGCTTCACGGCTGGCGCTGGACTGCAGCGCCTGGGCCAGTTCACCCAGGCGTTCCTTGGCCCAGCGCTGGTGAATCATCTGCTGATTGACCCGTCGATAGGCCTCCAGCGCCCTCGCCAGCGCACCCAGCTCGTTGCGTGCCTGGCAGCCGCTGATACGTCCGAGCGACTTGCCTGCCTGCAGGCGCTGGGTTTGCGCAGTCAGCACCCGCAGCGGCATGAGCAAGCCACGGCGCACGAACAGCAGCATCGCCAGCAGCACATAGGCTACCGCCAGCCCGAGCATGACTGCCGCCAGCAACTGAGCGGACTCGGCCTTGGCGATGGACGCTTCGACCAGGCGATTCTGGCGGGTGAAGATGCGGCTGCGTATCTCGTCCAGCAGCGCGGTGATCTGCAGCTCGCTGCGCACATAGTCGGTCTGTTCCAGACGCGCGCTGCGTCCATCAGCCAGACGCTCGGCCATGGCCCGCCCCTCGATCTCGATCTGCTCGGCGTTGAGCTTCGCGGCACGCTGCAACAGCCCCTGCTCCGTGGGCAGCAGCGCCTTGGCCTGCAACTGACCCAGCGCCTTGGCGAACAGCTCGCCCTCCCGCAGCTGGCGATACTGCTCACGGTAGGCTTCATCCCCCGAGCCGACGTACAGGCGGGCGAACTGGGTCAGGCGACGTTTGTCGCTGAACAGCTGCGCACTCAGGCTGGTCACCTCGAAGCGCTGCTGCGCCACCGCCTGGCTCTGCCGGTAATGCTGGTCGGCATACCAGACGCTGCCCAGGCACAGCGTGCCGATCAGCAGCATGCCGGCGGCCAGCCATTTACTGAGTGTGTCGAGGCTCATGGGGGGCTTCCCTCTGGTGGGTGGGCCGAGCGTCGGGCTCGGTCATCCGGGTTGAGGGAATTGACGCATGGGCGGCGTTGGCGGCGCTGTGAAAAACCCTGAATAGCCCTGAAAGGCCATGAAATGGCCGCTGCAGTGCGCTTCATGGCAGCCGGATGAGCTGCCCAGAGACGCCGATCTATTCGCGAATACGCACAATCAACCGTAAGCAATACGTTACAGCCTGCGTTTTGAAACCATCGACTGCGCTTCGTTCGCGCAGCATCGTAATCATTTATTTACACACAAGCAGACCGCCACGGACCGACATAGACCTGCAGCCGCCTGTAACCGAGCGCCGTTTGCGGTACTGCTAGAGGCCAACAACAACACTCCGCGCACCCGGCGCAGATGAGGAGGCAGGTCGATGAAAACCACGCAGTACGTGGCCCGGCAAGCGGACGAAAACGGCTTCATCCACTACTCGGACACCGAGCATCAGGTGTGGAACACCCTGATCACCCGGCAGATGAAGGTGCTGGAGGGCCGCGCCTGCCAGGAGTACTTCGACGGTATCGAGCAGCTTGCCCTGCCTGTTGACCGCATCCCCCAGCTCGGCGAGATCAACAAGGTACTCGGCGCCACCACCGGCTGGAGCGTGGCCCAGGTGCCGGCGCTGATTCCCTTCCAGACCTTCTTCGAACTGCTGGCCAGCAAGCGCTTCCCGGTCGCCACCTTTATCCGCACCCCGGAAGAGCTGGACTACCTGCAGGAGCCGGACATCTTCCACGAGATCTTCGGCCACTGCCCGCTGCTGACCAATCCCTGGTTCGCCGAATTCACCCACACCTACGGCCAGCTCGGCCTGGCCGCGAGCAAGGAACAGCGCGTGTACCTGGCGCGGCTGTACTGGATGACCATCGAATTCGGCCTGGTCGACACCCCACAGGGTCGGCGCATCTACGGCGGCGGCATCCTCTCCTCGCCCAAGGAGACGGTCTACTCGCTGTCCAACGAGCCGGAGCACCAGGCTTTCGACCCACTGGAAGCCATGCGCACGCCCTATCGCATCGACATCCTGCAGCCGCTGTACTTCGTGCTGCCGGAGCTCAGGCGCCTGTTCGATCTGGCCCACGAGGACATCATGGGTCTGGTGCAGCAGGCCATGAGCCTCGGCCTGCACGCACCGAAATTCCCGCCGAAAGCGGCGTAGAACTATCCTCCCCTCTCCCATTCATGGGAGAGGGAACACCTTGCACACCACAACCACATCAGGAGCCCGATATGACCAGCCTCGCCCAAGCCCAATGCGAAGCCTGCCGCGCCGATGCGCCCCATGTCTCTGAGGAAGAACTGGCCAGCCTGATCCGCGAAATTCCCGACTGGAATATCGAGGTGCGTGACGGCCACATGGAACTGGAGCGCCAGTACCTGTTCAAGAACTTCCGCCACGCCCTGGCCTTCACCAACGCAGTCGGCGCCATCGCCGAGGAAGTCGGCCACCACCCGGCGCTGCTCACCGAGTGGGGCAAGGTCACCGTGACCTGGTGGAGCCACGAGATGAAGGGCCTGCACCGCAACGACTTCATCATGGCCGCGCGCACCGATGTGCTGGCCAATGCCGCCGAGGGGCGCAAGTGAGCCACTTCAGCGCTATTGCCCAGGTACCGGGCGATCCGATTCTCGGCCTGCTCGACGCCTACCGCGCCGATCCCAATCCGGCCAAGCTGGATCTGGGCGTCGGCGTGTACAAGGACGCCAGCGGCCTGACACCCATCCCCCGTGCAGTGAAGCTGGCCGAGCAGCGCCTGCTGGAAACCGAACAGACCAAGACCTATATCGGTGGCCACGGCGCCGCCGAATTCGGCGAGCGCCTGCTGCAGCTGGTGCTGGGCACGGATTCGGCGCTGCTGCGCGACGGCCTGGCCGGCGCTACCCAGACTCCTGGCGGCACCGGTGCCCTGCGACTGGCCGGCGAGTTTATCGCCAGGAATCTGCCGGGACGCAGCATCTGGTTGAGCGACCCGACCTGGCCGATCCACGAAACCCTGTTCGCCGCCTGCGGCCTGCGTGTCGAGCACTATCCCTATGTCGGTGCCGACAACCGCCTGCACGTGGACGCCATGCTCGAAGCCCTGCAGCGTATTCCGGCCGGTGACGTGGTGCTGCTGCACGCCTGCTGCCACAACCCGACCGGCTTCGACCTCGGCACTGCCGACTGGCAACGCGTGCTGGACGTGGTCAAGGCCCGCGAACTGCTGCCGCTGATCGACTTCGCCTACCAGGGCTTCGGCGACAGCCTGGAGCAAGACGCCTGGGCGGTGCGCCTGTTCGCCAACGAGCTGCCGGAACTGCTGGTCACCAGCTCCTGCTCGAAGAACTTCGGCCTCTATCGCGAGCGCACCGGCGCCCTGATCGTGCGCGCCGACAGCGCCGGCAGACTGGCTGCCGTGCGCAGCCAGCTAGCCCTGCTGGCCCGTGGCTTATGGTCGACGCCGCCGGCCCACGGCGCGGCGGTGGTGGCCGAGATACTCGGCGATGCCGAGCTAAAGGCACTGTGGAGCGCAGAAGTGGAAGGCATGCGCCAGCGCGTGGCCAGCCTGCGCAGCGGCCTGGTCGAAGCCCTGCGCCCGCATGGCCTGGCCGAGCGCTTCGCACACATCGCCGAGCAGCGCGGCATGTTCTCCTACACCGGCCTCAGCGCCGAGCAGGTGGCGCGGCTGCGCACGGAGTTCAGCGTGTATCTGGTCAGTAGCGGGCGCGCCAGCGTGGCGGGCATGAGCGAGGCGCGCCTGGACTACCTGGCCGGTGCCATCGCCAGGGTGTGCCAGGCCTGAACGAAAACGCCGCCCTCGGGCGGCGTTTAGCTGGAAATGTAGCCCGGATGAAATCCGGGAAAACACGAGCCGAATAAACCCCGGATTGCATCCGGGCTAACGGCCTGCAGGCACCTTTCGCGGCTGAAGCCGCTCCCACGAAAGCCCAGGCATTCACTGTGGGAGCGGCTTCAGCCGCGATTACCCGCGAGCGGATAAAAGCATCTGGTCAAGACTCAGCGCTCAATCCAGCTGATCGTCGCGAATCAGCACATAGCTGCTGTCGGCACGATCGTAGACGTAATACATCTCTACTTTCATGCCGCGCATCACCGCCAGGTAGTCACCTGGCTCGGCAATGAAAAAGTCGTTGCTGTCGGCCTTGGCCGGGCTTTCGATACGGGCGTTGAAAAACAGCGCCGGATCGCTGCCGTCGAAGTAGTCGTCACGCTCGACTGCATCCCACTCGGCCGGCGCCTCGAAGGCGCCTTCGAACAGCACATGGCCGTCGCCCAGCTCCAGCTCCTCGGCGTCCGGATCGTTCTCGTCCGGACGGTACAGGGTGCAGTCCAGGGCGTCGGGGTGGTCTTTCAGTTTCATGCCTTGCTCCTTTCGCGCAGGTAGGCCAGCACGGCCTCCTGCTCACCGGCAAACTCGATACGCGAGGCCTTGCTCTCGCGCTGGAAGACGTACATGGGATCGTAGTATTCGCGCAGCAGACCTTCGATCCAACCACGGTGGGTATCCACCACGCCGCTGCGTTCCTGCTCCTCCAGCGCCTGCGCCAGTATCGCGCGCAGGCGCGCGTGGCGTTCACCACCCAGGCGCCGCTGGATATTATCCATACTCTGCAGCATGCGCTGGGCGAACAGGCTGAAACCGCTCTCCTCGCCATGCTCGCCGATAAACTCGGCGGCCAGGTCGATCACGTAGTCCTTGAGGATGCGCTCGACACGGCCTTCGACGCTGTCCTCCAGCCACACCAGCGGGTACTGCTGCATGCCCTGGTGCAGCGGCAACGGCAGCGAACAGGTGCCGATCAGGCGGCTCTCGTCCTCCAGCACGAACTGCTGCTGGCCGCGCGCGCGGCGCTTGAGCAGGTCGATGGCCAGGCGGTTCTCGAAGTCGATCTGCGCCGGCTGGCCGGTGGCGCGCTTGCCAAAGCTGGAGCCTCGGTGGTTGGCGTGGCCTTCCAGGTCGATGCTGTTGTCCAGCGCGGCGATCACCTCGGTCTTGCCGGTGCCGGTCATGCCGCCGACGATGACGAAGTCGCACTCGGCCACCGCGCTGTCCAGCGTCTCGATCAGGAAAGTCCGCATGGCCTTGTAGCCGCCGATCACCCGTGGGTAGTCGATGCCGGCGTCCTTGAGCCACTGCTGGACGATCTGCGAGCGCAGGCCGCCACGGAAGCAGTACAGGTAGCCGTTCGGGTTGGCCCTGGCGAAGGCCGCCCAGGCCTCGACCCGCTCGGCCTTGACCTTGCCCGACACCAGCTGGTGACCCAGTTCGATGGCCGCCTGCTGGCCCTTCTGTTTGTAGCAGGTGCCGACCTTCTGCCGTTCGATGTCGGTCATCAGCGGCAGGCTGATGGCGTTGGGGAAGGCGCCCTTGGTGAATTCCACCGGGGCGCGCATATCCATCATCGGCAGGTCGCCCAGGAAAATCTCGCGGTAGTCGGCGGTGTTGTCGCGCATCACAGCACCTCGACCGCGTAGGTCTGTCGCTCGACCAGCTGACCAATCGGGGCCAGATTCAGCCCCAGCTCGGCGGCCACCGCCAGGAACTCGGCTTCACCTTCGGGGCTGACGGCAATCAGCAGACCCCCGCTGGTCTGCGGGTCGCAGAGCAGGTCGCGCTGCGCCTCGGAAATCGGCGCGATCTTCTCGCCGTAGCTGTCGAAGTTGCGCAGGGTGCCGCCGGGCACACAGCCCTCGGCGAGGTAATAGTCGACACCGGGCAGGCGCGGCACGGCGGCGTAGTCGAGCTGAGCCGTGAGGTTGGCACCGTCGGCCATTTCGACCAGATGGCCGAGCAGACCGAAGCCGGTGACATCGGTCATCGCCCGCACACCGGCCAATTTGCCGAAACGACTGCCGGGCTTGTTCAGGGTGCACATCCAGTCGCGCGCCAGGCCCACGTCCTGCGCGCGCAGCTTGGCCTTCTTCTCGGCGGTGGTGAGGATGCCGATGCCTAGCGGCTTGCTCAGGTACAGCTTGCAGCCGGCGCTGGCGGTGTCGTTGCGCTTCATGTGCGTTTTCTGCACCACGCCGGTCACGGCCAGACCGAAGATCGGCTCCGGCGCGTCGATGGAATGGCCGCCTGCCAGCGGGATGCCGGCGGCGTCGCACACCGCGCGGCCGCCACGAATCACTTCACGCGCCACTTCCGGCGGCAGGACGTTGACCGGCCAGCCGAGGATGGCGATGGCCATCAGCGGGTCGCCACCCATGGCGTAGATGTCGCTGATCGCGTTGGTCGCGGCGATACGGCCGAAATCGTAGGGATCGTCGACGATGGGCATAAAGAAGTCGGTGGTGGAGACCACGCCGCGCTCGTCGTCGAGGGCATAAACCGCCGCGTCGTCTTTAGAAGCATTGCCGACCCAGAGTTTCGGGTCGAGGTTCTGCGCGCCGCTGCCGGCCAGGATCACCTCCAGCACCTTGGGAGAAATCTTGCAGCCGCAGCCGGCGCCGTGGCTGTACTGGGTCAAACGGATCGGCTCGCTCATTGCAGTCTCTTGGCAATTGCACAAAACAGGCGGCGGATTCTAGCAAAGCTACTCTTTATGCTCGCCCCCCGTATAATCGCCCCCTCTCACCTCCATGCGCCGGCCGCCACGCGGGTCGACGCTGAACCTTTTCCGCTATTGAACCGGAGAATCTTCATGCTCAAGCGTACCCTGGCGCTCGCCGCCGGCTTTGCCCTGTCCCTGTCCGCCACCCTGACCCAGGCCGCCGAGGTGCTGAAAGTCAGCGCCATCCCCGACGAGGCCCCCACCGAACTGCTGCGCAAGTTCAAGCCGCTGGGTGCCTACCTGGAGCAGGAACTGGGCATGAAAGTCGAGTTCGTCCCGGTCGCCGACTACCCGGCCGTGGTCGAGGCCCTGGCCACCGACCGCATCGACCTGGCCTGGCTGGGCGGTTTCACCTTCGTTCAGGTACGCCTGAAGACCGGCAATGCCATCCCGCTGGTACAGCGCGAGCAGGACGCCCAGTTCACCAGCAAGTTCATCACCGCCGACGCCAACGTGAAGTCGCTGGCCGACCTGAAAGGTAAGAGCTTCGCCTTCGGCTCGGTGTCCTCCACGTCCGGCAGCCTGATGCCGCGTTACTTCATGCTGCAGGACGGCATCAAGCCGGAAGCCTTCTTCAGCCGCGTCGGCTACTCCGGCGCGCATGACGCCACCGCTGCCTGGGTGCAGGCCGGCAAGGTCGACGGCGGCGTGCTCAACGCCAGCGTGTGGGACAAGCTGGTCGCCGCCGGCAAGGTCGACACCGCCAAGGTCAAGGTCTTCGCCACCACCCCGGCCTACTACGACTACAACTGGACCGTGCGCGGCACCCTCGATCCGGCCCTGACTGCCAAGATCAAGACCGCCTTCCTCGCCCTCGACCCGGCCAACCCGGAACACAAGGCGATCCTCGACCTGCAGGCCGCCTCGCGCTTCATCGAGACCCAACCCGAGAACTACAAGGGCATCGAGGACGCCGCCCGCGCCGCCGACCTGCTGAAATGAGCCTGCGCCTGACCCAGGCGCAGCTGCAGCACGCTAACGGAGTCCACGCCCTGCGCGGCGTGGACCTGGCCATTGCCAGCGGCGAACGGGTCGCCATCATCGGCCCGTCCGGCGCGGGTAAATCCAGCCTGCTCAACCTGCTGGCAAGCGCCCTGCCACCCAGCGCCGGCAGTGTCGAACTGCTCGATGAGCAGCCCTGGCAACTCGGCGCCCGCGCCCGCCAACGCCTGCGCACGCGCATCGGTCTGATCCACCAGGCACCGCCGCTGCCGCCACGGCAACGGGTGGTCACCGCCGTACTGGCAGGCAAACTCGGTCAGTGGGGCCTGGGCAGGAGCCTGCTCAACCTGCTGCACCCCGTCGATATCCCCGGCGCCCGCACCGTGCTCGCCCACCTGGACCTGGCCGACAAGCTGTTCGCCCAGTGCCAGCAGCTTTCCGGCGGCCAGCTGCAGCGGGTCGGCATCGCCCGTGCGCTGTACCAGAACCCCGAGCTGCTGCTGGCCGACGAGCCGGTCTCGGCGATGGACCCGGTGCTGGCCGACCACACCCTCGCCGTACTGTGCCGGCATGCCGAAGCCAACCGGGTCACCCTGGTCGCCAGCCTGCATGCGGTGGATCTGGCCCTGGCGCACTTCCCGCGCATCGTCGGCGTGCGCAACGGGCAGATCGCCTTTGATCGCCCGGCCGGCGAGGTCGACCAGGCCCTGCTCGATGCGCTGTACGCCAACGAGCAGTTGGTCTCGCCACAAGCGCCAACCGTGTCCCTGACGTTGCAGATTCCGCGATGCTGAACACAATGCTGCAGATGTCGCTTGTAGGAGGGGCTGAGCGGCACTACGTCTTGGCCGCGACGTTTTTGCGCTGCCTGGGTCGCGGCCTCGACGGAGTGCCGCCCAACCCCTCCTACTCAGGTAGAACCGAGTCTGGTGGGAGCGGCTTTAGCCGCGATTGGCGCAACGTAAGAGCATCGCGGCTAAAGCGGAGTGCCGCCCAGCCTCTCCCACGACACACCCCGAGGCAGCCGCATGCTGCAGCGTGACCGCCGCGACCCCGCCGCCCTGCCCCGCCTGCTGCTGACCCTGCTGGCCGTGGCCCTGCTGTGGCCGGGCATCCAGCTCAGCGAGCTGGACCTCGGCGTGCTGCTGGCCAGTGACAGCCAGAGCGAGATGGGCCGCTTCGTCGCCGGTTTCTGGCCCCCGGCGCACAACGCCGAGTTCCTCGACCTGCTGCTGCAGGCCACCCTGCAGACCCTGGCCATCGCCACCGCCGGCATGGCCCTGGCGCTGCTGATCGCGGTACCGGCGGCGTTGCTCGCCAGCCGCGCACTGTCGCTGACCGCCGCTTCGCGCGGTGGTCGGCCGAGCGCCCTCGGCCAGGCCCTGCGCTGGCCGGTGCGGGCCTTGCTGATTTTCCTGCGCAGCGTGCCGGAGATCGTCTGGGCCTTGCTGTTCGTGCGTGCCGTCGGCCTCGGTCCCACCGCCGGGGTGCTGGCCATCGCCATCACCTACGCCGGCATGCTCGGCAAGGTCTATGCGGAAATCTTCGAGTCGGTAGACCAGCGCCCCATGCACGCCCTGCTGCAGGGTGGCAGCGGCCGTCTGGCTGCGTTTGTCTACGGCATCCTGCCGAATGCCGCCGCCGAACTGACCTCCTACACCGTGTACCGCTGGGAATGCGCCATTCGTGCTTCGGTGGTGATGGGCTTTGTCGGCGCCGGTGGCCTTGGCCAGCAGATCGACCTGTCGCTGCGCATGTTCGCCGGCGGCGAGGTGGCCAGCATGCTGCTGACCTTCCTGATTCTGGTACTGCTGGCCGACGGCCTGAGCCGCCTGCTGCGCGGGAGGCTGGCATGAACCGGCTACTCAACCTGGCGCTGCTCGCCGCCATTCTCGTCGCGATCATCGCCTCTTTCGCCTACCTGGGCCTGGACCTGGGCGCGCTGTTCGGCCGCGACAGCCTCGGCCATATGGGCGCCTACGCCGCGCGCTTCCTGCAGCCTGACCTGAGCGCCGCACACCTGCAGGCCATCGGCCGCGGCGCCCTGGAAACCCTGGCCATGTCGGCCTTGGGCACCCTGCTGGCAGCCATCTTCGGCCTGCTGCTGGCGCTGCCGGCGGCCGGGCGCTTTGGTTGGCCGCTGCAGGGCCTGGCACGCCTGCTGCTCAATGGTTTGCGGGCGATTCCCGAACTGGTGTGGGCGGCGCTGATGGTGCTGGCCGCCGGCCTCGGCCCGAACGCCGGCACCCTGGCCCTGGCCCTGCACACGGCTGGCGTGCTCGGGCGGCTGTTCGCCGAAGCGCTGGAGAACACGCCGAAGGAGCCCGCCGAAGCCATCCGCCTGCAGGGCGGCAGTCAGGTCGCCGCCTTCTGTTACGGCACCCTGCCCAACCTGTTCCCGCAGCTGCTGGCCTACAGCCTGTACCGCTGGGAGAACAATATCCGCATGGCCAGCGTGCTCGGCTTCGTCGGCGCCGGCGGCCTTGGGCAGATGCTCTACGTTAGCCTCAGTCTGTTCCAGGAGGCCCAGGCCAGCACGGTGATCCTGGCCATGCTGGCCCTGGTGTTCGCGGTCGATGCCTTGAGTGGCTGGACGCGCCAACGCTGGGTGCGCGCCTGAGCGCATCATTCGCCGGCTCTATCGCGCTTATCGGCTGACCGGCCAGGGCTTGCGGGGTTACCATGCCCGTCCGCATGAACTAGCCGATAGCCGAGAAGCCTGATGTCCGCCTGGAGCCCCGAGAGCTGGAGAAGCAAGCCCATCCAGCAGCAACCCGAATACCCCGACGCCGCCCACCTCGCCCGCGTGGAGCAGACCCTGGCCGGCTACCCGCCACTGGTGTTCGCCGGCGAGGCCCGCGAGCTGCGCCGCCAGTTCGCCGAGGTCACCCAGGGCCGCGCCTTCCTGCTGCAGGGCGGCGACTGCGCCGAGAGCTTCGCCGAGTTCAGCGCGGCGAAAATCCGCGACACCTTCAAAGTGATGTTACAGATGGCCATTGTCATGACCTTCGCCGCCGGCTGCCCGGTGGTGAAAGTCGGGCGCATGGCCGGGCAGTTCGCCAAGCCGCGCTCCTCCGGTAGCGAAACCATCGACGGCGTGACCCTACCGGCCTACCGCGGCGATATCGTCAACGGCATCGGCTTCGACGCCGCCAGCCGCGTGCCGGACCCGAATCGTCTGCTGCAGGCCTACAACCAGGCGACCGCCAGCCTCAACCTGCTGCGCGCCTTCGCCCAGGGCGGTTTCGCCGATGTGCACCAGGTGCACCAGTGGAACCTGGACTTCATCGCCAACTCGGCCCTCTCCGAGAAGTACCACCAGCTGGCCAACCGCATCGACGAGACCCTCGCCTTCATGCGCGCAGTCGGTATGGACAGCGCACCGCAGCTGCGCGAAGTCAGCTTCTTCACCGCCCACGAGGCGCTGCTGCTGGGCTACGAGCAAGCCTTCGTGCGCCAGGACAGCCTCACCGGGCGCTGGTACGACTGCTCCGCGCACATGCTGTGGGTCGGCGACCGTACCCGCCAGCTGGACGGCGCCCACGTCGAGTTCATGCGCGGCATCGAGAACCCCATCGGGGTCAAGGTCGGCCCGAGCATGGACCCGGACGAGCTGATTCGCCTGATCGACATCCTCAACCCGGACAACGACCCTGGGCGCCTGAACCTGATCGTGCGCATGGGCGCCGACAAGGTCGAAGCGCACTTCCCGCGCCTGCTGCGCAAGGTGAAGGAGGAAGGCCGCCAGGTGCTGTGGAGCTCCGACCCCATGCACGGCAACACCATCAAGGCCAGCAGCGGCTACAAGACCCGCGACTTCGCGCAGATCCTCTCGGAGGTGAAGCAGTTCTTCCAGGTGCATCGCGCCGAGGGCACGGTGGCCGGCGGCATCCATATCGAGATGACCGGGCAGAACGTTACCGAGTGCATCGGCGGTTCGCGGCCGATCACCGAGGACGGCCTGTCGGACCGCTACCATACCCACTGCGACCCACGGATGAACGCGGACCAGTCGCTGGAGCTGGCCTTCATGATCGCCGAGACGCTGAAACAGGCGCGCGGCTGAAGCGCACACGGGGCCCAATGGCCCCGTAGTCTTATCTCCAGGCAAGGAGCAACGCGTGATTACCTGTTACCTCAAGTACGTTATCGATCCCTACAAGCTCAAGGAATTCGAGCACTACGGCAAACGGTGGATTCCGCTGGTGGAGAAGTTCGGCGGCCAGCATCACGGCTACTTCCTGCCATCGGAGGGCGCCAACAACATCGCCCTGGCCCTGTTCAGCTTCCCCAGCCTGGCCGAGTACGAACGCTACCGGCAACAGTCGATGACAGACGCCGAATGCCAGGCCGCCTTCCGCTATGCCGAAGAGACCCGCTGCATCCTCAGCTACGAACGCTCGTTCTTGCGCCCGGTCTTCGGTTAAGCCTTGCGCAGCCTCAAGGGCTAGCACCCCTCCAGCCTCTGGGTATCAGGGCCAGCACCGCGCGGGTTCCTGTCTAGACTTCCCCGATAAACCACTCGGGGGGATTCACGATGAAATACCTGTATTCGTCATGCCTTGGCCTGAGCCTGTCCCTGGCAACCGGTGTTGTACACGCAGCTGATGAGCCATCGGCCGACGAGCTGGCCAAGCAACTGGCCAACCCCATCGCCTCGCTGATCAGCGTGCCGCTGCAATACAACTACGACGAGAACATCGGCCCGGATGACAAGGGCAGCCGCCACACCACCAACCTCCAGCCAGTCGCGCCCTTCAGCCTCAATGAGGACTGGAACCTGATCTCGCGCACCATCCTGCCGCTGATCGATCAGACCGACATCGCCCCCGGCACCGGCAATCAAACGGGCACCGGCGATGTGGTGCAGAGCCTGTTCTTCTCGCCCAAGGAACCGAGCGAATCCGGCTGGATCTGGGGCGTAGGTCCGGTGTTCCTGCTGCCGACGGCCTCCGATGACCTGTTGGGCAGTGACCAATGGGGCATGGGGCCTACCGCCGTCGCCTTGAAGCAGTCCGGCGCCTGGACCTATGGCGCATTGGTCAACCACATCGAGCACGTCACCACCGACCAAGGCCATGCCGATGTCAGCGCCACCTTCCTGCAGCCCTTTTTGGTCTACGGTCTGCCCGGCGGCATCACCATCGGGCTGAACTCGGAAAGCACCTACGACTGGGAAGGCGAGGAAGCGGCCGTGCCCATCAACCTGCAGATGAACAAGGTCAGCAAGATCGGCAAACAGATGATTCAGTTCGGCGGCGGCGTGCGCTACTGGGCGGAAAGTACCGACGCCGGGCCGGAAGGCTGGGGCGCGCGGCTCAACTTCGTCCTGCTGTTCCCGAAGTGACCGCTGCAGACGCCAAGTGGATCCTCAGCCGGAAAAGGCTGATATAAATCTGCAAAACAACCTTCGCTGGGCTGCACAGAGAATTCACATGTTTATTTATTCGATAAATATCGGCAAACTCTTGTGCGAGAGGTAGAATCGCCCCACCCGCATCAGGAGTTGGCAACATGATCGAAGTCACCGAAGTCTCCATTGCTGAATTGCGCGCCGCGCTGGAATCCGGCCGCACCACGGCAGTTGAACTGGTACAGGCCTACCTCGCCCGTATCGATGCCTACGATGGCCCAGACACGCCCACCCGCCTCAATGCCGTCGTCGTGCGCAACCCCGACGCCCTCGCCGAAGCCCAGGCCTCCGATGCCCGCCGTGCCAGTGGTAAAACGCTCGGCCCACTGGACGGCATCCCCTACACCGCCAAGGACAGCTACCTGGTCAAAGGCCTGACCGCCGCCTCCGGCAGCCCGGCGTTCAAGGATCTGGTCGCCCAACGCGACGCTTTTACCGTTGAGCGCCTGCGCGCCGCCGGCGCCATTTGCCTGGGCAAGACCAACATGCCGCCCATGGCCAACGGCGGCATGCAGCGCGGCGTGTATGGCCGTGCCGAGAGCCCCTACAACGCCGCCTACCTGACCGCACCCTTCGCCTCCGGTTCGTCCAACGGCGCCGGCACCGCGACCGCCGCCAGCTTCGCCGCCTTTGGCCTGGCCGAAGAGACCTGGTCCAGCGGACGCGGCCCGGCCTCGAACAACGGCCTGTGCGCCTACACCCCGTCGCGCGGAGTGATCTCGGTGCGCGGCAACTGGCCGCTAACGCCGACCATGGACGTGGTGGTGCCCTACGCGCGCACCATGGCCGACCTTCTGGAAGTGCTGGAGGCCGTAGTCGCCGACGACCCGGATACTCGCGGCGACCTGTGGCGTCTGCAGCCATGGGTACCGATTCCCAAGGCCTCGGAAGTACGTCCGGCGTCCTATCTGGATCTCGCTGCGCAGGCGGACGCCCTCAAGGGCAAGCGCCTGGGTGTACCACGCATGTTCATCAATAAGGATGAACTGGCCGGCACCAGCGACAACCCTGGTATCGGCGGTCCCACCGGTCAGCGCATCCACACCCGCGCCGCGGTGATCGATCTCTGGGAAGCCGCACGCCAGGCCCTGGAAGCGGCCGGCGCCGAAGTGATCGAAGTGGATTTCCCGCTGGTGTCCAACTGTGAGGGCGACCGCCCCGGCGCACCGACCGTGTTCAACCGCGGCATCGTCACCCCGGAATTCCTACACGACGAGCTATGGGAACTGTCCGGCTGGGCCTTCGACGACTTCCTGCGCGCCAACGGCGATCCCAAGTTGAACCGACTGGCGGACGTCGATGGCCCGCAGATCTTCCCGCACGACCCGGGCACCCTGCCCAACCGCGAGGGCGACCTGGCCGCCGGCATGGACGAATACGTCAACATGGCCAAGCGCGGCATCAAGAGCTGGGAGCAGATCGCTACCCTGCCGGACGGCCTGCGTGGGCTGGAAAAAACCCGCAAGCTCGACCTGGAAGACTGGATGGACGCGCTCAAGCTCGACGCCGTGCTGTTCCCCACCGTCGCCGACGTCGGCCCGGCGGATGCCGATATCAATCCGGCTTCGGCCGACATTGCCTGGAGCAACGGCGTCTGGGTCGCCAACGGCAACCTGGCCATCCGTCACCTGGGCGTGCCCACCGTCACCGTGCCCATGGGCGTGATGGCCGATATAGGCATGCCGGTCGGCCTGACCTTCGCCAGCCGCGCCTACGACGACAACAACCTGCTACGCCTCGCCTCGGCCTATGAAGCGACTGGCAGCAAGCGTCTGGTCCCGCCGCGCACCCCGCCGCTGCCACGCGGCTGAGGTTCGGCACCGACGGGGCTGGCACGGATGTGTCAGCCCCGTCTTGTTTTAGGCACCTGGCAAAGCGGGATATTCAGTCTCGGCTCCCCTGCCGAGGCGCCTGGTGCCTGGGCAGGCCACTGGAAATCAGCGCGGCGGCCAGCACGAAGGCGCTGGAGACCCACAGGCAGGCCTCTAGTCCGTAGACCTGGAACACCCAGCCCGACAGCAGCGTACCGATCAGCCGGCCCAGGGCGTTGGACATGTAATAGAAGCCCACATCCAGCGACACCCCATCTTCCTTGGCGTAACTGACGATCAGATAGCTGTGCAGCGACGAATTCACCGCGAACAGCACGCCGAATAGCATCAGCCCACCGAGTAGCACCACCTGCGCCGACCAGCCGGCCCCCAGCCCCAGGGCAATCAGCGCCGGCAGGCCTGCCAGGGCCAGCGCCCAGGCGCACGCGGCGCGGCCGTCAGGCACATGGCCGCGGCGTTTGCCGGTAATGCGCGGCGCGAAGGACTGCACAATGCCGTAGCCGATGATCCAGGCGGCCAGAAAGCCGCCGACCTGCCAGAAGTCCCAGCCGAACACCGTGCTCAGGTACACCGGCAGCGCCACCACGAACCACACGTCGCGCGCGCCGAACAAAAACAAGCGGGCGGCCGACAGGATGTTGATCGCCCGGCTCTTCGACAGCAGGTCGCGGAACTTCGGCTTCGCCTTGGCTTTGCCCAGGTCCTTCTTCAGCAGCACCAGGCTGCCCAGCCAGATCAGCGCCAGCACGGCGGCCATCGCCAGCACCGCGCCGCTGAAGCCGAGCAGCGCCAGCAGCGCGCCGCCGAGGAAGAAGCCGACGCCCTTGAGCGCATTCTTCGAGCCGGTGAGGATGGCCACCCACTGGTACAGCGTGCCCTGCTGGCTGTCCGGCACCAGGAGCTTGATCGAGCTCTTGGCGCTCATCTTGTTGAGATCCTTGGCGATACCCGACAGCGCCTGGGCGCCCATCACCCAGGGCACGGTCAGCCAGGCGGCAGGCACCGTGAGCATCAGCAGGGCCAGCACCTGCAGGCCCAGGCCAATGTTCATGGTGCGGTTCAGGCCCAGGCGCGCGCCAAGGTAGCCGCCAACCAGGTTGGTGACCACGCCGAAGATCTCGTAGAACAGGAACAGCGCGGCAATCTGCAGCGGCGTGTAGCCCAGGCCGTGGAAATGCAGCACCACCAGCATGCGCAGGGCGCCGTCGGTGAGGGTGAAGGCCCAGTAGTTGCCGGTGACCAGCAGATACTGGCGGACTTGCGCAGGCAGGGCTGACAACGCCTTCATGATCGCCGATTACCCCGCCGCGCCGACCAGCCGCGCCAGCTCCACCGCGCGGTTGGCATAGCCCCACTCGTTGTCGTACCAGGCATAGACCTTCACCTGGGTGCCATTGACCACCAGGGTCGATAGCGCATCGATGATCGAGGAGCGCGGGTCGGTGCGGTAGTCGATGGACACCAGCGGGCGTTCCTCGTAGCCCAGGATGTTCTTCAGCGGGCCTTCGGCGGCCGCCTTGAGCAGCGCGTTGACCTCCTCGGCGCTAGTCGCGCGCTCGACCTCGAACACGCAGTCGGTCAGCGAGGCGTTGGCCAGCGGCACGCGCACGGCGTGGCCGTTCAGTTTGCCGCGCAGCTCGGGGAAGATTTCGGCGATGGCCGTGGCCGAGCCGGTGGTGGTCGGGATCAGGCTCATGCCCGAGGCACGGGCGCGGCGCAGGTCCTTGTGCGGCGTATCGAGGATGCTCTGGGTGTTGGTCAGGTCGTGGATGGTGGTGATCGAGCCGTGGCGGATGCCCAGCGCTTCGTGGATCACCTTGACCACCGGTGCCAGGCAGTTGGTGGTGCAGGAAGCGGCGGTGACGATGCGGTGCTGCGCCGGGTCGAACAGCTGCTGGTTGACGCCCATCACCACGTTCAGCGCGCCCGGCTCCTTGACCGGCGCACAGACCACCACGCGCTTCACGCCCTGCTCCAGGTAGGCCTGCAGCACGGCGACCGTCTTCATCTTGCCGCTGGCTTCGAGCACCAGGTCGCAGCCACTCCAGTCGGTGTCGGCGATGGCCTTGTTGGCGGTCACGCGGATGCGCTTGCCGTCGATCACCACGGCGTCGCCGTCGCTGCCCGCTTCGTGCTGCCAGCGGCCGTGCACCGAGTCGAAATTCAGCAGGTGGGCATGGGTGGCGGCGTCGCCGGCCGGGTCGTTGATCTGCACGAACTCCAGTTCCGGCCAGTTCCAGGCGGCGCGCAGGGCCAGGCGGCCGATGCGGCCGAAACCGTTGATGCCTACTTTGATGCTCATGGTGAGTCCTCGTTAATAGCGAAGCGGATGATGGGAAGCGCTCGGGTGTTCGGCGGCAGGCCTTCAGGCACAGAGGGGCTTGCGCCCCGGCCGATCGCGCATCTGCCAGAGGCGCTGTACGTCCTGACGCAACCATTCGGCGTTGTTGTCCAGGGTTTGCTTGAGTACATCGCCCACCCACTCCGGCAAGTTCGGATGCAGGCGGTAGTAGACCCACTGGCCGTTGCGCCGGTCCTCCAGCAGGCCGCAGCCGCGCAGCAGGGCCAGGTGCCGGGAAATCTTCGGCTGCGCCTCTTGCAGGGCGGAGGTCAGCTCGCAGACACACAGTTCCTGCTCCAGGGTGACCAGCAGGGCGATACGCGCGCGCGTCTCGTCGGCCAGGCATTTGAACAGCTCGGTGGGTGACGTCAGGCCTTCGTTCACCAGCGCCGGGGCTGGCTTGCTCTTGATCAGTACGAACATCTT
Organism: Pseudomonas sp. GOM6; assembly: GCF_029537485.1. GTDB lineage: Bacteria > Pseudomonadota > Gammaproteobacteria > Pseudomonadales > Pseudomonadaceae > Aquipseudomonas. The sequence continues at coordinate 95,275 of NZ_JARPUS010000012.1, forward strand.
CAGCCGTTCGTGAATTTCATGCAGGGTCTTGCGGTAAGCATCCGGCCTGGCGCTGGTCGCGGGGTCTTCGAAGCTCCAGGTGATGTATTCGCCCGCGCCGGGCAACGCCAGGCACTCCAAGGCAGACTTGTCGCACAGGGTGATCACGTAATCGAACGGCTCGCCCGTCACCTGCTCGACCGCCTTGCTGAACAGCCCTGCGGTGGAGATGCCCAGCTGCTCCAGCGCCTGCCGGGTGCGCGGGTCCACCTCGGTAGGCGCGGTGCCCGCACTAAAGGCCTCGAAATGCTCCGAATCGAGGTGGCGCAGCAGCGCTTCGGCCATCTGCGAGCGCGACGAATTGGCCACGCACAGGAACAGGACGCGTTTTTTCTGGCTCATGTTGATCTCGGACAAGAGGCTCGGCAGCGAATATAGTATTTTCCGAATATACGGTAAATCGAATATTCTTTACCTTCAGATCCGAAACGAGAGGAGCCACCATGAGCAATGCCTGTGAAGTCGCCACTAAACAGGCCGCGGGAGCCCCCCTGGGTTTCTTTGAGCGCTACCTGACCCTGTGGGTGTTCCTCTGCATCGGTGCCGGCACGCTGCTCGGCCTGCTCGTGCCAGAGGCCGCGCAGGCCGTGGGGGCCATGGAGATTGCGCAGGTGAACATCCCGGTCGGCGTGCTGATCTGGATCATGATCATCCCCATGCTGATGAAGATCGACTTCGCCTCGCTGCATGAAGTGCGCGGGCAGAAAGCCGGCATCGGCGTCACCCTGTTCGTCAACTGGGTGATCAAGCCCTTCTCCATGGCCCTGATCGGCTGGCTGTTCATCAAGATTCTGTTCGCCGACTGGCTGCCGGCCGACCAGCTCGACAGCTACATGGCCGGGCTGATCCTGCTGGGCGCCGCGCCCTGCACGGCAATGGTGTTCGTGTGGAGCAACCTGTGTAACGGCAACGCCAACTTCACCATCAGCCAGGTGGCACTCAATGACCTGGTGATGGTGTTTGCCTTCGCCCCCATTGTCGCCCTGCTGCTCGGCGTGTCGTCGATCCCGGTGCCCTGGGATACCCTGCTGCTGTCGGTGGTGATGTACATCGTCATTCCCCTGGCCATTGCCCAGCTGTTGCGCGCGCACCTGCTAAAACGCGGCAAGCCCGCCTTCGACGCGGCACTGGCGAAGATCGCCCCCTTCTCCATCCTCGCCCTGCTCGGCACCCTGGTGCTGCTGTTCTCCTTCCAGGGCCAGGCTATCGTCGAGCAGCCGCTGGTGATCGGCATGCTGGCCATTCCAATTCTGTTGCAAACCCTGTTTATCGCCGCACTCGGCTACGGGCTGAACCGCGCGCTGAAGGTGCGCCATGACGTGGCCGGCCCCTCGACCATGATCGGTGCGTCCAACTTCTTCGAGCTGGCCGTGGCGGTGGCCATCGTGCTGTATGGCTTCGACTCCGGCGCAGCGCTGGCCACCGTAGTCGGCGTACTGATCGAGGTGCCGGTGATGCTGTGGCTGGTGCGCCTGGTCAACAAGAGCCGCAACTGGTACGAAAAAACGCTCGACTAGACACCTGGCAAGCGCCATGACCTGCGGCCCGAGAGTGAAGGTTCAGTGACCGCTCATCCCCAGGCCACAGGAACGAAGCTCTTACGCCTGGCGCTATACCAGCCCTCACCTAAGCCGCTGCGATCAGGCAATCGACCAGCTCGGCGGCAAAGCCCGACAACAGCTCGCGCTTGCGCACGCACACCTTAAGGTCGCGTCGGGCCCAAGGTTCATCCAGCTCGATGACCGCCAACGGCGTGCGTGAGGTGCTGGTGGCAATGGCACTGTGCGGCACCATGCCGATGCCCACGCCGGCGCTGACCATGCGGCACACGGCCTCGAAACTGCGTACCTGGATACGCACCTCCAGGTGCCGACCGAGCGCCGCGGCAGCATTCATGGTGAAGGTATGGATGGCCGAGCCGGCGTGCAGCATCACGAAGGGATGCGCCAGCACGGCGGCAAAGGGCGCGTTGCCGAGCGCCGCCACAGGGTGCTCCGGCGGGGCGATCAGCACCAGGCGATCAGCCCGGTAGGGAATCAGCTCGACCTCCGCGCCCTCGACCAGATCCGCCACCACGCCGACCTCGACTTCACCGCGGGCCACGGCCATCACCACTTCCGGGCTGGTGTGTTCTTCCAGCGAAATGCTGACCTGCGGGTGTCGCTGCAGGAAGGCCGCGAGGCTGTCCGGCAGAAAGGTATGGGTCGCATGAGTATTCGCCCACAGGCTGACATGGCCGCGCACGCCGTGGGCGAACGGCGCCAGGTCGGCATGCATCTGTTCCAGCTGGGCGAACACCTGGCGGGCATGCCGCAACAGGGCCTCGCCGGCACGGGTCAGGCTGACGCCACGCGGCTCGCGCACCAGCAGCGGCGTGCCCATCGACGCCTCCAGCAGGCGCATGCGATGACTGGCCGAGGATGCCGCCAGGTGCACGCGCTCGGCGCCACGGGTCAGGTTGCGCGCCTCGGCAATGGCCACGAAGAGGCGTAGATCGGTCAGGTCGTAGTGCATAGAGTTCGTCTAATCCGAACGATAGCTTGCGAAAAAACCAATTCTAGACGGACATCAACCACAGGATCATTCGTCTCGATGAAATCTTCTGAGGTCCGCCGCATGCCCTGGAAAACCCTGTCCGCCGAACGCCTGGGCATCCTGCTGGCCGTCCTGGCCGCTTTCGGTTTCTCCTTTAAGGCCATCTTCGTCAAGCTGGCCTATGCCGAAGCAGCGGTGGACCCGGTCACCCTGCTGGCGCTGCGCATGAGCTTCGCCCTGCCCTTCGCCCTGTTCGCCGCACTCTGGCTGTGTCGTAACGCGCCGCCGCTGAGCCGCAAGGACTGGGGACTTCTGCTCGCCCTCGGCCTGCTCGGTTACTACGGCGCCAGCATCCTCGACTTCATCGGTCTGCAATACATTTCCGCCGCACTGGAGCGTCTGATCCTGTTCACCTACCCGACCCTCACCGTGCTGATCGGCGTGATGTTCATGGGCAAGCGCCTGGAGCGGCGCCAGATCGGTGCACTGCTGTTGTCCTACGCGGGCATCGGTCTGGCCTTCGCCCATGACCTGGAGGTGGCTGGCGATAGCAAAACCGTGCTGATCGGCGCCGCCTTCGTCTTCGCCTCCGCGCTGTCGTATGCGCTGTACAGCGCCGGAGCGGAAGTCTCCATCCGCAACCTCGGCACCCTGCGTTTCGCTGCCCTGGCCATCATCGTGTCCACCTTCGCCACGCAGTTGCACTTCGTGCTCAGCCAGCCGTTCTGGGCCCTGCAGCAGCCTGCGGCCGTCTACGGGTACAGCGCGGCGATGGCCCTGTTCTCCACGGTGCTGCCGGTGCTCTGGCAGTCCGCGGCGGTCCACCGCATCGGCGCGGCGCGCACCGTGCTGATCGGTACGCTGGGGCCAATCCTGACCATTTTCTTCGGCTGGCTGCTGCTGGCCGAGCCCCTGTCGCTGGAGCAGATGCTGGGCGCCGGCCTGGTACTGGCGGGCGTAATGCTGGTGTCGCGGCGCACGATTCGCCCCTTGCCGGCCGCAACAATGCCTGCGCGCTAAGCCTTGCCCAGCGGGCCGCCAGCTGCGACCCGCTTCACACTTTGCACCGCTCTTATCAACGACAATGCCGCGCCGGCCAGGATGCCGACGCGGCCTGGCCATTTCCGCCGATCCACCTTCAAGGACGATTTCCATGAAACTGCAGCACTCCCTTTCCGCCCTCGCCCTCGCCACCCTGCTCGCCGGCTGCCAGAACATGAGCCCCGATGCCATGCTCAACACCGGACTGCAGGCCGTGCAGGCCGCCACCCTCGGCGATGCCGAAGTGAAAGCCATGGCCGACGAAGCCTGCGCGCAGATGGACGCCCAGTCGCCCATCGCCCCGGCCGAAAGCCCGTACAGCAAGCGCCTGGAGAAGATCGCCGCCAACCTCGGCAGCCAGGCCGGCGGCACCCCGGTCAACTACAAGGTCTACCTCACCGACGAGGTCAATGCCTGGGCCATGGCCAACGGCTGCGTTCGGGTCTACAGCGGCCTGATGGATCTGATGAACGACAACGAAGTGGAAGGCGTGCTCGGTCACGAGATGGGCCACGTCGCCCTCGGCCACACCAAGAAGGCCATGCAGACCGCCTACGCCACTTCGGTGGCCCGCGGCGCCATCGCCACCTCCGGCAACAGCGCGGCCATGGCGCTGTCCAGCTCGCAACTGGGCGACCTGGGTGAAGCGCTGATCAACGCGCAGTTCTCCCAGTCCCAGGAAAGCGCCGCCGACGACTTCTCCTTCGACCTGCTGAAACAGCGCGGCATACCGCTGGAAGGGCTGGCCAGCGCCTTCGACAAACTGGCTGAACAGGGCGGCGGCGACAGCAGCATGTTCGACTCCCACCCAGGCTCGGCCGACCGCGCCGCGCACATTCGTCAGCGCATCGCCGCCGAGTAACAACGGAGCAACAACCACATGGAGGTAAACATGCAGATCAAAGCCACGCTGATAGCGGCCCTGACCCTTTTGCTAGTGGGCTGCGGCAACGATTACGACAAAGCCATCGGCCTGTACCAGTACGAGAACAAGTTCACCGGCTCAGAGAGAGTTGCCGAAATCAAGAAGGACGGCGACACCTACCTCTTTATCGAGAACGTCCTGAACAACACCGACCCCATGGCGCTGAGCGAGTCGGACGAGGGGCTGTCCTACCGAAACACGCCACTCAAACTCTCCGAAGACGGCAATACCCTGTACTTCGGCCCCATCAATGGCACCAGGATCAGTAGCGACGATCTCAAGGTCAAATTTGCCGCCATCAAGAACGACAAAAAGATCTGCAAGGAGTTGCGAGAGCAGGTGATTGCCAATAAGTCGTTAGAAAAAAATGAATGGAACGCTTATGTAAAAGACGTCAGGGGAAAAATGCCCAAGGGATGCCGCATAAGCGAAGCGAATGAGCGCTGGTTCTAATCCGCCTGCCCCATCGCGGCTGAAGCCGCTCCCACGCTAGGCTTACGGTCGCTACCTCAACAGCGGCCGTAACAGCCCGGCCACCGGCGAACGACAGTTCAACGCCACCTCCACCAGCCCCAGCCACTGCGCCAGCGCCCGCAGTTCCTCAGCCAGGGCGTGCAGCGCCTCCTCGCTCAATACCACCTCCTCCAGATGCACGGCATGCACCGCCAGGCGCCCCTGTGCCCGCTCACTGCGCAGGTCGAGCCGCGCCAGTAGGCGTTCGTGGTGCAGAAAAGGCAGCACGTAGTAGCCGTACACCCGCTTGGCCGGCGGGGTGTAGATCTCCAGGCGGTAGCGGAAGCCGAACAGGCGTTCGGTGCGTTCGCGCGCCCAGATCAGCGAGTCGAAGGGCGACAGCAGCGCACTGGCCTTTACGCGCCGCGGAATACTCGGTTCGCCATGGCAGTAGGCCGCTTGTTTCCAGCCTTCGACAGTAACCCGGCGCAGTTCGCCCGCCTCGACCAGTTCGGCGATGCGCGTTTTGGCAGTGTCGGCATCCAGGCGGTAGTAGTCGCGCAGGTCGCGCTCCGTTGCCACGCCGAGGGAGGCGGCCGATTTCAGCAACAACCGGCGCTGCGCTTCGGCCTCATCGATCTCGGAGTGCTCGAACTGAGCCGGCGGAATCACCCGTTCCGGCAGGTCGTACAGACGCTCGAAACCACGTCGCCCAGCCACTGTCACTTCGCCCGCGGCAAACAGCCATTCCAGCGCATGCTTCTCCGCGCTCCAGTCCCACCAGGGGCCGGCCTTCTCCTGGCGCGTGCTCAGGCTGCCCGCGCCCAGGGCACCCTGCTCGCGTACCGTCTGCAGCACACGCCGGATCACATCCTGTTGCTGGCGACCGAACTCGGCCAGTTGCCGATAGATGCCCTGCCCGTCTGCGGCCCGGCGCATACGCCAGCGCAGCAGCGGATACAGCTCCAGAGGCAACAGCGAAGCCTCGTGGCCCCAGTATTCGAACAGGCGGCGCTGGCGCGGCGCACCCCAGGCCAGGCGGTCGAGCAATTCAGGTTGATAGTGGCCGAGTCGGGAGAAGGCCGGCAGGTAGTGCGAGCGCACCAGGGCGTTGACCGAGTCGATCTGCAGCACGCCAAGCCGCTCGATCTGCACCTGCAACTGGCGCGGGCCAACAACTCCGCGTGACGGGCGAGTGAAGCCCTGGGCTGCCAGGGCCAGGCGGCGGGCTTCGGCTAGGGACAGTGACAGGCTCATGGAAGCTGAGCCTAGCAGGCGGCGCCTCGGGCTGGCGCCGCCTGCTGGATAGTTACTCTGCCCGTGCCGCGTTGGACGCCGGGTCGTTGAAGAAGCCCTTGTTGTCCACGCCGAGCATGAACTTGGCCACGGCCAGGCGCATTTCCGGGCTGAGGTAGTCCTGCTTGGGCATGGCCGGGTAGTCGTCGCGCTTCTTCTGCGGGTTGGCGATGTACTCGGCCAGCCCCTCGGGGTTGTCCATGTACAGCGCCTGGATCACTTCCACCGGCGGGCCGATCATGCGCATGCCGTAGGCGTGGCAGCCGGTGCAGACACCGTAGTAGGCCATCTTGCCTTTGTCGGTCTCACTGAAGGCATGCGGTTCGGCCGGTTCCGGCAGCAGGTAGGTGCGGGTTGCTACGGTGCTGCTGAAACCGCAGGTGCCATAGTCCTTGAGGCCGATGGTCGGGTAGCGCTGGCGGTCGAGGATGCAGCTTTCACGGCTCTCGCCAACGTTGATGATGTCCACCGGCTCCTGGGTGAAGGTCGCCAGCTTCAGCGCCTTGATCTCGTCGATCGGCTCGCTGCCGTTGTTGAACATCAGGTTGTCGAGGATCGCCACCTTGTCCGACTTGGGATCGGATTCCGGGTCCTTGGAGATGTTGGCGAAGCTGTCGTGGTCGGTGATGACGATGCCGACGTTCTTGTTGCCGGTGATGATGTTGTTCTCGATGGTCACCTCGTCGGCGGCCATCACGATGATCCCGGTGCCGGCCGGCACGCCGGCGACGATGGAGCCCGGCGCGGCGAAGTTGGCGTGGTTGTTATCGTTGATGAAGTTGTTGCGAATGATCACATCGACCGTGGTCTTGATCGGCAGGCCGGGGGTGATGAACGCGAGAATACCGCCGGTGTTGTCGTACACCTTGTTGTGCTCGACGATGGCGTGGCGGCTGTTCTCGATCTCAATGCCGGCGACGTTGCCGAACACCTCGTTGGTGGTCACATGGATGTTGTCGCACATGCCCACGTAGATGGCCGCGTCCTCGATGCCGGTGAGCACGTTGTGGCTGACCAGACCATTCTTGCCCAGCTGCGGGAAGATACCGTAGACCCCGGTGTCGACCACATGGTTGTTGCGGATCAGGAAGTTGTTGGCCGCCTGCCCCATGATCCCGTTGCCCTTGTAATGGGTGATGCGCAGGTTCTCCACGGTGACGTTGTTGCCCGAATAGAGCACCGCGTCGTTGAGTTTGCTCTCGCCCTCCATCGTTGGCCACTGGCCGTTCTCGATCACCCCGCTGAGCAGGATGTCGTCCTTGTCAATGTACACGGTTTCCTTGTAGGTGCCGGGAAACACGCGGATCACGTCGCCTGGTGCGGCGCGCTTGACCGCCTCCTGGATCGACTGACCGTCGCGCACCTCGTGCACCTGGCCCTTGCCGCTGGCGCCCACCGACTGTGCCAGCTCGCCCTTGAAGGCCACCTGGCTGGCGTAGCGGTCTGCGCCGCCGACCACCGTGGCACTGTTGTCGCTACCCAGCTGGGTGCCCAGCCAGGTGCCGCCGCCGAGCAGGCCGATGGCGGCGGCGAGGGTCAGCAGTTTCTTGCCCATTATTGTTCTCCTTGTTGTGCAAGTGTGGCGCGCAGCGCCTCGGGTTCACGGCCGAGCGGCGTCAGGCCGGACGGTACCTGTGCGGGAATGGCCGGTGTAAAAGTCTCGTCGGTCAGGGTCTGCATGAAGTCGACCAGGCGATCCAGCTCCTCATCGGTCAGCTTCGGCTCCCAGATGTGCCAGTGCAGGGTCAGCTTGTCCTTCTCCTCAGCCGGCAGCGCGTGGCCACGGCCAAGGGTGTAGAACTCACTGGCTTCGCGCAGGCTGGCGAAGGTGCCGGAATGCATGTAGGGCGCGGTGCGCGCGATATTGCGCAGCGACGGTACCTTGAAGCCGCCGCGCCAGGTGGGGTTGTCGAACACCGCCCCGGCGCCCGGATCGAAGGCCCGGCCCTCAGGCTCCGGCACGCCGATCACCGCCACCTGCTGGTTGGTGAAAAGCGGCGGCGTATGGCATTCGGCGCAGCGCGCGACGAACGAGCGGAACACGTTGAGGCCCTCGATCTCCTTGGCGTTCAGTGCCTCGGCATAACCGTGGGCGTACTGGTCGTAGCGGCTGTTGAGCGATACCAGCGAACTCTCGAAGGCGGCGATGGCGGCGTAGATCTGCTCCAGCCCCACGTCCTTGCCGCCCAGTTGCGGATAGGCCTGGGCAAACAGACGGCGATATTCGCCGCTGGCGTTGATGCGTTCGAGCACCTGCTGCGGCGTGCTGCCCATCTCCTTGGGCGAATACAGCGGGCCGGCCACCTGTTCCTCCAGCGTGCTGGCACGTGCATCCCAGAACAGCTTGTCCATGAACGCCATGTTCCACAGGCTGGGCGCGGCGCGGCCGGCATCTTCGCCATGAATGCCCTGGCTGCGTGCGCGGCCATCGGAGAAACCCAGCTTGGGGTGATGGCAGCTGCCGCACGACAGGCTCTGGTCGCCGGACAGCACGGGATCGAAGAACAGATGGCGGCCGAGGTCGATCTGCTGCGCCGTGAAACCGTCGCGATAGGGCGGCAGCGCGGTCTTCAGGCCGCCAACGCCGCGCTGTTCCAGTGAGCTGTACTGCTGATAGAGGCTACGCAGGTGGCAGGCATCGCCGGCATCCTGCTCGAAACCGGGTGGACAGACCTGGGACAGCTCGATAACAGCCGGTTGCGCCTGGGCGGCCGAGGCCAGCAGGGTCGCGGCCAGAAACAACGCGCGTCCCATTATTGCGCCCCCAGTTGCTCGAGGTGGACGAGGATGTCCTGCAGCTCGGCGTCGTTCACCGTGCCGGCCATCATCTTCATCTGCTTGCCGTAGCGGTCCTGGCCGTCGTAACCGCGCAGGCCCTGGCGGAAATGCTGGACCTGGCGCAGCAGATACTGGTCACCGACTTGGGTCAGACGCGGCGCGCTGAACGCCGGATTACCCTCACCCTTGCCGCCGTGACAGGCTGCACACTTGGCCTGATACAGCTTGCCGCCGTTGCCCGCATCGCCCTGCAGGCTGGCGGCCACGACCGGTTGCGCCAGGCCGCTCAGATAGTCGGCCACGGCCTGCGCATCGGTGTCTGTCAGGGTCTTGGCCAGTGGCGCCATCAACGCCCCGCCAGTGTCGCCAGGCTGCGTTCCGCGCTGACCATCGCGAAAATGCTGCAGCTGGCGCCGCAGATAGTCGGCCGGCTGTCCCGCCAGGGCCGGCGCACCGAGCGCGGCGTTACCTTCGGCGCTGGCGCCGTGGCACGCCACGCACTGGGTCTGGAACAGGGTCTGCCCGGCATCGGGGCTGGCACAATGCGCAATGCCCGGCACGCCAAGGGCCAGGCAGAGAAAAAAGGAGCGGGCTTTCACGGCGGTATCTCGATTTCTTGTTGTTATTCAGGTGCTGCTCTCTATCCCCAGCAGCCCAGAAACTATGGTGCCAAGCCTGCGCGAAAAGAAGTGCCATGAGCGCCATTTCTGCCATCCGATTCAGCCAAATCCGGCGCAGCACAGGCCTGTCGAAAGCTGAAGGCATATGCACTCGGACCCTGCTCGCGCAAATGGGCCAGGCGCTCGGCCGCCTCCCTCACATCCGGGCAATGCCCAGCCGGCACCCACCACAGCACCTGGTGCGCCTGCTCGACCTTGTCGAACCATTCGCGACGGCGCTTGAGCATTTCGGTATGTGCGCCCTTGTACACGTAGTCGCTGAGCGACTGCACATCCTGCCAAACGGACATATTGACCAGCACCTCGTCGCCGAAAGGGCGAATGGCGGTGGCATCGCCCTCCTCGTCCTGCAATCGCCAAACGAAGCCGGGCGCGGCCTCGGCCAGGGCATTGATACGCTCGAGGTTGGCGACGAAGTCGGCCAGCTGCGGCGATTCCAGCGGGGCCTTGAGCTGAGCGATATTGAGCTGGGCCAGGTGATAGTTCGCCATCAAGGTAACTCCGTTTCGATCCTTGGATTTTTCGCCCGCCGACTGAGCCAGGCGTGACTGCTGACCAGCACGATGCCCACTAGCACCAGCGCGGCCCCTGTGACGAAGTTCAGGGTCAGCGGTTCGTCCAGCACCAGCACGCCGAAGGTCACGCCATACAGCGGAGTCATGAACGAGAACACCGCCAGGTTGGAGGCCAGGTAACGGCGCAGCAGCCAGAACCAGATCAGGTAGCTGCCAAAAGCCACCACCACGCCCTGGAACACTACCGAGCCGATCGCCACGGGCGTCCAGCGCACGGGGCCGAGCTGCCCGGTGAACAGCAGATACCCCAAAAGCAGGACAGACGCTGCCGCGAGCTGATAGAACAGGGTCAGCCCGGCCGGCGCCTCGGACAGGCGAGAACCCCGCACCACCACAGTGGTCAGGCCCCACGACAGCCCGGCGAGCAGACCCAGCAGATCCCCCAGCAGCATGCGCCGATCCAGACCCGACCAGTGCGCGCCGGCGCCGAAGGCCAGCACCACGCCGGTGAAGCACAGGCCGATGCCCAGCCACTGGGCGGGCTTGAGCCGTTCACTCGGCAGCAGCACGTGCAACCCCAGTGCCGAGAAAATCGGCGCCGTGTAGAGAAACACCGCCATGTGCGAAGCCGAGGTCAGGCGCAGCCCCTCGGCAATGAAGAAGAACTCCAGGGCGAACAGCACGCCTGCCAGCAGACCGCCACGCCAGGTACAGGACAGCCAAGAGTGCCAGCCACCCTGCCAGAGCAACAGCAGGCCCACCAGCAGCGCGGCGATGGCCGAGCGCAGCAGCACTTGCAGCAGCGGCGCGATATCCGCCGCCGCCAGCTTGATCGCCACCTGCTGGAAACCCCAGATGGCGCACAACACCAGCATCAGCTGGAACAAGAACAGGTCGGCACCTTGGCGAACACCGGTTGACGACATCATCACTCCTCGAAGGGCCCAGGGCCTGTTTGCGTGAACGGATCATCCCAGAACGGCCGCTCGCTTTCCTGCAATACCTCGCCACGGCTCAGGCCGAGATCCTTGAGCGCGGCCTCATCGAGCATGGCCAGTTGCCGGCGTTCACGCGCCAGCTGCCACCAGCGCCGCAGCTGCCACCACAGCCGCCGCGGACGCGGCCAGTGAATACTGTCCAGCGAAATGGAATGTGCGATGGCAAAACCTTTTTGACCTTTCATCATCACGCCCTCCCTATGGGGTTGGCGCCAGTTTCGGTTCACGCTTAAGATCAATCCAACGAATGTTTCTTATGCCACGCATCTTGGAGATTGATGAATGGCCAATTATCCCAGCATCGATACCGAACTGCTGCGCAGCTTCGTCGCCATCGCCGACAACGGTGGCTTCACCCGCGCCGCAGAGGCGGTCAACCGCACCCAGTCGGCGGTGAGCATGCAGATGAAGCGCCTGGAGGACGACGTGGTGCAGCGCGCCCTGTTCGAGCGTGACGGCCGCCAGGTCCGCCTCACGCCCGAAGGCCAGGTACTGCTGGGCTACGCGCGGCGTATCCTCAAGCTGCACGGCGAAGTGCTCAACACCCTGCGCGAGCCGCACATGGTCGGCGCCGTGCGCATCGGCACGCCGGACGACTACGTGATGCGTTTTCTGCCGGACATCCTCTCGCGCTTCGCCCAAGCCTACCCACTGGTGCAGGTGGAAGTGCACTGCGAACCCTCGGGGCAGCTGCTGCAACGCCAGGATCTGGACCTGACCATCGTCACCCGCGAGCCGGGCAAGGAGATCGGCCAGCTGCTGCGCCAGGAGCGCTTCGTCTGGGCCGAGGCTCAGGGCTTCAGCCCGCACGAGCAGAACCCGATGCCGCTGGCCATGTTCAACGCCGACTGCTTCTGCCGCGCCTGGGCCTGCAACGCGCTGGACGCCCGGGAGCGCCCCTATCGCATCGCCTATACCAGCCCCAGCCTGTCGGCGATCTTCGCCGTGGTCGGTGCGGGCCTGGCGGTCACGGCCCAGTTGCAGAGCCTGATCACCCCGGACCTGCGCATCCTCGGCGAGGCCGAAGGCCTGCCCATCCTGCCCACGACCAGCATCGTACTGTTGCGCAATTCGCAGCGCAGCTCACAGGTCATCGACACCCTGGCCGAACACATCGTCGAAGGCTTTCGCCTGTAGCCCGGCCCAGTGGGAGCGGCTTCAGCCGCGATGAACGCCCTGCTACTTGAATGCCAGCAACACCGCGCAGAGCAGCAAAAACCCGCAGAACAACCCACGCAGGACCTTCTCCGGCAGCGCATGGGCCAACTTCACCCCCCAGCTGATGCTGAGCAGGCCACCCACCGCCAGAGGAATGCCCATGGCCCAGTCGACATGATCGTGCAGCGCATAGGTCAGCAGCGTCACGCCGGTACTGGGCAGCGCCAGGGCCAGCGATAACCCCTGAGCCATCAGTTGCCCGGCACCGAAGATATTGGTCAACACCGGCACCGCCAGCACCGCGCCGCCGACACCGAACAGCCCACCCAGCGCTCCCGCCGCACCGCCCACGACACCCAGCCAGGGCCAGGGATAGCGCAACGCCTGAGAAGCCACTGGGGTGCGCATAAACAGGCGAGTCAGGTTGTACAGCGCCAGCACCACGAGAAAGCCGACAAAGGCCAGGCGCATGCGCTCGGCCTGCAGCTCGACGGCGTACAACGACGCCAGCCAGGCACAGACGATGCCTGACCCCGCCAGCAGCAACGCATAGCGGGGTTCGATGCGGTTGCGCTGGTTGTAGCGCCACAGCGCCAGCACCACGTTGGGCACCACCATCACCAGCGCCGTGCCCTGGGCCAGCTGCTGGTCCAGGCCGAACAGTACGCCCAGCGCGGGAATCGCCACCAGGCCACCGCCGATGCCGAACAGGCCACCCACGGTCCCCATCGCCAGGCCCAACAGCAGATTCAACAGCAGATCGATCATGCTCATGCCACCTCCACAGTCTGGACGGCATGCTAGCCAACAGAAGATAGCCAGGAAACGCACAGCCACGCACAATGGCTTTGCTAATTACGCAAAGGCAGACCATGAACCCCGATCAGCTCACCGACCAGTTCGCGCTCTATCTGGATGTGCTGGAAAGCGGCAGCTTCTCTGCAGCAGCGCGCCGCCAGCAGCTCACGCCCTCAGCCGTGTCGCGGCGCATCGACGCACTGGAGCGCGCCCTTGGCTGTGCGTTGTTCGTGCGCAGCACCCATGCGGTCAAAGCCACCCCAGCGGGCCTGGCTTTCGCCGAACGCGCCCGGCGCATCCTGACCGAACTGCATCAGGCCCGCGCCGAAGCAGTGTCACTGAGCAGCGCTCCCGAGGGCCTGATCCGTATCGACGCGCCCTCGCCCTTCGGCCGCCGCCATCTGGCGCCGGCCATTGCCGAATTCCTCACCCGTTATCCCGGCCTGGACGTGCAACTACGTCTGATCGACAGCTTCATCGACCTACAGGGCGAACACCTGGGTGAGGTGGATCTGGTGCTGCGCATCGGCCCGCTGGCTGACACCCGCCTGGTTGCCACGCCTCTGGCGCCCATGGTGCGCGTCCTCTGCGCCAGTCCCGACTACATCAAGCGCCGTGGCCTGCTGCGCGATGCGCGTGAGATTCCCGAACATGACGGCCTGGACTGGGACGCCCTGGCACCGCCACATGCCTGGCGCTTCGAGGTCGACGGCCGCTTGCAACTGCTGCGCCCGGGCCGCCTGCGGATGACCGCCAACAACGCCGAAGCCCTGCTATTCAGTGCCGTGGCCGGCCTAGGCATCGCCCACCTGCCGACCTGGCTGATCAGCGAGCAGCTGCTGCGCGGCGAACTGCTACCGCTGCTCTGCGACGGCGGTCTGCCGCCCGCCGAGCCCAGCGGCATCTATGCCCTGCGCCTGGCCAGCGAGGCCAGCTCACGCACCCGCCTGTTGCTGGAATTCCTCAGGCAACGCTTCGCGCCCGTTCCCCCCTGGGATCTGGCCCTGCAGCGCGGCCTGAAGATGGACTGATCTGTTCCAAAAACGGCTCTGCCAACGAACATAAGGCACGAGCATCGCGGCTAAAGCCGCTCCCATTCAAAGCAAGACCGACAACAAAACGCAGGCAAGAAAAAGCCCGGCACATGGCCGGGCTTTTCGTGCGAGGCGTGGGCCTTAGGCCGGCGCCTGGGTACGGCTCTTGTAGGAACCGTCGCGGGTGTCGATTTCGATCCAGTCGTCGATGTTGCAGAAGTCTGCAACCTTGACTTCGGTACCGTTGCGCAGCTTGGCCGGCTTCATCACCTTGCCGGAAGTGTCGCCACGGGCAGAGTTCTCGGTGTAGGTGATCTGGCGAACGATGGTGGTCGGCAGGTCAACGGAGATCACTTTGCCTTCGAAGAACACGGCTTCGCAGATGTCGGTCATGCCTTCTTCGATGAACGGCAGAACGCTTTCCAGATCTTCGGCGCGCAGCTCGTAGGAGTTGTACTCCGGGTCCATGAAGACGTAGTCCTCACCGCTGATGTAGGACAGGGTCACTTCCTTGCGCTCAAGGATGACCGGCTCCATCTTGTCGTCGGCCTTGTAAACGGTCTCGGTCTTGGAGCCGTTGATCAGGTTCTTCAGCTTCATCTTGACGATGGCGCTGTTACGGCCGGACTTGGTGAATTCGGCTTTCTGAATCAGCCACGGGTGGCCGTCGATCAGAGCCACGCTGTTGGGCTTCATTTCTTGTGCGGTTTTCATACGAGTATCCGGATTTGGATGGAGGTACAGATTTCTAGGCCGCGCATGATAGCCAATTTCGGTAAAACTGCACCAGTGCCGAGGCGAGATCAGGACGAGAGGCTTGTTGCTGGAACCAGCTCTCAGCCCACTCAGTCAGGGCCGGAGACTGCTCCAGCCAGTCCAGCCAAGCCTGCTGCATGTCACCAGCACCATTCCAGGCTCGATACAGGTCACGCGTAGCACTCGCCTGTTCAGGCGTCTGAGCCGCGCAATAGCGATCAAGGAAGGCCTCCAGCTTATCCCAGTGCGCCCCCTCTTCCTGCTGATAGATATGCCACAGCAGCGGCCGGCCGGCCCACTGGGCGCGAACGAAGGAGTCCTCGCCGCGCACCGCGTTGAAATCGCAACTCCACAAGAGCCGGTCATAGTCAGCCTGGCTGAGAAACGGCAGCAGCTGTGCCCGCACACTGCCACGCTGCCAGACACCAGCCTGCTCCTCCCCAAACCAGCGGCGCAGGTCGCCCTCAATACGCCCCTGGGGCACCAGCAACAGCGTCGCCTGCGTATCCGCCGCCAGGGCGTCCAGCCAGCCGGCCAGCGCCGGGTTCTCATAGGCGAACAGGGAAATCAGCCGGGTACCGGCTGCCTGGGTTACACCGATCCTGGCAAGAAACGCTCGTCGCGCCTGAACATCGGCCTGGAACGCTCGACGCCGAGCGAGTAGATCCCCCTCACGCAACAGACCGCCGGTGCCTTCGCTGAATCCGGGGAAGAAGAAGAATTTCTGCAAGCCCCCCGCCTGAGGTGATGGCAGGCCGTGGCAACCGGCTACCCAGTCCTCGGCACTGAGGTACTCCAGATTCAGCCACAGCGGTTTGCGCACCCGCTCGGTCATGGCCTCAACGTAACTGGCCGGCAGCGTGCAGGCAAAGGCTTCGATCACCACATCGGCCACCTCCACCAGCGGAAAGTCCTTGGGCCAGTGACAAATCTCCACGCCATCAATCAGCTGTATAGCCAGCCGAGCATCAGCCTGTGGACAGAGGCGCACAAACGCAGCGGGCTCATCGACCCAAAGGCGTACCTGCAGCTCCTGCTCGGCAACCAGTTGCCGGGCCAGACGCCAGGTCACCCCGATATCGCCGTAGTTATCCACCACGCAGCAGAAAATGTCCCAACGCTCGCTCATTGATACCCCCGGATCACTGGGCGTGCACCTTAGTCGTTAGCATCACGGCTGCCCACCCCGAAGAGATGATCGATAGGTCAGCTTTACTGGCCAAACGCCACGCCACCATTTGTCCGAAACCCCGTAGATAGAAGCATCGAGCGATTACAACGTTTTCCTATATAGCAACTATATTTAGTCGCGGGCTGTTCGCGCCAAAGGAGATTGGCCATGTCTGATTTTTCGCCACGCTCGATGTTTCGGCCGCAGAGCCATACGCTCGCACTCGAACCCCGGATCCTGTTCGACGGCGCCGCCGCGGTTGCTGCCGACCAGCAACAAGATGCCGACCACGGCACCGATTCGGAACACACCCCCGCCACCCAGGTCGAGTCTGCGGCAAGCGTGCCGACCCAGGCAGGCGCCAAGCACCTGCTGGTGATAGACAGCCGGGTGGAGAGCCGCGAGAAGCTGATCAGCCAGCTACCTGAAGGCGTACAGGCGCTGGTCGTCAACCTGAATCAGGACGGCATCGCCGCCATCGAGCAAGCGCTGGAGGCGCTCGGGCAAGTCGACTCGATCCAGATTCTCTCCCATGGCGCGGCCGGCCAGTTCACCCTGGGCAATACCACCATTTCTGCCGACAACGTCGACCAACTCGGCGAACGCCTGCAGCAGTGGAGCAACAACCTCAATGCCGGCGCCGATATCCAGTTGTATGGCTGCCGCGTAGGAGCCGGCAATGCCGGACAAACCCTGGTGGCGCAACTTGCCTACTGGACCGGAGCGGATGTGGCCGCCTCCGACGACAATACCGGCAGCCTCTCTGCCGGAGGCGACTGGGAACTGGAGGTGCGCAGCGGCGATATCGACAAGGGCATCGCCCTGAGCCAGGCGGCCCTGAACGACTACGACGCCCTGCTCGCTACGCCCAACACCAGTCTGCCTGCATCGACGGCAAACGTGCTGCTAGGCGACGCCTTCACCTTTACCGTGAACTTCAAGAATCAGGATATTGGGCAACCCGGCTATGCGCCGTTCATGGACCTGTTCTTCCCAGCCACCGGGCGAGATGGCGAAGGTGCGGAAACCGACGACGGCATCACCTTCGTTTCTGCCAGCTACCTGGGCCAGGCGCTGACAACCCATGCGCTCACCTTCGACGCCAACGGTCAGGCCAGCCACCCACTGGCGGTAGGCAGCGACGGCCAGCCGTTGATCATCAATGCCGCCGACTTCGGCATGCGCGCCGGCGATCAGCTGGTGGTAGTGGAACTGCCCTTTGCCAGTGTCAGTGCCGGCCAGCCCACCATCGGCATCCAAGTCACCGCCACCCTGAGCAGTCTGGCCGATACCAACTTCGACCCCGCGGGCGGCAGTCCAGATCTGACCATTCGCGCTCGCAGCGGCTTTCAATATGGCAACGACTCGCTGAACAACCCCGCAACCGACCCAAGCATTCTGGAAGCAGGCTCCGTCGCCTATGTAGTGCACCCAACGATTATCAGCTTCGATCAAGTGATCTACGCGCCCGAAGGAGAAACCGCCACCGGCCCCAACTATGGCCGCACCATGGACCTGACGGTCACCCCGGCCACATCCCAGCCGGTGGGCGATATCGTGATCACCCAGCCCGTGCCAGACAACGTAATCATCCGTTCAATTACCCCGGCGGCCGGCGGCACGATCACTTCCATCACCCTGTACGACGGCAGGTCTACCACCGATCCGGCCCTGATCCAGGCTGCCCTGGCCCTGAACAACGATGCCGACCTGACCAACGACCTGTACATCCAGTCCTTCACTATCAGCTATGCCGCACTGGCCGGGCCGACGACCACCCAGGTCGAGTTCTTTATTCCTGATAACGACGCTGATGGTCTCCCGGTAATCGATCCGGTTTCCGGTGACCCGGTGACCATCACCTTCGGCCAGCCAACGGCCTCAGGCCAATGGCAACCGCTGGACTCCCGCGACGTGGATAACCCCGGCGACACCATCACCTTCTCCGGCACCGGCAACACCGTGAGCGTCACCGCCAAATCCATCACCCTGCTCAAGGAAGTGTCGATCCAGACCGACATCGGTGCCGCCGGGCTGACACCGGGTGACACCCTGAACTACACGCTGAGCCTGAATATCTCCGACTACTTCGCCTTCGGAGAAAACTTCTTTGAGCAGGGCAGCTTCGTCATAGTCGATGTGCTGGGTGATGCCCAGACACTCGTGCCAGGTAGCGGCACCGTTGCCATCACGGTCGATGGCACAACCATCAACGTGGCCTTAGTCACTACCAGCGTAATCGACCCCGTAACCGGCATCAGCACCCTGACCCTCGATCTGGCCCAGTCGCTGCGTAACGCCACGGGAGATCGTGGCTGGGTCAATGGCGACCTGGCCTTTGACGCCATCCTGCAGGGTGCCACCCAGGTAGTGGTCAGTTACCAGGTTACCCTCGGACAAAGCTACACCCCGCCCAGCGGTACACCCCATAGTGAAATCAACGAAGGGGATACCGTCGGCAACAACGCCACCCTGACCGCAACCATTCTCGAAGACCGCCTCAACCTCACCGGTGATGAGCAGAGTGACGGCTCGCAGGCAAGCATTACCGTTCCCAGCAGCCAGGTAGAAATTACCATCGCCGACCTAAACGGTAATGGCGCGCCGGCACCAGGCGTCGAGTTGCGCCCGGGCGATGAAGTGACCTTCCAGCTGAGCTATGACCTGGTTACCGGCGACTATGAAAACTTCACCCTGACCGCTTACCTGCCCCTGCCCCTGTTCGATCTCAGCAGCATTGCCGACATCAGTACCATCTGGAGCCTGGGCAGCGGCAACACCAACCCCGAAGCGCCGACGTCCGTGACCCGCGGTCTTGGCAACTCGCTGGTATTCACCTTTGCCGACTACGTCAATTCCGGTACCGACGGCAGCCGTATCGAGATCGACTTCACCCTGACCGTCAGCGACCAGCCCTTCGCTGACCAACGCTCGTTCAACGTCACCGCCGAATCAAACCAGACCACCACCCTCAACAAGAGCACGCAAGTCACGACCGACGATGTGGCCCTGATCGCCTCCGTGGCAGAGCCCGTGCTCAGCATCACCCATGGTGTAGTGTCCTCCAGCAACGGCAGCGTGACCGGCACCACTGGTGGTTGGAACCCACCCGGCACCAGCGGTAAACCCTTTACCGACGCCAACCTGACCGAAACCAGTGCGGTCGATGGCAGCGTCAGCGCCATTGACGGCGGCGACACCCTGCGCCTGGCGACTGCCATCGAGAACAGCGGTGGTGGTCAGGCCTACGATGTCAGCACCCGCATCACGCTTCCCACCGGCCTTTCGTTTGTCGGCGGCAACCTCGCCAGCGCCAACCTGCTGGTGTATCGCGGTGACGGTACGTTATTGCAGTCAGGCGTCGATTTCACAGTCGACAACGCTACCAACACCATCACCTTTATCGATGATGCAGGCGCAGGCACAGGAGCCCTAGAAGGCGGTCGTGCCGGCACGGCCAACGACCTCTCCGGCGCCAACCTGGTGGTGATCACCTACGATGTGGTGGTCGCGGCCAATATCGACGCCAGCGCCACCCTGCAAACCGAGGCCGAACTGGTCAACTACGCCAGCGTCGAAGGTGGTCAGAACTTCCTCGCCAGCGGCACCCTGGAAGACCTTGCCGATCAGCAGATCGCCGCCCCGGAAATCCGCAAGAACTTCGCCGGCAACAGCCTGGACAACAGCGACTCCAGTGCCAGCCACACCACGGGTGCCAACCTGGTGGTGGGTGAGAGCATGCTCTACGACATCATCGTCACGCTGCCCGAGGGCACGACCCAGAGCCTGCGCATCGACGACCTGATCCCGCCCGGCCTGCGTTTGGACACCAGCTTCAATGGCGGCCGGGGTTACGAAATCATCACCTCTGCCGGTGGAGCACTCAGCGCCAACTTTGCCGGAACACTCACGGGCGACAGTATCAACGGCATTTCCGGCACGTTGGGCGATGATGGCGTCGATGGCCGTTTCGTCTTCAGCGTCGCCAGCGCCAGCGCTGACAACAACACCGGCAACAATACCTTTGTCATTCGTGTACGGCTGGTGGCCAGCAACGTGACTGGCAACCAGGCCGGCAGCGTTCTGCAGAATGATGCTCAGTTGACCTACAGCGACAGCGATGGCGACACGCCGAATGGCAACACGCCGGTTGATCGCGACGTCGCCGTCATTGGCAGCAAGCCATCGGTGACCGTACGCGAGCCCACGCTGAATCTGGCACAGCAACTCACCACCGATCCCGGTTTTGGTTTCGACGAAGGCGATACGGTCGACTTCACCATCACCGTCAGCAACGGCAACGCCGGTAGCGACTACGACGCCTTCGATATCGACTTCAGCAGCGCACTGCCCGCCGAGTTGGACGGCCTGACACTGGTCAGTGCGATCTACACCGTCAACGGCGTCGCCACCGACATTACCAGCAGCTTCACCCTGGACCCGACCGGCCGCACCCTGGTCAACAACAGCAACCTCGACATTCTCAAAGGCGGTACTCTGGTACTCACGGTGACCGGCACGGTCAACGCCACTGGCGCCTCAGGCGCCGAGTTCGACAACCTGGCAGAAGTGCGCTGGACCAGCCTCGATGGTAGCAACAGCGACGAGCGCACCGGCAGCGACGGTGTCCTCAACAGCAATGTGCTGAACGACTACCGCCGCGAAAATACCCTGGTCATCCCGGTGGCACAGGGCATTCGCATCTCCCGCATTGGCGGCCTGGCAGACACCGTAGCACCAAGCCAAACCAACGCCAGCACCGAAACCGTGGCGATTGGAGAAATCATCCGTTACCGCGCTACGGCGCTGATTCCGGAAGGGGTCAATACCGGTTACCAGCTCCAGATCGTCCTTGCCGAGGGCTTGACCTACGACGACCTCGCCGGCATTCGCATCGGTTTCATTTCTCAGGGAGGTCTGACCAGCTCCCTCTCACTCGGCGATCTGATTACCAGCGGTACGCTGCAAATTATCGGCAACGAGGACAGTGCCGAAGCCCAGTTCATTTCCTCGGATCTGTCGGGTGCAGCACCGACAGGCGTCCTCAATACCGCGCGAATCGTGCCCAGCAATGGCGGGCAGGTGCTGACGCTGAACCTCGGTGACATCACCAATAACGAACTCGATGGCGACCTGGAGGGCATTACCATCGAGTTCAACGTGCGGGTCGACAACAGCCTGGCCAACCAGAACAGTACCGCCCCACTTGCCGTTCAGGTTAAAGAGTTCACAAGCGAAGGCCCGCGCTCGACCAGCAACATTTTGTACGAGCAGATCGTCGAGCCCGGCTTTGATGGCCTCAACAAGCAGGTTATCGACTTCGACCCGAATATCGGTGGCAGTAGCGGCACCGCCACGGTTCAGACGAGTTTCAC
This sequence comes from Pseudomonas sp. GOM6, assembly GCF_029537485.1. Classification (GTDB taxonomy): domain Bacteria; phylum Pseudomonadota; class Gammaproteobacteria; order Pseudomonadales; family Pseudomonadaceae; genus Aquipseudomonas. The sequence goes on from NZ_JARPUS010000012.1 coordinate 116,827, forward strand.
CTCAAATGGGCAAACGCCTGCTTACGATACGACGCTGACCATCACCGGCTTCGAGGACGGTCAAATCGTTGAACTCATCTCGATAGAAGTCGATGGCGTTATTTATGGGCCTGACAATCCCCCGCCCCCCTCTCTGGGGCTTGGCGCCAGCCCCAATGCTGACGGCAGCCTGGAAATCACATTTGATCGACTTGATCCAGGCACCAACGTCAAAGTCACCTACGCAGTAGAAGTCCCCAATGGCGCAATTCAAGCCATTAGCAATGACAGCCTGACCTGGAGCAGCCTGCCAGATGACTTCACTGATTGGGGCGGCAGCCTGGTCGGTACCGAAGGCGGCGCCGACGGAGAGCGTACGGGCGAAGATGGCGCGGGGGCAGATAACAGCGTCCTGAACAATTATCAGCTGGTCGAAGGCGCAGGGCTGGGTGTGATCAGCGGTACGCTGTGGGACGACACCCTCTCAGCCGACAACTCGACCACTCCCGATGGTGCGCCGCTCGCAGGACAGACCGTCACCCTCAACTGGGCTGGCGCGGATGGCATCTTCGGCAATGCCGATGATCGCAGCTACAGCAGCGAAACCGACAGCAACGGCCAGTTCCTGTTCGGCGTTCTGCCCGCCGGGCTTTATCGCATCGATGCACCGGCCACCATCACCAATCTCTCCAGCTTTGGTCAGCTGAACATCCGCATCGACAGCGATGGCGGCACGCTCAGCCAAATCAGCGTAACCCTCGGCGAAGGTAGCACCGCACAAGCCGACAGCGGCTACGTGCAACTCAACGATGCACCAGTCAACAGCCTGCCCGGCGGGCCGCTGACGGGCGATGAGGACACGCCCTTGGCCATTGGAGGCATCAGCGTCAGTGACGTAGACGCCGAACTGGACCCTGTCGTAGCTGACCGTGCCATCCAGGTCACGTTGAGCGTGCAGCAAGGTACGCTCTCATTCACCGGCGCCACCACTGACGTGACCGTCACCGGCGCTGGAACCGCCTCCCTGGTACTGGTTGGCCGGATTGCCGATATCAACGCAGCTCTGACCGGTCTCTCCTACCAGGGCAATCCCGATTTCAACGGTAACGATACCCTGCAGGTGCTGACCAGCGACCTGGGTAACTATGGCGACTTCGACGGCAACGGTATCCCAGGCGAAGCGAGCGACGCACTTACTGACCTGGACACCGTGACGATCACCCTCAGCCCAGTCAATGACGCACCGGCGGCCAACGACGACAACGCCACTGCCATCGAGGCCGGCGGCACCTTCAACAGCCTGCCCGGCATCGACCCACGCGGCAACCTGCTGGACAACGATACTGACGTGGATATCGCCACCAATGGCGACCAGCTCAATGTCACCCAGGTTACGTCCTCCACCGGCAGCGTCTCGATTCCCACCAGTGGCACGGTCGATGTCATCGGCACCTACGGCACACTGCGCATCGCCGCCGATGGCAGCTACCAATACCTGCTCAACAACGACGATCCGCGAGTACAGGCCCTGCGCCAGAACGGCGACACCCTGAATGAGAGCTTTTCCTACACCATCCGTGACTCAGGTATCGGCGGCACAGCCCTGACCAGTTCCGCCACCCTGGCTATCGTGATCCGAGGCGCCAACGATACCCCGGTCGGCGTCAACGACACGGGAACCGCCTACGAACAAGGCGGCATCAATAACAGCGGTACCATCAACCCTGGCGACGCAGCGTTGCCCAACACCGGGGCCAACGCTACCGGCAACGTGCTAAGCAACGATACCGATGTCGATGGCGGAGCTGGCGACGCCATCAACTACGGCGAGACCAGTCGAGTATCCGGCGTTCGTCCTTTGCGCGAAAACATTCCAGGCGCGCTAACCACCATCAGCAACGGAGGCAGTGCCACCGTTGCCGGCCTCTATGGCAGCCTGACCTTGCACTCCGATGGCAGCTACACCTACACCATCAACAACGACGCCACCGCCGTGCAACGACTCGGCCCGAGCGACACGCTGATCGAATACTTCAGCTATCAGGTCACCGATGCGCTGGGACTCAACGACCTGGCGGAGCTGCGTATCACCATCGTCGGCAACAACGACAATCCGGTCGCCAGCGACGACCAGGCCACCGCCCAGGCCAGCGAAGTCGACGACGACGGCAACGAAAGCAATCCCAGCGGCAATGTGATCACCTTCCCCAGCCGCCCTGGCGCCACCACACAACCGGGAGGCAACGGCGTTGACAGCGACGTGGATCGTGCCGATCGACCTAACACCAACCTGACCGTTACCGGCATTCGCAACGGCACCGAAGCCGCGGGCGGTGCACTGACATCGGTATCAGGCGACACAACCATCTCCACCTTCTATGCCCAAGACAGCGGCGGCGCTCCGTTGCCGAATGCCGGGGGGGAGGCCTATGGCGAACTGACCATCAACCCCGACGGCAGCTTCACCTTCGACGTCAACAGCGACCACCCCGAGATCGTCGCGCTGGCCACTGGCGTCGAACTGCAAGTTATCGTCACCTATCAGGTCACCGATACCGCCGGGCTAACTGATACCGCGCAACTGGTCATCACCGTACGCGGCGCCAACAACACACCGCTGGCGCAGAACGAAGTTGCCTTGGCCACCGAAGCCGGCGGGATTGCCAATGGCACGGCTGGCGTCAATCCGAGCGGCGTGGTCGATGTCGCCGATCCGGATGGTGATGACCTGACCATCACCGCCATTCGCACAGGCGCAGAGGGCGACACCGGCACCAGCGGCACGATTGGCACCGAGCTGCGCGGTCTCTATGGCTGGCTCACCATCAACGCCGACGGCACCTACAGCTACCGCATCGACAATGACATGGCAGAGGTACAGGCCCTGCGCGAGGTCTCGGATCTGCTGACCGAACGCTTTACCTACACGGTGACCGACAACGACACGACGCCCCTCAGCGATAGCGCCGAAATCATCGTGGTGATCCGTGGTGCCAACGACAGTCCGGTCGCGGCCGATGACAACGCCACAGCCGTGGAGGCCGGTGGTAGAGACAACCAGATCCCCGGAGTCGACCCTAGCGGCAACGTGCTGGACAACGACACTGACGTCGATGGCGGTGAAATCCCGCAAGACATCACCGATGGGTACGACTACGGCGAAACCCAGGAAGTGGCCTCGGTTCGCACCGGTAGCGTGGAAGGCTCAGGCACCGCGGGTACACTCGGCATCGAACTGCGCGGCACCTACGGCTGGCTGACTCTGAACGCCGACGGCAGCTACACCTACCGCCTCGACAATGACATGCCCGAAGTCCAGGCCCTGCGCACTGCAGCAGACACGCTACTCGACCAATTCAACTACACCGTCATCGACGCCAGCGGCGCCACGGATATTGCCCTGCTCAACATCACCATCCAGGGCGCCAACGATGTCCGCGAGGACAACGATGATTTCGCCGTGGCCATAGAGGCCGGTGGAGTCAACAACGGCACACCGGGGATCAACCCTCAAGGGAACGTCCTGGACAATGACTCCGATGTCGACGAATACGACGAAACCGTCACCATCGTCGGCGTTCGACAGGGCGGTACCGTCGGTACCGTTGGCACGCCCCTCACCGGGGAATACGGCACACTGACTTTAAATGCCGACGGCAGCTATGTTTACGTCCTGAACAACAGCGATCCCCGGGTTCAGGCCCTGCGCACGAACAGTGACATCCTGCAGGAGTTCTTCACCTATCTCACTCGGGATGCTGCAGGATCAAGCAGCCTGGCCGATCTGACCATCACCATCCGGGGCCGCAACGACACCCCGGTAGCCGTTAACGACAGCGCCATCGCTATCGAGGCCGGCGGCACTGCCAATGCAACCCCGGGTACCAACCCCAGCGGCAATCTGCTGAGCAACGATACCGATGTCGATGCGGGCGATGGCAAAACAGTCCAGGCCATCCGCACGGGTACCGAAGCGGCGGGGGGGACCCTGCTTCTGGTTTCCGGCAGCCGCACGATCACCGGCACGTACGGCAGCCTGACCGTTGCCAGCGATGGCACCTACACCTATGTGGTCAACAACAGCCTGGCGGCCGTTCAGGCTCTCAAACCAGGCGACACCCTGCAGGAGTCGTTCACCTATCAACTGATCGATGCTTCGTCAGCTGCCGACCTTGCTCAGCTCAATATCGTCATCCAGGGTGCCTGGGATACCCCCCTGGCGCAGGATGACTCCGATATCGCCGTCGCCGACAATGGTGACGGCCAGGTCATCAACCCCACCGGGAATGTGCTGACCAATGACACCGATGTGGATGCCGGCGACTCACTGACCGTGACGACTGTGCGCACTGGCGCCGAAACCGGCAGTGGAACAGCCGGCACCGTCGGCAGCGTACTGATTGGCCAGTACGGCAGCCTGGTGCTCAATGCCGACGGCAGTTACCAGTACTTTGTCGACAGCAGCAACCCAGCAGTCCTGGCCCTGGATCTGCTGGATCCGCCCCTCACGGATATCTTCACCTACCAGGCTACCGATCTTGGTGGACTCAGTGACCAGGCCCAACTCACCATCCTCATTGTCGGCCGCAATGATCCGCCAGAGGGACTCAACGACACTGCCACCGCCATCGAGGCCGGCGGACTGAACAACGCCACACCCGGCGTTAATCCCAGCGGCAACGTACTGAACAACGACATCGACCTGGAAAGCGGCGCACTGACCGTCACCGCTATACGTACCGGCAGTGAGTCGGGCAGCGGCACCGCCGGCGTTGTAGGGACCACCCTACGCGGCCTGTATGGTGACCTGACCATGAATGCCGACGGCAGCTGGAGCTATGTGCTGGACAACAGCCTGGCCGTAGTCCAGGCCCTGCGGGTCAGCGGGCAAACCCTGGAAGAGGTCTTCACCTACACCCTGGCCGATCCCTATGATGCCGACGATACCGCCGAACTGCGCATCACCATCGATGGCCGCAACGACACGCCGATCGCCAACGACGATGACGCCATCGCCGTCGAGGCCGGCGGCATCGCCAACGGCATTCCCGGCGTCAACCCGAGCGGCAACGTGCTGGAAAACGACACCGATGTCGACAGCGTGGCCAATGGCGAGACCAAGCAGGTACTGAGTTTTACCAGCGAGCTGGGCACGACCGCCACGGCAGGCCAGGCCCTGCAGGGCCGCTACGGCACCCTGACCATCAATGCAGACGGCAGCTACCAATATGTGCTGAACAATGATGACCCGGTGGTTCAGGCCCTGCGCACTGCCGGTCAGACCCTGCGAGAGACCTTCACCTACCGGATGCAGGACACCGCCGGCGCGGAATCGACTGCTCGCCTGAATCTGTTGATTCAAGGGGCGAATGACACCCCCGTGGCGCAGAACGATAGCAATGTCGCCAGCGACCAGAGCCCTGCCCCACAAGCCAGCGGCAATGTACTGCCCAACGACGGCGACGTGGATCAGGGTGAGCGCTTCCAGGTGGTGGCCATCCGCACCGGTGCGGAAGGCGCCGAGGGTGCCAGCGGCACGGTTGGCCAACCCCTGACCGGTCGCTACGGCACACTGACGCTCAACGCCGATGGCAGCTACACCTACACCATCGACCTGAACAACCCCGAAGTACTGGCTGCAGCTGGCCTAGGCCAGGTGCTGCAAGATGTATTCACCTACACCATGCAAGACATTGCCGGCGCCAGCGACCAGGCCGAACTGGTGATCACCTTGGACATCGCTGCGCCTTATGTCCCTCCACCCGAAGTAGAGGGCAATGGCTGGCAGCCCTACGATGCCTTTACCCCGTCGCAGCAATCCGTCGACCTCGACTTCGAACCGGCCGTCTTCGTCACCCCCGTGGTGCGCACCAACAGCCTGCTCAACGAAGTCAACAGTTGGCGTTCGGATGGCAGCAACCTGCGCCTGGCACTCCCGGCACTCATTGAAAGCCCCTCGCTACAAGTACCCCAGGTGCCCGGCCAGTTCGTGGCCCAGAGTGTGTTCAACAGCAATCTGGGCAGCGATCTTGATTTGGCCTGGATTCTCGGCCGCCAGGGCCGTATCGACCTGACGGCAGATGGCCTGCTTAGCGATCCCTCGCTGTTTACCAGCGACCCTGCAGATATGATCCATAATCATCAGCATCCGGAAGCACAAGCGACGCAGGCGCAGACCGCGCGTAGCTTCCAGCACCAATTGCAGACCGCCGCCAAACGGCTGAGCCCCTTCAGCCAGAGCACTCCGCGTAGCTAGTATGAACAAGGACTCTTCATGCCCAGCCACACCCTGAAAGCCCTGAGCATCGTCATTGTCAGCAGTCTGTTTCTAAGCGCCTGCTCGGCTATCAACCCAAAGCCGTACACCGAGGAGGAAAAGAGCGAGCGCATTCTCGATGATCGCGCTCACATGTACGGCCAGCAGGAGCCGGTCAAGGGGCCGATCACCTTCTACGAGGCCGCCGCCCGCGCGCTCAAGTACAACCTCGACTACCGCCTCAAGCTGATGGAAAGCGCGCTAGCCGCCGATCTGCGCGATGTTTCCAGCCACGAGATGCTGCCGCGCCTGGTGGCATCGGCCGGTTACTCCGGGCGCAACAACGACTCCGGCGGCACCTCCATCGGCATCGAAGACGGCCAGGAAAGCCTGCGCGCCTCGACCTCCCAGGAACGCTATCGCGATCTGGCCGGTCTCGGCGCCAGCTGGAGCCTGCTGGACTTCGGCATGGCCTACTACCGCACCCAACAAAAGACCGACCAGATCCTCATGGCCGAGGAACGCCGGCGCAAGGTGGCACAGAACGTCCTGCAGGATGTGCGCAACGCCTACTGGCGAGCGCTCGGCGCCCAACGCCTGCTGCCCGAGGTCAACCGTCTGCTGGCGCGCACTGAACAGGCGCTGGAATCGGCCCGTGAGGCGGAAAGCAAAGGCCTGCTACCGCGTCAGGAGATTCTGGCCTACCAGCGCGCCCTGCTCGACTCCATCTCCCTGCTGACAGTGCGCCGCCAGGATCTGGAATACGCCCAGGCCGAGTTGGCCGCACTGATGTCGCTGCCGCCCGGCACACGACTGGTCCTGGCCGAGCAGAAAGAACCAACCCTGCAGCCGCTGACCATTGATGGCAACCGGCTCGAACAGCTGGCCCTGGAGAACCGCCCCGAGATCATGGAGGAGTGGTACCGCAAGCGGGTCAACGAGAACGATCTGAAGATTGCCAAGGCCCAGCTGTGGCCCAACATCAGCCTCAACTGGGGCTATCAGTACGATTCCAACAAGTACCTATACAACAATCACTGGTCCGAGACCGGCGTGCAGGTCTCCCTCAATCTGCTGCGCCTGATGCAGCTGCCAGCCCTGCTCGATGCTGAAGGCACTCAGGGCGGCACCGACGATACACGCCGCGTGGCGCTGTCCATGGCCATCCTTACCCAGGTGCGGGTCGGCGCCCTGCGTTATCAGTTGGCCCTGCAGGAGATGGAATTCACCGAAAAAGGCCTGCACGTCGATGAAGGCCTGCTCGACTATGCCCGCGCCGCCCGCAGCAGCTCGGTCGGTTCGGAGCTGGAAGTGATTCGCGCCGAAGGCCGCTACCTGCTGTCGCGCTACCAGCGTGAGGCCGCCTACTCCAGCGCCCAGGCGGCCTGGGGCCGGCTGTACAACTCGATAGGCCTGGACGTGCTGCCGGAATCCATCGAGAAACACGACATTCAGACCCTGGCCCAGGAAATCCAGCACACGCTGGAGGCTCAACAAGCACAAAACCTGTTTACCGCGACACAAGGAAGTGCCGATGCCATGCAGTAAGCGTTACCTGCTTCCCCTGCTCCTGACTCTCAGCCAACCCACCCATGCCGTTGAGGTCGGAGCCGTCTTTGCCGACCCTTCGGCGATTCGCGTACTGCTCGCCGCCGAGACCGAAACCACCCTGTCCAGTCAGATGACCGGCACCCTGGGTGAGCTGCACACCAGCCTTGGGCAACGCGTGGAGAAAGGTGCCGTACTGGCCCAGTTTGATTGCCGTGAAGGCCAGGCCAGGGCCAAGGCAGCCAATGCCGAGCTGGCCATGGCCAAGCAGAACCTGCAGGCCAAGAAGCACTTGCGTAACCTGGAGGCTGTAGGCGACCTGGAAGTGGCCATGGCTGCCACCGAGGTTGAAAAGGCCGATGCAGCCCGCAGTCTGGCCCAGACTCAGAGCAGCTACTGCAAGGTCAACGCTCCCTTCGCCGGACGCATTGCCAAGGTGCATGTGCGCCCCCACCAGACCGTCAATGCCGGTACCCCGTTGTTCGATCTGGTCAGCGACGGCGCACTCAAGGTCCGCATGAACGTACCGTCGCGCATGCTCAGTGACCTGAAAACCGGCACACCGGTACAAATCAGCATCGCCGAGACCGGCACGTCCTACGCCGCCAAAGTCAGCGCAATCAACTCACGGGTCGACGCCGTGGCCCAGACCATCGAACTGGAGGCGACCCTCGACGCCGCGCACCCCGAGCTGGTGGCCGGCATGAGTGGTGTGGCGCAATTCACGGACACCCCATGAGCGAGCGCCTGCCTCACCCGCAGCTGCTACTCAGCCTGACCAGCCTGCGCGACCGTGCCCTGGGCTGCGACACGCTCAACGCGCTGGCCTTCAGCATGGCCAACGACCTGCACCCGCTGCTGCATTTCCACCAGGCCATGGTGCTGGCCCAGCATGGCGACGGCCTGGAACTGCTATGCATCTCCGGCCTGGCAAGGCCCACCGAGGACTCGCCCTACCTGATCTGGCTGCGCAGCGCCGGGCGCTGGCTCAGCGCACAAACCCGCGAGGCCCAACCGCTGTGGCTGGCGCGTGACACCGTCGAGCCGCCCGCAGACATCGCCGAGGGCTGGCAGGAGTGGTGGCCAAGCGGCGTTTGGTGCGTGCCGCTGCACGACCGCCAGGGTAAGCGCCTCGGCCTGCTGCTCTACCTGCTCGACGCCGAGCCCCAGGCACCGTTGCCGGAGCTGCTCGGTGGCCTGTTCCGCACCTGGGAACACTGCTGGGCCACGCTGACGCAGAAGCGCCAGCTACTCGGCTGGCGCCCCACCCGCCGGCAACTGCTGATCGTGCTCGGCCTGGCTGCCCTGCTGTTACTGGTGCCGGTACGCCAGAGCGTGCTGGCGCCGGCCGAAGTGGTGTCGCGCCAGGCACAGATCGTCAGCTCACCCATCGACGGCGTGGTCGCTGAAATCCATGTACGCCCCAACCAGGAAGTACAGGCCGGCACCCTGCTGCTGTCGCTGGATGAAACCACCCTGCGCAACCGTGCCGAAGTGCTGGGCAAAGAAGTGGCGGTGGCCGACGCCGAACTGATCGCCGCCAGCCAGCGTGCCTTCGACAACCCGCAAAGCAAGGCCGAACTGACCTTGCTCAACGGCCGTGCGCAACAGCGCCGGGCTGAGCTGGCGGCAGTCGAGGCCCAGCTGGAACGTAGCCAGGTGCACGCCCCGCGCAGCGGCGTGGCGGTGTACAGCGACCCCAACGACTGGCTGGGCAAGCCGGTATCGACTGGCGAACGCATCATGCAGCTGGCCGACCCCAGCCAGCCGGCCATGCGTATCCAACTGCCGGTAGCCGACGCCATTGCCCTGGAGCCCGGTGCCGAAGTCACTCTGTTTCTCACCGCCTACCCACTGTCGCCGCTGCAGGGCGAAGTGCTGGAAACCAGCTACCAGGCCCGCCCCGGCGAAGACGGCGTGGCCTCCTACCGCCTACTGGCGAGCATCGAGGGCCAACCCGAGCACGCCCGCCTGGGCCTGCATGGCACCGCCAAACTCTATGGCGAACGGGTACTGCTCGGTTATTACCTGCTGCGCCGCCCCCTGGCAGCTCTGCGTGCCTGGAGTGGCTGGTAATGCTGGAACCCGCCGACCTGCCAACCCCGCCGCTGCGCGAAGACCTGCGGTTGAGCGAAGCCCTCCCGGGCAACGATGGCGAGCCCTGCTGGATGATCCACGACACCGTGGTCAACCGTTTCTACCGCATCGGCTGGCTGGAATTCGAATGCCTGCTGCGCTGGGAGCGCACACCCCGGCAAATCTGCGAGCAGATCAGCGAGCAGACCCCGCTCAAGCCCGAGGTCGAACAGGTGTTGGGGCTACGCCGCTTCCTCGAACAGCACCAGCTGCTGCGCCCGGACGCCGCAGCCTTGAAACGCCTGCGCGAGCAGAGTGAAGGCAACCAGTGGCTGACCTGGAAATGGTGGCTGCACCACTACCTGTTTTTCCGCATCCCCCTGCTGCGCCCGCAAACCCGCCTGCAACAACTGGCCAGCAGCCTGGACTGGCTGTTCCGCCCTATTACCGCCTGGTTGGTATTCCTCCTCGGCCTGCTCGGCGTGATCATGGTGCTGCAACAGTGGGACAGCTTTACCCACGCCGTGGTCGAATCCTTTTCCGCCGAGGGCCTGGTCAGCTTCGCCCTGGCCCTGTGTCTGGCCAAGACGCTGCATGAGCTGGGTCACGCCCTGGTGGCCACGCGCCTGGGCCTGCGGGTGGCGCATATGGGGGTAGCCTTCGTGGTGCTCTGGCCCATGCTCTACACCGACACCGGCGAAAGCTGGAAACTGCGCAGCTCGCGCCAGCGCCTGGCCATCGCCTCGGCCGGCATCCTTGCCGAACTGTCACTGGCCGGCCTGGCCACCCTCGGCTGGGCCCTGAGCGAGCCGGGCATGCTGCGCAACGCCCTGCTCTACCTGGCCACCACCAGCTGGATACTGTCGCTGGCGTTGAATGCCAGCCCCTTCATGCGCTTCGACGGCTACTTCATCCTTTCCGACCTGCTCGACTTCCCCAACCTGCACGAGCGCTCCTCGGCCATCGCCCGCACTACCATCCGCCGCAACCTGCTGGGGCTCGATGAGCCTTGGCCGGAGCCCTTTCCAGCTGGCAAGCGGCGATTGCTGACGACGTTCGCCATTGCCACCTGGTTGTATCGCCTGGTGCTGTTTCTCGGCATTGCCGTGGCGGTGTACCTGCTGTTCTTCAAGCTGCTCGGCATCTTCCTGTTCATCGTGGAAATCGCCTGGTTCGTGGTGCTGCCGGTGTGGCGCGAGGTGAAGCACTGGTGGGGCGCGCGGGCGCAGATTCCCAGCCGACGCAAACTGCTGTTCTGGCTGGCCCTGGGTCTGCTGCTTTTGTGGCTCGCCATTCCCTGGCGCAGCCAGGTGCACGGCTACGGCGTGGCCCGCAGCGAGCAGCAGCTGCGCCTGTTCACCCCTTACCCGGCCCTGCTGCAACAGGTCCACGAAGCTGGTCCGGTTGATCCCGGTGCAACCCTGGCCGTGCTGGACGAGCCGGACATCGCCGCCCGCCTGCGCCGCAACGAGGCCAGCATCCGTAGCTACCAGGCCCGCCTGCGCGGCCTGCTGGCCGACCCCACGGGCCTGGCCCAGCAGAGCTCGACTCTGCAGCGCCTGGATGTGGAGTTGGGTGAAGTGCATGCCGCCCGCTCGGAAATCGCCCGGCTGACCCTCAAGGCGCCCTTCGCCGGGCAATGGCAGGACGTCAACCCGCAGTGGCAGGCAGGCCAGTGGGTGGGCCCGCGCGAGATGCTCGGCGTACTGATCGACCCCGAGCACTGGCAGATCGATGCCTACATCGCCCAGGATCAGGTGCATCGCCTGCAGATCGGTGGTCAGGTGCGCTTCTACCCGCAGGGTCAGCTGGCCGCCATCGAAGGCAAGGTCGTGACCATCGGCAGTACACGGATCAACCGTCTGAGCCACCCCATGCTCAGTGCGCGGCAGGGCGGCCCTATTGCCACCAGCAATGAAGACGAGGGGTTGGCGCCGAGCGAGGCGCTGTTCCATGTCCTGATCCAGCTCGACAGTCCGCCAACCAGCCTGCGCGAGACCCTGGGTCAGGTGCAGATCGAGGGCAGCCGGCGCAGCCTGCTGGGCGAGGGACTGACCTACAGCCTGGCAGTGCTATTGCGGGAGAGTGGGTTCTAGCGGGCTTCGCTTAACCTGCGCATAGACCCAACCTGTCACGCACAGAGTAGGTTGCGGTTGAGCCGCTCGCGGCGAAGCCCAACATGGCCACACACCCCCGAGCCCCGACTGTTGGGCTTCGCTACGCTCAACCTACGCGGCCCGACCCAATCTACTCAGCCAATGCATCCAGCAGTTGGGCGATGGTCGCTTCCAGGTTGGCGACCGGGTCTTCGCCGTGAACATCCAGCACCAACAGGCGGCTGCCACCGTCGGCAATGGCCTTGGCCAGCTCGGCCGCGGGCTGGCGATCCGCGAGTACCACCGCGACTTCATCGTCTTGCAGGTTGCTGGTCAGCTGGGCCAGCGCCTCGGGCGTCCACTTCTGATCGGCCGGCCGTTCCAGCTCGACGCCATCCAGGTTGAGGCCGCTGATCAGGTAGTCGAAGTGCGGCGACAGACTGGCCACGGTGAGGTTGTCCAGCTCGGCCAGGCGCCCTTCGCTGTCCGCGCTGAGTTTGAGCAGGCGCTGCTTGAGCTCGGCCAGATTGGCCTCGATCTGGGTCTTGTCCGCCGGGGCCAGGCGTACCAGGTCGGCAGCCGTCACGTCAGCCATGCGTCCGAGGTTGGTGATGCTCAGCCAGGGCTGGCTGGACAGCGCATCGCCGGCACCGGGCTCCAGGGCGATGCCCGGCAGCGCCCCGTCCACCGGACGCGCACCATCGACCTCGACGATGCGGATATTGCTGCGCCGCGCCATCGGGTACAGCGGATCGTCCGGCCACAGCGAACGCAGGGCGATCACGCCATCCGCCTGGCTAGCCACTTTCTCCAGTGCCTTGGCGCCGCGGCCACTGAAGTAGGAGGTCTGCCGGCTAGCCGGCAGTTTGGCCGGCGCCGCGCGTTGCAGCTCTACCGAGCTGCCGGCCAGCAGGCTGGCGCCCAGGCCGTAGGTGATCGGGAGGCTGGCGAGAATCCGTACCGGCTGCTGCTCGGCGTGCAGCGGAGCGGCGAGCAGCAGGCTGGCCGCCAGGACAAGAGGCAGTTTCATCCCAGGTTTCCTTTCAGGCTCGGCACTATGCCGCGGGCGATGGCCGCGCAGGCGAAGACGATGCCGGCGATGATGATGATGGCGGCGCCGGATGGCACCGGTAGTTCCAGGGCGATCGGCACGAAGATACCGGCCAGGGTGCTGAGCGTGGCGATCAGCACCGAGAGCCAGAAGAAGCCTCTCAGCGACTGGCTGAGCAGGCGTGCCGCCGCCGCCGGAATCACCAGCAGTGCGCCGACCAGGATGGCACCGATGACCTTGACCGCGGCCACGGTGACCAGCGACACCAACATCACGAACAGGTAGTCCAGCGCCTTGACCGCCACGCCGCGCACACTCGCCAGCTGCGGGTTGAAGCTGGCCAGCATGATGCGGTTGTACAGCGGCAGCGACAGGCTCAGCACCAGCAGGGACACAAGCGCCAGCACGGCGAGATCCTGGGCGTTGACCGTCAGCACCGAGCCGAACAGCACGTTTTCCAGGATGTGGATGTTGATCTTGCCGGCGAGGATCAGCAGCAGGCTGCCGCCGAGTGCCAGCGACACTGAAAGGAACACACCGATCAATGTGTCCGGCGCCAGGCCGGTACGGTTGCGCAGGTAGTTGAGCAGGATGCCGAACAGCAGGCAGTAGCCGAACAGGCTGCCGTAGGGGCCGGTGTAGGGCTCGCCGAGCAGGATGCCGATGGCCACGCCGGTCAGCGCGGCATGGCCGACCGCCTCGGAAAAGAAGGCGAAGCGCTTGACCACCACCAGCGTGCCCAGGCCGCCGAGTACCGGGCCGATCAGCAGGCCGGCGAACAGAGCGTTGACCACGAAACCGTAGGCCAGCGCCTCCGGCAGATAGCCCGCGCTGGCCCAGGCCTGGATCGCCAGGCGCAATTCTTCGAAGCTCATGCGGAAACCTCGCGCTGGCTGCGGGGGTGGCTGGAGAACAGATCGAGCAGACGCTCGGGCGTCAGGGCCTGCGCCGGGTCGGCATCGAAGCGCACGCTGCGGTTGAGCCCGGTGACGTGGTCGGCAAGGCGGCCGACCGCCTGCAGGTCATGTTCGATCCATAGCACCGTGGTGCCGACCTGGCGCCAGTCGCGTAGCAGCTGCTCGAAAACCTGCACGCCCGGCTCGTCCAGCGCCGACATCGGCTCGTCGAGCACCACCAGCTGCGCCTCGGGCACCAGGCCCTGGGCCAGCAGTACGCGCTGACGTTCCCCGCCGGACAGCGCGCCCATGCGCCGCTTGCGCTTGTCCAGCATGCCGACGCGCTCCAGGGCCTGCTCGATAGCCGGCGCCTGGCGCCGCGACAGGCCGAGAAAGGCCGGACGGCGCTGGCACATGGCGGCCATGAAGTCGTCTACCGTCATCGGTAGGCCACGGTCGAACTCCAGGGCCTGCGGTACGTAGCCGATGGTGCCCGGTGCGTCCGGCCAGTGCAGGCGCAGCTCACCACGGTGCGGCATCTGCCCGAGCAGGGTCTTGATCAGCGAACTCTTGCCGCCGCCGTTGGGCCCGACCAGGGCATGCACGCTGCCGGCACGGATCTGGAAGCTGACGTTGTCGAGGATGCGCGTACGGCCGAGGTCCAGCTCAACCCGGTCGAAGTCGATGGCCGGGCCCTGCACGCTTACCGGCGCCGTTTCCAGTGCGGTCATACGCCTTCTTCCTTAATCGCCCGCACCACGGTATCCAGGTTGTGCTGCATCTCCTTCTCGTACTTTTCCTGGGTGTACTCGCCGTAGGAAATGTGCGTCAGGGCGAAGAGCTTGACGCCGGACTCGCGCTGAATGGTGTCAACGTAGCTGGAGGGGTAGTCCATTTCCGAGAAAATCACCTGTACGTCCAGGGTGCGCAGTTCGTCGATGGTCTTCTTCAATTGGCTCGGGCTGGGCTCGATGCCGTGGGCCGGCTCGACCACGGCGGTGACTTCCAGGCCAAACTCGCGCAGCAGATAGTCGTAGGCCGAGTGGATGGTGGCGACACGCAGATCCTTGCCCTGGGCATCCTTGAGCTTGGCCAGGGCGTCGGCACGCAAGCCGCGCAGGCGCTTGCCGTAGGCGCGGGCGTTCTTGCTGTAGAACTTGGCGTTGGCCGGGTCGAGCTTGCCCAGCGCGCGGGCGATGTTGTTGATCTGCGAGATCGACGCGCTGATCGACAGGAAGGTGTGCGGGTTGACCACCTTGCCGGCACCGCGGGCGGCCTGTCCGGTGGCGGCAAGCAGCGGCACGCGCTCGTTGGACTCGATGACCGGGATGCCCGGCTTCTCGCTGGCGGCGATCATGCGGTCGGCGAAATCGTCGTGACCGATGCCGTTGAGCACCACCACATCGAGCGTGCCGATACGCTTGATGTCCTCGGCGCGCGGCTCGTAGGCATGCGGGTTGAAGCCGGCGGGAATCAGCGGCACCACCTCGGCCTTGTCACCGACGATGTTGCTCACATAGCTGTAGTAGGGATGCAGGGTGATGCCGATACGCAGGCGCTTGGCCTCATCGGCATTGGCCAGCCCCGGCAGCAGCAAGGCACTGAGCAGCAGGGAAAACGCGCCGAGCAGACGGCGGAAGAACAGAGAACGCATGGACATGAAGGGAACTTCCAGAATCAGTGACGATGCTCGCGGGTCACCCCGGCGTCGTATTGCACGGCGACCTGCTTCCAGCCGGCCGCGGTCAGGGCTGCAGCCTGCAGATCGGTCGGCGCGGCCGCGTCCGGGCTGCGGTTGAGCCACACATCGAAGCCCTCGTGGGCCGGGAACAGCAGGAAGGAGCCGGCGACGCTGGCGTCACCGCTCAGCCCCAGGTACACGGGCTGGTCGCCCAGCTGCAGCAGCTGCCACTGGTGGGCGCCGCGCTTGCGTGCGCTGGCATCGTCGGTGAACGGCGGCAGAGTTTCTTCGGCGAGCAACTCGGGGCTGGGCAGGGCCTGCTCTTCTTCCTGCAGCAGGCGGATCTCGTCGAGCGCCACGCTGAGGTCCGTATGGATGCCCTGTTCGGCCGCATTGAGATCGCGGCGGGCATCGAGCTGGTGGCTGGCGACACCGTGCTGCTCGACCTTCTCGCTGCGCAGCAGCACCACCAGGCCGGCGGCCAACAGAATCACCAGACTGAGCAACAGCACCTGCAAGCTCTCATGGCCGGCACCAGCCGGGCGTACCACCTGGGTGGTCATGGCGCTTCGATTTCCGTGTGGTCGATTTCCACCACGTGGCCTGGGCCGGCGTCGAACAGCACGTAGAACTCGCCATCCGGACGCTTGAAACGGAGCTTGGAATCCTCGCCGAGCTTGCCGGGCACCAGCACCTCTTCCTCGTAGCTGATCACGTCCAGAGTCACGCCGGGCGCGCCGCTGCCGTCGGAGAAGCCGCCGGTGCAGACGATCTCGTCGCTCGCCGCCGGCTCACATTGGCAGATCGGGTTGTGCGCAAGGGCCAGGGGCGAGAACCCGGCGCAGAGCGCCAGCAGGCCGGTGCGGAGAGTACGGGTCATGGTTTGCCTCCTTGTTGTTTCAGCCAGGCGACGGTCGCGGGCGACGCCTCGGCCAGAGGAATGGATGCCTGGTGCACCGAGCCGTCCCAGCCTTCTGCGGTGATCCACAGTTCGGCATCGGGCTTGGTGCGCGGCGGTACGGGAATACTGGCGCCCATGCGGTAAGGGCTACCGAAGAACAGCCCGCCAGCGGCGCGCAGGCTGCGCGGCTTGCCGATACGCAGGTAGGTGGCCTTGACCTGCTCGCCACAGCCCTTACACAGCGCGGCGTTAAAGGCCTTCATGTAACCGGCCGGGCCTTCCAGCTGTGGCGCCATATTGCGGAATTCGGCCAGGCGCAGGCTCCAGGGGCCGACCTGAACCTCGCCGATCTCGCGTTCACCCAGTCCGCTGTCACCGCGGAACAGCGCCACGTCGTGGAAGTACTTGGGCATGAAGCCCAGTGGAATCAGGATCAGCACTGCGCTCAGGTGAAAACGCCACTTGTGCCACCAACGGCTGAGGACAGACGGTGCCGGGGCAGTGGTTGCGGCCTTGCTCATGAACGACTCTCCGAAACGTCAGCAATAGCAATCGGTTGTACCGTGCGCGGACGCTCGGCTCGCTGCGAACGCTTGAGCAGGACTGCCGTGGCCTGGGCGGTACGCTTGGTCCAGATCAGCAGGCCGCTGAGCACCATCATGCTCAGCAGCAGGCCGAAGAAGAACCAGATCAGCTTGACCCACAGCCCGCCGAAGTCGCCGACATGCAGCGGGCGCATGGACTCGGTGACGAACTCCAGCGTGGAGCGATCATCCAGCAGGCGCTTGGCGTCGATATCACCGTTGTACGGGTTAACGGTCACCGACTGGAACATCAGCGGGTACCAGCCGCGGCCGGAGACGGTGATATGGCCGTAGGCGTAGATCGGCAGATCGATCGAGCTGGCCTCCAGGCTCGGCACGGCGCCCTGGGCGACGCTCACGGCCTGGTCCAGATCGATACGCGGCACGTCTTTGGCGGTGGCCGCCAGCGGCACTTCCTCACGAGCCACCACCGGCGGCACGCCCTCGGTGGAGATGGAGATGTGGAAGTCGAACAGCAAGGCGCGGATCAGGAACCAGATGCCGGTGATGGAGATGACCGCGATGAACCAGATCGACCAGATGCCGGACAGACGGTGAAAATCGCCCCAGAAGATGCGTGCGCCCTGGTTGAAACGCAGGCGCGGGCGGAAGAACCCCTTCCAGAACTTCTTGTAGACCACCAGCCCGGTAATCAGCGACAGCAGCATCGGGATGCCGGTCAGCGACACTAGGTACCAGCCCCAGCTGAAACCATTGGTGAACGGCACCAACCACCAGCCATGCAGGGCGCGGGTGAACTGGCGGAAGTCGAATTGCGGGCTTACGCCCTGAACCGCCCCGGTGTAGGGGTTGACGTAGAGGGTCGGCGAGCTGCCGTCCGGATAACTCACCTGGACCGTGAGGGCGAAGTGATCCTCGTCCGGGCGATCGATGCTGTGCACCACCAGCTCCGGTTCGGCACGGTTGATGGCCGCCAGGATCTGGCCATAGCTGAGACGCTCGGCCTCATCCGACGGCTTGCTGGCACGCACGTCCGGGTTGGCCAGCCAGACGATCTCCTGGCTGACGGTGGCCAGGGTGCCGGTCACGCAGATGATCAGCAGGAAGAACCAGATCGGCAGTGCCAGCCAGCTGTGGACGAGGAACCAGAGTTTTGAGCGGGACTTCTTGGACATTAGGACAGGTCTGGGCAATGGAAACTGAACTCCGGAGCACCTCAACGGCCCGGAACAGAGGCTGCGGCACCAATCCTGAACGCCGCTAGGCGGCTATTGTAAAACGAATTACTTGCAAATGACTTGCATTAGTTAATAGAAAAGCTTCTGAATCAGGAGATCGCCAGACACTGGCGCCCCAAATACGCTGACGACTTCTCTATTTCTTACGTGAAAAGGCAGGGATTCAGTGCCCTGCCTTTTATCCCCCACTCACTCGAAGGTGATCATGATCTTCGCGTGCTCGTCCGGCTTAGCCAGGGTGTCGAAGGCACCCTTCACGCCCGCCATATCCACCTTGCCGGTAATCAGTGGCGCACCGTCCAGCTTGCCGTCCGCCAGCGCATACAGGGTCTGGTGGAACTCTTCGGCGGTGTAACCGAAGGAGAAGTGCACGTTCGCTTCCTTGCCGATCGCCACCACAGGTTCGATCTTGTCGCTTTCCATGCACACGCCCACCACCACCAAACGCGAGCGCGGAGGTGCACTCTGGATGACCTGCTGGATCAGGCCGGGGACACCGACGCACTCAAACACCACGCAGGGCTTGGGCTGCGGCCCCAGACCGAGCAGAGCCATCGGACCGTTGATGTCGTAGCCTTGCGGCGCCGCCACCTGCAGCCAGGACTGGTAAGGTGACTGCTCGGCCGGGTTGACCACCACGTCGGCGCCCATCTTCTCGGCCAGGGCACGGCGCTTGGGCGAGAAATCCGACGCCACGATCGGGCCGACGCCCTGCGATTTGAGGATGGCGATGACCGCCAGGCCAATCGGACCGCACCCCACCACCACAGGCACCTCGCCGCCGACCAGCTGAGCACGACTGACGGCATGCGCAGCCACGGTCAGCGGCTCGGTCAGGGCGGCGATATCGGCCGGCAGGTCGCCCGGCACCGGCATCAGCATCTGCTCGGCCAGCACCATCTGCTCGCCATAGCCACCTGGGTACTGGTTGGAGTAGCCAATGTGATGGAACTGGTTATCGCGGATCACGAACGGCAGCGAGCAGACCTTGGTCCCTACCTTGAGCGCCTTGTCGCTACCCGGTCCATGGTCGAGGACCTCGCCGCAGAACTCGTGGCCAAACACCACATCCTGCTGGGTATCGAACTCGATCGGCAGGTTGCCGCGCTTGAAGTTGCTCAGCACCAGCTCGCAGTGATGGAACATGTGCAGGTCCGAGCCGCAGATACCGCAGGCCAGGGTCTTGACCAGCACCTCACCCTGCGCCGGTACCGGATCGGCAATCGAATCAACCAGCAGCTGACTGTCACGCATGACGACGGCTTTCATGAGGCACCTCTTGTTCTATGGATGGCAAACGCCCTCTCCGGGCGCTAGATGGGTGCCAGGATGGTGGAATGCCCGATAGCCCAATACTTGACTAAAGGCGCCAACGATCTGACATATCAAGCCAGCGCGGCAGCGGCCGGATAAGCCGTAAGCGCTGAAAGGATGGCCGCAAACACAAGCTGGCGGCATTGCACCGCCAGCCCTTCAGGCGTGGAGCCGCTCCTCGGGCGACTCCACGCCAATCTCACCCACACGTCCTCGGCCAGGTGGACGGCGGCATTGGCGCCCGGCGAGATCAGATTTCACCCCAGGAATGACCCTGAAACTCGCCGCTGGCCGGCCATCAGCTGCGCAGACGTACGATCTGCCCTTGCTGCGGCGACAGGCGGCCGTGCACCAGGCCTGAGATGATTTCGGCGGCGGCTTCGTAGCCTTCGTTGTGCACCACTTCAACTAATTGATTGCCGCTGGCCTCGATGCGCTGGAAGAACTTCACCATGCCCTCGCCGACGTAACGCGAGACACCGCCCGAGCCCCAGTCGACGTTGCGTTTGCGCATCTGGATTGGGGCGAAGAACATCTTCGGCTCCGGTCCGCTGGCAGCCTTGTATTCGGCCTCTTCGGTGTTCTGCGCCGAGCCGGCCACGCAGCTGTAGGTCAGCTGGTCGGCGAAGTGGGCGTGCACCCGGTCGCGCAGCGTCAGGTCGCTGGAGAAGTCGACGTAGACGGTCGGCACGCTGGCATCGAGCCGTTCCAGATCCTGGTAGGCCAGGGCACTGCTGTAGCAACCCAGCTGCTCGACGAAGGGAATGTTGCCGCGCGAGGTCAGGCCGATGCACTCGATATCGTGCCCTTCCAGGCAAAACAGCGTGCAGTACGCGGTTTTGCTCGATGCGCTGGAGAACACCAGGCGCTTGGCGCCGAAGAACTGGTTGTCGATCAGGAAATCGGCAAGCATGGCCGAGGTCAGATACAGCGGTTTGAGCAGCGCCTGCAGGTCTTCGTATTCCGGGCTGTAGTAGGGGTCAGCCGAGCACAGCGGGTATTGATTGTAGGGTGTCGGCAATTCGGCACGGTGTTCATCGAGGGCGCGGAAACCGCGCGGGGTGACGCCGGCCTTGATCCGGGCGTAGCTGGCGATGGGGTAGTAGCCGTAGTAGCGCGCCCCCACCTCGATGCCCTCCACCGCCGAAGCCACCACATCGGCGAAGCCCCATACCGGCATGTGCCCCCAGTCGGCCTCGCCGGTCGGGTAGAAATCCCAGTAGCGCATCGAATCGCCGAAGGCGGCGTAGGTGATGTTGTTGGTGGTCAGGGAGAAATGGTCAGGCTTGAGGATGACTTCGCCAGGCGCCGGGGTCAGGTCGAAGTCGAGGCTGTCGATGCGGCTCTGGTCGAGAGCGCCCTTGCGTGTAAGCAGGCGGGTAAGCTTGACGGATTGGGGCATTTGCGAGTCCTCTGGCAGTGGCGAACAAATAAGAAACGACAGAGTAGAGGGCAATGGATAAGAAGGGGTTCGGAAACACCAAGGCAACGCCCGAAGAGGCGTCAAAGCCCAGAAGCAAGCCGCTCAAGCGCCCCCGCCAGGCCCGCGCGGTATTCACCGTGGAGGCCATCTACCAGGCCTTTGTTCGGATTTGGCAACGCGACGGCTGGGCCGCCGTTACCACCCGTGCGGTGGCGCTGGAGGCCGGTTTCGCCGTGGGCACGCTGTATGAATATTTCCCCAGCAAGCAGGCGCTGTTTTCCGGCTATGTGCGCCACTGCATCGAGCAGCTGCTGCAGCACATCGACGAACAGGTGATCGCACCTGAGCTGGACTGGCGTTCGCGGGTTTCACGTCTGCTGTGGCTGAGTTGCGGGCCGCAGGAATCGATCTACCAGCTGTTCACCTTCGAAGTGGCCCAGCTGGAAATCCAAGTGGCCGATCAACGCCAGCACTTGCGCGCCTACCAGGAACTGTTGAGTAAATGGCAGCAGGTGTTCGCGCGCTGCCACGACCTACCTCAGCCCCCCTCCCCGGCCCGCATCGAGGCACTGCTCTTGATGGTCTGGGGTGGCCGCCGCTACGCTGCCCTGGCCCAACTCGACGAGCCGCGCCTGCAGAGCTGGGTGGCAGAAATGGAGCACGTGCTACTGACCGCCATCGGCGGAGACTAGCGCTCGCGCAGTGCCTCAGCACGGGCGCGAATAATAGGCTTGAGCAGGTAGCTCAGGATGCTCTTCTTGCCTGTGATGATATCTACCGAGGCAACCATCCCGGGAATGATCAGCAGTGGATGTTCATCGGTCCCCAAATGGCTTTTCTCGGTGCGCAGCTGGATCAGGTAGAAGCTGTTGCCTTCTTCGTCGGTGATGGTATCGGCACCAATTTGCTCCAGCTCACCTTGCAAACCGCCGTATACGGTGTAGTCGTACGCCGTGAACTTGATAACCGCTTTCTGCCCAGGATGCAGGAAGGCGATGTCCTGTGGACGAATGCGCGCCTCCACCAACAGCGTGTCGTCCAACGGCACGATCTCTACCAAGTCACTGCCGGGCTGAATAACGCCACCAATCGTGTTCACCAGCAACTGCTTGACGATACCGCGCACCGGTGAAGTGACCAACGTGCGGTTGACGCGATCCTCAAGCGCTTTACCGGTCGACCGAATCTTGTTCAGTTCGGTGCGAGCCTCATTGAGCTCCGTAAGGGCCTCACTGCGGAAGCGGCCACGGGTTTCATCAATCTTGCGCTCCACTTCCTTGATGGCCGACTCGGCACGTGGGATGGCCAAGGTCGTGGCCTCCAGCTGGCCCCGGCTTTCTACCTCTGTGCGCTTGAGGCGCAACACCTCCACGCGAGAGATGGCGCCTTCGGCAACCAGAGGTTCGGACATCTGAATCTCTTGGCGCAGTAGATTGAGACTGTTGCGGAACTGTGCCTGCTTCGAGATGAACTCGCGCAGCTCTTGCTGTCGTTGCACCAGCTGCTCCTCGAGACCGGCGATTTCATTCTCGAGCTGCTGCTGGCGACTGAGAAACAAGGCGCGCTCGCTCTCGGCCAGGCCGGGAGCCTTTTCAAGCACTTCCTCCGGAGCCACCAACTCGCGCTCCTCGACTTCGGCGCCAAGCCGTTCCACACGCATCAGCAGGGAAAGCCTATCCGCCTCGGTTTCGCCGACATTGGAGGCAAATCGAGTGTCATCGAGACGCACCAGAGGATCACCTACCTCGACGACCTGCCCCTCGCGAACAAACAACTCGGCGACGATACCGCCTTCCAGGTTCTGGATTTTCTGCAGCTTTGATGAGGGAATTGCCTTGCCATCACCGCGAGTCACTTCATCGACTTCGGCAAAGTGGGCCCACAAAAGACAGAACGCAACGAAACCGATCAACCCCCAAATCGTCAAGCGAATGACCCGCGGGGCATCCTCGATCAGCGCCTTGCTCACTTCCGGCATAGGCTCATCGCCCTTCCCGGCACGCTTTCCGAAATAAGCACCTAGCGCGCTTCTCAGGCTACTAACCGACACTGATCTGTCCCTTCTTCAGCGCTTCCATGACGGCACCTTTCGGGCCGTCGGCGACGACCTCCCCACGGTCGACGATGATAAGCCGGTCGACCAGCGACAGCATCGAAGAACGATGGGTAACGAGCAGCAGCGTCTTGTTGCCTATCACAGCGCTCAAACGCTGCTTGAGGCGCTCCTCGCCAGGGTTATCCATAGCGCTGGTCGGCTCGTCCAGCAGCAAAATGGGAGGGTCTAGCAATAGCGCACGTGCCAGCGCCACATTTTGCCGCTGTCCGCCGGACAGGTTCTGCCCACGCTCACCCACCTGCAATTCATAGCCTTTGGGGTGGAGCCGAGCGAACTCATGCACACCAGCCAGTTCCGAGGCTTGCAGAACCAGTTCATCCTCGACGTAGCGCGCCCCCGTCACCAGGTTGTCGCGCAGAGTCCCTGAAAACAGCTGGATATCCTGTGGCACATAGCCAATGTTGTGGCGCAGATCGCCCACATCCAGCTGCCGCACGTCAATGCCATCTACCAACAGACTGCCGGCATCGGCTTGATGCAGGCCAACGATCAACTTTGCCAGGGAGCTCTTGCCCGAACCACTGCGGCCGATGATGCCGATTTTCTCGCCTGGACGAACCACCAGATTGATATTCTTCAGGGCCGCCTGCTGTTGATCCGGATAGTGGAAGTCCAGCTGACGAAACTCGATTGCACCCTGTAGTGCCTGGCGCTTGAGCGGGCGCTCGTCAGGCTGGCGCTCCTGGGGCAAATCCATCATGTAATTGACCGAGCCCATGGTGACTCGAGCTTGCTGGTAGCGCGTCAGCAAACCAGACATCTGGGTCAGCGGACCAAGGGCACGGCCACTGAGCATGTAGCAGGCAATCAGCCCACCCATGCTCAGGTTGCCGTCAATGATCTGATAGACGCCGATTACTATGACGGCCACGCCCGCCATCTGCTGCAGCAAGATCGTCGAGTTCATCGCCAGGTTCGACAGCATGCGCACACGCAACTCCAGGCGACTCAACGTACCGATGGTCTGCTCCCACAGGTACTGACGCTCACTTTCGGCGTTATTGACCTTTACCGCATCCAGCCCCGCCAGCGTTTCGATCAGGCTCGATTGGCGCTCGGCAGCCAGCGCCATGGTCCGTTCCATCGTCTCGGCCATCGGCCGTTGCAGGCTCCATGTAATCAGCGCAGCAATGGGGAACGCCAGCAGTGGCACCCAGACAAGATGACCACCAAGCATGGCAATCACAGCCAGAATCAGCACGGTGAACGGCAAGTCGATGACCGTGGTCATCGTCAACGAGGCGAGGAAGTCGCGCAGCGACTGAAACTCGTGGATGTTTTGCGCAAAGCTGCCGACTCGTGCCGGGCGGTGCTTCATGGCCATGCCGGCAATGCGCTCGAACAAGGTCGCCGAGATGATCAGATCGGTCTTCTTACCGGCCAGATCCAGGCACAGGCTGCGCAAGGTTTTCAGTAGCAGATCGAAGAGAAAAGCACCGGTAACACCGATCGCCAGCACCCAGAGTGTCGCGGCGGCCTGGTTAGGCACAACACGGTCGTAGACGTTCATCACGAACAGTGGCGTAACCAGCCCGATCAGGTTGATCAGCAGACTGGCGGCGACAGCATCGATATAAAGCCAGCGCGAACGCTTCAAGGTGTCACGGAACCATGATTTCGTCCGCGGAATCAGCTCTCCGTGGCTCAGGTCGAACTTGTGCTGTGGCTGGGCAAAGAACACCTGGCCGCTGTAGTCCTCCTTCAAGGCCTCGAGACTAACCAACACCTCGCCACCCTCGCTCTCGCAAGGCATGACCCGGGCACGTTTTTGCTCATCCCAGCCCAGTAGCAACGCACTGCGGCCACTACGCAACAGCAGCAGCGCCGGCAAGGCAATCGCCGGAATCTGCTCTAACTCTCGTCGTAACCAGCGCCCCTGCAACCCGGCGCGAGCTGCCGCCCGAGGCAGCAGGTCCGCGCTCAATCGCTGTTCTGGCAGAGGCAGGCCGGCGGTCAGCATAGCTCGACTGACAGACTTTTGGTGCAGCAAACAAAGCGACAGCAAGCTGTCCAACAAAGGGTCATCGTAGCGATCTCGAGGATCGCTATGAGGCTGTTGCGGAGTGTTCTCTACTACCACGCGGGGTCACTCTTGCGCTGGAGGGAAGCGGACTCAAAGCACGCAATAGCGGCTAGGAAACGTTTAACGGCACCGACTTCCTCATTCATCCAGAGCAAGAAGGCAGGCATTTAATTCAGACTGGGCAGTGTCGCTCTCGTCTGAACCTCATCCAGAGGTACGGACGCCATCGGCGCAACTACACCCTGGCTTTTGAGCAGCGAGCCCATGGTGGCCTTGATCCGATACTGCGTAAACAGTTCGAGCGAGCGAACCTCTTCAAGACGGCGAGACGCAGTGAACAACTCGTTCTCGCTATCCAACAGGTCGAGCAGCGTACGCTCGCCCAGCGTGAACTGCTTCTGATAGGACTCGCGCACGCGAGTAGTGTAATCAACGTACTGTTGCGCTATCGGCAGTTGCTGTCGCGCATTGTCAAGGGCATTCCAAGCCAGGCCAAGATCTTCGCTCAAAACGCGCAATGCATTATTACGAACATCCATGGCCTGATTGGTAAGGTGCGCCTTGGATTGCAAATCAGCCTTGTTACTACCACCGGCAAACAGGTTGTAGCGCATACGCACCATCGCCTGCCACTCTTTCACATGGCCAGGAACGCCATCAATATTGTTATCCGCACCGTGCGATAGCTCGGCATCGAAGCGCGGGTAGAAAGTAGATTTGGCTGCCTCATACTGCTCTTCAGTAGCCTTCACGTCAGCCTCAGCCGAACGTAGAAAAGGGTTATTAGCCAGCATCTCCATACGTGCCGCTTGCAGATCCGCTGGCAACTGCCCTTCGAGGCCACTGGGCATACTCAGATCGACCGGGTCAGCCCCGACAATGCTGAAATAGTTGACGCGTGCATCTGCGAGATTGGTCTGCTCAGTGATCAGGTTATTGCGAGCCTGCGCCAGACGGGCCTCGGCCTGATCAAGATCAGCGGTACGCCCTACACCATGCTCGCTGCGCAGACTGATCTGATCGTAGATACGCTCGTGGCTAAGCAGGTTTTCCTGCGCTAAACGTACTAGTTCTTGGCGACTGAGCACATTGATGTAGGCCTGCACCACATCCAGAGCGGTACGCTCAGAAGTACCGAGCAGCTCATAGGCACGCGCATTGACTGTGGCGCGCTGTCGGGCCACTTCACTGCTGGTGGCAAAACCATCAAATAGCATTTGCTGCAGGCGCACGCTGGACTCGCCACGCGTCAGCGTTTCATAGCCATGGTCGAACCCGGCACGCACACCCGGACTATCAGTACCTTCACGACCATAACCCGCAAGAAGGTCGACCTGCGGCAAGTATCCTCCTTCAGCTGCCTTCATCTGTTCATCAACGGACAGACGAGCATTCACACCGGCCTGAATTTCCGGGTGATATTCCAGCGCACTACGAATTGCCTCATCCAGCGTTTGCGCATGAGCAGAGATCGACAAAGTAAAGATGAGCGGCAAGGTGACCAATGGAAAACGCATGGCGAATCAGATCCTTCTTCGTATTGGGCAAGGCTTATAGGCAGCGCGCGTGCAGCCCATGAGCACCCGATTGCAATGCCGATAAAGCCGCCGCATCAAGGAGACGCAGTTCACAAATTAAACTTATCGATATCAAAGTGACATCAGTGGCAGCAATTGTTTATGATCGGTGCCACACGGTCAATAGTTTGGCATATGATCAATTCCAATCAGGAATAAAGCCAAATTAATGGCGCCAAATAACTATCATAAGCTGCCCAGCTGTTACCAAGCTTTCTTTTTTCATGCACGCGCACGGTACCTAGCGCACAGCATCAGGAGCTTCACGCATGAGCCTCATCGCCGCCATCATCAAGAACATCGTTGGCCAGGTCTTTGCCGTTTCGGCAGATGGATTCAAGCGTCAAGTCTTCGAAGGAGAACAGCTACTTGCGGGCGAACAGCTCATCACCGAGGCCGGCGGAAGCGCCACGCTGCAGCTAGCCACTGGCGAGATAACCCAGGTCGGCGCAAACAGCACTTGGCAGGGCGGCAGCGCAGATAAAGAAACTGCGGATTCGGACACCAACAAAAACACAGACCTCGAACAGGCCCTGGCCGCTGGCTTCGACCCGACCGTCGAACTCGAAGCAACTGCCGCCGGCCCGAGCGCTGGAGGCGGCGCTGGAGGCGGCGCTGGTGGTGGTCATAGTTTCGTGATGCTGGATACCGTGGGCGGGAGGGTGGACCCAACAATTGGCTTTGCGACTTCCGGCCTCGGAATCGGGGGTAACGAGCAGGATGAACTGTTTGGTTTGGGCGGCGATGCCGATGCTGCCACGTTGCAACCAAACCGTGCCCCAACTGCTCAAGATGACCGGTTCACGCTCAATGAAGACGGCACCATCAGCATCGATGTACTAGCCAATGACAGCGACCTTGATGGTGAGAACCTGAGAATTTCCGAGATCAATGGCCAGGCCATCGCCGAAGGCGGTTCTGCCATCGTCGGCAATGGTACCGTGACCCTGAGCAATGGCCTGCTGATATTCACTCCGGACACCAACTACAATGGCCCCGCCAACTTTACCTATACAGTCACCGATGGAGTTCTGAGCAGCACTGCAACTGTCAGTGGCACGGTGACACCAGTCAACGATGCACCGGTCGTCGCCAGTGGCAATATCACCGTAGATGAAGAAAGCACCGGAACCCCGCTGGGTCTGACGGCACCGAGCGATATCGATAACGACAGCCTGACCATCACCGTCACCGGCCTACCTACCCTCGGCGCCGTCACCAAGTCCGATGGCTCCCCCATCAGCAATGGCGACACTCTGACCGCAGTCGAACTGACCGGTCTGATCTATAACGCCCCGGAAGATTACAACGGCACCGACGCCGTTGGCTCCTTCACCTACTCGGTCAATGACGGCCAGGGCGAGGCCAACAGTGTCGCCACCGGCACCGTCACCATCGGCGTCAACCCGATCAACGATGCACCGATTGGCGTCGCCGATAGCATCACCATTGACGAAGACAATCAGGCCATTGGCAACGTACTGGCTAACGATACCGACGTCGATAACCCGCACAGTGAACTGAGTGTCACCCAGTTCAGCATCACCGGCCTGCCCTTCACTTTCGCCGCCGGCAGCACTGTCACCATTCCGTTTGTGGGCAGTCTGACCATCGCCAGCAATGGCGACTTCACCTTCACACCGCGCCCCAACTACAACGGCCCGGTGCCGCAGTTCAGCTATACACTCAGCGACGGTTCGTTGACCGACTCATCCACCCTGAACATTGAAATCAATGCCATTAACGACGCACCGGTCAACGATGTGCCCGGCGCACGCAGTGTTAATGAAGATGGCTCGCTGCGCTTCAATGGCGGCCAGCGCATCAGCATCAGCGATGTCGATGACAACAACCTCAGCACCACCCTCAGTGTCGAACACGGCGTACTGACCCTAGGCTCGTCCTTCGGCGTCACCGTTAGCGGTAATGGCAGCGGTAGTCTCACCCTGAGCGGCAACAAAATTCTTATCAATATCGCCCTCAACAGCCTGCGCTATACACCAGAGGCAGATTACAACGGCGCTGACACGCTCACCGTAACCACCACAGATGGTGAGCTGACCGACGTCGACAGCGTGGCCATCACCGTCAACCCGGTGAACGACGCCCCCGTCAACACAGTACCGGCATCCATCGACGTCACCGAAGACGTGGCTAGCGCCATCACCGGCATCAGTATTGCTGACGTCGACGCCAACGGCAGCCCGGTCAGCGTTACCCTCAGCGTAGCCAGTGGCAGCGGTAGCCTGAACGCCATTAATGGCTCCGGCGTTACCGTCAGCGGCGCAGGCTCCAACAGCCTAGTACTGAGCGGTACCGTCGGCGCTATCAACGCCTTTATCGCCAACAGCAACGTCAACTACACCACCGCCCAAGACGCCAATGGCGCGGTGACATTGACCGTGACCACCAACGACCTCGGCAACACCGGCCTGGGCGGCGCCCTGTCCGACAGCGATACGCTGACGCTCAACATCACGCCGATTAACGATGCGCCTACCGTCGATGCCCTCCTCACCGCCACTGCCAACGAAGATGGCGCCAATTTCAACGTTGACCTGCTGGCCGGTGCCAGCGATGTCGACAGCGGCGACGTACTCAGCGTCAGCAATGTTCAAGGCCTGACCAATGGTCTGACCCTGAATGGTAATAGTCTGGTCGTCGATCCTGCCGATGCCAGTTTCCAAAGCCTGGCAGCGGGCGAACCCCGTGAAATCACCGTCACCTACGACATTATTGACAGCAACGGCGGGACTACTCCACAAAACCTTACGCTGACCATCACCGGAACCAACGACGCCCCAAGCCTGACGGGTATGCGCAGCAGCTTTAACTACAACGAAAATCAGAATGCCGGAATCAGATACACCCTCCTCGATGGCACCGTGGTGCTTACAGATATCGATTCGAGCAACTTCGACGGGGGCTCACTGACCGTCAGCATCAGCAATGCGGTGGCCGACCAAGACATTCTGATCGTGCAAAACCAAGGCAATGGCGTTGGTCAAATTCGCGTAATCGGCACTGACGTGCGCTACAACGCCGGTAGCGGCAGCGAGTCGATTGGCACCATTAGCGGTGGCACCGGTAGCGCACCGCTAGTCATCAGCCTCAACGATAAAGCGACACCAGCCGCCGTTGACGCATTACTGCAACGAGTTGCCTACGGCAATAGCTCGCAAGCCCCCGATAGCACGCCGCGCAATGTCAGCATCACGGTTGTCGATGGCGACGGTACCGCCAATGGCGGCACCGACAGCGTAACGCACAACATGACCATCAATGTGCGCCCCGGAAACGACGCGCCGGTCAACACAGTACCTGGCTCAATCAACGTCACTGAAGATGTGACCAGCGCCATCACCGGCATCAGCATTGCTGACGTCGACGCCGGCAATGCGCCAGTAAGCGTAACCCTCAGCGTACCTACCGGCAGCCTGAGCGCCACCAGCGCAAATGGCGTCACAGTAACGGGCAGCCCGTCCAGCCTAGTGCTGACCGGCAGCATCAGCGATATCAACGCCTTTATCGCCAGCAGCAATGTCACATATACCACCGCCCAAGACGCAAACGGCACAGTGACATTGACCGTGACCACCAACGACCTTGGCAACACCGGCCTAGGTGGCGCCAAGTCAGACACCGAAACCGTTACGCTAAACATTACCCCGGTTAATGACGCACCGACCATCACCGTTACCGCCAACGACTTCACCGAAGACAGTGGCGT